>NZ_JBIUWB010000005.1:0-383029 GCF_044743255.1 Glutamicibacter sp. NPDC087673
TCACCCCGCCGTTTCCGTTTCGCCCTTTCAGGCTGTCCGGATCAGCGGCGCGAGATAAAACTCTACACGGGTTCAGCCACGACGCAAAATCGGCCAGTTTCCATGCTTTCCTGCGCAGAATCCCCGGAATCATGCGGATTCCCTGCGGTCCAAGGTGAATATCGGCTAAAAACAACGGAAAATTGTTGTTATGAAGCAGGTCACCCCAATGAAAAGGGGCCATAACTTGCCTTGGCAAAGTTATGACCCCTTCACGGTGCTTGGAGACTACTTGGACTGTCCAGCGCGCAAACGCGATACCTCGTAGAGCGAGATGCCAACAGCCATCGAAGCATTCAGCGATTCCATTGCCGAGTCGATTGGAATCGAAACGATGGCGTCGCAGTTTTCGCGGACCAGCCGGGACAGGCCCTTGCCTTCGGAACCAACCACGATGCACAGCGGGCCGGTAGCCAATTCGAAGTTCGGAAGCTCCATGTCGCCACCGGCGTCGAGGCCGATCACGAAAATGCCAGCAGCCTTGATTTCTTTCAGTGCGCTGGTCAGGTTGCTGCACTTGGCTACTGGTACGCGTACAGCTGCACCGGCGCTGGTCTTCCATGCCGAAGCGGTCATGCCGACGCTGCGGCGCTCTGGAATGATCACGCCGTCTGCGCCGAAGGCCGAGGCCGAACGGACAATCGCACCCAGGTTACGCGGGTCGGTGATGCCATCCAGTGCCAGGAACAGCGGCTGGGTCCGGGTGTATCCCTTGTCGAAGTCCTTGATGGCCTTGGTAGCCAGCTGGACTGCATCCTTGTATTCGTATGGCGGGATCTGCAGGGCCATGCCCTGGTGGATCGCGTCATCGGTCATGCGGTCGAGCTCGGGCTTGGATGCTTCCATCAGCGGGATGCCCAGCTCGGCAGCCAGCTTCAGGGATTCGCGGACGCGGTCATCGACGTCGATGCGGATGGCAACGTGCAGCGCCTTGGCAGGGATGCCGGCGCGCAGCGCCTCAACGACGGAGTTGCGGCCGGTGACGAACTCGGCGTTGACCTTGATGCGGTCGGTTCGACGGCCGGTGCTGCGCTTGGCGGCCGAGCGCTCAGAGAGCTGCTTGGCACGGTAAGCCTTGTGGTACGGGCGGTCCTCCGCTTTGGGGGTCGGGCCCTTGCCCTCGAGGGAACGACGTCCCTTGCCACCACTACCCTTGGTTGGGCCCTTTTTGTTCATTGGTTCATGTCCTTTAGTTTTGAGTTCGTTGGTGCCGCGCGTGTTCGCGACTAGTTGTCCAGAGTCCAGCGAGCGCCATCGGCCGAGTCCGCCACGGTAATGCCAGCGGATGCCAGCGCATCGCGGATGGCGTCGGAGCGTGCCCAGTCCTTGGCAGCGCGTGCTTCGGCGCGTTCAGCCAACTGGGCCTGGATCAGCTGATCCAGGGCTGCGTGCTCTGCAGAAGATTTCGAGCTTTCATTGCTGCCGGCATCATCCAGGCCCAATACCTGGGTCATGGCCAAGACCTGGCCCAAGGCCTTGGCAGTGGCAGCGTCGTCACGGCTATCCAAGGATGCATTGCCCAGCCGCACGGTTTCATGCAGCGCGGCCAGCGCCATTGGAACGTTCAGGTCATCATCCATCGCGGTGCCGAAAGCTTCCGGAACCCCGGTGGCCACGATCGACTCGGCGACGGCACCCAGGCGGTAGCGCGCGTTGGAGATGAAGGTGTCGATGCGTTCGACCGCTGCCCCCGCTTCGGTCAGCGAGTCCGGGCGGTAGTCGAGCATCGAACGGTACTGCGCCTGGCCCAGGAAGTAGCGCACCACGCGGGCGTCGGCCAGCGCGAGCATTTCTTCCGGGGAAATGGTGTTCCCAATGGACTTGGACATCTTCTCACCCTCATAGGTGACCATGCCGTTGTGCATCCAGAAGTTTGCAAAGCCGTGGCCAGCCGCGTTGGACTGGGCCATTTCGTTCTCGTGGTGCGGGAAGCGCAGATCCAGTCCGCCGCCATGGATGTCGAATTCGCTGCCCAGGTACTTGCCAGCCATCGCCGAGCATTCCAGGTGCCAGCCTGGGCGGCCGCGTCCCCAGGGGCTTGGCCAGGAAGCGGTCAGCGGATCGGTTCCCTTGTAGCCCTTCCACAGCGCGAAGTCGCGTGGATCCTTCTTGCCGCGCGGATCCGAATCCGGCGCGTCCTGCATATCGTCGATCTTCTGGCGGGTCAGTGCGCCGTACTGCTCATAGGAGCGCACGTCGAAATAGACATCTCCGGAGCTGTCGGCCGCCGGGTAGGCATGGCCGCGTTCGATCAGCTGTGCAATCAGGTCATGCATTTCGGTGATGTGGCCGGTCGCGCGGGGCTCGTAAGTCGGGCGTTGGACACCCAGAGCCTCGTAGGCCCGTGCGAATTCCTGCTCGAAGCGGTACGCCAGGGCGAACCATTCTTCGCGCGGCTTGTAATGGGCATCCGCCTCGAAGTCCTCGGCGAAGGATTTCGCCGACTTCTCCAGGATCTTGTCATCGATGTCGGTCACGTTGCGGACGGTGGTGACGGTAAAGCCGCGGTATTCGAGCCAGCGCACCAACAGGTCGAAGACAATGGCGCTGCGGACGTGGCCCACGTGCGGCATGCCCTGCACGGTGGCGCCACAGTAGTACAGCTTGACTTCGCCTTCCGCCAATGGCTGGAAGTCGCGTACGGATGCTGTTTTGGTGTCATAGAATCGCAGGCTCACGCCTTTAAGGTTATCCGATGGATGCACCCTTTGTACTTCACTTGTGACACTCTCGATGATCGAAGCCCCGCGGTTGCGCCAAGGGGCCTAGCCCGATACCGGGTAGACCAGTGCGGTGGCATAGGCTGTCACGCCCTTGCCTTCCCCCTCGTAGCCCAGCCCGTCGCTGGTGGTCGCAATGACGCTGACTGGGGCGCCGATAGCCTCGCTCAGCACTTTGCTGGCTTCTTCGCGGCGCGCGGCAAAGCGCGGGCGGCGGCCAACGAACTGCACCGCGACATTGCCGATTTCGAATCCCGCCTCCCGCACCAGGCGGGCGGCTTCTGCAATCAGGCTCACACCGCTGGCCCCGGCGAATTCCGGTCGGTCCACCCCGAAGTGCGTGCCCAGATCGCCAATGCCCGCCGCGGAGAACAGCGCATCGCAGGCCGCGTGCGCTACCGCGTCGCCATCGGAGTGGCCCGAAAGCCCGGTGTCTTCCGGGAAGTGCAGTCCTGCCAGCCACATTTCGCGAGTCGGGTCTTCGCTGACCGCGTGAACATCGATGCCGTTGCCGACTCGTGGCAGGATCATGGTTTCTTCCTTTGCGCTTGGGGTGGCCGCGGGCTGGTTCGCCGCGAGCTTGCCTGCCGCGTCGAGATCTCCGGAATAGGTGACCTTCATGGCTTGCTGCGATCCCGGCACCACATGGACTTCGGCTCCGAAAGCCCGCACGATCGACGCGTCGTCGGTAACCTTCTCCAGTTCTGCCTCGGTGCAGCCATCCAGTTGGGCGTGGGCATCGCGCAACAGCTGCGCGTCAAAGCCCTGCGGGGTTTGCACCGCGCGCAGGATGGAACGTGCCGGGGTTTCCTTGATGATTTCGTGCTCGCCGGCGGCATCGAGCTCCACCACGCAGATGGTGTCGGTGACGTTCAGCGCCGGGATGACGGCGTTGCACTGCTCGTCGGCCAGAGCTCCAAGCACTTGTTCATGCAGCTTCGCCGGGGCAAAAGCACGGGCGGCGTCATGGACCAGAATGTTGGTGGCGGCGGAACTGGCTACAGCCAAGCCGGCACGGACCGACGCGGCGCGGCTGGCGCCACCGGGCACGGTGTGCACCTTGTCCCCGTACTGCGCCATGGCCGCGGCCAGGCGTTCGTCCTGCGGCGGGGTAACCACGATGATTTCGGTGATCTGCGGAATTCCCAGCGCCCGGTCCACGGCATGTTCAGCCAGGGATTTTCCGGCCACCTGGACCATCGCCTTGGGAAGGCCAGCGCCGAGGCGGGTTCCCATTCCAGCAGCCACGAGGATCAGGCTTGAGTTATGCACTTCGCTTTGCTTCACAGCGCCCAGCTTATCGTGCCGCGCGGTTCAGCCTTGGCCGCTTTAACGCCAAAAGCCGTGAAACGCTTGGGAGCGTTTCACGGCGATGCGTTACCGGAACGGGGCTAGGCCGAAGCCAGAACCTCGTCCAAGAGGCCTTCTGCCTTGGCCTCGTCCAGATCCTTGGCCAAGGCCAATTCACTGATCAATACCTGGCGAGCTTTTGCCAGCATGCGCTTTTCGCCTGCCGACAGACCACGGTCATTTTCTCGGCGCCACAAGTCGCGGACTACTTCTGCAACCTTGATGACATCGCCGGAAGCGAGCTTCTCGACATTTGCCTTGTAGCGGCGCGACCAGTTGGTCGGCTCTTCGGTAAATTCAGCACGAAGGACATCGAACACATGGTCCAAGCCTTCCTGACCTACCACGTCACGTACGCCAACAAGATCAACGTTCTCAGCAGGAACCTCGATGGTCAGGTCGCCCTGAGCCACCTTGAGCTTGAGATACATTTTCTCTTCGCCCTTGATCTTGCGCATCTTGATCTCTTCGATCATCGCGGCACCGTGGTGCGGGTAGACAACAGTCTCGCCAACCTCAAAAACCATGTGGATAAACCCCTTTCCCACGCCCTAGTCTACCATGTTTGCTATTCCGGATCCTGCGCCTGTGCCCCATATAACCGCGAATTCACGCGGAAATGCCTCTTCCACTTGCAAGAGAAACATGCTATGAAGAAGGTAGGGCAGTCGACTGCGCACCAACCCCCTTCCCCGCATCGGTTGTCTACAACTTGTCGAAATGCGTGTGTTGCACGTCGCTAAATCGCGTCTTTGCGTGAAAAACAGCTAGGCTTAGAGGTAATCGTGGTCCAATTTTCGATTGCGCCTGCCCTAGGTGCATTCGATTAAGCAGACCACGAACCGAAGCAACTCATTTTTCTCACCGAGGAGTTAGTGTCGTGATCACCGCACGCATGACCGCTGGACGTCGCATTGCCGCGTCCCTCGCTGTGGCTGCCCTGGCATTCGGTGTCACCAGCTGTGGCGCCATCAACGAGCAGGCCACCAACACCGACTACGCCGCCAGCGATGGCGTCAACGTCGATGTCGCAGACGCAAAGGTCCGCAACCTGATGTTCGTCACCAACAGCGACGACACTGAAGCCCGCCTGATCGGCTCCGTAGTCAACGCCGGCGATTCCGCGCTGACCCTGTCGGTCAAGGCTGACAACGCAGCACCTGTCTCCATCCAGGTTCCTGCAGACGGCACCATCAAGCTTGAAGAAGACAAGAACCAGCAGATCATCAAGAACATGGGCATTGCAGCTGGCGAACACGCCGACTCGGTCTTCACCGTTGCCGGTGAGAACGTGGAATTCAGCGTTCCAGTTGTCGATGGCACCCTGGCTGAATACCGCGACTTCGTACCAGGCGGTGCTGATCAGTCGGTTACCGAGCACCTGATTCCAGAAGAGACCCACTCCACTTCGGGCCACTAAGCTTCGCGCAAGACAAAACAAGAGCCTCTGGCAGAATCGAAAGATTCTGCCCGAGGCTCTTGCCGTATCCGGGCTCTTTGGCTTTAGACCACGAACTTGTAGCCCAGCCCGCGCACGGTCACCAGGCGTTCGGGCACCGCCGGGTCGACCTCGATCTTGGAGCGCAGGCGCTTGACGTGCACATCCAAAGTCTTGGTGTCCCCCACGTAGTCGCTGCCCCAGACGCGGTCAATCAGCTGGCCCCGGGTGAGCACTCGACCGGCGTTGCGCAACAGCATTTCCAGCAGCTCGAATTCCTTCAGCGGCATGGATACCTCGGTGTTGTCGACCGAGACCACGTGGCGTTCCACGTCCATTCGCACCGGACCGGCGGTGACCACATTGCTGATCAGTTCTTCGCCTTCGCCCTGGCGGCGCAGCACAGCACGGATGCGGGCCAGCAATTCGCGGGAGGAGTACGGCTTGGTGACGTAGTCGTCGGCGCCGAGCTCCAGGCCGACGACCTTATCGATCTCCGAGTCCTTTGCGGTGAGCATGATGACCGGGACCTGGCTGTTCAGGCGGATCTGGCGGATCACCTCGGTTCCGGGCTGGCCCGGGAGCATCAGATCCAGCAGCACCAGGTCTGCGCCATGGCGTTCGAACTCGGTCACGGCCTTCAGGCCGTCGTCGGCGATCCGGACTTCGAAACCTTCGCGTTCCAGCAGGTAGGACAGCGGGTCAGAGAGCGATTCCTCGTCCTCAACGATCAATATGCGGGTCATCGGCGTCCTCCTTCACGATCGGACGCATTCGTCTCGATCGTTCGTTCCTTCATCGTCTGGCCGGCAAGCACATTGCTGGTCGCCGGTTCTTCGTCCGCTAGGGGAAGTCTTAGGGTAAATGTGGATCCGTGGCCCGGCTGCGACCACAGCGACACTTCGCCGCCGTGGTTGGCCAGCACGTGCTTGACGATGCTCAGCCCCAGGCCGGTGCCCCCGGTCTGCCTCGAACGTGCGGAGTCCACGCGGTAGAAGCGCTCGAAAACGCGTTCCTGCTCTTCGGCCGAAATCCCGGGTCCCTGGTCGGTGACCGAGATCTGCGCATAGCCATCACGCTGCCGGATGCCCACGCCTACCGTGGTGTTCTCCGGGGAGTAGCGGATGGCATTATCGATCAGGTTGCGGATCGCAGTCATCAGCAGGTCCGCATCGCCCAGGATCGGCTCCTCGAGATGTCCGCCTACGGTGATGGCGATGCCCTTTTCCTCGGCAATCAGGTGGCTGCGGTCAACTGCCTCGGCCACGACGCTGTCGATATTCACTTCTTGGCCCTGCACGATGGCATCGGATGCCTGCAGGCGGGAGAGCTCGATAATGTCCTGGACCAGGGCGGCCAGGCGCCGCGATTCCTTGTCCATCCGGGTGGAGAAGCGGCGTACCGCCTTGGGGTCATCGGCAGCCTCGGTAATGGCCTCGGCCAGCAGGCCGATCGCGCCGACCGGAGTCTTCAGCTCGTGGGAAACGTTGGCCACGAAGTCGTTGCGCATCGCTTCGGTACGGGTGATTTCGGTACGGTCGTCGGCCAGCAGGAGAATGTACTCGTCGCCCAGCGGTGCCACGCGCACATGGACAATTAGCTGCCCGGCACCCAGCGTGGAGCGTTGCAGCTCGTACTGGCTTTCGGCAATCACGCCGTCGGCGCGAACCTGCCGCACCAGCGAGAGCAGTTCGTTGTGGACGAGCGTGTGTCCTCGCACCAGTCCGTAGGCATAGGAAGCGGGGTTGGCCCGGACCACCCCGTCGACGTCATCAAGGATCACGAAGGCGCGTCCAATGACCGACAGGACGGCGGCGGCTCCCTCG
This sequence comes from Glutamicibacter sp. NPDC087673, assembly GCF_044743255.1. NCBI lineage: Bacteria > Bacillati > Actinomycetota > Actinomycetes > Micrococcales > Micrococcaceae > Glutamicibacter > Glutamicibacter sp. NPDC087673. The sequence continues at coordinate 7,374 of NZ_JBIUWB010000005.1, forward strand.
GGGAGCACGGGTTCGTCGACCTGCGGCAGCTTCGAGGAGCGGTTCTGGGAAAGCCGGAAGGCGATGACGCCAACGATCCCCAGAGCCAGGCCGAGGACGCCGGCTATAAGAGTCGAGATCACTTCGTTCACATCTTTAGACTAGCTTCACCTTTGGGTGGCACCGGCCCTAAATGACGTGATTTAGTCGATTTCGGCGCGCTGTTCACCAAACGTTCACCTTTCGTGGCATATTCGTTAATCACCCGCTGACAAGCTGGAGCAAGACCCTCCACCATGCCACAAAACTGTTTCGGGGCGGTTGGCTGCCACGGCAGTCCACCATCCGGCATGGATACCGACACTCGAAAGGAACTGCTGTGCGTAAGGTATTTCAAGCAGACCTGCAGCAAATTGGCGAAGAACTCATTGAGATGGCCAACCAGGTCGCAACCGCAATGGATCGAGCTTGGGATTCGCTAGCCAACGTCGACGTCGACCTGGCCCAGGAAGTCATCGCAGCGGACGCGAAGATCGACTTCCTGCAGAACCAGCTCGATGAGCGCGCTATCGATACTTTGGCTTTGCAGGGACCGGTAGCCAGCGATCTGCGCATGATCGTCGGTTCGCTGCGCATGAGTGCTTCGCTGGAGCGCATGGGCGACTTGGCACGCCACTTGGCGCAGCTGGCCCGCCTGCGCTTCCCCAACCCGGCAATCCCAGCCAGGATTTCCGACACCTTTGCCCAGATGGCAAAGATCGATATTGACATCGCCAAGGCCGTTGCGCGTTTGCTCGACACCCGCGATCTGCAGATCGCTACCGAAATTATCGAGCTGAACCACCAGCTGGATCGCTTGCACTCCAGCGTCTTCACCCTGGTCGCGGCCGACGACTGGGATGCCAATGCACCCACCACCGTGGACGTATCGCTGACCAGCCGCTACCTTGAGCGCTTCGGCGATCATGGTGTGTCCGTAGCTCGCAAGGTCACCTATCTGGTGACCGGCGAATGGGACCCCACCGAGATCTAGGTCCGCGGACCTAAGCTATAAGGCTGCGCCTTGGCGCCTGCCATCCGGTACCACCGGATGGCAGACGCCATTTTTGCTCTCCAGCTCATTCAGCACTGAAACTGGGTGTCCGGGGTCCGGGAAGCCTTCGCATCGCGGCGCGAACTGGGTACCGTGCCGTGGCCCGCGGCCCCGTTGGCATGGCAGTGCTGCGCCTCGTCCGGCCATGCAGCTCCACGCGCTCCCGGTGAGCGCACATCCAGCCATTGCCCCGGCAGGATGCCAGCGGACGCACGACGCAGCGCTGGGCACCCCAGGGACCGCCGTTGGAGTCCGGTCCCATCCGGGGAATCCAGCCCGTTAAACCAGCAGAGGGCAGTCCACCGATCGGTGGACTGCCCTCGCAGGTTGTTGGCGCGCAAGTGGCGCCAGCGTCTAGCGGGCTTCTAGCCTTCGCACTCGACGCAGAAGCCTACATTGCCCTCTTCGCGCACCAGCTGCGAACGGTGGCGAATCAAGAAGCACGAGCCGCAAATGAACTCGTCGTCTTTCTGCGGAATGACCGTAACGGTCAATTCCTCGTTGGATAGATCCGCACCTGGCAGATCCATGCCATCGGTGTGGTCGGTCTCGTCGAGCTCGCGCACCACCGACTTGGCGTCCGGTGCGTTTGCGGACTTCACCGCATCCAGAGAAGCCTTACGTGCCTCAGCAACGTCTGGGCGGACTTCATCGTAATCAGTTGCCACGAATTGCATTCCTAACGTGAGCCATTGAGCCTATTCGAAATAGGAGATTACAGCATACTAATGCCAAAAATACAATCGTGCGCAGTTGTTTCGCTCACAGCCGGATGCTTGGCGTTACCTCGGCGTTAACAAGCGGACGGCGGCATCGCGAACTACTGGCGAGTAGCCAGCAGCCCCGATGCCGCCGAAAAGCGTGTCCTACTTGCGGCCTTGGTTGGCAACGGCCTTGATGGCGTCCGCAGCGGCTGCTGGATCCAGGTAGGTTCCGCCCTTGGTGATTGGCTGGAAGTTGTCATCCAGCTCATAGACCAGCGGGATGCCGGTTGGGATGTTCAGGCCAGCAATGTCTTCATCGCTGATGCCATCCAGGTGCTTGACCAGCGCACGCAGCGAGTTGCCGTGGGCGGTGACCATGACGGTCTTGCCTGCCGACAGGTCGGCCTTGATGTTGTTCTCCCAGTAGGGAAGCATGCGATCCAGCACGTCCTTGAGGCACTCGGTGCGTGGGGCGGAGTCGCCCAATGCCGCATAGCGCTCGTCGTTGATCTGGCTGAACTCCGAGGAATCATCCAGTGCTGGTGGCGGGGTGTCGTAGCTGCGACGCCATTCCATGAACTGCTCTTCGCCGAACTCGGCCAAGGTCTGCGCCTTGTCCTTGCCCTGCAGCGCACCGTAGTGGCGCTCGTTCAGGCGCCAGTCGCGGTTCACCGGGATCCACGAACGGCCAGCGGCTTCCAGGGCCAGGTTCGCGGTAACAATGGCGCGGGTCAGCAAGGAGGTGTGAAGCACCTCCGGCTTGTAGCCAGCTTCGGTCAGCAGCTGGCCGCCGCGGGCAGCTTCAGCACGGCCCTTCTCGGTCAGCGATACGTCGTACCAACCGGTGAACAGGTTCTTTTCGTTCCATTCGCTCTGTCCGTGGCGAAGCAAAATCAAAGTGTGGCTCATGTAATCCATCCTAACCAATGCGCAAGCCTGCTCGTGCGAAAGTTAAGGCCCGTGATTAAAGTGCGAAGACCTGCAGTCCGCCAAGATGCGGATGCAGGTCTTCGGGAAAACTTGGTGCCTTGGCACGCCTAGTAGTTGTACCAGCCGCCGCCCTTGCCGCTGACGGCAGGCTTGACATCCGCGAGGTACACGCAGGCGATGCAGGCGCCGATCAGCTGCAGGAAGCCGATTCCGCCCTGGCTGAAGATGCCAAGCAGTGCCACGGCGGTGCTGGCGACGGTCAGTCCAAGCCAGAACCCCTTGGTGCGCTTGCCTTCCTGGGCGAAGCGATCTGCGCCATGACGCAGGCAATCAACCAAAGCCCAGACGGCGAGCGCAACGATGACAATGCTCAAAGCGATCATCATGTAGTACTCGATTATTTGGGCCATGCGCAACATGTTCATGCTTGTACTCTACCTTTTTCGCGCAAATGATGGGCGCTGTGCCACGCGCGGAAATCAGCGCCCGCGGGCATCAAAGCCGGTCCAGCGCTTGCTGCAGATCGGCCCAGAGGTCTTCCACCTCTTCAATGCCTACTGACAGTCGGATCAGGCTGGCCGGGACGCTGGCCGGCTCCGAAGCGTGGCGGGCCCGGCGCTCAGCCAGGGACTCCACGCCTCCAAGCGAGGTGGCGCCGGTGATGAGCTGGAAGGCTTCCAGTACCCGGTCCGCTTCTTCGGCGGTGCTTCCCGCTTCAAAGGCGATCACCGACCCGAACCCGCCCATGAGGTCCGCGGCGCGCGCGTGGCCCGGGTCGTTGGGCAGTCCCGGGTAGCGTACGGCCTGCACCTTGGGATGTGCCGCGAGGCGTTCTGCCAGCACCTGGCTGTTTGACTGCGAACGCTGAAGGCGCACGGCCATGGTGCGCACCCCGCGTAATGCGAGGAAGGTATCCATCGGGCCGGCGATCGCGCCATGCAAGGTCCGGTACCCATGCAGGCGGCTGTGGAGCTGCTCGTCGCTGGTGACCAGCGCGCCCATGATCACGTCCGAGTGGCCCGACAGGTACTTGGTCACCGAGTGAACTACAAGGTCGGCACCGTGGACCAGCGGCTGCTGGAGCAGTGGGGTGGCAAAGGTGTTATCCACGATGCTCACGACGTTCTTCGCTTTGGCGGCAGCCAGCAGGGTCGGCAGGTCGGCGACTTCCAGCATCGGGTTGGTTGGCGATTCCACCCAGAGCACATCGGCCCCCTCCAAGGCAGCGAGCACTTCTTCGGTGTTGGCAATATCCACCGGGCGAATGCGCAGCCGTCCCGCCTCTTGCAGCTCTGCGCTCAACGCCAGCGAACCGTTATAGGAATGCTGCGGCATCACCAGCACGCCGGCCTCTGGCACGATGCTCAGTGCGGCGGCAATAGCTGCCATGCCCGAGGAGAACACCAGGGCAGGCAGCGTTGCCGCTTCGAGCTGGCCCAGTACTTCTTCAAACGGATCCCAGGTCGGATTGGAGAAGCGCGCATATACGCGTTCACCCGGCACCGCCTGGCCTCTGGAGTGGTAGGTCGAGGTGAAGGTCACCGGGTGGTTGACTGGAGCATCGTAGCCATGGGCCGGACGCCCACCGGCAACGAGCAAAGTTTTCGGATCCCAGGCCGGATTGGCGCCTGATTCTGCGGTGCGGGGGTTCATGGAAAAAACTCTACGCTTCCTTTGACGCTGCCAGCCGGTGGATTTCACTACATTTCATCTGACTGATCCACCACACTGGGTGCATTTTCGTTGCACATCCTGCCGTTGCAACGCACATCTTTAAATGTCCTTGGATAGGCTAGTGGGGTGAGTATCGAATCGAGTACCCCAACCCGTGGCTTGTTCATCGTTTTTGAAGGCGGTGACGGCGCTGGGAAGTCCACGCAGGTCGCCCTGGCCCAGCAGTGGCTGGAGTCCCGTGGCGCCAAGGTCACCACTACCCGTGAGCCAGGCGGAACCCAGGTCAGCGAAGAGCTGCGTTCCTTGGTGCTCGAACACGGCCACGGCGAGATCGATGCCCGTACCGAGGCCCTGATTTACTCGGCGGCGCGTGCCGCCCATGTCCAGCAGGTCATCTCCCCCGCGCTGGATGCCGGAACCCACATCATCTGCGACCGATTCGTTGATTCCTCGCTGGCTTACCAGGGCATGGGCCGCGCCCTCGGCTTTGATGCCGTCGCATCGATCAATGACTTCGCGACCGGCGGACTGAAGCCGGATGCCACCATCATTCTTGATATCTCCGCCGCACAGGGACGTGCCCGGCGCATTGCGGCCAGCGGCGGCGTGGAGGATTCGGATCGCTTGGAATCCGAGCCGGATGATTTCCATGAACGCATCCGCAACGCCTTCCTCGACTTGGCGGCCCGTGATCCGCAGCGCTATCTGGTCCTGGATGCCACCGCCAGCGTGGAGCAGCTGCACCAGTCGGTTGCGCAGCATTTGGCAGGCTTGCTGTGACCCGGCCGGTCTTCGCAGAACTTGCCGGGCAGGAACGTGTCATTGCCACGTTGACCGCTGAGGTTGATCGCGGCAACCCGACCCATGCCTGGCTGGTGACCGGTCCCCCGGGATCGGGCCGTACCACCGCGGCGCGGGCTTTCGCGGCAGCTTTGCAGTGCACCCAGGCCCCGGCCGGCTGCGGGCAGTGCGCCAACTGCAAAATGGTCATGAATTCGGAGCACCCGGATGTGTCCTTCGTATCCACCGACAAATTCGAGTACCAGATCGCTGACGTCCGCCATCTGATTACCCGTGCACAGGAAAGTGCTGGCACCGGCCGCTGGCGCATCATCATCATCGAAGATGCCGACCGCATGTCCGAGCGCAGCACCAACGTGCTGCTCAAGGCCATTGAAGAACCGCCCGCCAAGATGATCTGGATCCTGAGCGCCCCGTCTCCTGCAGATGTCCTGGTGACCATTCGATCACGGTGCCGCGCGATAAATCTCTCCGTGCCGTCCACCCAGGATGTTGCGGATCTTCTGGTGCGCCGTGACGGGCTGGAACCGGAACAGGCGCTGTTCGCTGCCCGTGTCTCGCAGTCCCACATTGGCGTAGCCCGTTTGCTGGCCCGTGACGAGCAAGCACGCATCCAGCGTGAAAAAGTCGTTACCCTGCCGTTGCGCACCACCACCTTGCCGCAGGCGATGGCCGCTGCCGCAGAAATTTCCAAACTGGCCAGCGAGCGTGCCGAGAACATTACCGGCACCGATCTGCAGAACAAGATTGCCCAGCTGCGCCACGCCAACGGCTTGGGCCCAGAGGAGAACATCCCCGCTGGATTGCGTGGACAGTTCAAGGCGCTGGAGGATGATGCCAAGCGATTCGCTCGGCGTGCGGCTTTCGATGCCTTGGACCGTACCCTGACAGACCTGACCACATTCTTCCGCGATGTTTTGAGCATCCAGCTGAATACCGGAATTGAGCTGATCAACGAGCACCTGCGCGAGAAGCTCGAACGTTTCGCAGCGGAACAGTCCAGCGAGAAGTCCTTGGCCCAGCTTGATGCCATCAATGAAACGCGCAGCCGCTTGGCTGCCAACGTCAACCAGCTCATGGCCCTGGAAGCACTCATGACCCGTTTGCTGCCGCAGCCGGGACGCCGTTAACCCATCACAAGGAGACACTAAAAGTGCCTGCACGCTCACCGATGATGCGCTTGGCCGCAGTGGGGACCGCTCTGGCTTTGACCCTGGCCGGCTGCTCTTCCACTACAGCGGATTCGCAGTCCGGCGCATCGGATGCGTCGCAGTCCGCGCCCAACGCCAGTACGCCGCAAGGATTGGAATCCTTCTACAGCCAAGACCTCGATTGGGAAGAATGCGGCAGCATCATCGAATGCGCCACCATAGAGGTTCCGCTGGACTATGCCGATCCCGAAGGCGAGAGCATTGATCTGGCGTTGAACCGCCGCGCAGTGGACGGAGCGACAGGCAATCTGCTGGTAAACCCCGGCGGCCCAGGCGGATCCGGCCTGGATCTGGTGGCGTCCTCGGTACCAGGCATGTTCAGCGCTGACCTGCAGCGCGCCTACAACGTCATCGGATTCGATCCGCGAGGCGTGGGAGAAAGCTCCCCGGTCACCTGCCAAAGCGGTGCCGAGACCGATGAGGGACGCCAGGAAAACCTGCGGGCTTGGGTTCCTGAAGACCAGGACGAAATTGTCGAGGATACCGAGGACTACGCAGCTGACTGCGCGTCCAATACCGGCAATCTCCTAGGCCACGTCGATACCGTTTCGGCAGCGAAGGACATGGACGTGATCCGTGCTGTGCTCGGTGATGCACAGCTGGACTACCTCGGTTTCTCCTATGGAACCTTCCTCGGAGCAACCTACGCTGATTTGTTCCCTCGGAATGTGGGTCGCTTCGTACTCGATGGCGCCATGGATCCAACCAGCACAGCTTCGGACCTCACCTTGGCCCAGGCCGTTGGCTTCGAGAAGGAGATCGACGCGTGGCTCGCCAATTGCCTTGAAAGCGGTGAGTGCCCGTTCACTGGAACCGTTGAAGAGGCCAAGGTGCAGCTGCAGCAGTTCTTTGCGCAGGTGGAGAACGAACCAATGACTGCCAGCGACGGGCGTGCAGTGCCGATCATCGACTTCATCAACGGCTTCATCTTGCCGCTGTATGACGATTCCAGCTGGCCCATTTTGACCGATGCGACGAACGCTGCCGTCAACGACGCGGATGTGGATATGATCCTCGGCTTCGCGGATCTCTCGGCGGACCGCGAGGGCGACGGCACGTATGCATCGAATTCCACCGATGCTTTCACCGCCATCAATTGCCTGGACCGTCCAATGGACGCCAGTCCAGAAGCGATGCAGGCCGAAGCAACAGAGTTGATGCGTGCGGCCCCGACCTTGGGCAAGTATCTCGCCTACGGCGGCATCACCTGCGAGGCCTGGGACCACGACGCCACTGGCAAGCCTGAGGTCCTCGACGCGGAAGGCTCGAATGAGATCCTCGTCATTGGCACCGTCGGCGATCCAGCTACCCCCTACGCATGGTCTGAGGCATTGGCGCAGCAGCTGGATAACGCGACCCTGCTGACCTATGAAGGCCATGGCCACACCGCATATGGACGCTCCAATGAATGCATTACCAAAGCGGTGGATGAGTACCTGATTGACGGCAAAGTCCCCGAAGCCGGCACCCGGTGCTGATTGGGCTTGATGATGTCGTCGCCGTTTTGACGTTCAGACAATTCCTCGGATAAAGTGACGTGGTGCCTGTTTGCAGGTACAGGCCTCCTTAGCTCAGGGGTAGAGCAGCTCCCTCGTAAAGAGCAGGTCGCCGGTTCAAATCCGGCAGGGGGCTCGTTGTGAAGAAAACCCCGGAATCGCGCTTGCCGCATGATTCCGGGGTTTTCGCAATTTTCAATGGATTTTCATGACTGGTCCCGGGGTCTTCGATTCCCACGCAGTCCATTCTTATCCCGCATCTTGCCCAACGGCGCTTTTGGATATTCAATTAGGCCAGAGCCGGCAAACGATTCTTCACTCCGCGATCAGCAGATCATCGATCCTGGTTCGCGACCGGCAATAGCGGTATAAGCCTTCGACAGCAATTTCCAAGGAATTCCAAACTGATGCAATCCTTGCAGTACTCCCCTGAACCGCCATCGCTAGGCGGCAACGCGATCATGCGCCAACGGTGGAGCGAAGTAGCGTTCCTGCATTGGCGGGTTAGCCCGGATGAGGTGGCGCCGTACATGCCCGAAGGATGCCGGCCAGATATTGTCGCCGGCAGCGCTTGGGTGGGCCTCGTCGCTTTCCAGATGTCGCGCAGTGCGTTCTTCTCCGGTCCTGCGATTCCGTGGTTGGGTGACTTCCCGGAGATCAATGTGCGCCTCTATTCCGTTGACAATCAAGGACGCCGCGCAGTGGTATTCCTGAGCCTTGAAGCATCACGCCTGCTACCTGTGCTCATGGCGCGGGCAGTCTTCGGGTTGAAGTACCAGTGGTCGTCCATGAAAATCCTGAAGAAGGCCGGCACGATCAGCTATGCAACACGGCGCATCGGAAATCCGAGCGCACGTTCCCGCATCGTCGTGCGTCCGGTAGAAGCTTCTGCCAGTGCCGATCCAATTACCCCGGGTTCGCAGACCGCCATCGCGCTATCGGCACAGTGGGCGTTCCACCAGCGGCATCTTGGGCGCACCTTGCACTGCCGGAACCACCATGAACCGTGGCCGCTGCAACCTGCACAACTCGTTGAATTCGACGATGGCCTTCTGCGTGCCGCCGGTTTCGCCACTCTCGCTGATCGAGCTCCCGACTCGGTTCTGTACGCCGAAGGCGTCGATACGCTGTTCGCTGCACCAACCGTACTGGACTGCTAGAGGCCAGGCACAAGGCAGTTGCGGCAGAAGGCTCCCGGTTTCGGAAGAAACCGGGAGCCTTCTGTTCTGCCTAGCTTTTTTACTCGAAGTCGGCGGTTGCCGGGTCAGCCGAGATACGGCCTTCCGCTCCGCGGTCCAGGGTAGCGATGGCAGCCAGATCTTCCTCGTCCAGCTGCACGTTCAGCGATTCGAAGTTCTCGACGATGCGCGATTCGGTGGTCGACTTCGGGATGACCACGTTGCCTACCGCCAGGTGCCACGCGATGACTACCTGCGCCACCGATGCTTCATGCTTCTTGGCGATCTCCACCAGCACTGGGTCGCTGAGCAGTTCGCCGCCGTGGCCCAGCGGGGACCAGGACTGGTGCAGGATGCCGTGCTCGGCCTCGTAGGCGCGCAGCTCGCCCTGCGGGAAGTACGGATGGGTTTCGACCTGGTTGATCACCGGGCGGACGCCGGTTTCGGTGTAGAGCTCTTCCAGTGCTTCCTTGGTGAAGTTGCAAACGCCGATGGACTTGGCCTTGCCGTCCTTCTGCAGCTGGATCAGTGCCTTCCACGTATCCACGTAGGTGCCGCGCTTGGGCTGCAGCCAGTGGATCAGGTACAGGTCGACGTATTCCAGTCCGAGCCGTTCCAGCGAGGCATCCGCTGCGGCGAGGGTCTTCTCGAAACCCTGGTCCGAGTTCCAGACCTTGGTGGTGATGAAGAGGTCTTCGCGCGGCACGGTGCTGGCTGCAACTGCGCGGCCGACACCAGCTTCGTTGCCATAGATGCGTGCGGTGTCGATGTGGCGGTAGCCGGCGTCGATGGCCTGGCCAACGACTGCTTCCGCGTCCTCGTCGGCGACCTTCCAGACGCCGTAGCCAAGCTGGTCGATGGTGTTTCCGTCAAGGAACTTCAGTTCAGGAATTGTATGGGTCATGCAACTAATTTAGTCCACTGATGCGCCCTGTGCGGTGGAACACCACGCGAGCGATCGGGAAAACCCAATTATTCGCTGGAAGCGAGCAATTGCACGGCCCGGCTGACGTCTTCTTTCACCAGCATGGCACGATGGCGCACGGCTTCGATATCGATCGGCTTGCCGGCTTCGGCCTGCATGCGCATCATCGCTACGACCTGTGCGGTCGTCGCCAAATCGTTGGCGGCCTTAGTCAGCGAACGATGCGCCGCAGAGGTCAGCTGCGGGATCGTGTCGTCATTGCTCGGGGTGATCCGATGCGCCGCACAGCAAAGCTGGCGCACGGTCGGCAACAGCACAGCCATCTCATTGGCTTCTCGGACCAGCTGGTTGTAAACCTGGTCATCGTTGATGCCCTCTACCACCTGGAAGACCCGGTCCAATGACCGCTGGAAACGGTCATGGGCGCGACGCCAGACGCCCTCGCCAAGTTCGCGAGCAGCAGCACGCTCAGCGCGCAGTCGTGAAAAGAACGCCATTACACTTCTCTGCCGGTGGTTTCCGATGAATTACTGGTTCTAGCCTACCGGGATCACCGCAGTGTTCCCGGCAGCGGGGTCGACATAAAACGAAACCGGCCGCGAGCCCCATCCGCTTTCGCCAATGGTTCTCACGGCCGGTACCAGTCGCGTTCAGCAGCAACGCCCTTCAGGATTCTTTTCCTGCCAGTCGGTGTAGTCCTTCCAGAATTCGCGCTCGGTCATTGGCTTGGAGCCAGGATGATTGCGTTCATGGTGTTCCAGGTAGTGCTGGTACTTGTCGGCCCCGAGCACCCCGTCGACAAACTTCTTGGCTTGCCCCAGGCGTTCCAACAGCGTCGCCATGGCTAGTGGCCGCCTCGCTGGACTTGGGCTTCGGCAGGGATTTGCTTCCAAGCCTTCTCAAGTTCCTTTTCGGCAGGCGACGAGATCAAGCCGGCGGGCGCGTACATCTTCGATGGCACGGCAGGATCCTCGGTGCTGTTGCCACCACCGCTCTGCTTGGCCTTGGCGGTTGCGACAACAGCCGATACCAGCACGATGGCGGTCAGCACCAGGAAGACCACGGACAGCCAGCCCTGGACACCGGTGTTGCGGACCACGGCCTCCATGGCTTCGACGCTGCCCGCCGAGCCGAGGGAAGTCTCGCCATTGGCCAGAGCTTCCTTGTAGGCGTTGTGGTTGGCGAAGTAGCCCACTTTGGTGTCTGCGGAGAAGATCTTCTGCCAGCTCGCGACGAAGGTGATCACCACGGTGAAGGCCAGCGGCAGAGCCACGACCCACAGGTACTTGAAGTTGTTCTGCTTGGCTATGATGGTCATCACCACGGCCAGCGCTATCGCAGCCAGCAGCTGATTGGCGATGCCGAACAGCGGGAAGAAGGTGTTGATGCCGCCCAGGGGATCTGTCACGCCGAGGATCAGGATGTAGCCCCAGCCGGCAACCATGATCAACGTGCACAGCCACACGCCCGGACGCCACGAGGTGTCCTTGAACTTCGGGAAGAAGTTGCCGATGGTGTCCTGCAGCATGAAGCGCGCAACACGGGTACCGGCGTCAACCGCGGTCAGGATGAACAGTGCCTCGAACATGATCGCGAAGTGGTACCAGAAGCCCATCATCGCGGTGCCGCCGAACCACTGGTGCATGATGTGCGCAATGCCCACAGCCAGGGTCGGAGCGCCACCGGTACGCGAGACAACCGAGCTCTCGCCCACGTTATTGGCAAGTTCGGTCAGCTGGTTTGGATCCAGGCTAACGCCGGCCAAACCCAGCGAGTTCACGAATGCCGCCGCGGTTTCCACCGTGCCACCGGTAGCGGCAGCCGAGGAGTTCATCGCGAAGTAGATGCCGCGGTCGATGGAAATCGCTGCAACCAGCGCCATGATGGCCACCATGGATTCCATGAGCATGCCGCCGTAGCCCAGGAAGCGGGTTTGCTTTTCCTTCTCGACCAGCTTCGGGGTGGTGCCCGAGGCGATCAGTGCGTGGAAGCCCGACAGCGCACCGCAGGCAATGGTCACGAACAGGAATGGGAAGATGTGCCCGGCAACGACCGGGCCATCGGCACGGCCAGCGAACTCGGAGAAGGCCGGAACATCGATTTCCGGGCGGACGACGATGATCGCCACGGCCAGCAGGCCGATGACGCCGATCTTCATGAAAGTCGACAGGTAGTCGCGAGGAGCCAGCAGCAGCCATACCGGGAGCACCGCGGCGATGATGCCGTAGATGATGATGGCCCAGGCGATGGTGGTGCGATCCAGGTGGAAGAACTCGGCACCCCACGCAGACTCGGCAATCCAGCGGCCGGAGATGATCGCGAACATCAGCAGCACGAAGCCGATGATGGAGATTTCCAGGACCTTGCCCGGGCGGATGAACCGCAGGTAGATGCCCATGAACAAGGCGATAGGGATGGTCAGGCCCACCGAGTAGACACCCCACGCGGACTCGCCCAGTGCATTGACGACCACCAGCGCCAAGATGGCGGTAATGATGATCATGATAGCAAGGGTGGCGATCAGGGCAGCGGTGCCGCCGATCAGGCCCAGCTCTTCGCGGGCCATCTGGCCCAGCGAGCGTCCGCCACGGCGCATGGAGAAGAACATGACGAGATAGTCCTGGACCGCTCCGGCCAGCACCACGCCCACGATAATCCAGATGGTGCCAGGCAAATAGCCCATCTGCGCTGCGAGGATCGGTCCAACCAGCGGACCGGCGCCTGCGATGGCGGCGAAGTGGTGGCCGAAGAGCACGCGGCGATCGGTGGGAACGAAGTCACGGCCGTTATTGACCGATTCGGCCGGGGTGGCCCGGAAATCATCGGGTTTGGCGATCTTGCGCTCGATGAACTTCGAATAGAAGCGGTAGGCAATCAGGTAGGTCGCAACAGCGGCGAAGACGAACCAGATGGCATTGATGGTTTCCCCGCGCGAGAAGGCGAGAATCGACCATGCGATTCCGCCAACCAGCGCGATGGCAACCCAGATGGCGATCTTGGCGGGGGTCCAACGCTTTTCTTCGCGTTCGGCAACCTCAGGATCGACACCCGCTGGTGGCAAGGTATTTTGGGTACTCAAATCGAGCAACCTCCTAGGAACAGTGCAAGTGATGTGCGCGACCAGCGGTTATTAGGCTAGTCACGCATTAATGACTACTGAGTCACCTTACAACTGGTTTCCCGCTGCTTTAAACCTCTATGACAACTTTTCCCGTATGTTCACCGGAATCGAAGTATTCGTGGGCAGCGGCCAGCTCCGGGAATCCAAAGGCCTTGGTGACGTTCAGTGCCAGTTTCCCCTGTTCCAGCAGCGGCATCACGCGGGTAATGGTCTGGCGAACGATCTCCGCCTTCTCATGCAGCGGGCGGGAACGCAAAGTTGTGCCGATGATCCGCGCCCGCTTGCTCATCAGCAGCCCCAAGTTCAGTTCTCCCTTGGCTCCGCCTTGCAGTCCGATGACTACCATCCGTCCGCCGACGGCGAGCGCCTTGACGTTCTCCCCCAGGTATTTGGCGCCCACGACATCCAGGATCAGATCCACGCCCCTGGCGTCGGTCAGTTCCTTGACGCGTGCAGAAAAGTCCTCTTCCCGGTAGTTGATCCCCTCGTCGGCGCCGAGGGTACGGCAGTAGTCCAATTTCTCTGCCGAGGAAGCGGTGACGATGACGCGGGCGCCAGCGGCTTTGGCGAGCTGTATGGCCATGGAGCCGATGCCGCCGGCTCCGCCATGGATCAACAACGCCTGGTCTTGGCCCAGTCCGCCTTCGATGAAGAGGTTGGAGACCACGGTGGCGGCGACTTCCGGCAACCCGGCGGCTTCGATGCTCGAAACTGTTTCAGGGATTTCGATGAGCAGTTCTGCCGGAACATTGACGTACTGCGCATACCCGCCAGCAGCGAGCAGGGCGGCAACTCGCGCTCCCGGTTTCCATCCGCTGACGCCATCGCCGATCTCCACGATGCTGCCCGAGACTTCCAGCCCGGGGATATCGCTGGCTCCGGGAGGTGGCGGATACACTCCCTTGCGCTGCTGCACATCCGCGCGGTTCAGTCCGAAGGCCTCGACCTTGACCAGCACTTCCCCAGCTGCGGGGACCGGCATTGGCCGTTGGACCAGTTCAAGGACTTCTGGCCCACCGGCACCGTTGTAGATATAGGCGTTCATAACGTCGTTCATGGCCTTCAGTTCCTTTCAACAGGGGTTCATGCCGTATACTTTTTCGGGTTGGATGGTTGTCCGAGCGGCCGAAGGAGCTGGTCTTGAAAACCAGTAGGCGGCAACCCCGTCTCATGGGTTCAAATCCCATACCATCCGCGCTTTTCGAGTTTGGCGGGCTGATCCTTGGATCAGCCCGCCAAACTGCTTAATACTGCTCCGCGCTTAATCTTTCGTTGGCGATCAGCCCCGCCAGGCGAGCCACTTCGTTCACTACGTTGGCTGCGTCTTGCAAGGTTCGGGCCGCGGGGTGGCGCAGGTCGCCCGCTTGCGCGGCAATAGCGGTCCCCCACTGCGCTGATGACAATTGCAATCCCAGCACGAATAGCCCGCGGTGCGCCAGCCCATCGCTGTTGACCAGGCGGTATGGTTCACCGACCACGTCGAAACCGGATCCAGGCAGGCTTTCGCCTTCCGTGTTCTTCCAAGTGTGCACGCGCGCTACGTGATCTCCCAAGAGCTGCTTTATCAGTGCCGCGTTATTTTGCAGCACGCGGTTACTCGGCATCATCGCTTCGCACATGGTCTTCGCAGTGTGCACCTCCGCATCTACCCAGGGCGAGGAGGCGGTGAACTGCTCGGAAGCCTCGTCGAAGCCGAACTCCGGGTCCGGGCCAAGGAAGGTTACGATCCCGGCGCGCGAAAGCGCCAGCAGCTGTTCAATGCGTTCCAGCGGCGGGCCTGAGGACAGTCCTTCGACCAGTGGCTCGAAGTGCGCTTGGATTTCTTCAATGCGCGACTGCTCGTCGATCACGCCGGAAGCAATCAGCTCCTTGACCAGCATGCGTCCGGCATTCATCGTCATGATGGCGCATGACAACGGGTCTTCTAGCCCGCCGGTGCTGTGCCGGGCGTTGCCCACGAGGTAGTCGCGTACTGCCTGCTGGTATTGCTCATCGGAGCTGAACCCGAGTTCTTCAAATGGCCTTGCCAGCTTTGGCACATCGAGCCACTGCAACTGCGGGAACTGCCCGACGAACTTGCGCAGTTCGCTAAGCCACACTTGGCTTCCTTCATGGTGCTCCGCAGAGAGGATCGCTTCGAGCTGATCAACGAATTCTCGCTCATCGAGGCCTTCCGGGGCACCATGCGCGCGAGCGCAGGTGCTGTAGTAGGCGAACAAGATGTCCCGGTGCAGTTTGGGCCAAATATGGCGTGAGAACACCAAGGAGGAGGCAGGGTTGGTGGCGCGTGCTTCGGCAAGGCGCCCGATGAGTTCCGGAGCGTCGAAGTAGCGTAGTTCAATTTCATCAGGAATGAACTGCTCCACTACTGGCTTGCCCCAGTAGGGGGTACCTCGGCGCGAAGCTACGATCAGTGCCGGCTCCCGGCCTGAGCCGATGTACTGCAGGCGATGCCCCGGCTCGGTGCCGGCTTCACGGAAAATCCCGCCGCGGCCTGCCGTCAGCTCGGCCATGCCGTCAAAGAAATTCAAGCCCAACCCGCGGATCAACGCAGGCTGGCCCTCCTTGAACTGGGAGTAGTCGAGGTCCGCTGGAACATTCGGTGGCAGGTAGGTGGCCCCGGCTTGGGAGGCAGCTTCCTTGAGCTGCTTCTGCCATGGGTTCAGTTCTGCCGGCTGGTGGCCCAAGGCCAGCACCACAGCGTCAGCGGCCAGCTGACGGGTTTCGGCACCCTCCAGGTTACTGCGGAAATCGATCTGATAGGCGTTGCCGACGGGGCGGACCGCAACGACTTCTGCGGCTACATGTTCGATGCTGAAATTCTCGTGGGTGGCAAGTATCGCTGCGCTGCGCTCATACACGTGCTCGAGGTACTCGCCATAGATTGCGCGTGACGGATAGGAGCCGGGTTCAATTTGCCCGATCAGCTTGGCATGCTCATCGGTGAGCTTGCGTCCATCGCCGCGCAGTGCGACGAACTGGCGAAAGCTCAACCCCGGTTCATCGCCCAACCGTTCGGGGGCCACTGTCGGAAATGATGACGGGGTGTTCATCAGGAAATGCTCCGACTGTTCCGGGTTCCACACGTGGCCGGAGCCCGGAGGGAACGGATCAAAGACCGTAACTTTCAGAACGGTGCCTTGGGCCGGGAGTTTCAACGCCAAGTTAGCGAGTCTTTCAACCACGCTCGTGCCGCGTGGGCCTGCCCCGACAAGGGCCAGGCTGAACTCGTTCTTAGGTGTTGCTATCTCGCTGTTCACTCCTCTAGGTTATTACCTTTGGAACAGGGCATGGGCCAGACGCATAGACTATGGCCATGACTGAGCATGATTCTGAGGTTGCAAGCGCTGATCCGTATTCCTGGCTTGAAGGAATTCACGACGAAACGGCACTCGAATGGGTGCGGGATCAGACCCAGCGTACCGAGTCCGAGCTGTACGACGACTCGTTCCATGCCACTGCGGAGCGGATCAAAACGGTCTTGGATGCCCAAGACCGCATTCCCATGGTGACCAAGCGTGGCGATCATTACTACAACTTCTGGCGCGATTCAGCCCATCGTCTTGGACTTTGGCGTCGCACCACTTGGAATTCCTACCTCAGCGACGACCCGCAGTGGGAAATCCTATTGGATCTTGACCTGCATGCGCAGCTGGAAGGCCGCGAATGGCATTTCGCTGGTTCAGCACTTCTGCGTCCAGCGGCCGGCGGCGCCTACCAGCGGGCGCTGCTTCGCTTGAGTCCTGACGGCGGCGACCAGGTGCGCATTCGCGAATTCGATCTGGCCTCCAAGAGCTTCGTTGCCGGCGGTTTCGACCTTCCCGTTGCGAAGACCCAAGCCTCGTGGATTGACCACGATACGTTGCTTGTCGGTTCCGCCAGCAGCGAGCAGTTCACGACCCGTTCGACCTACGCGAATACGTTGCGAAGGCTCAGCCGCGGCATGGAGATCGAAGAAGCGCCAATTCTCTTCCAAGTCGATAGAGAACATGTCGCAGCCTTCGGCTACTTCGATTCGTCTCCGGGATTCGAACGCGTGGTCACCACTGATGCCATCGACTTCTACAATTCCAATGCCGGTGTCCTCATCGACGGGGAACACCATCTGATCGATGTTCCAACCGATGTGCAGGTCAGCCTGCACCGGCAGTGGGTCCTCTTTGCTCCCCAAACCAATTGGGAACACCAGGGCCAGAAGATCGCTGCGGGTTCATTGGCTATCGCCCGGCTGGATAGATTCCTCGAGTCCGGCAGCATCGAGAAGGTTCTCTTCGTCCCGGATGCGCACACTGCGCTGGAATCACTGAGCTTTACCGCCAATTATCTGCTGCTCACCGTATTGCATGATGTGGCTTCGCAAGTGCGCATTATTGATCTCGCAGATCATTTCAGCCAGTCGGACATGCCGCTGATGGATCCAATGCTCAGCGTCTCGGTGGGAGCCGTTGATGATGAGGACCCGGAGCATGGCGATGACTATTGGATGACCATCACCGGATTCATTACCCCTACTACCTTGTTGCGCGGCACAGTTGGTTCGGCAGCAAAGGTCGTGAAGAAATCGCCGGATCGCTTTGAGGCCGGTGGTTTTGAAGTCACCCAGCATTTTGCGTCCACTGCGGACGGCACCAGGGTTCCATATTTCCAGGTCGCGGCATCCGACCTGGTCCACGATGGGAAGAACCCGGTGCTGATGGACGGCTACGGCGGTTTCCAGCACAGCATGACTCCTGGCTATGCAGCCGCCATGGGCACCGGTTGGTTATCGCGGCGTACCGTTGAGGGCCGCAAACCGGTATACGTCATGGCCAACATTCGCGGTGGTGGCGAGTACGGGCCAGATTGGCATCGTGCTGCCCTGCGTGAAAAGCGCCATCGTGCCTACGAGGATTTCGCGGCCATCCCCCAGGACCTGGTGGCTCGCCGGGTGACGTCCCGCGCGCATTTGGCCGCAACAGGGCGTTCTAACGGCGGGTTGCTCATGGGCAATATGATCTCTGGCTATCCGCACTTGTTCGGAGCAATTTCCTGCGGCGTCCCGCTATTGGACATGCAGCGCTACACGCAGCTAGCTGCCGGCCATTCCTGGATTGCCGAGTACGGCGACCCGCAGGTTCCCGGGGACTGGGACTTCCTGCGGACTTTCTCCCCCGTGCATCGACTCACCGACCAGCCTCATCCAGCCAATGACTATCCGGCCTCGTTGATTTGGACCACGACTTCTGATGACCGTGTCGGCCCTTCGCAGGCACGCATCATGGCAGCCAAAATGATGGATCTGGGCATTGCCAATGTGCGGTACCACGAGCCACAGGGCGGTGGCCATGCCGGGTCAACGGATAACGAGTCAACCGCCAAAATGCTGGCGACCAGCTACGAATTCCTGTGGCGACAGGTGCGTTAGCTCTCTCGTTTTGGAACACGCGCCCATCTTCGGGTAGGCTAGATTCTGCTGGAAACAGCGGATGGACACGTGCCAGAGCGGCCGAATGGACTTCACTGCTAATGAAGGGTCGGGCTAAAACTCGACCGGGGGTTCAAATCCCCCCGTGTCCGCCAAGAACCCCCTACTCAGGTAGGGGGTTTTTCGTTCATATGGCACTTTTTCGACGAGAACGTTCCGAATACGGAAAATCCCCCGGATTCACCGATTTTTCGGTGAATCCGGGGGATTTTCAAAACTCCAGGACAGCAGTTTCTCCGCTACTGGTCGTCGCGCTTCACGAAGGTCCGCAGCATGTTCTGCACGATATCCTCTGGCAACGAGGTGTGGCGAACAATGATTTCCGACATCCGGTCCAGATCGGTATCGGCGATTGCGCCGAAGAGCGCTTCGCGGTCAGCTTCTGGAAGTTCGGCAGCATCGAAATGCACTGGACCATCCGGGCCCTGGCCTTCAAAGCGGAAGTCTGCAATATTGCCGTTGGCGCTCGCGCCAGACATGGGAGACGTCGCGATCATGCGTTCCAGGTCTTCGACCGGCAGATCCGTATAGCCGTGCAGGATCTTTGCCGCTTCTTCAAAATTGGAATCCCGCAGCATGGAGAATAGCTGGTCGTATTCATTTGCCGGCAGTTGTTCGCTGGAAAATTCGCGGTTCTCGCCATCAAGTTCGAACGCCATCTTGAAGTGCGTAGCACTTGGTTCCTGAAGGGAACTGAACTGCTCGCTCCATTCCTGGGGTACAACCCAAGTGTCATCGGCAGGTGCTGGTGTGGCATCCTCTGCGGCAGTGGCGGCCGCTTCACGATCTTCGCGCTCAACTTGAGCTTCGAGTTTGTCGCTCAAAGCCTTGATCTCGGCATCATCATTCGGCAATTCCTTGGCAGGGGCTGTCTGCGGGTACTTGTCGAGGCTGCGTACTGCAATCACGCAATCCTTGACCGAGTCGCCAGTAGCAGCGCGGAAATCCTTGACCGCGCCCATGACGTCGCCCTTGGCCAGATTGCGGTACACCGAATTGCGTGAAGCATCATCCAGCCTCGCGTTTGCCGCCTGCGCTGCTTCACGGGAAATCGCCTGCGCGATTTGCGCAGTGTTCTTCTTGCGCAGCGCTTGCAGACCGAAGTAGCCCAGGGCAATCACTGCGATGAGGACAACGAGCCAGATGAGAAATTCCATACTTCCAGACTACTTTGTTTAACTGTGCGATTACCCGGCTACGCCCAAAGTGAAAGGCATGACACCCGGTGCGCCGGCGATGCGCAGGGCCCGCCCAGCCATCGCCATGGACCACCGGGAATCAACCAGATCATCAACTAGCAGCACCGGCCCTGGAGCGTCGGCAATGAGCTGTTCGAGCTGCGTTGGAAGTTCAAAAGCATCGGCAACCGCAGCCACACGGAAAGCGGAATTCCCGCCCGGGCCATTCTGTGGTCCAGCACCGCGATATTCGAGCTGCCCCAGGTAGCGCAACCGTCCCACCTCAGCTAGGCCCTGAGCAAGGGAGGTGATCAGCTGGGGACGCTTATTCGATGGCATGGCTACAACGCCCACTGGACGTTCCTCCCAATTCCATTCGGCAAGCACCTTGATGCACGCATCGAACATCGCCTTGTCGATAGGGGAATCGGTGGGGTCGGCAAAGAGCTGGCGCAATCGGTTGCCCCACCCCAGGTCGGTCAGGCGAGCCAGCGCCCGGCCCGTGGCCACCTGCTCGTCAATAGCGATTTTGCCCTTGAGCGTGTACCCCAGCCGGTCCAGTCCCGAAGGGTACAGCTTGCGCGGTTCAATTGGAACTCCCACCCGTCCAAGTGCCGCCTGCGCGCTGTCCTTCGAATCGTCAGGAATATGGTCGTCAAACCAAACGCCAGCGCAGTTGTCGCACCGGCCGCAGGGAGCAGACTGGGGATCATCCAAGGCGTCGGTCAGAAACTGCATGCGGCATCCGCGAGTGTTCTCGTAACTGACCATGAGGTTTTGTTCATGGATTCGGCTCTGCGCCACTCGCTTGTACCGATCGGCATCATAGGTCCATGGCATGTCGGTGCGCATCCAGCCGCCGGCAACACGCTCCACCGCACCATCCACGGCCAGCACCTTCAGCAACAGCTCAAGTGGCGACCGGCGAAGGTTCACGGCGCTTTCCAGCGCCGGGACGCTCATCGCACCGTCGGTCTTGGCCAAGGCCTCGAGCACCTGGGTGGCGCGCACCTGGTCCGGCATGGAGCTGGTGGCGAAGTATTCCCAAATTTCCGAGTCGTCAGGCCCGGGCAACAGCAGGACATCTGCGTTGATGCTCCCACGCCCGGCACGGCCCACCTGCTGGTAGTAAGCCACGGGCGAGCTGGGGGCACCGACGTGCAACACGAAACCGAGGTCCGGCTTGTCAAAGCCCATGCCCAAGGCGCTCGTGGCGATCAGCGCTTTAACTTCGTTATTCTTCAACGCTTGTTCAAGGCGTTCGCGTTCTTCCAAATCGGTGCGCCCGGTGTAGGCAGCAACTTCGTGCCCGGCATCCTTGAGCAGGCGAGCAATATCCTCGGCCGCAGACACCGTCAGGGTATAGATAATGCCCGAGCCCTTGAAGTCCTCGATGTGGCTGAGCAACCAGGCCAACTGCATGCGCGGCGAAGCCAGACGCAGGACACCTAGGCGCAGCGAGTCGCGAGCCAGGGTGCCGCGTAGCGTGAAGACCTCCTCGGTGCCGCCGGCCAGCTGTTCGGCAACGTCCTGGACTACTCGGCTGTTCGCTGTTGCAGTGGTCGCCAAAACCGGGAGGCCCTGAGGCAATCGGGCGATCAGGTCCCGGATGCGGCGGTAATCCGGGCGGAAATCGTGGCCCCAGTCCGAAATGCAGTGCGCCTCGTCGATGACCAGCAGGCCCAAGCGCTGCATCAGCATCGGCAGCTGCTGCTCGCGGAAGGATGGATTGTTCAAACGCTCCGGGGACACCAGCAGCACATCGAGCTCATTGCGTTGCAGCTTTTCGAGGATTTCACGCCATTCGAGCACATTGGCCGAATTGATGGCCGCAGCGCGGACTCCAGCACGCTCCGCGGCCGCAACCTGGTCGCGCATCAATGCCAGCAGCGGGGAAACGATCAGTGTTGGCCCGTAGCCCTGTTCTCGCAGCAGCAGGGAAGCGATGAAGTACACGGCGGACTTGCCCCAGCCGGTACGCTGGACGACCAGTGCGCGGCGCCGCTCGGCCACCAGTGCGCTGATCGCTTCATACTGGCCATCATGGAACTGCGCGTCCGGGTTTTGCACCAGTGCGCGCAGTTTCTGCAGTGCCAGCGTTTTCAGATCCACTTGCGTTGAGCCATCCATGCCTCCAGTATTTCAGTTCCTGCCCACGATTTAGCCCGTGGCGTCCGCTAATTGTGGATGAGCTCTCGCAAGCTGCGGTGCCGGCAGGGGAAAATAGCTGAAATGTTAGGCATTTCCCATCCGCAATCGCCTAGTTCTCAATGATTTGAATCAGTCAAACCGGTAGGCTGAAAGGCGTGAGTGAAGAAATTGATCTTAATCAGAGCTTTAAGGCCTACGACGTACGCGGCGTAGTCGGCGAGAACCTGGATGCCGAAGCAATTGAAGCCATCGGCGCGGCCTTTGTCGACGTCCTGTCCCTGTCCGGCAAGGAAGTACTGGTTGGCGGTGACATGCGCCCGTCTTCCGCAGAATTCGCCCAAGCCTTCGCTCGTGGCGCCACCTACCGCGGCGCCAACGTGATCATGCTCGGATTGATCTCCACCGATGAGCTGTACTTCGCATCGGGCAAGCTCAATGCCGCCGGTGTTGTCTTCACCGCCAGCCACAATCCCGCCCAGTACAACGGCATTAAGATGTCCAAGTCTGGCGCCCGCCCGATTTCTTCGGCTACCGGTCTTTTCGACATTCGCGACCTGGCCCAGCAGTACCTTGACGAGGGACTGCCGGTCTCCGGTGACGCCCCGCAGGGCAGCATCAGCGAGCGCGACGTGCTGGCCGACTATGCAGCATACCTGCGAGAATTGGTGGACTTGTCGGGCATTCGTCCGCTGAAGATCGTGGTGGATGCCGGTAACGGCATGGGCGGCATGACTACCCCTGCAGTTCTTGGGGGTACGGTGCTCGCTGAGCTGCCGCTCGAAATTGTTCCGCTGTATTTCGAGCTGGATGGCACTTTCCCCAACCACCCGGCCAATCCGCTGGAACCGGAAAACCTCAAGGACCTGCAATCCGCAGTACTGGAGCACGGGGCCGATCTCGGCCTGGCTTTCGACGGCGATGCCGACCGCTGCTTCGTGATCGACGAGCGCGGACTGCCGCTGTCCCCTTCGGCTATCACCGCACTGGTCGCGGTGCGCGAAATCGCCCGTGTGCAGGCAGCTGGCGAAGAGTCCCCGGTGATCATCCACAACTTGATCACTTCCAAGGCGGTGCCTGAATTCGTCGCCAAGTCCGGTGGCGTCCCGGTGATGACCCGCGTAGGCCACTCCTTCATCAAGGCTGAAATGGCTTCGCAGGGCGCGGTCTTCGGCGGCGAGCATTCCGCCCACTACTACTTCCGCGACTTCTACAATGCCGATACCGGCATGCTCGCTGCCATGCATGTGCTGGCCGCCTTGGGCGAGCAGGAACTGCCGCTCTCCGAGCTGGGTGCCGAATACGAACCCTACGCTGCCACCGGTGAAATCAATTCAGAGGTCGAGGACAAGGCAGGTGCCACTGCCCGGGTCGTGTCGCATTTCCAAGACCAGCCAGTAGAAGTGATCACCATGGACGGCACGACCATTTCAGCGGCCGATGGCAGCTGGTGGATCAATCTGCGCCCATCGAACACCGAACCATTCCTGCGTTTCAACGGCGAAGGCCGGACCGCAGACATCATTGAGCCCATCCGCGATGCCGTTCTGGCTATCGTGCGTGAAAAGAACGTCACCAACTAGCAAAGGGAAGACATGAACCTCGAAGAACTGGATGAGGGCGTCAAGGACGCGCTGAACAAGGTCTTGGGCACCGCCCTGGGCGTGGCCCGCGAACAGCTCGAAGAGCAGGGCGTGTTCCTGCCTTTTGCGATCGCGCTGGAGCCGAAGGAAGAGGAAGACGAGCCGGAGCTGCGCTTGATCGCTGTTCCGCCAACGGATGATCCTGAGGATCCGGAAGCCGACATCGACACCGAAGCCATGGTTGCGGACCTGATGCAGGTGCTGAACCAGCAGGGCACCCACTTCCAGGCGATCGCCGTCGCCTCGGATGTGCTGCTCCAGGAAAATGACCAGGATGCCATCCACATTGTGGCCGAGCACCGTGTCGGTGCGGCCTTGGCCATCGTGCAGCCGTACACCATGCCTGCAGAGCCAGGCGGCGAATGGACCTTCGACGAGCCAGCGGCAGAGTCGGCGGAAGCCATCTGGGCCAACGCGCTCTAGACCGCAGTTGGTGATTCCGGGGTCGGCATAGTCACTATGCTGACCCCGGAATGCTTTTCCCACGTAAAGTAGGAATCATGAAACTCAGTGCCTTCACCGACGTATGCTTGCGAACCGTCATGGTCCTTGCAACGCCCGGCACCGGGCAACTGACCAGCCGCCAGATCGCCGAGTCCGTGGGGGTTCCCTACAACCACGTTGCCAAAGCCGTCCTGGAACTGCGCACGCTGGGAATCCTGCAGGTCACACGCGGCCGCAATGGCGGCGCGCAGCTGAGCGATGGAGCACTGGATTTTTCCCTCGGCTCACTGCTGCGCAAGTTGGACAAGCGCACCGATATTGTGGATTGCTCCGATCATGACGCGCAATCCAACTGCCCGCTTTCGGGCAACTGCCGCTTGCGGGCAGTCTTCCGGCAGGCCCGCGAAGCTTTCTACGCTTCACTGGACCCGCTGACCATCCAGGACATCTGCCCGGCATCATCCGCGATGCCCTTCACGGCGCTCCCCTTCCCGACGGTGCGCGCCCTTTCCTGATTCCCCTGCGGCCCCCCCCCCGGGGGTCGCATCGCCGATTTCTGTTACGAATACCGGCCGGTGGATTTGCAATCCTTTTCTACTAGGCGTAGAACTGAATCATAAATCTTGTATCTTGAATACAAGTTATCGCCTACTCCAAGGAGACCCGATGCTGTCCACGAAGTCCTTCCCGGTCATTGAAGCCACGTTGCCAATCATCGCTGAGCGCATTTCCAGCATTACCCCGAACTTCTACAACCGCCTGTTCACCGCACACCCGGAACTGCTCGACGGAATCTTCTCCCGTTCGAACCAGAAGAACGGCACCCAGCAGCAGGCCTTGGCGGGATCCATCGCAGTCTTCGCAACCTACTTGGTCAAGTACCCGGGCACCAGCCCGGAAACCATGCTCGCGCGCGTAGCCCACAAGCACGCTTCCCTCGGTGTCGCCGAGGAGCAGTACCCCATCGTCTACAAGCACCTCTTCGACGCCATCGCCGAAGACCTGGGCGAGGCGCTGACTCCGCAGATCGCCGAGGCCTGGACCGAGGTCTACTGGCTGATGGCCCACGCGCTGGTCAAGATCGAGAAAGGCTTGTACGCGCAGCAGGCCAACGCCGAGATCTACACCCCGTGGAAGCTTGTCGAGCGCATCGAAACCGGCGTTGATTCGGTCTGCTTCAGCTTCGAGCCAGCTGACCGGAGCCCTGCCACCGTCGCCAAGCCGGGCCAATTCGTTTCGGTCCGCATGCCGATGGCCGACGGCCTGCGCCAGGTCCGCCAGTACACCTTGAGCGGCGACATCGAGCGAACCGACCGCCGCACCGTCACGGTCAAACTGGATGTGAACGGCGAATTCTCCCCGGTGATCCACCATGGCCTGAAACTCGGCGACGTGGTGGAACTATCGAATCCGTATGGCGACCTGGTCATCGATGACGATGGCTCGCCGCTGGTGATCGCCACCGCCGGAATCGGCTGCACCCCGAGTGGAGCCGCGTTGCAGACCCTGGCCGCACGCGGCTCCACCCGCAAGGTCACCGTGCTGCACGCAGACCAAACGGCCACCGCCTGGCCATTGCGCGAGCAGATGCTCGAATCCATCGGCAAGCTGCCAGAAGCCACCATCAGCACCTGGTTCGAACGCGGGGAATTGCCGGAGGGGCTGAACGCCACGTCCGGCTACATGGATCTCGCCGGCGCACTGACCGGGAATGCCCAGGTCTACTTGTGCGGCCCGCTGCCATTCATGCATGCAATGCGCAACCAGGCGCTGGAAGCCGGCATCCCGGCCGAGCGTATCCACTACGAAGTCTTCGGCCCGGATGTATGGCTCGCTGCCTAGCTTCCTGGTGACAGAGCCGTGCTGCAGGTGGATCCATGTGGAATCCGCCTGCAGCACTTTTTTTGCCTTTATTTTCCGGTATCCGCGGGAGAATCCGGCTTGCCACCCTGTTTCGGTGCCTTCTTCTTCAAATCGAACTTTTTCGGGTCCAGCTTTCGAGGATCGATTTTCCCGGCGAACCTGCCAGGCTTCTTCTGCCCGGCTTCTTGAGCTGGCGGCGTGGGCTCCCCGGCTTCCAGGTCCTGATTCGCCGGCGCTTCAGCGGCTTGTTCCACCGGTGTTGCTTTCGCGCCGGGTGCCGGCTTCGCAGTCTGCGGGTCAACCAGGATCTGGTGCAGGCCCGCATCGGAAATCCACTTGCGCAGCACCGAGTTGAACAGGATCGGGTTCTCGATATTCCATTGGTGGTGCATGCCCGGAACCACGCGCGTGATCACCTGCGGGAGCCTTGCGCGCAGCGCGTCAAAGGATTTCTGCACAACTTTCGGCTCCTTGGCTCCAGCGAGGGCCAGTACCGGGCCCCGGTAGGAGCCGAGCTTCTGCGGCAATCCCCCCGGATCCATCTCGTCCATGATGGCCCGCATGTTCTCGGCTTTGAGCTTCACGCCGTGCTCGGTGAACAGCTCGCGCTCATCATCCACCATTCCGTAGGCACCAGCCTGGAAACGCCAGAACCACTCGCTGCCAATGAGCTTGAGCTGCATCCGCTGGAAAGCCCGGGCCGCCTGGCCCACACCGGTCACCGGAGTGCCGGTAATCAGCACGGAGTCAACGAGCTCCGGATGCCGGGCGGCCACGTGCAAAGCAATCACTCCGCCCAGGGAAATGCCAACCAGATGCACGCCGCCTTCGGAAACCTCGTCGGCGATCAAGGCTGCGACATCATCGGCGGCGGATTCCAGGCCATCCCAGGTCTCCTCGAACCGGGCGCCAAAGGCCGGCAGGTGCAGCGTCAGGATGTTGCAGTCGCCAAAGGCCAGAACCTGCGGGTCCCAGCTCCAGTTGCCGACGTTTCCGCCGTGGAGGAAGACCAGGGTCTTCATCGACCGTTGCCCATCATGATGCCGCCCGGGATGCACTTCCGGATAATCGGTGGCATCGCGCCCGGCACCGCTTGCAGGGGTCTTGTTCTGGTCTTTGGCTGCAGTCATGGCAAGTACTCCAATACCGCGTCGAGCCATTCCAGCTCCGCGGCTTGTTGTCGGATTGCATGGTCAAGTGTGGCAGCCATCAGGAAGCTGCGACGGTCCGCAGCGGCTCGCATGTCAATGCCTTCGCGCTGGGAGAGGTAGTCATCGAGGATGAACTGCGTGGCTTGGCGGCGTTCCTCCAGCAAGCTCTGGATATCATCGCGTTCGAGTTCGGCGGCGAAGAACACCTGCCCCATGAAGGGATCACGCTCGGGAGACTGCACCGCACCAGCAGAAAGCCACTGGGCCAGTGCCGCACGTCCCGTTTCCGTGATGTGGTGTTCCTGGCGGTCAGGGTAATTCGACTGCGCGACGGTGCGCACGGTGGCATACCCCTTGTCCACCAGCTGCGCCAAAGTGCGATAGATCTGCGCCTTGTCTGCGTTCCAGAAGTGGTTAATAGAGGAGTCAAAGTGCTTCTTGAGCTCGTAGCCAGTCATGGGCGACAAGCACAGCAGCCCGAGAATCAATCGTGCCAAAACCATAGAGCAATCTTTTCATAAATAGTTGATTTTGCACCCACTTTGCCCCGGCGTGTGGAAACTGTACCCGGATTGTGACAATTCCTCCGTGGCGCACGAGAACGCCCCGGTGACTGGAATTCCAGTCACCGGGGCGTTCTCATGTGCGGATCTGCTGGAGATCCTAGTCAACTACGCGTTCAGGCGATCCTTCAAGCCGTCGAGCTCTGCACGCAGCGAAGCCGGCAGCGCATCGCCGAACTTGGCGTACCACTCTTCGATGGCCTCGACTTCGGTAGCCCATTCATCCTTGTTGACAGCTACTGCCGCTTCGACGTCGGCTGGGGTGAACCCTTCAAGGCCGGCCAAATCCAGGGACTCGCCGGTCGGGACGTTTCCGATGATGGTTTCCCGGGCGTCCGCGGTGCCTTCGATACGCTCGACAGCCCACTTGAGCACACGCGAATTGTCGCCGAACCCTGGCCACGCGAAGCCACCGTCAGCCGTGCGGCGGAACCAGTTGACCAGGAAGATCTTCGGCATCTGCTCTGGGTTGAGCTTGTTCGAGATCTTGTCCCAGTGGTTCAGGTAGTCGCCTGCGTTGTAGCCGATGAATGGCAGCATCGCCATCGGGTCACGGCGAATCACTCCGGTCGCACCTGCAGCGGCTGCGGTGGTCTCGGAGGAAAGGGTCGAACCCATGAAGATGCCGTTGGTCCAGCTGCGGGCTTCGGTCACCAGCGGAATGGTGGTCTTGCGGCGGCCGCCGAAGAGGATCGCATCGATCTTCACGCCGTTAGGCGAGTAGTAGTCCTCGGAAAGCATGTCGACCTGGTCGATCGGGGTGCAGAAGCGCGAATTAGGGTGCGCTGCCGGACGACCGGATTCAGGAGTCCAGTCGTTGCCCAACCAGTCGGTCAGGTGCGCAGGAGCCTCGTCGGTCATGCCCTCCCACCAGACGCCGCCGTCATCGGTCAGCGCAACATTGGTGAAGATGTTGTTGCCCTTGGAGATGGCGCGCATCGCGTTCGGGTTGGTGGACCAGCCGGTGCCTGGCGCCACGCCGAACAGGCCGTATTCGGGGTTAACGCCGCGCAGCTCGCCGTCCTTGCCGATGCGCATCCAGTTGATGTCATCGCCCAGGGTCTCAGTCTTCCAGCCTTCAATGGTTGGATCCAGCAGCGCCAGGTTGGTCTTGCCGCAGGCCGACGGGAATGCCGCGGCAATATGGTACGACTTGTTCTGCGGGCTGGTCAGCTTCAGGATGAGCATGTGCTCTGCGAGCCAGCCTTCATCGCGGGCCATCGCCGAGGCGATGCGCAGCGAGTAGCACTTCTTGCCCAGCAGCGCGTTGCCGCCGTAGCCCGAACCGTAGGACATGATGGCGCGCTCTTCGGGGAAGTGCACGATCCACTTGTCTTCGTTGCATGGCCAGGCAACATCTTCCTGGCCCGGCTCCAGGGGTGCACCTACCGAGTGCAGCGCTGGAACGAAGAATGCGTCCTCGGCTTCCATCTTGCGCAGTACTTCATTGCCGATCTTGGCCATGATGCGCATCGAGGCAACGACGTAGGCGGAATCGGTGATTTCCACGCCGTAGGCAGGCACTTCCGCGTTCAGCGGGCCCATGACGAATGGGATGACGTACATGGTGCGTCCGCGCATCGAGCCATCGAACAGGCCGCTGAGCATGGACTTCATCTTGGTTGGGTCTTCCCAATTATTGGTGAAGCCTGCATCTTCTTCCTTTTCGGAGCAGATGAAGGTGCGCTCTTCGACTCGGGCCACATCCTTGGGGTCCGAGAAACCAGCGTAGGAGTTAGGGAAGTTCGGATCGGTCAGCTTGACCAAGGTGCCGGCTTCAACCAGCTCGGCAGTCAGGCGATCATTTTCTTCAGCTGACCCATCAACCCAATAAACACGATCCGGCTTCGTCAGTGCGGCAACTTCCTCAACCCAGGATGCCAACTTCTCGTGCGAAGTAGGTGCTGCGCTGATAACGTTCTGATCCGAGCTCGTGCTCATTATCCATTCCCTCCATTGGGCTGAACTTGCAATAAATCAAGGCTATTAGGTGCTCAACTCCAGCGCCGTGTGATCGAAACCTCATGAAAGTGAAACCCGGAGGACCAGAAGGAAAAAATTCCCGAAATTCCGGGGGTTGGTCTAAACGAATTGACTCGATTATGTGACGAAGGTCACGTAGACCGGTACCCTTTCAACGTCTTCACATAACCTTATGTTCATCTGGACCCACTAGCTTTGCCCGTCGATTTGTACAGCGCGAAATCGACCTGTATAGTTATTCGAGGTTCGTGAGAACAAGCCACACAAAAGAATATGCGCCCATAGCTCAGCTGGATAGAGCGTCTGTCTACGGAACAGAAGGTCAGGGGTTCGAATCCCTTTGGGCGCACCAAATGAAAAATTCCCACTCGCTCGAGTGGGAATTTTTTGTTTCCCCCAAAGGATTGCCCGATGACACAGCTTGCTCTAGGCGGCCAGCTCAGCCTGCGCCTGCTGGAAGTCGCCGACGCAAAGCAAGTCGCTGAGTCCTACCAGCGCAATCGACAGCACCTGGAGCCCTGGGAGCCGGCTCGCCCCGCAGAATTCTTCACCGAGACGCGGCAAGCGGCACACCTCGCAGCCGCCTCAGAAGCTCGCCGAAGCGGATTGGCCTTTCCCTTCGGGCTCTTCGAACGGGATGCGCTCATCGGACGCTTTAATATCAGCGGAGTGGCCCGTGGCGCATTCCAAAGCGCCAGCCTGGGCTACTGGATCGATCATGAACACACCGGGCGGGGCTTGGCTTCCCGAGCCGTGGCCACCTTGCGCACGGTGGCGCTCAACGATCTGGGCTTGCACCGGCTGGAAGCCAGTACGCTCCCCCACAATTACGGCTCGCAGCGCGTTCTTGAAAAGAACGGCTTCGTCCGAATTGGCATGGCGCCGAACTATCTGGAGATCGAAGGACGCTGGCAGAACCACAACCTCTACCAAGCGATCTTGCACGATCATTCGGCTTCCAATCCCAGTGATTCCGTAGTCGACTAGTTATTTTGTGAATCACGGCACTTTTTGCTGTTTTGGTTCTTGCTCCCCGGAAATCTCGTGTAAAGTTATTCAAGTCGTCAAGACGGCTAATAAATGAATATGCGCCCATAGCTCAGCTGGATAGAGCGTCTGTCTACGGAACAGAAGGTCAGGGGTTCGAATCCCTTTGGGCGCACCAACTGAAAATTCCCACTCGATCGAGTGGGAATTTTTTTGTTAAATCCCGGCGGGGAACGGCAGCGGTGCCGCAACAGACTAGTGCGAAGCGCGCAACACCAATTTCGTGTCCATGATGCTCCACTCGGGTACCTGTTCTCCGTTGATGCGTTTGATCAACAGTTCCGCCATGATTTCGCCCTGGCGCTCCGGGTTCTGCGCAATGGTCGTCAACGGCGGTGTCGAGCTTCGCGCGAAAGAGTCATCATCAACGGACGTTACCGAAATGTCCTCCGGCACTTTCACACCAGCTTCCCCTAGGGCCTGCAAAGCGCCGAAGCCCATCTGGGCACTGGCGGCAAACAGGCCGTCTACCGCAACATCCGCGTCCAGCAGCTGCTGCATGATGCGCCGTCCGCTAGCCGGGGTGAAGTCGCCGATCTCAATAGCCGCAGGCTCCAGGCCCGCGCGTTCAACTGCCTGCTTGAATCCCACCAAACGGTCCAGTCCCGCGCCCATGTCCTGTGGCCCGGCAATAATTGCCAGCTTGGTGCGCCCCTGGCCAAGGATGACCTCAGTCGCTTGCCTGGCGGCGGCGATGTTGTCGATGTCGACAACATAAATGTCCTTTTGATCAGTGCTCATGGTGCGTCCGCCATAAACCATGGGCAACACAGTTCCGAGATCCGCATAGGAACGGTCATCCGCGTGGTGCGAAAGCACCAGCGCGCCATCCACATTGCTGCCTTGCAAGTAACGGGTGGTTTTCACCGGATCCGCTTCGGTAGACAGCAGCAAGGTGAGCATGAATTCGGTATCGGCCAGGTACTGGGCAGCGCCCTGGACGACCTTGGCGAAGTACGGGTCTGCGAAGAACTTCGCGGTGTTCTCGGGAACCACCAAGGCGATGGAATTGGTCCGGCCCTGCGCCAGCGAACGGGCGGCACGGTTAGGCACGTAGTTCAATTCGCGGATCGCCAATTCAACAGCCTTGCGAGCCCCCGGCTTCACCCGATCCGAGCCATTCACTACACGGGAGACCGTAGCCCGTGAGACACCTGCGCGTTCTGCCACCAACTCGAGGGTCGGTTTCGGGCTCCGCGCTTCGTGCATGATCATGATCTTTATCCAGGTGCCTTGCAGTAGTCCGTCGGTGAAACACGATGATGGTCCGCAGCACCATCGGCAGGCTGCGGACCATCATGCTCAGGTGTTATGCCATTGTACGGTTTGCGGCAATCAACCCTGCGTAGGCCTTGCCACTATTCTTAATCGTTCGCACCTGGGTCTGGTAATCGACGTGGATAATGCCAAAGCGCTTCGCGTAGCCCCAAGCCCATTCGAAATTGTCCAGCAAAGACCAGACAAAGTAGCCGCGGACATCCACGCCGTCTGCTATCGCGCGGGCCACAGCATCAAGGTGGTTGAGGATGTATTCCTCGCGTTCGGGATCTTCAACGGTTCCGGCTTCCGTCACCGTATCGGTGTAGGAAGCGCCATTCTCCGTGATGTACAGCGACGGAAGGTTAGCGTAGTCCCGGTTCAACCGGTTCAACAGCACGCGCAGCCCTTCGGGATTCACTTCCCAGCCCATGGCCGTGCGCGGCAGGTCGCGTGCCGGGAAGGTCACATACTCGCTGCCGACAAATGGCGAAGACTTCGGCGAATCGGTAGGCACCACGGGCTGCGGCTGGCCGGCGGGCAGCGGATGGCCTGAAACGTTGTCATCGTGGTAGTGGTTCACGCCCAAGAAGTCGATTGGCTGCGAGATGATCTCCAGGTCTCCTGCTTCAATGACTTCAGCCAGCCCCAAACCCCGGACGTCTTCAAGCAGGTCGTCGGGGTAGGAACCGCGCAGGACAGGGTCCAGGTACATGCGGTTCCACAATGCGTCGACGCGGCGCGCTGCTTCCAGATCCACCGGATCGCCGGGATTATTCGGGACCGCGTTGGTCAGGTTCAGCGTGATGCCGATATGCTCCGCGCCCAGTTCGCGCAGTCGGGCGGTGGCCAACCCGTGGGCCAGATGCTGGTGGTGCACCGCTGCCAGCGCGGCTTGAGGTTCTTGGCGTCCCGGGGCATGCTCGCCGGCGGCGTAGCCAATCAGCGAAGAGCACAGCGGTTCGTTGAATGTCGTCCAGTGCTTCACGCGGTCACCGAGCTTTTCATGCACAGCCTCCGCGTATTCGAGGAATTTGTAGGAGGTCTCGCGGTTGGTCCAGCCACCGCGCTCTTCCAATGCCTGCGGCAGATCCCAGTGGTAGAGCGTCAGCCACGGCAGGATGCCATTCTCCAGCAGCTCGTCGACCAGCCGGGAGTAGAAATCCAGGCCTTCGGGGTTCACGGTGCGGCCCCCGGGGACCACGCGAGCCCAGCTGGTGGAGAACCGGTAGGAGTCCAGGCCCAGTTCGCGCATGAGCTGCACATCTTCGCGGTAGCGGTGGTAGTGGTCCACTGCGACTTCGAGGTTCTCACCTCCTGCGATGGCCCCTTGCTTCCGGGCGAAGGCGTCCCAGACCGAATCTTCCTTGCCGTAGGAATGGCCAGCGCCTTCGATCTGGGCTGCTGCCGTAGCCGAGCCCCACAGGAATTCCTTAGGCCACGCGAATTTTTGGGATAGGTGGTTCATCATTAGCCCTTTACAGCTCCTGCCATAATTCCGGATACAAGTTGTTTGCCTGCAAGTATGAAGAGCACCAGCAGCGGGATCGTGGCCAGCAGGGCCCCGGTCATCACGATGGTGTAGTCAACGTATCGGGCAGACTGCAGTTGGCTCAACGCCACCTGCAAGGTTGGGTTCTGCGGTGCCACCAGCATGGGCCACAGGTAGTCGGTCCAGGCGGTCATGAAGGTGAACAGCGACAGGATCGCCATCGCCGGGCGAGCCGCTGGAACCCCGACATGCCAGAAGGTGCCGATCATGGAGGCGCCATCCACGCGGGCGGCCTCGATCAGTTCATCGGGGATGTTCTCCACCAGGTACTGGCGCATGAAGAATACGCCGAAGGCAGTGACCAGGGTCGGGATGATGATGGCTCCCAGCGAGCCGGTCCAGCCGAATTGCTTCATCATCATGAACATCGGGATGATGCCCAGCTGGGTGGGCACGGCCAAGGTCGCGATCACGAAGACCAGCAGGCCCTGGCGTCCGCGGAAGCGCAATTTGGCGAAAGCGTAGCCTGCCAGGGTGGAGAAGGAAACCACCGAGAAGGTGATTACCGAGGAGACGATGATGCTGTTGCCCAGGGCCGCCCAGAAATCGACGGAGTCCAGGACTTCGGCGACATTGGTCCAGAACTGGCCGCCAGGCAGCAGCGGCGGGTACGCCGAGGCGAACACCGCACCGGTGGAGGAACCGATGACGAACGAATACCACAGCGGGTAGGTGCTGCCAATGAGGAAGGCCAGCAGGATTCCGTAGGTGAGGAAGCCAGGACGGCGGTCCATGGAGAAGTTCTTGCCGCGGCGCTGGGGCGCACGGACCTGGCGCGCGGGGCGTTCCACTGTTGCATTACTCATTTGCTGCACTTCCGCTCTGCGTTCCGTTGGCCGGCTTTGCTGCTTTGGCTTGGGCTCGGGCAGCTGCCCGACGTGCCGCTCGGGTTCGGCCAGTGTTGCCGGCGCCCTTCTTGTCGGCCGAGGAAGCGATGGATCCGGAGATCAGGAAATTGATCACGCCGATCACGATGATGATCAGGAAGAGGATCCAGGCCACGGCCGAGGCGCGTCCGAAGTCCCCGCGATTGAAGGCCAGGTCCCAGAGGTAGAGCACCGTGGTCTGGTACTGGCGGTCCGGGCCGCCTGGAACCGAGCTGCTGGGGTTGAACAGCTTGGGTTCGGTGAAGATCTGCAGGCCGCCGATGGTGGCAGTGATGATCACGAAGATCATCGTGGGGCGGATGCTGGGCAAGGTAATCGAGAAGAAGCGGCGGATCACGCCGGCGCCGTCGATGGCCGCCGATTCATGCAGTTCGCGTGGCACCGCCTGCATGGCTGCCAGCAGGATCAGCGCGTTGTAGCCGGTCCAGCGCCAGTTCACCATGGTCGCAATAGCCATATGCGACGGGAAGACCTCGGTCTTCCACGCGATCGGGTCGATATTCACGGCGGCCAGCAGGTTGTTCAGCACGCCATACTGCTCGTCGAATGCCGAGGAGAAAATCAGTGTGACAGCCACCGGCGTGACCACGTAGGGAACCAGCACGCTCATGCGCCAGAAGGTCTTGGCGCGGATGTTCTGGTCCAGCATGGCCGCGATGAACGTCGCGATCACCAATTGCGGGATGGCCGAAAGCAGGAAGATGCTGAAGGTGTTGAACAGGGAATTCCAGAACAGCGGAGAGGTCAGTTCGGCTTTGTAGTTTTCCAGGCCGATCCAGGCTCCTGCTCCGCCGAGCAGATCCCAGTCATTGATCGAGACGACGAACGTGTAGATCAGGGGGAACAGGCCCACCAGGCCGAAGAGGATGAAGAATGGCGAGATGTAGAGGTATGGGGAGTACTTGAAATCCCACCGCCCGCGAAGGTGCCGGCGGCGCGTCCTGCGCTCGTCCCTGGTCTCGGCCGGCGTATCCCCGGCCGGAGCATTGTTCCCCTTGTTCCAACGCTGGGGCTGCGGACTGGGCGCGCTGGCGTCCCGGTCTTGTTCCGGGGCATCGTGTGTTGTGGTGCTCATCAGTGGCATCTTTCCTGCTGCAGTAGCTGTCCAGGCATGGGCCGCAACCTCGTTGCGTGCCGCGGCCCTTGCCTGGATTCGAAGCGGGCTACGGGATTACTTGATTTCCAGTTCCTGCAGGGTCGAGAGGGCCTTGTTCCAGGCGGTCTCGCTGTCGCTGCCAGCATCGATCGCCTTGATAGCCGGGCCGAAGACCTGCTCCTGGATCACCGAATCCTGCGGGCCCTTGTACTGGGCCTGGACGCCGTTGGCGCGGTTGCCCAGGATTTCGCCCACCGGTGCGTTATTGAAGAATTCGCTCATCTCATTCGCGCCGGTCACTGCCTCGGACTTCTGCGCTTCCAGGTTCGAAGGGAACGTGCCGGCTTCCTCGAATGAGGTCGCCTGCGACGATGCGCTGGTCAGGTACTGGGCGAGCTTCGCAGCCTCGGCCGGGTGCTCGGAGGTGGTCGGCACGGTCAGGAACGAGCCGCCCCAGTTGGCCGCGCCGCCCGGGAAGACATCTGCGAAGTCCCAGCCTGCGCTGGAGTCTCCGCCGGCACCCTCAACCTGGCCCTTGACCGTGCCAAGCATCCAGCCCGGGCAAGGCATGACGGCGAAGGAACCGTCAACGAAGGCCTGGCCCTTGCCCCAGTCCCACTGGGTCTGGTTGGCCGACAGCCCCTTGGACGCAGCATCGGAGAGCAGGTCCCAGCGCTCGCGCAGTTCGGCGTTGCCCTCGATATTCAGTGATCCGTCAGCCTTGTAGTAGCCCTCGTCGAGCTGATTGACCATGGAATTCCAGACGAAACCGGACTGGTCGTAGAAGGCCTTGTCGGTCTTCTTCACATACTCGTTGCCTGCCTTGAAGAAGTCTTCCCAGGTTGCGTCGTCGCCACCGAGCAACTCGGCAACTTCTTCGCGCTCGCTGGGCATGCCAGCGTCCTTGAACAGCTTGGCATTGAAGCAGATGCCCATCGGCCCAATGTCCGTACCGTAGCCAATGACGCGGCCTTCTGGGTCGGTGGCCTGCTTGACCTTCCAGTCAACCCAGTCCCCCGCTACCTCATTGGCACCGAACTCGCGCAGATCGGTGAAGGAATCTGCAACCGACATCACCTGGCCCAGCCAGCCTTCTTCCACTGCTTGGACATCTGGCAGGCCGGCACCCGCAGCCTGCTTGGTCTTCCAGTCGGTCAACGCGTTGCCACCGGTGTCGATGTTGGTGGCCTCGATGGTGATTCCAGGGTTTTCCTTCTGGTACTTCTCGTACAGCGGGTCCAGTCCCTGGGTGCCGAAGGTCGTCACGGTCAGCGTGACCGGGTTATCAGCCGAGGCCGGCTGGGCATCCTTGCTTGCGTCGGCTGCGCAGCCGGTTGCTACCAGGGCGATGCTTCCGGCAACGGCCGTGGCCAGTGCCAGTGGGGATTTGCGTGAGGGTTTCACGGTGACTCCATTTCGGATATGAATCGTGCGAGCGGGCGAGCGCCAACAAGTTTGAGAGCGCTCTCAAAATACGGCAAAAAAGAAAATTCCTGCGATTTCCTGGATGCCTGAAACGATGAAAGCGACTCTGCCAAACATTTTGTGAGCGCTCTCACAAATCTTCTCCAACAATTCTCCACGATGGAAGTTTTCTGTCAAGCCTTTTCCCCCAAAGAATTCTCCGCCCCGCAGCCAGCACCCCTTTGGGTTCCCCAAAGCGGGTTAAAAGAAGGTGGCCAGGCGTTCTTCAGGGAAGAAGAGCGCCCGGCCACCGCGCAGGCGGGAAAAGTCAGTTTTTCTTATCCAGCTGCAGTCCGACGAGCACCGGGTCGTGATCCGAGGAACGGTACTGGTCAGCCGCGAACAGGTTAGTGATGTTGTTGTTGTAGCGGCTGTATTCGTAGCCCACGGATTCAAGGGCGTTGATGTTCCAGATGTCTTCTCCAGTCACCTTGCCCGCCAGCTTCTCCGAAGCGAAGATGTGGTCCAGCGAGCCCACCAAGCCGTCGTAGAGGTAGCTCTGGGAATCGGCTGCGGCGCGCAGGTCCACGTACCCGGCTTCAACCAGAACCTGCATCGGATCTTCAGCCGAATAGGAGTTGAAATCCCCCGCCAGCAGCACCTGGTCGGTATTGCGCGATTTCTTCAGCTCGTCCGCGAAGCCAACCAGCGCTTCCGCTTGGCCGACACGGGCTTCGTTCCAAGCGCCCTGGCCATCGCCGCTGTCGGCATTGCCCGATCCATCAGCAGGATCCGAGCCCTTGGACTTGAAGTGGTTGGCAACGACCAGGAAGCGGGTGTTCTGGTTTCCGCCAACACGCTGGAAAGCCTGGGCCAATGGATCCCGGGCGTTCACGAATGCTGGATCGTCGAGGATGACCGACTCGTCGATGGGCTTCACGGCCTTGTCGCGGTAGATGATCGCGGTGCGGATAACATCTTCGTCAGCGGGCACAACGGACGGGGTCGGGACATAGCTCCAAACCTTCTGGCCAGCTTCCTGGTTCAACTCGTTGACCAAGTGAGCCAGGGCGGCATCGCGGTTCTGTCCGAAGCGTGCCGAGTTCTCGATTTCTTCCAGGACCACCACGTCTGCGGTGAACTTGCCCAGTGCGGCAACGATCTTGGACTGCTGGCGCTCAAAGCTTTCAGCGGTCGCCGCGCCGCGCGCATCGCAACCACCGCGGACATTGATTGGATTGCCCTCGCGGTCGGTGTAGTACGAGCACCCATCGAGCATGTCGCCGGTAGTGGTGAAGTAGTTCAGCACGTTGAAGCTGCCAACGCTGACATTGCCGCCCACCTCTTGCGGAGCGTCGTTGTCGACCTGCTCGAAGTTCACGGCGATATCGGCATCATCGGCGCCGACCACCTGGCCCTGCGGCTGCAAACGCCACATATCGTAGCGGTAGTCCAAAATGACCGGTGCGATGAAGGATGCGTCAGCGCCCACGGTGACGCGCTGCTGCGCGTCGATGTACGGCAGGGCGATCTGCTTGTTCTTGCTGGTGGAGAAGTTCAGCGTGGCCCCGTCATCGACCACGATCGAGCGCTGCTCGTTTTCCGCCGCGAGAGCCTTGGCCTGGGCACTGCCCGGCTTGAAGACATCG
Source organism: Glutamicibacter sp. NPDC087673 (assembly GCF_044743255.1). Taxonomy (NCBI): domain Bacteria; kingdom Bacillati; phylum Actinomycetota; class Actinomycetes; order Micrococcales; family Micrococcaceae; genus Glutamicibacter; species Glutamicibacter sp. NPDC087673. Next base: position 45,815 of record NZ_JBIUWB010000005.1, read on the forward strand.
GTTGGCTGGCGCAGCAGCCGTTCGCCGGGCAGGATCTCGCTGGTGCCCATGGCCAGGCTCAGCTCGCCGTACTGGTTCAGCGAGTAATTGTCCGAGACGGTGAACTCGCCCTGCGGCTCGATCAGCATGGATTCAAAGCGCTCGCGCTCGGCATCGCTGCTCGGCAGTGAAATCGCCAGCGGCTTGACGCCCTGCGCCGGTTCATCGAGCACCTCGACGCTGCCGGCCTTGAGCTGGGTCAAGCCATAGTATTCGGACACTTCGCCAGAAACCTGGACATGGTCGCCGACGCTCACCGAGGAAACCTCGTCCGGCGCGTACACGAAGATCGCCGAGCTCGCCTGGCCCGAGGCATCTACGCCGCTGCCAGCGCTCTGCAGATAGAAGCCGCGGAATCCGCCGTCGGCGTAGGCTCCGGTGACAACACCGCGCACAGTTGCGTCCTGGCCAGCCATGGGTGAGCTGTCGCCGGTCCCCTGGATCTGTTCGATGGGGGTGATTTCGGCAGTATCGGCGTGCGCCGCCGAGAAGCTCGAAACCGCAAGCGCGGTTCCCAGCACCGCGGCAGCGATGCGAGTGGGACGTCTATTGATCATGTTTTTCCCTAGGTAGATATTCAAGCAGCGGCGGCCCTGCCGCGTGCATGGGCCTGGTTCCAAGGTAAGCAAAGCCCGATTAACTGCACCTGAACTCTGCCCCGCTTTTCGTGACGTACCCAACAACCATCAAAGGTCATCAAACGCTTTACGTCCAGTAGTGATTAAAGGAACCTTTTCACTAATTGAACTGACCGGTCAGTTCAATTAGTCTTTAACTGTGCTTACCGCAGATTCCATTACCGTCAAGGGACGCCACGACCAGCTCGTGGGGCCCACCTCCGTGCAACTGCAAAGAGGTGAACTGCAGCTGCTGGTATCCGAGCCGCAGATTTCCCGGACCGCGCTGGCCCTTGTACTGAGCGGACGCATGGCACCCAGCTCCGGGACGGTGGTGTGGAATGCGGATCCGAAGCTGCGAACCCTGCGCAAGCACAGCGCTCTGGTCGATTCGCCGGGGATCAATGAACCCGAATCCCACTTGAAGGTTTGCGATCTTGTCGCAGAAGATCTGGGGCTGATCCCGGGGCCAAGCTGGCGCAAGCCCGGCGCCAGGAAGTGGATGGCGCAGCATGGATTCGACGATATCGCCAGCTGCTGGAGCGATGCCATCGATCCGGGCCGCCTCTTCGAGCTCCAGCTCCTGCTGGCTGCCGAGAATCCCCGTCTTGAATTGCTCATCGTCGATTCACCGGACCGGCACGATCTGGAAGACGAGCATTGGCTCGAGACCCTGGAGAACTTCGCTTCCTCGCATCGGGAATTCGCAGTCCTGGCTATCGTCAGCCGGCTGCCCCAGTGCTGGCAGCCGCAAACCGGGCAGGCCGCCGACCCGGAACCAGCAGTGCTCCCGCTGCCCGATCCATCCACCGGGTTCATCCAAGGCGAACTCGATCTGGGCCTGGATCACCTGGCCATGGCCGAGGGCATCGCGGACAACCACGATTTCTTCCTCCCAGCCGACGAACTTGCTGACGCTGTTCAGTGCGAAGCAAAGGAATAGCCCATGACAACTTTGCGACTTGCCCTCTCCGAGCTCAAGCGGATGAGCCGCGGCACCTTGCCCAAACTGGCGCTCATCGCGGTCACCTGCGTTCCGCTGCTCTATGGCGCGCTCTACCTCTACGCCAACTGGGACCCCCAGGGAAACCTCGACAAGGTCACGGCCGCCGTGGTCAATCTGGATGAAGGCGCTGAACAGGACGGCGAGAAAACCCGAGTCGGCGACGACGTCGTCGAGGAATTGGAAGACGACGGCACCTTCAGCTGGGCGCACGTGGATTCGAAGGCGGAAGCCGAGCAGGCCGTGGCCACCGGCCAGTACGCCTTTGCGCTGATCCTGCCCGAGGACTTTTCCTCGGCCCTGGTCTCGCCGGGCGATTTCGATGATGCCGAACAGGCCAATATCGAGCTGCTGACCAACGATGCCAATAACTTCATGGTGTCCAACTTCGCCAAAACGTTGGCTACCACGGTGCGCACCTCGGTCGCCCAGGAAGTGGGAACCGAAACGGCTTCGGCGATGATCGCCGGATTCGTGGACATCCACGATTCGATGGGCGAAGCCGCAGACGGCGCCGGGAAGCTCTACGATGGCACCCTGCGACTGGGCGATGGCGTGGTCACCTTGGCCGATGGCACCACCAAGCTCGTCGATGGCAGCACCGAGCTGAACTCGGGCACCAAGACCCTGAAGAATGGCACCGCCGACCTGTCGGGAGGGTTGGGCCAACTGGTCGACGGCCAAACCCGGCTGCGCGACGGCAGCGCCGAACTGGCCGACGGCACCGCGCAGCTGGCCGACGGCAGCAAAGAGCTGAGCGACGGTCTGCACACCTTGAAGACGCAGACCAAAGCGCTGCCCGGTTCCGTCTCGAAGCTGGATCAAGGCGCCGCCAGCGCGAAAGAAGCCGCCGACCAGCTTGCTGCCGGTTCACAGCAGGTCGCAGACGGCAACCAGCAGCTGGCCAGCACGGCAGATGACGCCATCGCGGTAATCGACCAGCTGCAGGCCAACACGAAAACGCAGCTGGATAGCGTCAAGGAAGATACGCAGCAGCGCCTGGACGAGTTGGTCAGCAGTGGCGTGCTCACCCAGGACCAGGCTGATTCCATCCAGAGCACGGTCAGCCAAAGCGTGCAGAATTCTACGCTCGGCAATGCCTTGGATACCAAAGTGACCCAGGTCAATACCGAGTTATCTACCCTGCAAACGCAACTGCACACCCTCGCCGACGGATCGGCGCAGGTAGCCGAAGGAAACCAGCAGCTGGCCACCGGCCTGGGCACCCTCGCGGATGGCACCAAGGCGTTGGATGACGCCATGCCTGCACTCGCGAAGGGCATCGGCTCGGCAGCCCAAGGCTCGGCGAAGCTCGCCTCCGGCGCCGCCGAAGCCCACACCGGGGCAAAGACCCTGGCCGAGGGCCAGCAGTCCGCATTGAATGGCGCCACCGACGCGGCTGACGGCGCAAGCCAACTGGATCAGGGTGCCGGCACGCTGCTCGCCGGCACCGGAGCCCTGCACAACGGACTGGTGCAGCTCTCCGATGGAGTCGGCGAGCTCTCGGACGGCACCGAAGAACTGCAAGACGGTTCAGATGAATTGGCCGCCGGCCTGGAGGACGGCACCGGGAAGGTGCCGAACCCCGATAAGTCCACCAGCGGGCAACTGGCCGAAGTCATGGGCAATCCGGTAGCTGTCTCCAATAGCAAGCAGGCCGAAGCGCAGGCTTATGGCGAAGGCCTTGCCCCCTTCTTCATGACCCTGGCGACCTTTATCGGCGTGCTGATCCTGACCCAGGTGATGCGCCCGATGACCAAGCGCGCGCTGGCTTCCAACGGCAGCAACTGGAAAATTTCCATCGGCGGCTGGTTGCCCTTCGCCGCCATCGCAGTGCTGCAAACCAGCCTGCTCTACGCGGTGGTGCGATTCGGGCTGGGACTGCATGCCGCCCACCCGTGGCTGATCTGGGCTTTGCTGGCCGGTTCTGCCTTATGTTTCAGTGCGCTGATCCAGGGGTGCTTCGCGCTGCTGGGCACCGCTGGAAAGTTCGCGGTGCTGGTACTGATGGTCCTGCAGCTGGTCACCTCCGGCGGCACCTTCCCCTGGGAGACCTTGCCTGATTCGCTGCACCTGCTGCACCGGATACTGCCCATGAGCAATGTGGTGATCGGCATGCGCCACCTGATGTACGGCGCGGATCTGGGAGTGCTGCCATCGGTTGCCGGTTCGTTGCTGCTCTACACCGCCATTGGACTAGTCTTGAGTATGCTTGCGGTACGCAAGAACAAGACCTGGAGCTTGAAAACACTGCAACCGGAGCTGAAAGAATGACAACGCCAACGGGCCAACGCCGCCGTGTGCGGGCCACGGATTCGAAGGAGAAGCTCTTCGAAGCGGCCATGCAGCTGCTCGGTTCGCGCTCCCCCGAGTCCGTCTCGGTGGACGAGATCGCGGCCGCGGCCGGCGTTTCCAAGGGCACGGTCTACTACAATTTCGGTTCCAAAGACGAGCTGGTCAGCCAGATCCTCAGCTACGGCGCGCACAAGCTCATGGGCGAACTGGCACGTGCGGCCTCCGGGGAAGACCCTTACCTTGCGCTGAGGCAGATGCTGGAATTCTCCATGGACTTCGTCGCCAGCTACCCCTCCTTTGCCCACCTGTGGATGCAGGAGCAGCTGAGCGCGGACACCGCCAATGCGTTCGCCAGCACCCCGCTGCACACGCAGGTGACCGGGCTGATCATCGAGGTTCTCGAACGCCTGGTCGTGCTCGAGCCCGACCAGAAGCTCTCGGTAGCCACCAGTATTTTCGGTGCGGCCTTGTTTACTGCTCGGATGCGCGCCTCGGGGCAGACCGGCCTGGATCGCGGGCAAACGGTGCGCGCCGTGCTGCTCACCGTGGATGGGCTTCGCGCTACCCGTCCGGCGGCCGGCTCCTAGGCCTGCGCGTCCCAGCTGGCGGTTTCCCTGATGCCAGGCAGTCCGGCGCTGAAGAGCAGCACCCCGGGATAGCCGTTGAGCAGTTCGGCCACGTCGCCGTAGGCTCCATCGGGCAAGCGGGTCAGCAGCGAATCGACCACCAGCAAGGGCGGTTCGCGCAACAGCGCCCGTGCCACCAGCAACGATGCTTGCTGCCCGGAACTAAGCGGTTCGCCGCCCCGGCGCAAGCGGGCTTCCGCTCCACCGGGCAAATCGGCCATCTTCAAACCGCAGGTTTCAGCCAGCGCCACGGCCTTGCGCAGCGAAGCGCCCGGATGGCGATACCGCAGCGCACGGGCGACGCTTCCGCGCTCGGGAACCATGGATTCCAACGCGGAGCCCACGAGCTTGCGGCGGCCGGCAGCAGGCAGATCCTCGCTACGCCCCTCGGCGATCCACACCCCGGCCTGCGGGTCGGCGCCGTGCACCAGGGCGCCGGTAGCAATGGCCGAAAGCAGCGCCGCGCATTGGCCCTGGCTTCCACGCAGCGCAATTCGCTCCCCGGGCTGTGCCCGCAGGGTGGAAAACTGGTCGGCCATCCCTGCGGGCACCTGGATGCGCACCGAGGAAGGCTGGAGCATCAGCTCCTTGGCATCGCGGGTGCTTGCCGAAGATTCTTCGCGGGCCCGCCAGCGTTCCTGCTCGGCCAGCAGCGGCGCGATGATTCGCCGGCCCGCCTTGTAATTCTGCCGGTACTCCACCACGCGGCCCCACTCGCCCAGGGTTCCTGCGCAAATTCCCATCAGCGTCAGGGCGGTCGCCACGGCGGCTGGCGGAAGCTGCGCCATCGAGGCCGCCGCCACAACCAGCGCGGTACCCAGCAGCGGAATGGCCAGCGCCCCGCCACGCAGGGCGGCGGCGAACCGGGCGCGATGCACCGAAGCATCGATCACCTTCTGCGAGGAGTCCTGCACCCTTTGCACTTCACGTTCCACGCCGCCGCCGGCCGCAATAGCTGTCCGCGCCGCGACGGTATCGGCAATGCGCGAGGCCAGGCTCCCACGGTGCCGGCGCAAGGTCCTGGCGCTCAGGAAAGTACCCCCGGCCAAGGCCGCCAGCAGGACGCCCTCGAGCACCAGGGTCGCGGCCAAGCTCAGGGCCAGGAGCGGATGCAGGAACCACAGGCCCGCACCGCTGACAATCAGCAATGGCAAACCGGCGACCAGCGGGACCATGCCCTGCACAATCCAGTTGCGGATCGAGGACAGGTCGTTGGTGGAACGGGCGATGGTGATGCCCATGGACGGACCGCGTGCACTGCGCAAAGCGTGCGTGACCAGCCCGCGGCGCAGCTGGGCCACATAATGCTGGCCGAGCTTCTCGGCCAGCACCCGTTCAGCGTACTTGGCCAGGAAGAAGCATCCCACCAAGCCCAGGACCGCGCCAAGAGCTGCCCAGCTGATGCGGGCCGAAAGCTGTCCGATCAGCCAGCCGATGGCAATCGAGAGCAAGCCGGCGAGAATGCCCAGGCTGAGCAATCCGGCCAGCAGCATCCGCCGCCCCGGCGCTACCAGCGCCGGCAGGCGCCCAGGCTGCGCCGGCTGCTCAACGGCGATCTTCTGGTCCAGCATCTTGGCTCCTAGCGGGTTGGCAGCAGGGCGGCGGCAACCTCTGCCTGGCACAGGTCGAAGGTCCCGATGACCGGGGTGGACAGCTGCGCCTGGGCTTCCATCGCGGCCAGCGGGGAGGCCGTGAGCACCCCGGAAACCGCGGCAACATCCAGGCCTGCTTCGCGCAGGATCCGCTCTCCGGCCTGGGCACCCAAAGCGTCCTGGGCGCTGAACAGCACGCGGTCTACATGCTCGGCGAAAATCGGGTCGCGCAGCAAGCGGGAAGTTTCGCCCTGGAACAGCCCGTCGGCGATCTCGATGACCACTGCGTCTGCGCCGGTGGCGCTTTGCTCGCGGATCATCGCCACCAGCAGGTCGCGCACGGTTTCGTAGTCCAAGCGGTAGGTGGTTGGGAAGCCGAAGTCGGTGAAGTCGCAGACGCTGAAGGCGCCGGCATCGGTGAACAGGTTCGGATCATTGCCGGCACCCGTGCCGGTGGCCTTGCCTGCGGCAACTTCCATGCCGAAGTTGACCAGTCCGTTGACCAGGCATCCCAGGGTGGTGGACTTGCCGGAGTTCATCGAGGTGCCCAGCACTGCGATCACCGGCGGGCGCGGCGCGGCAACCTGCGCTGCGCGCGGCGATGCGTTCTCGATGCCCAGTGGAGCGAAGTCCACCAGATTCACGACCTTGCCGTGGCGCATCAGCAGGCCTGCGGGCTGCAGCTGTGTCGCCATATCGATCGAGGCGTGCTGTTCGATGACTTCGCTGGCGACACCGCCGCCTGCAACCAGCTGGCATGGACCCAGGTTATCCGGCACATGGGCCAGGAACTGGTCTGGTGCGTAGCGGTGGCCGTAGGCGACCATGATTTCCTGTCCGACGAACATCAGCTGGCGTCGGGAAACCGGGGACTGCAGGCGCGTGTGCTTGCCTAGCTCGGTCACAGTCGCGATGACGACGTCGCCGGCACGCGGCACCATGTTTGCGCGGCGCACGATCTCGAAATCCTGCGGATTGCGCTGCAGCTCGGCTGCAACGAAGCGGGTGGTGTAGGCAGCGCGGATGGTGCGGGCGCGCTGTGCATCGATCTGCTGCTGCACTTCATTGCGCGCTGCGGGGGTCTGCGTTGGAAGTGATTCTGCGATGATGGCCATCTGCCTATTCCTCTTTCAGTGTTTCCGGCCCGCCGTTGCGGTTTGCCGGTGCTGGCCGTGCTGCCAACGATTCCCAGTGAAACGAGCAATGGTTAACTGAAAGTGAACGGTTCATGAGGCGGCGAGGTGTATTCGATGAGAGGCCTATCATCTGCTTCTCATAAAGGCAGATCACCGCTTATTTACAGGCTGACTAGTGCATTAGAAAAAACTTGATGAGACTTCTCTCATGCGGGCCGCGGTGCGGTGAAATGCGTGACGCGCGCATCACGGGCATCCAGGTGCGAGTACGGATGCTTGGTTTCCAGCACCGTGGTTCCAAGGGTCGGATAGTTCATCGCCAGCTCGTAAACGGCTTCTTCATCCGAGTCCATTGCCGCCAAGCGCAGCGCCAATTCCTGGAGCACCGGCTGGTGCCCGATCACCAGCAGGTTGCTGACCGTATCGGGAACTTCATTGATGATGGAGCACAGCTGCGAGACTCCTGCGGTGAAAATGCGCGAATCGACATAGGGGGTCGGGCCCTTCTCGCCGAGTTCGGAAAGCACCCAGGCGCAGGTGGAGCGCGCACGCAGCGCGTCGGAGCAGATGATGTAGTCCGGTATCAGGCCATTCTCCACAAGCCAGGCTCCGGCGGCCGGGGCTTCGCGGTGCCCGCGGGCCGCCAGCGGCCGGTCGTGATCCGCGACGCCCAGCGGGTAGTCGGCTTTGGCGTGGCGCATCAGCATGAGCTTGCGGGAATGCATGGTGTTCATTGTTCCAGCTTAAGACAGCAGTGGCGGGCAAACCGAACCCGGTTTGCCCGCCACTGCTGCCAGCTGATGCTAGATGGAGTATTCCGGAGCTGCCCAGACAACAACTTCTGGGTGCTCGTAGAAGCGGTAGCCCTGGCCACGTACGGTGCGCACGGTATTGGCCAGGCGTCCCAGCTTGGAACGCAGACGACGGATATGCACGTCGATGGTGCGTTCGTTAGGGACTTCTTCGGCATTGCGCCACAGGTTTTCCAGCAGCTCTTCGCGGCCTACGGTGCGGGTGCCGTTTTCCACGAGGAAGTTCAGCAGCTCGAATTCCTTGAAGGTCAGGTTCAGGGTTTCGCCATCCAGGTAGACTTCGCGGCGCGAGAGGTCGATCAGCACGCCAGATGGGCGCGGGGTGGATGGACGGGCTTCAGCGCGTGGCCGGCGGGAAATCGTCGGATCGCCCAAAGCCTGGCGAACTACATCGATGGGCTCACCCTGGGCGCTAGTTGGAGCCAGTGCCACGGCGGCATGGGTCTGCGCTTGCGGCGACAAGGTGGCCAGGAAGGCGCGGACCTGGGTGGCCAGCTTGCCCAGCGAGGTGCCCTGCGCCTGGGCGGCAGTTTCATCCAGGCCCACGTAGAGCACGAAGCCGCGTGCGGAGGTGTCGGCGCTTGGCTGGCCTGTTGACTGCACTGGAGTGCTAGCCGGCTGATGCGATGCATCACGTGTTTCATGAACATTGGAAACCGCGCGCAGCGGACGGTAACCCGCTGGTGCATAGCTGCCAGAAGCTGAACGCTGCGCAGCTGCTGCGCGGTTCTGCGCATTGCGAATTGAAACGTGGACGTATCCGGAACCAGCCGACATAATCTTTTCCTCTTTTAGTGCGAAGGCCAAGTGGTTTGGCGCTCATGCTTCGGGTTTTGCTTGCGCTGTTCGCGGCCTTCGTCCACGTTCAGCAGTTGGGTTTCCCGTCAATAACTCCCAAAATCGGATTACAAATCACTCATAATTCGGCTTGGAGGCCATGGACGCCGAGCATTCGTTGAGGACGATCTTGGGCAACTCGATGTTGGAATCCGAGGTGCTTTTACCGTCCTGCGCCGTACTCACACCTCTAGTTTCCTCGTAACATTGGCAACTTGCAAGTAACAATGAACACCTGCGTCCACATAGTGAGACGAATGTTTCCAAACGTGACGCACAACACTTTAGACAATTCTAGGCTACCTAAGCGCTTAACTAAACAATATGGTCAACATATCAATAGAACTTCGTCATTATGTCCGGTCCATTCATAGGCCTGAATATTCATTCATCACTATGGTCCGTCCACGCTTCAATCATTCGTCGTTCTTGGGGGTTGACCAAATTAACCACTATCGGTTCGGGTTTTCCCCGCATAAAATCGACTTATAGTCATAGCTGGCACACAGCAAAAACATATTCTCGGCCCATGGCAATAGGACAAGCTGATTAACATGAATGAATCACGATTCTCCCCTTCGCAATTGCCCCGGCTGACTCACCCTGATGGCACGGCAATCAAAGTTCTCGTGGTCGATGATGAACCTTCATTGGCGGAATTGGTCGCCATGGGAACCCGCATGCTCGGCTGGGAAGCCACGATGGCCCACGATGGGCCCGAAGCAGTAGCCACCGCTCGCTCCCTAGCGCCGGACGTACTGGTTCTCGACTGGATGCTGCCTGGGTTCGACGGCCCCGAGGTGTTGCGCAAGGTGCGCACCCACTTCCCTGAAATCCCCGTACTTTTCCTCACTGCCAAGGACGCGGTTGAAGACCGTATCGAGGGCCTGGGGGCCGGTGCAGACGACTACGTCGCCAAGCCCTTCAGCCTCGAAGAGGTCCTGATCCGATTGCATCGGCTCGTGGAACGTTCCGGTGCCGCCACTGCGGATTCCGCTGAATTGGTGGTCGGCGACCTGGTGCTGAACATGGACTCGCACGATGTATCCCGCGCAGGCCGCGAAATTTCGCTGACCGCCACCGAATTCGATCTGCTCAGCTACCTGATGAGCAATGCCCGCCGCGTGGTATCCAAGTCGCAGATCCTGGACAACGTGTGGCACTACGATTTCGACGGACAGGCGAACATCGTCGAACTGTACATCTCGTACCTGCGCAAGAAGATTGACGTTGACGAGGAGCCGATGATCCACACCGTGCGTGGCGTTGGCTACGTCCTGAAGCCGGCTGCATGAGTTTCTTTTCCCCGAATACCAGGGTGAGCTCGCCGCACGCGCTGCAGCGCAAACTGCTGCTCATCCTGCTGACCTCGGTCACCGCCGTATCTGTCTTGCTCGGCCTGCTCTATAACGCGGGCATGCGCCAGACCTTGCTGGACCAGCTCAATAGCCAGCTGCGGCTCACCACCGAACGCGCGCTGAATTATTCGCAGGGTGCACCAGCGGTGAACTCCCGGCTTGACGCCCCCGGCCAGTCCGCCGGCACGCTGACCGCTCGGTTCGTCGACAAATACGTCTTCAACGGCGGCGTGCTGGACGAACGCACCGGCGTGCTGAAGCAGCTGAGCCAGGAAGATGCCATCCCGATGGTGGATCTGGAGCTGAGCACGTTGCGTGCCGGCGGGCAGTTCAAGCCGGTACGTGCCCACCTGACTGTGGGCGACTATTACCTCGTCGCAGTCAAGGACTCTGGATCCAACGGCATCCTGATTGTCGGATTGCCCCTGCACAGCACCGATCTGGCGTTGCGCGGCATGGCCTGGCTGACGCTGTTCATCGCCTTGATCCTGATCGCCGGTGCGGGCCTGGCCGGTTCGTGGCTGATCTCCCGCTCGCTTGCCTCGCTGAAGCGCGTGGCCACCGTGGCTGCTTCGGTTGCCGCCGAAGAGCTTGATTCAGGAAAGGTGGACCTGACCCAGCGCGTCCCGGCGCAAGATGCAGTCCCCGGTACCGAGGTGGGCAATGTCGGCAATGCGCTGAACGCGATGATCAGCAACGTCTCCACCGCACTGACCGCCCGCGAGAAGTCCCAGGCCCAGATGCGCCAATTTGTCGCCGATGCCTCGCACGAACTGCGCACTCCGCTCTCGGCGATCCGCGGCTACACCGAGCTGCTCTCGGCCACTGAGCATTTCTCCCCGGACGGGCAGCGCTCGGTGGACCGCGTTCTGCAGCAAAGCAGCCGAATGAGCTCACTGGTTGAGAATCTGCTGCTCCTGGCTCGGCTGGATGAGGAGAATGCGTTCAAGCGCAGCGAAATTGACCTGTGCTCGCTGACATCGGATATCACCGAGGACTTCAAGCTCACCGCGAGCGACCACCATTGGGAGTTCGACTGCCAGGCGCCGCAGACCATTGTCAATGGCGACTCGGCCTCGCTTCGCCGGGTGATCACCAACCTCTTGGCCAACGCCCGCAAGCACACGACGGCCGGAAACACCGTCACTGTTTCGGTGGACCAAGACGAAGACACCGATGAAGCCATCATCCGGGTTCACGACACCGGTGAGGGCATTGCCCCGGAATTCCTGCCTCGGGTCTTCGAACGTTTCACCCGCGCCGACAAGGCGCGTTCTGGCTCCGATGGCACGACCGGGCTGGGCCTGCCGATCGCCAAGAGCATCGTCGAAGCCCACGGGGGCACCGTCACGGTCACCTCCCAGCCAGGAGATACCGTCTTCGAGGTCCGGCTTCCGTTGGACACGCCCGAAACCGGTGAAGAAACGCCGAAGGCTGCGGTGTAGTCACCGCAGCCTTCGGGCACATCGCTTAGCTGGAACTAGGCAATGGGCGGGGTCACGCCATACAGGCGGTCGCCGGCATCGCCCAGGCCTGGGATGATGTAGGACTTCTCGTCCAGCTTTTCGTCCATCGCTGCCAGCACGATGTGCACGCGATGATCGCCACCGTGGATTTCCTTCAGACGCTCGATGCCCTCAGGGGCAGCGATCAGGCAAATGCAGGTAACGGATTCTGCGCCGCGTTCGAAGATGAACTTGATGGCCTCGGCCAGGGTGCCGCCGGTGGCCAGCATCGGATCCAGCACGAAGACCTGGCGGCCGGCCAAGTCATTAGGCACGCGGTCAGCGTAGGTAATGATGTCCAGGGTCTCCTCGTTGCGGGCCATGCCCAGGAAGCCGACCTCAGCGGTCGGAACCAGGCGGGTCATGCCTTCGAGCATGCCCAGGCCGGCGCGCAGGATGGGGACAACCAGCGGGGTCGGCTTGGCAATGGAGGTACCGGTGGTGGTGGCGACCGGGGTCTGCACCTCAACATTTTCGGTTTTCACCTCGCGGGTTGCCTCATAAGCCAGCAGGGTGACCAGTTCGTCGGTCAGCTGGCGGAAAATCGAGGATGGGGTGTTCTTATCACGAAGAACCGAAACCTTGTGTGCCACCAGTGGGTGGTCGACTACCTGTACGCGCATAAGTAGAAATCTATCAGCACCGACTCAGGCAAATCGAGAGATATCCCCGATTTCCCGCCGTTAAAGCACTTTGGTGTGCCCAAGGAAACAGCAAACTTCAGTGCAGTGCGCAGTGCACCACACTCCGAGCGCCCGGCTACCGTCCCAAAACACGTAAAGTGAAAGCACTATGGTGCACGAATTTGATGCTTGGATGGACCTCGCCTTGGCTGAAGCGCGCGAAGCGCTGGCCACTGATGACGTACCCATCGGCGCCGTCATCCTCTCCCCCGAAGGCGAAGTCCTGGCCACCGGACGCAACGAGCGCGAGGCCATCAAGGACCCCACGGCGCATGCCGAGGTGGTCGCCATTCGCAATGCGGTCAAGGCCTTGGAAGCCAAGGGACAAGATGATGGCTGGCGCTTATCCGACTGCACCCTGGTGGTGACCCTTGAGCCCTGCGCCATGTGCGCCGGGGCAATAGTCCTTTCGCGCATTCCCAAATTGGTCTTCGGGGCCTGGGACGAGAAGGCCGGCGCGTGCGGCTCGGTCTTCGATATCGTCCGTGAACCGCGATTGAACCATTGGGTCGAGGTGTACTCGCGGGTCAAGGAAGAAGAATGCGGTGACCTGTTGCGTGAATTCTTCCGGAGCAAGCGCGGCTAGAAACCGACGTTGATGTGTTTCGGAACACTTCAGGCCAAAAACAGCGCTCTCGTTTTTGTTTTCGCCTGATGTTCGTTATAGAGTTATCAGGTCTGGTGACGTGTCCGAGCGGCCGAAGGTGCAACACTCGAAATGTTGTGTACGGTAACCCCGTACCGTGGGTTCAAATCCCACCGTCACCGCCAATGAAAACCCCTGGTCAGCCAGGGGTTTTCTTCTTTTAAAGATCTGACATGGTGCACTTATGGTGCATATTTCACCGGAGGGTAGTTACGACATGCCCATCCTTCGTTGTGAACACGGCTACCACCACCATGCAGGCCCGCACGCCTGCGACTGGGTGAACCACAACGAAGAATGACCATACTGGGCATCGCGCAAGCAGGACGAAAAAGATCTCTAGCCTCCCGCCGGCTGCCGCACCTGCTGCGCGCGCTTGCCCTCAGGAAGCCGGGCACAGAGAAAGGTCCCCCTGCTGCTGTATGCGGCAAGGGGATCTCTTCGGGTTAGGCTCAGCGGATCTGGACATTGCTCGTCTCGGCTCATTCGACGAACGAGCCGGCGTTACCTACTATCGTGAAGTGCTGGTCTTCGAGTGGTGGCGGTAGTTGGTGAATGCCAGGATCAGTGCTGCGAGCAGCAGCACTCCGCCGACAGCCCATCCAACCACGGCGTAGTCAGTAAGCTGAGGGACGCGAGGCAGATTGATCGCGGCTACCGCAAGGAACAGAAGCACCACCACGGTACTCTTCCTGGCGGCAGACGAATTGCTAGGTTGCTTTGTCATTTGCCGTTTCCTTTCTCGTGCCTAGCTGGCACCGCTCAGGCACTGTCCTACGGATGCGCCAGCGACAGCGGTGAACCCAGCCACGCAGATGATGCAGCCTGTTCCAACGGTAACAGCACAGAATGCCGCACAGGTGGAGATGATCACGAGCGCCGCCATGGTGGAGATGCCCAGCGCGTTGAGGCACTTGATCACACCCTCGTTACCAGCGGCCGCAACGCCCACCGACGAGCCTTCAGGAGACATGGCGCTCAAAGCCTTCGCAGCCTGAGCTTCAGCTTCGGGAGTGGCTTCAACAGTCCACTGCTTAAGGAGACTCCCATCGACCCACTGCTTCACCTCGGCAGTGCTGTCGCTGGTGTACGTAGCTTGAACCTGCGCAAAGCTCTGGACAACGTCTCCCGCGGCGTCGACGACGGCAACGGCGAACGAACCCTCGTCGTGGCCGTCGCCAGACGTAGCCACTGCCACCATCAACGAACTGGAGCCATTGATCCGGGCGACGTTTGCCTGCTTGATATCGACTTCTGCGCCGTTTCGCAGCTGAGCGTCGAAACTCGGCTCAGCTATTGCGATCGCTCGCTCAACAGTTGAATCCGAAAGCGGCCGGTTGGTTGAGAACGAGCTTTCGGAAGCGTTGACCGGACTAGCAACCGCGAAGAGCATCGCCCAGCCTGCAACCATCGCGATGATTGCTTTCGAAATCTTTTTCATGTTGACCACTTCCTATTTCTGGGCCTGGTCGATGCAATAGCCGACCTGGCCGCCCCAGACGCCCGCAGCTGCCGCGATGCAGCCCACGCAGCCGAGCCCAACGGTTCCTACGCAGACCGCCGCGCAGGCGATAGTGATGGCGGTAATAACCCAGCCAGGGATGCCCGCGTTGGCAAGGCAGTTGTTGAGCTTGTCCCAGAAACCGGCATATGTGGTGACGTTGTTTGCCGCGTCAGCAGTGGTCAATTGCTTGTCCATGGTCAGATTTCCGTCAACCCACATGCGGGCATGACCAGATGCATCGTCGCCAACGAAAGCCATCTCTGTGCGCTGCGCAACGTTGCCTGAGTTGTCCAGGAGTGCACCGACTGTGGCGAGCTGGACGCCGTCGCCGACGAGCGGGTAGCTCACATACGATGTCCCGTCTGACATCGACCATGCTTGGACGCCGGAACGGTCAACTTTCAGACCTGAGAGCGACTCTGTTGGAAGATCGGCATTCTTGGCCAACTGGAGGGCCTCCGACTTCGACAGAATCTCTGCGTTCTCGCCGAAGCTGGCGATGCTGGTCACAGCCGGAGACGAAGCGGCCGCCGCTGGCTTAGTCAAAGCCGTACTCAGGCTCAGGACCAGGGAAGCGATTGCCACGAAGGCGATCGCGAGGTACGTGACCCCGGAGCTGGATTGTTGTCTTGATGTTGGGATTGGAATGCAGTGGTCTTCATTTGACCTGACCGCAATCGAGTGAAGTTTGAGCTTCACGACTATCACCTTTTGAATGAATCGAAATCTACATCTTCGTAAAGATCGGCGCATCATCTGCCGTGCCAAGCGGGGGTCGACCGAAATCGAGCCTCCGCAACAAAAGTCCTCGGTCTGGATCGAATTGCCTCAGATACGAGCACGTTTAATAATCACCATTAAATAAGAACGGCGTAAATACTACTTAAGTAGGAGGGGCGAACCCGGGCAACGCCAAGACCGGATGGTTCACCGGAGCCGTGAAGCGAGCCCAGGCGTCCGACAAGTCGTTCCGCAGGGTCACGCCCCACGACCTACGGCACACGGCGGCATCGCTGGCAATCAGCGCCGGGGCCAACGTCAAGGTGGTACAGCGCATGCTCGGCCACAAGTCGGCCAAGGTCACGTTGGACACCTACGCGGCACTGTTCCCCGACGACCTCGACAACGTGGTCGAAGCCCTCAGCAAGCAGCGCGCCGAACAGCTCTAACGGTGGTGCACTGTGGTGCATTTTGGTGCAGGAATACCTGTGGGACGTGGTGCGCACCTGTGAGCCAATGAGCCCAGATGCCAGTAAACACAAGGGATATTCGGGAGCTAGCAGTAATGGCGCGGATAGGATAATGGGTTCAAATCCCACCGTCACCGCGTTGAATAGCCCCGGAATCCTTGTGATTCCGGGGTTTTTCTTATCTCAAATCGGCTTGTTGCCTTAAACTCCGGATCTGTTGCATTAAAGATAGAACAACCGGGTTAAAGGTAGAAGTGGCGACGGTACAACGACGAGAGCTAAAGCACGGTTACAGTTATCGAGTCGTTTGGCGGGAACCGGATGGAACTCTCCAACAACGTACATACAACAATGACGAAGACAAGGCGAAAGATCGCAGTCGCAGTTTCGCTTGCACTTACGGATCACCAAACTGACGGCATCCATGACCGTCGTTCTCATACTAGCTGAATCCAAACAGCTAGTGTCCGCGTTCCAAGCTGGCGGTGGTCCCGGAGCCTACTACAACACCGGAACCACCGATAGGGGTTCCCAGCTACAGTTGCTGCCAACAAACGGTAAGCAAGAAGGCAAACAAACGGTGCAACCGATCACAGCGGACCCTTCCCGGTGCATTGGGTCAGGCCGCCTATCAATCACCCTAGCGTCGAGCGAGGTGTAGGCAAAGAGGCTGGTCTGATTCATTGGGAATCCACAACAGATTCAAATCCCGACCCGTACTGGGGAGTGCGGCCTTGTTGCTCGTGAGAATCCACCCGCGTGTTGTCACTTAAACTAATCCAGCCCTCGCTGATTCGATCATCAACGAGGGCTGGTTGCGAGTTTTGCGCTGGGCGATGGATCCCCATCCATCTCCCCAAAGACTTCCGATTCCCCAAAAACGTTAGTCCGGCGTGAAACCTATGCACAGAATACTTCGTCAAGCCCATAACGCCTAGAGAATTTTTGGAATTGGGAAAAGTTTTTATTTTATCCCCGCCCACTTCACCTTTCACTCTCCTGCAACTACAGTAGCTATTGGCCTAGGCCAATTACGAAAAGTCACCAGTCAGGCATTGAGTTCGTTTCCCCAAGAGCGGCCTCACGCTGGTGAAACCCGTCAGCGTCCCCCAAGTGCTGGCGGGTTGCCTGCCTTAATACGGAAAACCGCCCCATTTTTGTAGACTGCTCCCCGGAAGTAGTACTGGTTTCCCTATCCAAATTCTGGGGAGCAGTCCACAATGGTTCCCGGGGGTTCGCTCTACCTAGAGCTAGTTCGCGAAGGTATCGGTGAGCTTGCCCTTGGCATCCCACAGCGCCAGCGAGTCGCCACCGTTGTTCAGGATTCCCGGTCCGTCCACGTAGTAGGCTTCTTCGCTGTTGGTACCCGGACCCGAGTACACGCGCAGCTGATCTCCTGTCTCCAGCTCGTATCCTTCTCCAATTTCCAGGATGTTGTTAGCGGCATCGCGAATGATGTAGCCGCTGACATCGATGGTGCGCTTTCCGGTGTTCTCCAGGATCACGTGCTCGCCATTTTCCGGGGCGATGTCATCTCCCGGCACGTCATTGATCGCGTTGGCAATCACCACGCCATTGTTGGCAGGGAAATCTTTCTGGCCAGCGATGTGGCGGTTCACCTGTGCTGGGAAGTCGCCGGTGATTCGCTCAACACCCAGGGCCAGTGCAGCATCGGCTGCTTCGACGGCGTTGACGGTGTAGACGCCCAGGCCCAAGCCTGTGTCCTTCACGCGCTGCGCACCGGCGGCGTCAAGGGTGCGGTAGCTAGTGCCGAAAGAATCCGCGTAGGTCGCGTAGGTTGCCAGTTCCGCGGCAGAAGGCACGGTTCCGGTCAGCTGCTGCAGTGGTACTTCAGGTGCCAGTTGGGCAAAGATCTGGTTGGATGCTGCGTCGAAGCTAAGGACCTCGATCTTGTTGGCCTCTGCCAGTGCCTTCCATTCAGGATCCTCAGCCAGCGCGTCGGCTACCAGCTTCTCCACGCCAGGGGACTTGGCTGGATCCTTGATTTCGATGAATACTCCCGTGCCACCGGTCAGTGCACCTGGAACCTCATCGAAATGGGGAATTTTCGTTCCCTCGAACTCGTCTGAGAAGTAGGAACCGGCATCGAGCTGCTGCAGTTCTTCCCAGGTAAATGACGTGATGGGGTCATTGACGCGGTCAGGGAAGACCTCTGCCACGTTCGTGGTGCGGGAGGGCGTACCGTCGTGGAAGATGAACGGTACTCCGTCCTTGGACAGCTGCACATCAATTTCGATGAATTCGGCGCCGGACTGGCTGCCTGCCTTGATGGCAGCCAAGGTGTTCTCCGGTGCCACGCCTGCTGCTCCGCGGTGGCCGATGATCAGTGGATCAGATCCAGTCGGTTCGATCTGAGCAGCCACGGCGGGAGCTGCCAGGGTGACGGCCAAAGCCAGAGTTGCCGTGCCAAGGGTGATATTGCGCAGTTTCATGGAGCACTTCCGTCGGTGTCATTGGTGTACACCGGCCATGTTTCCGCGCGCTGATGACTGCGACCCCACACTGAGCTGAATCAGAGATTAAGCTTTTCTACTCAATCTCATGCGTGCTGAACTGGGTTTCCAGATTCGTCCCGTTCAATTCAAGGTAGATTTGCCCCTCGGTCACCGAGACGGACATGGTGTTGCGGCGGGTCAATGCTTGGGCCGCTGCATCAATGAATTTGGGGTCGAAGGAGCGCACCATGATCTCCTGCGACTGGTGGATCGTTTTGCCGCGCCAAGAAGCCAGAAGCTTGGCAGGATCGCGGTGCGTGTAGACGGCGGTGCGGTCTGCCCGCTTGCTGCCCAAATGCAGGCGTTGGGCATCGGGGGCGCCCACTTCAATCCACGCGGTGATGAGTCCGGTCAGGTCCTTGACCAAAATGGCTGGCTCTTCCCCGGTGGAAACGCCTCCGGCCGAGAAGGCGATGCCTTCTTCATATTCGAGGCAGTAGGCCAGCACACGGGTGACCATGTAGGCATCGGTTTCTGACGGATGCTGCGCAACACGGAGCGAAAGATCCTCGTAAACCCCGCGATCTACATCAGCAAGTTGAACTTCAAAGGTGTGTATAGTCGCGCCGATAGCCATAGTTCTCGAGTTTACCGTTAACGCCACGGCTCCATCGACGAGAGGTACGTGGGCTAAGCCTTCGCCTCGCGATTTCGAACCACGAAGAATCCCGCCAGCGATGACAAGCTGGCCACGGCCGCAAAGATGCCAACCATCGGATTTCCGCTAAAGGAAAGTACCGAAAACGCAGCAAAAAGAATGGCAGAAACAACGAACAGGGTCTTCATAACTAAATCCTATTTGATACAGCTCACGGATAAAAGATTTATTCAGCGGGTGACAGCTTTCCGCTCACCCCCTTGGCCACGGGCAAAAGAGTTCAACAGTATTGGGCATGCAGCTACCGGAACTACGCTCAGTATCATCTGGCAGCCCACTTTGCACTATCCACCGTCGAGGATCGAAAGGCCCCGTACGAGGTGCGCGCATACCGCGTGGTGCGCTTATCCCAAGCACACGGACCGGCTGCCGACGCCACGGTTCCCCCTTGGGCTTCACGTCCCGCCGGCATGGTCTTCTTTAAAGCCCACCGGCCACCTGCTGGAGATCCGGCGCCGGAGAGTTGCTGGATAGTCTTTCGCCCGTGGCAACGCTGGGCGCACGTGTACGATTCTGGGGTGAAGACTGTGCATTGGCCGCTGGCCGGATTCAAGTGGGACGCCGTATCCGCTGCGGTGCTCATCGGCTTGTCATTCGTCCCCGGGGTGGCACGGCAGGGCCTTGAGCTGGCGGACTCCCCCGATCACCCGCTGAATCTGCTTGGCATAGCGCTCATCGTGCTCCAGGGCGGCTCGGTGGCGGTACTGCGCCGCTGGCCGCATTGGTCTTTGGCCCTCGCCTTTTCGTCGTTTGCCGCTTACCAATTGCTCGGGTTCCCCACCACGTTCGCGGCGCTCGGCCTGCTGGTGGCCCTGGTAGGCGCCGGCGCGCTGGCGCAACGGCACCGGCCGCTGACCGTATCGCTGCTCCTAGCCGGCTACGTCCTGCTTGTCGCGGCCCTGATTCGGATTGACCCCACGCTCACGGTACCCGACGCCTTCGCCTTCGGAGCGATGCTGGCGGCGCTGTGGATCTTCGGTTCCTGGCTTCGCTCGCAGTCCGCGATGCGCCGGCGCCACGCCGAAATGCTGGAAAGGGAGATCATCCTGGCCGAGCGGACGCGCATCGCGCACGAGCTGCACGATGTGGTCACGCACCATGTCACGGCGATGGTGGTGCAGGCCGAGGCCGGAGGGTTCCACCCGCAGCTCGATGCCAAGACGCAGCAGCTGCTGACTTCCATCGCCGACGGGGGCCGGAAAACGCTGGCGGACTTGCGCAGCCTGCTCGGGGCACTGGACGGGAAAGCGGAAAAGTCGCGGGTACCCGCCGAGCAGCAGGCCGCCGAGGTCATCGCCCGGGCACGGGCTTCCGGCCAGAATGTGGAATTCGCGGAGCAAGGCGAGCCCTACCCGCTCACCGGGGCTACGGGACTGGTGGTTGTCCGGGTAGTCCAGGAAAGCCTGACCAACGCGCTGAAGCATGCGCTCGATGGCGCCGCAACGGTAGGCATCAGCTACGGCAAGGATGAGATCATGGTCGAGGTGGCCAGTTCCGGCCGCCGTGCCAGGGGCTCGGCATCGAACTCTGGAGGCCGGGGGATCATCGGGATGCGAGAACGCGTGGAACTGGCCGGTGGCCAATTGCAGGTCGAACAGCTCGCTGAGCAGTTCGTGGTCAAAGCGAGGATCCCTCGATGACCTCCACTCCAGCGAACACGCCAATCCGCGTGGTCATCTGCGATGACCACGAACTTGTGCGCACCGGATTTTCCACCATCATCAACGCCCAACCCGATCTCGTGGTTGTCGGCGAGGCGGCGGACGGAGAGGAAGCGGTACGAGTCACCCGCCGTGAGCGCCCGGATGTCGTGGTGATGGATATCCGCATGCCGCTGCTGGACGGAATCGAAGCGACCCGGAGAATTGCCGGGCCGCAGGCCTCCGACGCGGCGCGAGTCCTGGTGGTGACGACCTTTTCCCTGGACGGCCTGGTGTATGACGCACTGCGCGCCGGCGCGAGCGGCTTCCTGCTCAAGGATGCCCGGCCCGCGGAACTGGCCGCGGCCATCCGGAGCATTGCCGCCGGTGACTCGCTTATCGCCCCGGCGCTGACCCGCTCCTTGATCGGACGCTTCGGCGACCGGCTGCGGCCCTCGGCAAAGGACGCCGCCATCTTCGAGGCGCTGACCGCGCGCGAACGCGAAGTGCTGCAGCTGATCGCCGAAGGCCTGTCCAACGCGGAGATCGCAGCGCAACTGGTGATCAGTCCCGAAACGGTGAAAACCTATGTGTCTCGCATCTTGTCGAAGCTGCAGGTGCGCGACCGGGTGCAAGCTGTCGTGCTCGTCCACAAAACGGGATTCGCCGACTGGTCCTGACGCGCCGGTCCCCCGAACGGGGGATCCCAAGTGCCTGCCCGCGGGTGATTTGCCCCGCACCCCAACGCCGTAGCGTCTTGTTCACACCCACTATCGGGTAGCGAACAAGGAGCAAGAATGACAGAAGCTACGCAGAAATCGCCCTCCCTCAGGCATAAAACCTGGATCTCCACAACCCTGATGGTCACTGGAATGGCCATCGCAATGCTGATGGCCAATGCCCTGGCCGCGTGGCCGCGCAATCCGGTGGCAGCCTTGATCATCGGACCCATCCTGGCCGTGGCAATGATCGGCCTGTTCAGCATTGCGGGACAACGAGTCGAACGCCTCAAGGCAGAAGAATTCCCGAGGCGCAACGCCGTCCGCCATGTGCTGGTCGGAACGGGGCTCGGGGTGCTGATGTCCGGGGCCACAGTGGGTCTCCTTGCCCTCTTCGGCGCGTACACGATCACCGGCTGGGGCTCCGTTTCCGGAATGCTGGCCGTCGCCGGAATGATGTGCGCGGTTGCGGTGTCGGAGGAAGTATTCTTCCGCGGCGTGGTCTTCCGCCTGCTGCGTGGCCGTTGGGGTACCACGGTGGCGCTGAGCGTCTCGTCAATCCTCTTCGGGCTCGTCCACCTGGTGAATCCGGACGCGTCGCTGTGGGGTGCCTTCGCCATCATGATCGAAGCTGGAATCATGCTCGGCGCCGCCTACCTTGCCACCGGATCGCTTTGGCTGGCGATCGGCGTGCACTTCGGCTGGAACTTCGCGACCACCGGCCTTTTCGGCTCGGTCACCTCGGGATCCGAGGCGCGCGATTCGCTGGTCACCGCAGTGATCAGCGGACCGGACTGGCTGTCCGGAGGAGCCTTTGGACCCGAAGCCAGCATCGTGGCAATCGTGGTCTGCTCGGTGGCAACCCTCGTGTTCTTCGCAGTCGCCCGTCGCCGTGCCGCAACCGTCTGAAGATTCCCGGCCTGCACCCCAATGCGCGTCACGCATTCGGGCTGCAGCCGAGAATCCACCCGTACAGCTCAAGCTGGCTCGGGACAGCCTGAGGGCTACTTGCGCTCGGGATTTTGCGGATCAAACACCGTTTGCGACAGCGGCGCATAGGCGTACCAACCAGGATGCTCCCCACGCAGAGCCCTTTCCCGGGCTTCGGCAACGTCCGCTTGGAACTGGTTGTTTTCCACGACAAAAGCCTCGAAAGCTTCGGCAGCCTGCGGATTCTGAGCTGTACCGCTCGCCTGGAAGCTGCGCGCAGGGCAGTCATCGTCTTGAGCGCTCAAATCGATGATGAACTTGTTGCCGAGTTCATCGGCTACACGCTGTGCCAGCAGTAATCCTTGGGCATAGAACTCGCGACCGAGCTCCGCTGAGTTCCATTCGTAGTCACGGTCCAGGCCTTCATAGAAGAGCTCTTCCCATCCGGCAAGATCGGCTGCCAGTTCGGGCGACAGCCCTGCCGCGTCATAGGGAACCGGGTCTGGAAACCATAAAACTGTATCCGCATGGTCCGGAAACATTCGGACCGTGCGGGACTCGGATTCGTCCATGGAACTGTTCATGGATAGATCATACCGATGACGATGCGGCGTTCCTGCTCAGCTGAGGACAGGGTTCGACTCGTCGCTGAGTTTCCCGAGCATGGCACCGAGCCCGGCTGCCAGGACGTGCGCCTGTGCCAGTGGTAGCCACCAGCATTCCCAGGACTCGGGTGTGCCGCCATGCGAGGGATC
This sequence comes from Glutamicibacter sp. NPDC087673, assembly GCF_044743255.1. Taxonomy (NCBI): domain Bacteria; kingdom Bacillati; phylum Actinomycetota; class Actinomycetes; order Micrococcales; family Micrococcaceae; genus Glutamicibacter; species Glutamicibacter sp. NPDC087673. The sequence continues at coordinate 68,876 of NZ_JBIUWB010000005.1, forward strand.
TTGTTCACCGGCTATCCAACGCCGTGAAAGATCTTGCCGGGGAACACTGAGTTCGAAGAAGTGCCGGTTAGCAATTTCGTCTCTCATGGGCCGTAAGTCATAGGCCATCGTTCCAAGGTCTCGTGTAACGAAGCCTTCTATTCCAGTCTCCTCGAAGAGCTCACGTACGGCCGCTCGACCGGGGGTTTCACCCGGCTGGAGGGTTCCAGCCGGCACTTGGACTCCGGTGACATGCATAGGGTGCTGCAAATGCGTGAAGACCAGCAGGTGATCGTCTTGGACGACGTAGCAAACTGCTTTTTCTATCACGCTCGGCATTGCTTGATAATACCAACAGCAGCGGCTGGCCTGGCCGGGAGCACAGTCCGTTCCTCATCGGTTTCGCGCCAGGAGCCATGCATTCGGCATCGGGCATTGCCGCTAGCGCTAGGTCGATGTTGGGTTTGAGCTGCACGTGGTTCCCCACCATTGCAGCCGCTCAATCGACGAACTGAAGTGCCGGGGAGTCACAGGTCCCTTATTTCAAAATGTCCAGCAGGGTTCTGGTTCGGGGATCTCCGCCGCAAGCCTGCCGGACGACAGAATCAACACGCCGGAAGAACTAGGCGTTCTCGGCTAGCTTTTTCATCTGCAAGCGTTGTTCTTCCCACTGGTCGGCAGTGAGCTCTGGCAAGTTAGGTGCCGATGGCCGTAGACCGACGAAACCGTCCAGCTGCTCCCGGACGATATCCAAGTGCCCGGCATGCCGGTGCGACTCTGCGATCATATGCACCAGGAGCCGTTCCACCGTGGTGTGCCGATGCTTTCCCCACCATGGCACTACAGCCGGTGAACCCAGCTCCAGCTCGTCAAGCACTCCATCGGCTGCGGCAATCGCTTCCTTGTAGAACATGACTGCATCATTCAGAGTCATCCCCGGTGGCGGGAGGAAGTCTGCTTGCGCGTCATCGGAATCGGAGATGCTCCGGATAATCGGATTCTGAATTTCGCGGCCCAGGCATTCGATGAAATACCCGGATTCGGTGACGGCCAGGTGGAGCAGCAGCCCCATGGCGTGGGTACCTGTCGAGGTCATGGGCGTTCGCGCTTGGGCATCGCTCAGGCCTTCGCATTTCCACAAGATGGCTTCGCGGGCATCGTTGAGATATTCGCGCAGCAGCGCGCCGCGGTCACTTTTATCAATTGGCATGAGCCGAGTCTAATGCCGCGATGGAAACAGGAAAATAGGCCGCTGCAGGACGGTGCACAGCAGTGACCGCTCGCTCTGAAGCCTAGGTAACAAGCCCGAGCATCAAGGTGACGTTCGCAGGACGGTTTCAGGGAAATCCGGCTACTTGCAAGATCGAAAGGTGGGGACATTACGCCATTATTCAGTCCGGCCTCGGGTGCAGGTCCAAGGAGAGCCGTGGTTTCCCCCGTAACGGCGGCTACAGGTTGCACGCGCAAACGCAGAATACGAATAGGAGTACATCCCGTATGTGCAGCATTCGCAGCTCCCGGGACAGGATGGATATCGCCTTGCCGGGTCAGTTGCCGTCAGCTGGCCCAATCACCGGTGCCAAGCCTCCTTGGCCGTTGGGCCGCTTCCGCGCCAGCGTTGTTCAGCACGCGCACCCCACCACGTGGCCCCCAGGAGTACAGCGGCGCCCGCATATCCGAGTGCGCCTATCGGATCTGAGGCCAGGAGCACTCCTGCCAGCAGTGCCCATCCTGGTTCTGTGCCAAGAAGCATGCCCGCACGTGACGCCGAGGTGTGCTTAGTGGCCCACAGCTGCCCAAGAAAAGCAAAGATGGTGCAGCCCAGGCACAGATAGGCGATGGTGAGCCAATTTTCGATGCTGAAACCCGGAAGATGCTCCAGCAACGAATTGCCACCCCACGCGGCGAATATCGCAGCTCCGAACACTATCTCGACCGTGGTTAGTCCCAGCACATCAGCGTTCCTGCCAATGGTAAACCGTGCCTCGGCAACTCCGAGCAGGGCCCGGGTTACCGCCGCAAGGAGCATCAAGCCATCGCCCAGATTGGCCCCGGAGAATCCCTGCCCACCCACGAGCAGCGTAATCCCGAGTAGTGCAAGAATAACGCTGGAGACCAGAGATGGGGAAAGCCGTCTTCTCGTGAGTGCGGATTCGAGCAACGGTGTGAAGAGAATGGAAAGGGCAATGATAAGTCCGGCATTGGTGGCACTTGTGAGCGTGACACCAATGGTTTCCAAAGCGATAGTCGCCGCTCGCATGGTCCCGAGCAGGACTCCGGGCAAAGTCGAGTCCCGGAGCCGCATGTTGGAGCGGGCGAGATTCACGCAGAGCAAGATTGCCGCTGCGGGCAGGAAACGTGCGCACATCACCGCGGCAGCAGACGAGGCCATCGCGAGATCTTGGGTTGCCAGGTAGCTGCCACCCCACATTATTGCGATGATCATCAGGATTATATCGGGAAGAAAGCGATGGGCTACACGAGGATTTTCTGGCATGCTTTCACTTTAGGAAGGCAAACCATGCAGAACAACGGCCAGTGTCTTCACGATCCCGTAAGCTAAGCTTCATGGAAGTGCATCACCTGCGAACCCTGCGCGAGCTCAGGGACCGGGGCTCAGTAACTGCAGTAGCCCAGGCTCTGCACCTTTCGCCGTCTGCCGTATCCCAGCAGCTTGCCGCGCTCCAACGCGGGATGCCAGTTGCCCTGACCGAGCCGCGCGGCCGCGTGCTGGTGCTCACCCCCGCCGGGGAGCGGTTGGCCGACGCCGGCGGAGAAGTATTGGAGTCTCTCGCACGCGCAGAGAATTCCGTCTCCGAATACCTGCTGGCCCGTCAAGAGCCCGTTTCGGTCACCGCTTTCCACAGTGCCGGACTGGCCTGGTTTCCGCCGCTCATCGCCAGCAGCCTGAGTGATCCAGACGGCCCCATGGTGCATTGCCGGGAGGAAGACGTGTCTATCAACGGGTTCGTCGATCTGGTCGGGAACTATGATCTGGTCATCGCCCACCGCCCGCTGGCCTCAGCTGCATGGCCGGGCAACAGGGTGCACGTCACGCCCGTCCTGCAAGAGCCGATCGACGTGGCACTCCACCGGGAACACTCGTTAGCGCACCAGGAAACGGTGCGCTTGGCCGATTTGGTGGGCGAAACCTGGGTCGCAGCACACGAGGGATTCGCACTGGAACCGTTGCTGGTCCAAGCGATGTTTGCCAGTGCCGGAAACCCGATTCAGATCGCGCATCGCGTCAATGAGTTCAACCTGGTGGCGGCGATCATCGCCGAAACCCGCATGCTTGGGTTGCTGCCTCGATATACGGGGCTGACCCCATATTTCCGCGAGCACGTAGTGCTGCGTCCCCTGGCAGACCTCTCCCTCGGCCGCCATATCGACATCTTGACCAGGCCCGAAGCACGGACTCGGGTGAGCACACGCACCGTGATTGACCGGATCATCAAGATTGCCGACCGGACCCGCCGCCACGCGGAAGAAGCGTTGCCGAAAGGCCACTAGCGTTGCTGCAAGCAAATGGCGCATTCTGGTCGTCTGCTCGTCCTGCGAGAAAATCGCGACCAGGAATCGGGCGATTACTGAATCCCGGGTATTCAAATTATCGAAGCTTCCTTGATTCCCTGCCTAAGTCAGGGCTCGGCGAAAAGGCGCACGCCCCGAAGCACTCCCAGGATCTGTAATTAGCGGTCAGTCCGGCAACAAATCGAAAAGGGCCACTCTTCAATTCGCTCCAACCTTGCGCACCATTTCACTGGTATTGCACTGCGGTCTCAAAGGATTCATGGCTTACGTTGTTCCTTCAGGATGCTCATCAGCCCAGCGGTGGGCACGCGAGACCAGTTGCTCGGACAAGCCAGGCAAGTCTCCCTTGCCGCTGCCCAGCGCAAGTCCGAGCAGGAAAGTGCTCAAAGGCGCTGCCGGCCGGGCTACTTCGTGAGATACATGTTTGGCTGCATCAAGCACGGTAGCGATATCCACTTCGCCGGAGTCCAAGCCCAATTCCTTGGCGGCTGCTTCCAGCCAATCGTTCAGTGCTTCGGGTGGCAAATGCTGTGCCATGGCTTTCCTTCCGTTCTGGCGGGCGCTTTCCAGTGCCTGCGGGGTATCAATGTCGCTGCTGGTTTCATCATCCACCGGTACCCGCGCCAGCTGCAGCTGATTCAAGGCTCGGCGCACCGGGGCATTGACCAGGTTCCCGCCCAGCTCTGCGCAGACCGAAGCCAGTGCCGAGGTGCGATAGATTCCAGCCAGCCATTGGGTGTGGCCTTGCGCGTCAACCAGCAGCAAGCCATCGGCTGCGCGTTGCCCAAAGTCGTTGATCAACGCAGTGGCCACCGCGACCGGCCGTTGCAGGTCGCAGGCCAGAACCATGGTCCATTCACTGCCTGCGCTGGCAGCTAGTTCTGCAAGCCCGGCAGCGATGCCTGCCAAGGGACCAGCGAATGGCGGATCCTCCCGGAGAACGGAATCGGCCTTGGCACCAGCGGAATCCGGGCCGACCACAACGACGCGTAGTGCGCCGGTTGTGCGGGCCGCGGCGACCACGCGGTCAACCAGGCGCTGTCCGTGCAGCTCTATTTCGGCTTTGCCTTCGCCGCCCAGCCGAGAGCCCCTGCCGCCGGCGAGCACCAGGGCATTGAAGTTGGCGAGCTGCCGCGTGCTCATGGGATCATCCCCAGTACCTCGACTTCATCGCCGGGGTGGATCTGGTTGACGCCAGCCGGGACCAGCGCGTAGCCCTGGGCAGCGCCGAACCCGCCCACCGAGTGGGAAATGCTGCTGGCGTGAACCGCCGGGGCGCACCGCAGTTGCTCACCATGCTCGAGGACTACCGGGATGACCTGCATGCGTGCGGCGGCGGCTTTCCATCCCACCGCGGCGATGGCGCGCAAAGTCGGGCGCAGTACCTCGCGGTGGCCTTGCATGGCCCGCAGGCACGGGCGCACGAACAGCTCGAAGCTGACCGCTGCGCTGACCGGGTTGCCGGGCAAGGCGAAGACCATCGCACCGGCCTCCAAACGGCCCGCGCATTGCGGCTGGCCGGGGCGGATCTTCACCCGGGCCGCCTGCACTGCCGGTTCGGCTTCCAGCACCTGGCGCATCACATCGTAGGCGCCGGGACCTACTCCCCCAGTGCTCAGGATGGCATCATGCGTGGAGCCGAGCACGTCCAGCTGTTCGCGGACCGCTTGAGTGTCATCCACGCAGTGCACCACGGTAGCTGCCTGGATGCCGGATTCAGCCAAGAGCCCTGCCATGAGCAGCGAATTGGTTTCCGGGATTTGCCCGCGCGAGAGCCTTTCACCGGGCGCAAGCAATTCCGCCCCGGTGACCAGCACGGCCACCTTGGGCTGTGTGCGCACCGACAGCTTGCTGGCACCGGCTGCCGCCAAGGCGGAAAGACGGGCCGCGGTGAGCTGCTCGCCGGCATAGGCCACCAGGTCACCGGCGGCCTTGTCCTCGCCGCTGCGGCGGATGTCCTTGCCTGCTGGCACCGGCACATGGATCTGCACGGTGGCGGCATCCCAGCCCTCTGCTGCCGCTGACGTATCCTCGATGCGCACCACGGCGTCAGCATCCGTCGGGATCGGGGCACCGGTCATGATCTTCACGCACTGGCCCGGTTCCAGCTTCGGGTCCCAGCCGCTGCCCGCGGGCACTTCGCCGATGACTTCCAGAGCAATTGGCGCCACAGCGGTGTCATCCGAACGCACCGCATAGCCGTCCATCGCCGAGTTGTCCCACAACGGCAACGGGTGCGTGGAGGTGGCATCCTCGGCCAGCACCGCGCCGTGCAGCGCAGCGAAACCGCCAGCCACCTCGATCTCCTGCGGGGCCAACGGCACCACCTGCGACAGCAGCCGCGTACGGTGCGCTTCAAGTTCCACGGGTTCATTGCCGGTGATCATGATTGCTCTTCCTGGATGTTCCTCGGGTGCTGCGCTGGCAGGGTGGCCACCACTGCGCGCACAAAGCGGTTGGCCGGGTCGGCGAAGACCTGCTCGACGGTTCCCTGCGCAATGATGCTTCCCCGTTCCAGCACCAGCAGGTCATCGGCGAGCGCCAAGGTGTCGGCGGCCGAATGCGAGACGACGATGGCGCTGGTCGCGGTGCGTTCCAGCTCTTCGCGCACCAATGCGCGCATGTCCATGGCGGCTTCGACATCCAGCGAGGCGAAGGGCTCGTCGATCAGCAGGATCTTGGGCTGGGCGGCCAAGGCCCGGGCCAGCGCAATGCGTTGGCGCTGCCCGCCGGAGAGGGCCTCGGGCCGGTGGGTGGCGATTTCTTCCAGTCCCAGCCGCCCGATCCATTCGGCGGCCACGGCCTTGGCGGCAGCCTTGTCCAGTCCCCCGGCGCGGGCGCCAAAGGCGATATTCTTCAGCGCATCCAGGTGCGGGAACAGGTGCGGGTCTTGGCCCAGCAGGCCCACCTCGCGCAGGTGCGGCGGGCGGTGCTGCTTCGCGTCAGCCAGCAGCGAACCGGAAAGCTCGATGCGCCCCTCGGCAATCTTCTGGATCCCGGCAATCGCATGCACAATGGTCGACTTGCCCGAGCCGCTAGGGCCCATCATCGCCAGCGTGCTGCCGGCAGGCACTTCGAATTCAACGGCCACGTCGAATCCGGTGCGCGGCACTCGCAGCGCAACCTTCAATGTCATTTCAAGGCCCCCGGACGCCAGGCGCGCACCAGCAGCAGCACCACTACCGCGGTGGCCAGAAGCAGGATCGATAGGGCTACTGCCGAGTCGCGTCCAGTTCCAGCCCCGTTGAACGCGGTGTAGATGGCCAGCGGCATGGTCTGGGTAACCCCCGGCGCGTTGCCGGCGAATAGCGCGGTGGCCCCGAATTCGCCGATGGCCCGCGCGAAGCACAGGATCACGCCGGCCACCAGTCCGGGGGCGGCCAGCGGCAAGGTGATGCGGGTGAGCACCATCCAGCGCCCGGCGCCCAGGGTGGCGGCGGCTTGTTCGTACCCGGCGCCGGCGGCCCGCAGCGATCCTTCCACGGAGAGCACCAGGAAGGGCAGGGCCACGAAGCTCTGGGCAATGACCACCGCGGCGGTGGAAAAGGGCAGGGTAATCCCCCACAGGGAATCGATGAACTGGCCGATGGGGCTGGTGCGCCCGAAGAGGAAGAGCAGGGCCACGCCGCCGACCATGGGCGGCAGCACCAGCGGCACGGCGATCAAGGCCCGCAACAGCTGGGCAACCCGGGCCGAACTGCGGGCCATCAGCACCGCCAGCGGCACGCCGAGCAGCACGCACAGGGCGGTGGCAGCCACCCCGGTGCGCAAGCTCAGCCAGAGCGCCGAGAGGGCTTGGGGGCTGGTGGCATCGGCCACCAGCGTGGACCAGCTGGCACGGGTGAGAAGCGCCAGCAGCGGCAGCACCAGCAATCCCACGCCCAGCAAGGCCGGGGCAATGGCGAAGCCTGGAACCCGTACCCCGGTATCGCTAGCCATTGGCCTGCGCAGCCCCGGTGCCGAAACCGTGCTCTGCCAGGATTTCCTGGCCGCGCTCGCTGATCACGAAGTCCACGAACGCCTGCGCGCCGGGGTTCTGGCCCAGCGTGGCGATCGGATAGGTGTTCACGACCTCGTCGGCTCCTTCCGGAACGATCGCGGCGACGTTTTCGTCACCCAGCACATCGGTGGCGTAGACCAGTCCGGCATCCGCTTCCCCGGCGGCCACCTTCTGCAGCACCGCGGTGACGTTCTGCTCCTCGCTGGCCGGGACCACTTCGACGCCCTGGGCCTGGAGCAGCTGGCGTGAGGCCGAGCCGCACGGCACCTGCTGCGCGCACAGCACCGTGGTGGCCGCGGCAAGGTCTTCCAGCGAATCGATATCCGCCGGGTTCTCCTGCGGTACCGCGATCACCATGGTGTTGCTGGCGAAGATCACCGGCTCGTGGCCGAACCCGGCTTCGGTCACCTCCAGCATGTTGCGTTCATCGGCCGAGGCGAAGACATCCACGTGTGCGCCTTCAAGGATCTGCGTGGCCAGGGTCGAAGAGCCGTCATAGGAGATGCTGGCGATCTGCACCTCCGGGTGCTCAGCGGAGAATTCCCCGGAGATCTGCTCGAAGGCGCTTTGCAAGGAGGCCGCCGCTGAAATGGTGATGGGTTCGGACGCGGCCTGATCGGAAGAGCCGCTGGCCGAACAGCCCGCCAAAGCCAGCACGGCCGCCGCGAGCCCGGCAAGGGCTCGGAACCGTGAAAACGGGCGGTGCTGCATGGGATCTCCTTGAAATCGGGGGCTGGTGCCAATGCTACCGTCGCGCCAACCGGGGCCGATCCATTTTGCGTACTTGATTTGTTACTTTCAGGTTAACCGTCTTCCACGCAACGGTGCCGGGGGGCTACTGTGGAGTGTATGAAAGCACAAGCGGCCGGCACCCTGGGCGATGCCCGTGGACGGCCCCTGCATGACCTGCGGATTTCGGTGACAGACCGCTGCAATTTCCGCTGCGTCTACTGCATGCCCAAGGAGATCTTCGGCCGCGACTTCGTTTTCCGCGAGCGCTCCGAGCTGCTCAGCTTCGAGGAGATCCAGCGGCTGGCCCGCGTCAGCGTTTCGCTGGGGGTCACCAAGCTGCGGTTGACCGGCGGCGAGCCGCTGCTGCGCCGCGGCATCGTGGACCTGGTGGGCATGCTCGCCAAGCTGCGCACCCCCGAGGGCCAGCCGGTGGATCTGGCAATGACCACCAACGGGTCGGCGCTGCCGGTGCTTGCACCTGCGTTGAAGGAAGCCGGGCTGAACCGCGTGACCATCTCCCTGGATTCCTTGGATGACGAGAAGTTCAAGGCCATCAACGACGTGGACTTCCCGGTCTCCCGGGTACTGCACGCCATCGACGTGGCCCGTGAAGTGGGCCTGGGCCCGGTGAAGATCAATACCGTGGTCAAGCGCGGGGTCAATGACTCGGAGATCCTGTCGCTGGCCGAGCACTTCCGCGGCACTGGGGCGATCCTGCGCTTCATCGAATACATGGATGTGGGCACCACCAACGGCTGGAAGCTGGATGAGGTGCTGCCCTCCTCCGAGGTCGTGGCCATGGTCAATAAGCGCTGGGCGCTGGAACCGGTGACTAAAACCGAACCGGGTGAAACGGCCAACCGCTGGCGCTACAAAGACGGAGCCGGGGAGATCGGTGTGATCTCCAGCGTCACCAACGCCTTCTGCGGCAATTGCTCGCGCGCCCGGGTCTCGGCCGAAGGCCAGCTGTACACCTGCCTGTTTGCCGGCTCGGGCTATGACCTGCGCCAGCTGATGCGCGACGGGATCAGCGACGAGGATCTTGCCAAGGCGCTGACCGGGCATTGGCGCAAGCGCGACGACAATTATTCCGAGCTGCGTGCGGCGCTGACCCCGGGCAACCGCAAGCGCATCGAAATGTCCTACATCGGGGGCTAGGGGTTCTTGTTGCTTCTTAGACGCCGTGCGACGGTTATGGCCTCTTCTGCGACAATCTCATAATTTTGCCGACTCCCAGACAACGGAATTGAGTCTTCTCCATACTTGTCATAGGCGAGTTCAAGTAATTCGCTGGTGTCGCTGAGTCTTAAAGCGTTGACCAGGTGCCCTAAATCAAGAATGTCTTTGTCGCGCTCCGCCGCCAGCTTCATGGCGGTCAAAGTCGGCAAATCAGCAACTTCGACTGCGGAAAGAATAGAGTCCGGCGCGGGAGCCCAAGAGGCATTGTCGGGGATGAAAGCGGCTGCACTAGAGTTCAACCACTTTTTAGGCAAACCGTGTTCGGCCGCCATCGCCTCTATGATTTTTTCGACTTCTGTCCGATGCGAGTAGTAAGCATCGATATCTTCCGTAGCACGATCAATCAGGCCGTGAAGAAGCATAGCCGAGCCCCCGACGACTCTAATTCTCACGTTGAGTCCCTGTTCGTTCAGGCGCCGTTCGAGTTCTGCGAGCAGGTCAACGACTCTGTTTCTTCCCAAGCCCGTTCTACTCATGCTGTTCCCAAGCTCCGTTGTCGAATCCACACATTCAGTTCTTGAAGTGCTGGAGGCGTCTCAGCGCGAATTAGCTCCTTCATCTTCTCCCCTACCGGATACAACTTTTCCGAGAGGAACACGGGTTCCGTTGGTCGCACAATGTCCGAGGTCCACTGCGGGACTGGCGTATTGGTCTGGCCCGCAATCCACTTAGTTATGGCCGCCAGAGCCACTTGGTATTGCGAGTCCTCCAATTCAGGCGACTGTGCCAAGAGTGGACGCCCGGCTTCAAGAGATTCAGTCGAATATTCACTGATGAGACGCAGTGCGAACTCGAAATTTTTGGCTTCCAGGGTCTGTCGGAAGTCCTCAGCTATTTCAGCGCCCCTGTCATTAATAATGCGTAGCCCAGGCTCCTCAAACCCAAGTCTCTTCAGAACCCTAAGCACTAATCCCAGAGCCACCGTTTCTTTCCCTGCTTCCAAGTCAACGATGAACTTACGCGAAACCCCTACCGAATTTGCCAAGGCAGCTTGGGTCAGCCCTAGGAAACCACGTTGGGTCCGGATCTTATCCGCCAGGCTTCCGACAGTGAACGATGGGGTTTTCATATTCAAATGATGTCACCGTACGGTGACTTTGTCTAGAAGTTTGATTGCCGCCTGTTGTTATCCCATGGTCTCCTGCCCATCCAGGGATTCGCGGATGATGTCCGCATGCCCTGAATGCTGGGTGGTCTCGGCGATGATGTGCAGCAAGGTGCGGCGCACCGACCAGTGGATATCGACAAACCATGGGGCCGAAGGCAACTCGTGCACGGTGTCCAGATCCAGCTCAGCCAGCAGCGCATCGGTGCGGTCGGCAATCAAAGCGTAGTTTTCCAGCACCGCGTCGAGAGTATCTCCTGGCTGCATATGGAATTCGTTATGGAATGCTTCGATCGCTTCGGGTGGCATCTGGCTGAAATCCGCACCGTCCCACGCCATGGCTGCCCGGCCTTTGACCATGAATTCCTGCCACTGTTTTTCGACTGCGCTGACATGTTTGATCAACCCGCCGAGGGTCAGCTCGCTCACGGTGGTTCGCTGCTCCGCCTGCTCATCGCTCAAGCCTTGGACCGTAAAACGCAAAAAATGCCTCGCGTTGGCCAGGGTCTGGAACAGGTCGGCGCGTTCTCCGGTGAGCTTGGTGTTGGTGATAGCCATGGTGCTCATGATTGCCTCCTGGCATAAGCTGCAGCCGGTATTTCCAGCTGGTAGTAACCAGAATAGAAGTGAAAAGTGCCAGTTTTTGTCCTAAATCAAGGCAGACTTATCGTATGAGTACCAGTACCAGATTCTTGCGCTTACTCTCGCTACTGCAGACCCATCGCTATTGGTCCGGAGACGAGCTCGCAGAACGCCTTGACGTCAGCCTGCGCACCGTTCGCCGGGACATCGACCGGTTGCGTGACTTGGGCTACCCAGTGCAGGCCGATCGCGGTGTGGGAGGTGGTTATCAGTTAGCCTCCGGCACCGCGTTGCCTCCCCTGGTGCTCGACGATGAGGAAGCGGTGGCACTGGTGGCGTCGCTGCAATCCACCGTGCATGGCGGGTCCTCCGCTCTGGCTGAAGCGGCGCTGCGAGCATTGGGGAAAGTGGTACCCGTGCTGCCGGCCAGGCTGCGTAAACGGGCACAGGCCTTGACCGCGAGCACTGTCCCACTCAATTCCCAGTCCTCCGCAACAGATCCGGTGGATCCAGCGGTACTGGTGGCATTGGCCCAGGCGTGCCGTGATCATGAACGAATCGCCTTCGACTACAAGGATGCCAAGTCAGCAGAAACCTCGCGCCGGGTAGAACCGGTCCAATTAGTGAATGTGGGCAACCGCTACTATCTCGTGGCCTTTGATCTGGACCGCGATGATTGGCGCAGTTTCCGGGTGGATCGCGCACTGAACCCCTCGCCCAGGGCATTGCGGTTTGCGCCGCGTGAAGTGCCAGGTGGCGACGCAGCGGCCTTTGTGCGCGCAGGATTGCGCGGCAGCGGGCAACCAGAAGTGAGCGCCCGGATTCAAGCCAGCGCCGAAAAGCTGGAGCCTCTCATTGGCCGCTGGTTCCAGATCCAGCAAATCGATGAGAACAGTTGCCTCGTGCGCACCGAGAATATGGATCTGCGCTGGGCGGCGTTCGGCCTTGCGATGAGTGAGGCCAAGGTCAGCGAGGTGTATCCGAAGGAACTGCGGAAACTGCTCGACTCATGGTCGTTGAACTTGTTCCACCCTCCGATAGGCAAAGGCGATTAACTGGCTCTCCCCAGTGCCCATTACTTAGCACTCTGACGTGTCGATCTTTTCTCATCGCCCGCCACTGATAGGTGAAATCGAAAGACCAGAACGGCTCTCGGACCACGTTTCACCAGGTGTGATAGCGAAAGTTTCCCCCTCCCCGCTAGTTGGCGAAGTGATCACCCAGGTAGTCACTGGCAAGCAACGCTTGCGCCGGCTCCCCTCGTGGATGACGGCGTACTCGGTGACGGCGCCGTCCTTGCGTGTCTCGGCCTCCTAGGAAAGAGATCATGCACAGCCTGCCCGGTGGGCTGCACCGGACCAGCTAATGGATGCTGCCTGCCAAAGCGGCGATTTTCAAGGCCCGCATCCGGTTTGGATCTGAATTGATGATTGAGTTGTTCAACCAGGTCGCAAACCGTTCGGCTCCTTGGCCAGCGCGGACCGGACCGCCACGGATAGTGCCGACGCGCCCGCCAACTGGCAGGCCTCTGGGCGATCGTGGCGAATGCCAGTTCCAAAGGCGAATAACCCCAGGCAAGGATCCTGGGCTTGAGGGGAATGCGGCACCGGCAGCCAAATTCTGGCAACAGGATAACGCGTTCAATTGGTGAAGGGCATGCCCCGGTGCGCCGAGAACCGACAAGGTGGAATTTGGAACGACCACTGAGAAATCTGCCGCGAGCTCCGAAGGCAGTTCACGACTTGTGGTGTTCGGGGGAACGATCCATGGAAGTCGCCATCAGTTGCCCCAATTGGACTACGGCAGATCTGATCCCGGCGGGATCGCCCATGGTAAGAAATTGGAGCATAAGTCCGTCTAGGGAGGCGAAGATGGCTTTGCACAGGTCTTCGCCGGCTTCGATACCGCGGCTTTGCAGAGCTGCATGCACCGACGACACGTAATTCGCGTACAACCGGCGCGAGGTCTCTTGCAGCTCAGGCCTACGCCTGGCTTCCAGCAACATTTCAAACTGGAACATGTGCACTTCGGGCTCGGCCGTGACCGAAGCGATCAGGGCATCGGCATAGTGTTCATTGAGGTCCGCAAAGAGGGCCAGCTCGGTATTTTCTATGGAGCGCTGAATTGCCCATTCCATGGTGGCTGTCAGCAGCGTTTCAATTGACCCGAAATGGTGGGAAATCAAGTTGTGGTTCACGCCAGCTTCCCCCGCGACCGCCCGGTAAGTGACGCCGCGGAGTCCTTTTGCTGCGACTATCCGCATGACGGCCGACATAAGCGCCTCGCGCCCCTCCCCATACGAAGGGCGTTCCGTTTCATTGCTCATGGAACGAGTCTATGCGCCAGCACTGCGGATTCCTCGTTGTGAAAACCCAAGGAAAACTCCTTGACGTCCAAACTGTACATATGTACAGTTTGAATCGTGAGCCACACCACGACAAAAGATCAGTCACGCGAACTGCCCGAAAGTCCACCACTGCGCTAGCCCTCTTTTGAGGGCGGGGCATTATCGAAAGATATCGAGCATGAATCAGCCATCAGAACAACCGGCCCCGCCCCTCACCGGCCAGCAAAGCCCCGGGACCGACGAGGGACTGCGGTCCAACCGACTCGGAGTGCTTGCCGTTGCGTTCTTCGTGATTGCTGCCGCCGCGCCAATCGCGGCCGTGGTCGGTGCGAGTCCCGTGATTTTCTCAGCCAGCGGCGCCGGAACACCTGTTATCTATGCCATCGCTGCGTTGCTGATCGGCCTCTTCTCGGTGGGATACCTGCGAATGAGCCGGGAAATCACCAGCGCTGCTGGCTTCGTCGCGTATATCGCCAAAGGCCTGGGATCAAGATGGGCTACCGGAGCGGCAGGCATCGCCCTTGTCACCTACGCGGCCCTGCAATCCGGCCTCTGGTCCCAATTCGGCGTATTCGCACAGGAGCTCGTCGCCAGGCTGACCGGGGTTGAAGTACCCGTCTACGTGTTGATCGTGGCCGTTCTCGCGTTGACCACCCTCCTCACCATGAGGGGCGTGGGTGCAAGCCTCAAGGTTCTGGGTGTGCTGATCGTCGGCGAGATCCTGGTGGTCGCGGCCCTCGTGGTGTCACTGATCGTGCACCAGGGGTTTGGCATCTTCACCTTCGAGGGGTTCACCGCCCAAAACGTCTTTGGTCCCGGACTGGGTATCTCGCTCCTGTTCGCCTTTACCTGTTTCACCAGCTTCGAGGCAACAGTCGTCTTCTCCGAAGAGGCCGTCAACCCGCGCAAGACCATCCCACGCGCGCTCTGCCTCGTCATCGCGTTCGTCGGGATCTTCTACGCGATCTCCACCTGGGCGATCAGCGGGGCCATCGGCACCGACAGCATCCAGTCCGAGGCGACCAATAACCCGGCAGGCCTCGTCTTCGACCTCGCCGCGGTGAACGCCGGACAGTGGCTGAGCACCGCAATGCAGGTCATGGTCGTCACCAGCTTCATCGCCATGCTGCTGGGACTGTCCAACATGTTTTCCAGGTACCTTTTCGCACTGGGCCGCTCCGGAACCCTCCCAGCCCAACTGGCCACCACCAGCGGCAGAGGCACTCCAGCCCTAGCCGCCCTCGTTAACGGCATCGGGATCTTCCTGGTGGTCACGGTATTCCTTGCCTTCGGAGCCGACCCCATCACCACCGTCTTCGCCTGGCTCGTTGCACTGGGCACCGCTGGATTCATCACGATCCTGGTCCTCACCTCCATCGCCATCATCGTGTTCTTCGCCCGCCAGAAGACCCGGGACAACCGGTGGGTCACGACCATAGCCCCCGTACTGTCCTGCATCGCCTTCATCCTGATCGGGTACCTAACGATCTCCAACTACGACGTCCTCCTTGGAGGCGCCGGAGGCGTCGCGAAGTGGCTCCTGCTTCTCATCCCGGCAGCGTTCGCCGCAGGCCTTGCCATCGCGGCGCGAAAGCCGGCCATCAACTACGACTCCGTCGGCGTCTAATACCAAACCACCAACCACCGAAAGAAACAGGTAATCATGAACACCAACCCAGCTGTGAACCCCAGCGCCACCACCGGCACCGAGACCAACGGCTACGTGCCGCAAGATGAATGGCCGGCAGTGACGGCCATGCTTGCCGGCTTCGGCGACCCGTCGTTGCCTGCCAGCCATAAACTCGACGAAACCTCGATCGTGATCACTTTCGACAACGGCTGGACGATCACCCACGCATTTGCCCAGGGCCTCGTGACTTGGACCATTACCGGGGGCGACAACGCGGGCGCGACCGGCACCCACCCGTACCGGGCCGTGGAAGTTCGGGAGGAAATCTTCTATGTGGATTTCCTCAAGGGCGAAGGCACCGCAACCCGCGACGTCACCATGATCATTAACCGCGCCGACGGCCGCGTCACAGTCGCAGATTCCTCGTTCGTGAACCGCAACGGCGATGTCCGCATGAACACCGAATTCCTGTCCGGGCGAATCTTCGGCACCGGCGAGATCGAGCCCCGCTCCGAGAGCGAAGAGCTTATCGGCAAGCGCATCTTCTACCGCTACAGCCCCACCGAGCAGTATGAGCACATCTACCTCAGCTCCGGCACCTTTGTCTGGCACTGCATCCAAGGCGCAGAACGTGGACTAGGCGATGTCGATCCCATCCGGGTCTTCGAACTGGCCGACGGCGTCGTCCTGCTCTACTGGAGCGAAACAGTCATGCCCGTCGAATCGTTCGTCGTCATCGATCTCGCCAACGAGCGATCCATCGGTCGCATGTTCTGCTGGGATGGACCAACACTTGCACCGATGCATCTGCCCTTCGACAGCAAGTTCACCGTGCTGAATGACACGCAGTACCCCTCCGAATAAGAACAAGGTCCTTCCTGCTGCTCGAGAAACGACAAATTGCCTGCTCCGGCATCGCGATTCCGTCTCGAGCCCACCAACCACGAAAGACTCGACATGACGATCCATCCAAATACCCGACCCGCCATTTCCAAGGACCTTCTCTCCGCAATCCACGCCGTCCCCGGAGGGCGCGAGATCACGGACCCCGCAACTGGGGCTCTCGTTGGCCTGGCCCCGGAACATACCACCGCCGATCTTGAAACTGCCATCACCGCTGCCCGCGCCGCGCAGCCCGGATGGGCAGCGCGTTCCCACGCCGAACGCAGCGAGCTGCTGAACCTGGCTGCCGACGCAGTGGAAGCCAACGCCGAAGCGCTGGCGGTGCTGCTCTCACGGGAACAGGGCAAGCCGCTTAACGGCCCTAACGCCCGCTTAGAAGTCGGCGCCTGCGCCGCCTGGCTGCGCACTACCGCAGGAATCGATCTTGAACCAGAGGTGCTAGTCGATGATGAGAGCGGAACGGCCGAACTGCATTACCGCCCCATGGGTGTTGTCGGTGCCATCGGCCCATGGAACTGGCCCATGATGATCTCGGTCTGGCAACTGGCACCGGCCCTGCGGATGGGTAATACCGTGGTACTCAAACCCTCGGAATACACGCCGCTATCGGTACTCGCCCTGGTGCACGTAATCAATTCGGTACTGCCTCAGGATCTCTTGCACGTGGTTTCCGGTGGCCGCGATGTGGGCGAGGCGATCAGCAAGCATCCAGGCATTAACAAGATCATGTTCACTGGATCGACCGCTACGGGCAAAGCCATCATCCGCTCTTCTGCCGATACCGTGAAGAGGCTAACTATGGAACTCGGCGGCAACGACGCCGGAATCGTACTGCCCGATGCAGACCCCGAGAAGATCGCCGAGAATCTGTTCTGGGGGGCATTTATCAACACCGGCCAGACGTGCGCCGCCCTGAAACGGCTCTATGTCCACGAGAACATCTACGAGGAAGTCTGCCAGGCGCTCATCAAGGTTGCGAAAGCGATGCCCATGGGCAACGGACTGGACGAAAAAAATGTCCTGGGCCCGCTGCAGAACAAGGCGCAATTCGACATCGTCGCTTCCTTGGTCCAAGCAGCCAAGGATTCTGGCGCGCGCGTCCTGCTAGGCGGAAACCCTGTGGCAAACCAGCCGGGCCATTTCTACCCAACGACCCTTGTCGCTGACATCGGCAACGACAATGCCCTAGTCACCGAGGAACAATTCGGTCCGGCCTTGCCGATCATCAAGTACTCGACCCTTGATGAGGCCATCGCCATGGCCAACGGCCTGGACGTCGGCCTCGGCGCGTCCGTGTGGTCCTCGGACATCGACGCGGCCCGGAATGTCGCCGCCCGCATCCAGGCCGGAACAGTGTGGATCAACAAGCACGGCGCCGTGGACCCTCGGGTCCCTTTCGGCGGCGCCAAGATGTCAGGCTATGGACTGGAATTCGGCGTCGAGGGCCTCAAGCACCTCGGGCAGCCCCAGGCCATCAGCTACTAACCCCAACAGCGGGGGCCACCTACCCAGTGGCCCCCGCACACCTGGGACCGTACCGGTGATGGCGTCGACAGCTCCTTATCCCCGCATCACCGGTAGCGGTTCCCTCCCACAGTAAGGACACCGAATGAACAAGAAGCCCGTAGCCATCGTCACCGGCGGAGGAACAGGCATCGGCGCCGCGACGGTGTCTGCACTCCGGGACCAGGGATGGAACGTTGTCGTTTGCGGACGGCGGTCCGAAACACTTGAGAAGGTCGCCCTATCCACCGGAGCAATCCCCGTGGTTGGCGACGCCGCCTCCGCAGCGGATGTGGACCGGCTGCTCAAGACCACCGTTGAACGGTTCGGATCCGTCGACGGCCTAGTGCTGAATGCCGGTATTGTGCGCCCCGGCAAGGTCGGGGAGTTAGCAACCGACGATTGGGACGCGATGGTCCGCACCAATCTGACCGGTCCCTTTCTCCTGGCCAAGGCGGCCATGCCGCATCTGATAGCCGCCGGAGGATCGATCGTAGGGATCGCCTCAGCATCCGCGCTCCGGGCCACCGCTGGCATTCCCGTATACAACGCCACCAAAGCCGGAATGGCAATGCTGATGGAGTCAATTGCCGTCGACTACGGGTCCTTCGGGATCCGCGCCAACACCGTTTGCCCGGGATGGACCAGGACTGAAATGGCCGACATGGAAATGGACGAATACGGTGCCGAACTCGGCCTTGAACGAGAGCAAGCCTACTCGGTGGCCACATCATTCGTGCCCAGCCAGCGTCCAGCCGAAGCGGCGGAAATCGGGAACGTGGTCTCGTGGCTGCTCTCCAAGCACGCCTCGTACATCAATGCGGCGGTGATCCCCGTAGACGGCGGGATGATTGCTGTCGACCCAGGGTCTCTAGCGCTGGATCCCCGGGCAACGATGTCCGCCAACCAGTCCTCCCAGTTTCCTGCCCACCCTTGAAACGGCCCTGGGCCGCTGAAGCTTACCGCACCACGCCAGCTGTGAACTGCAGTGCTTTTCCCGCTGATTCGCACCATTAGTTCGTGGGGTTGTGTTCAGGGGAATCAGTACGGTTGGTACGCCGCGCGTCCCCGACGAGCATGCACCAGGATCCCAGCGCGGTTGATGGACTCCGCGCAATGCTCAATCATGCCCTGCGTCAAATGATTGGGGTTTCAGTGATGGTCCGTTTCGACCCAAGTGTCATCGTGGTCCCGAGTCCCAGGAAGAAGTTGACCTTCACACGAATTTGCAGACCGCATCAGGGAAGCGTCTGAGCAACGACCGCCAATGACAACCGCGAACACCACCAAAGAGATATTGGCGATGATCATTAGCTTCTTGTCCTCGTTCACAGCGCCGTTGCTTTAGCATCCGATCTGGTACCGCTAAGTCGGCCTGCCACCCAGTGGACCGCAGGATTGCCAGGTCAGCTCACCACGCCTCTCGAACGATGACGGACAGACACGCTAGGCTACCGCAGAAATATCGCACTACCCAGACTGGCAATTTGCACTCAGGTTGGCCTCCAGCAGGGCACCGACGCATTCGATGGCTTCGCGCACCGCGTCGGGTTCAGCGACGGTGAGCTGCTGGAACACCAGCCCGTCGAGGGCGGCAAAGACGGCGCGTGCCAGCGGCCGGGTATTGGCGTGTCCGTGACGTTTCAGCGCCCGTTCGAGCGCCGCAATATACCCCTCGTAGAGCGTCACAGCGGCATCTCGGAGGTCGGGGCGGCGGCGTGCCTCGAGCACGAATTCGTACTGGAACAACTGCAGGTGCGGCTCGCTGCCGACCAGCTCAACGAGCGCACGGGCAAAGCCCCCATCGATCGTTTCAGCGGCCGAGAGGTCGCTGAGCCGGATGGCGCGTGACGTTGCCCAGGCCACAGCCTCATGGAGCAACGCGTCCTTCGTCCCGAAATGATGGCTGATTAGGGTGTTGTTGACCAGCGCAACCTCGCTGACCGCCCGGAACGTCAGGCCGCTGAGGCCACGTTCCGCGACCACAGTGACGGTGGCCGCGAGGAGCGCTTCCCTACCCTCGCCGTATTTGCTAATTCGCGTCGCTTTCACATACCGAGTCTAATCCACGGATGTGTCCCTTGACACAATGAACTAAGCAGATGCATAGTTTTAAATATGTGAGGACGAACACGTCTCCGCATCCGCGTGACCCGTACGCCGCGCGGTCCCAACTTGTGATCGAAAGGCCCCTCATGCCTGCATCGCTCGACCCCCACAACTCCGCTCCAGCGCTGCACCGCACCTTGCGGTGGCAAGACGCATTCGCCCTGGCGATGGCTGTCTCCGGAGGCCTCTTCGTATCCTTCGGCGCAACCATGGCCGCCATCGGCGCCCTTTCCGCACTCTTCATCTGGGCAATGGCCGCAGGCATCGGATGGGCACAAAACCACCTCTTCGCCGAAATGGCTTCCATGTTCCCCGACAAACCAGGTGGGGTGCCGATCTACGCGCATGAAGCCTGGAAAGGACGTTTCGCCCCCGCCGGTGCATTAGCGTCCTTTGGCTACTGGTTCGGCTGGTCGGCCGTCATCTCGATTGTCAGCCTCACCGCCGGCGCGATTATCCAGGCCCGCTGGTTCCCAGGGGCGTTGTGGGCCCTCGATCTGGGGATCCTGCAGGTCGGTCCTGCCCAGCTGATCGGGATCGGGCTGATCCTGGCGCTGATGGTGCCGAATCTTTTCGGCGCCCAGCCGGCAGCCTGGGTGAACAAGTTCTTCGGTGCCCTGTTGCTGATCCCGCTGCTCACCTTCGTGGTTGCCCCATTTGTCAGCGGCCAATGGGACGCAAGCAACCTGACCTGGGGCCTGGGGCAGGCCGGGGCCGACCATTGGGGTGGTTGGCAGGATGCAGCAGTTTGGCTTTACTTGATCGGCTGGACCGCCTATGGGACCGAAATGTGCGCCGCTTTTACTCCGGAATACCGCAGCACCAAGGACGCCCGCCGAGCCTTATCCAGCTCCGGCGCCTACACCTTCATGATGTTCGCCCTGGTACCGATTGGCGTTGGCGGACTTGTGACGCAAGCCGATGCCGCCGCCGACCCCTCAGCGGTATTTGTCAGCGGCTTCGCCGCGATGCTGCCCGCCGGCTTCGCCGGAGACATTGCACTGCTCATCACCATCGGGGCACTGCTCATGGGAGTGAACGCCAGTATGGCCGACGGATCGCGTGCACTCTACGGTGCGGCAGTCGACGGGCTTGTTCCCCGCCAGTTCGAGAAACTCAACCGACACAAGGTACCGGCCCGCGCCACCGTCACCGCTGTGGTCATGAACATCCTGCTTGTCCTCTTTGTATCCAACCCCATCTCCATTCTCGTGGCGGCCAACATCGGCTATCTCCTGGCCATCCTGCTTGCCGTCTCGGGCTTCCTCCTTCTCCGTCTGGACCGGCCCAACGCCTTCCGAAGCTTCAAGCTCGGCCGATGGGCTATCCCTCTGTCCATCATTCTCACCGTATATGGCGCAGCTGTCCTGGTGGTCGGAGCCTCCTCATCCCACATTTCCGGATATGGAGGGCCCGTTGAACTGGGCATCGGAATCGGCATTCTCCTGCTTTCCCTGATCCTGTTTGTGATCAGACGCCGCATCCAGGACAGGCTCCCTCTGCTGCGCGAACCACGGCCCAGCGAAGAACTCGAATTCCACAACACCCAATCCTAAAAACGTCGTTTTCCGACCGATCGAAAGAAGAGAAGCATCATGTCGCAGATATTCCATGCCAAGCACACCCCCACCGCATTCGAGCCGTTCGAGCTCGGCACCGTTCAATGGCTGCGCCGCAACGGAGACAACGGGAATCAGGCTCTCGCCTCCGGTATCTGGAGTGTCTCCCCCGAGGAAGCCCCCGAACCCTTCGACCTGCCCATCGGCGAAGACGAAACCATCTACATCGTCTCCGGCCACATTCGCATCGAGGTCCAAGGCGGGGACACAATCGACCTCACCGCCGACTCCATGGCCTCGCTGTCCAAGGGCGCAATGACCCGCTGGACCATCATCGAGCCCACCATCGAATTCTTCGTCTACAGCTAAGGAACACCACCATGGACAACTCTGACGTCCTCATCATCGGTGCAGGTTTCGCCGGACTGACCGCAGCCCGCGAACTTTCTCGCCACGGATACAAAACCACCATCCTCGAAGCCCGCGACCGCATCGCCGGACGCACCCACCTCGAGGAACATCTGGGCAGAAACCTGGAACTCGGTGGCACTTGGGTCCATTGGACCCAGCCTTACGTCTGGGCCGAAATGGGCCGATACGGGATCCACCCCGTCTCCGGCCCCGACTTCACCCAGGCTTACTGGAGCACGGGGAACCAACAGCACACGGGGCATCCCGATGAACTAATGGACCTGCTCGATGCGCCCAATCAAGCGTTGCTGGCCGACTCGCGCAAATACTTTCCGCTGCCTTGGTCTCCGTTGTCCAACCCCGAGATCACCAACATCGACGGCGTCACGCTCTCCGAAGCCATCGACCACTTGGACCTGCCCGCGGACCAACGACAGCTGCTGCGCTCATTCTGGACCCTGAACTTCAACGGCGCCTTGGACCAAGCCGCCTACACGCAAGCGTTGCGCTGGTGCGCCGCGGCCAGCGGTTCCTGGCAGTTGATGTTCGAGACCTGCGCAACCTTCAAGATCGAGGGCGGAACCCGTCGACTCGCCGAGGCCATCCTGGCCGATTCCAACGCCGAGCTATTGCTAGAACATCCAGTTGCATCCATCCATCGGGACGCCGACGGGGTCGTCGTCCGAACCATCAGCGGCCACCGGTTCACCGCCCGCCAACTCATCCTGGCGGTACCTCTGAGCACCCTGAACGACATCGACATCCAGCCCGAACTCTCCGCGACGAAGCGGGAGGCCGCGACCCGCAGCCATGCCGGACGCGGCGCCAAGCTCTGGGTCAAGGTCAAGGGACAGCAGGAACGCTTCGTCGCCATGGGCCCCGAGGACGCACCCCTGAATTTTGTCCAGGTCGAGTACATCGATGCAAACACCACCACACTGGTCTGCTTCGGCCCCGTTGCCGCGGCGGTCGACGTCACCGACACAGCAGCCGCCCAGCGCATTCTCGATGAACTCGTCCCGGGCCTGGAAGTACTGGAAATCGCAGGCCACAACTGGGTCGATGACAAATATGCCCGCTCCACCTGGTCCATGCACTACACCGGCTACCTCACCGAATCCCTCGCCGAACTCCAGCGCCCCGAGGGACGAATCCGCATCGCCGGTTCGGACATCGCCAACGGCTGGGGAGGATTCATTGACGGTGCCATCGAAAGCGGCCTCGACGCAGCCCGAACCGTGGCTGAGCAACTCGAAAATCAACTAAGGAGCAGTGCTGTCTTGACCGTCTAGAATCTTTCGCCTGAATGCCGGTCCCTGCTAAACGGTTCGCCTCGCTTTCTCTCAGGAGAGGGGTGAGGAACACGCTATGAGCCTTCCATCCACCGCGACCACAGGGGCGACCTTATTGGGCTTCCTCCCCGTAATTCAGCCCTTCACGGGAGGACGGGAGATCAAGAACCCCGCGGCCGTTGCCCTCGTCGGGCTGGCCTCGGAACACATCATCGCGGATCAGCCGGTAGCAAAACTGGCTGGAATTTCGGGGGCTCCCTGCTCCTGCAGCCGTCTGTCATCTAATTTGGCAGGTGAAAGTTCAGCAGTGAGGCGTCTTGCAGCCAATGGGTGCAAGACGCCTCAACGATTGCCACTCCTCCGGCTGAGAATCCCTGATATAAGGGCACACTGACGATGAGCGAGGCGAGTGTCACGGATGTTCAGCTGAAAAGTGCGAACACTTCTGGATTCGTGGACGAAGAATTTAGGCTTCTCATCGGGAAAGTTGTGAGATGCAACAAAAAGCATCGTGACAGCTTGACGGCGGCACAACCGCGAAGCGTATAGTCGCTGGCGTGCTAAATAGATTCAAATCGCTCGTAGTAAAAGCTTTGATCAGTGCTTACTTAAAGATTGAGTCATCGGCATAGTCATCTCTAAGCAACTCGAGGTCCACTGCCCGTCCGTCGACGACGCCTACGAAAGGCTGATTAATGACCACTGCCGACTTTACCGCTGATGCACAAACCATACTTCCCGAACTGATTAAACTGCGCCGCGCGCTGCATGCGGACCCCGAACTCGGTCTCGATCTGCCCCGCACCCAGCAGAAGGTGCTCGACGCCCTCGAAGGGCTGCCGTTGGAAATCACCACCGGCACGCGCACCAGCTCGGTCACCGCAGTGCTTCGAGGAGAACGGCCCGGCCCGACCGTCCTGCTTCGTGGCGACATGGACGCATTGCCGATTCTCGAAGAAACCCATCTGGACTTCGCCTCCTCCAATGGCAACATGCACGCCTGCGGCCACGATCTGCATACCGCCGGACTAGTTGGGGCAGCCAAGTTGCTGTCGGCTCACCAAAGTGAACTTCATGGCTCGGTCATCTTCATGTTCCAGCCAGGAGAAGAGGGCTACGGTGGCGCCAAGATCATGCTCGAAGAAGGACTGCTTTCTGCAGCCGGCGAACCTCCTGTCGCCGCCTACGCGGTCCATGTGGGCCCCGGTCCACGCGGAGTCTTCGCAACACGAGGCGGCCCGGTGGCTGCCGGATCGAACCAACTGAGCGTCACATTACATGGACGTGGCGGACATGGCTCGCAACCCCACCAGACCTTGGATCCAGTTCCTGCAGCGGCCGAACTCATCCTGGCGTTGCAGAGCTTCGTGACTCGACGATTCAATGCCTTCGACCCGGTAGTCCTCTCGACCACCCGGCTTTCCACCGGAGATGGTGCTATCAACGTCATCCCTGAAAGCGTCGAGCTGGCGGCGACTATCCGCACCATGTCCCACGAATCGCTGGCTGTTTTGGAGGAAGGCCTGCCACGTGTCATCAATGGTGTGGCAGCAGCCCATGAGCTCACCGCAGACGTGAGTTTTGAAATGATCTACCCGGTGACCGTGAACGATCCGATTGAGACCGAAGCGGCACTGGAAACGATGCGCGAAATCTACGGTGTACAGCGCGTGGCGATCATGCCATCACCAATGATGGGATCTGAGGATTTCGCTTTTGTGCTCGATGAAGTTCCCGGCACATTCATCGCGCTGCTGGCCACTCCACCGGAGTTGAACGCGTCGGAAGCAGAGTGGAATCACTCGCCACGTGTCGTCTTTGATGACGCGGTGCTCGCAGATCAGGCCGCAGCCCTGGCAGCCATCGCTTTTCAGCGAACCGCACGCTGAACTTCGGAGCTGCGCGCTAATTTTTGAGAATCACGGTGGTTTGCGTCCCCCGCATACTCAAACCCGGCGCGCAGCGCCGTTCTGATTGACGCCGCATTATCAACGTGCACGCGTCATTGAGGAATCAGGCCGGCATCCATCGCGTGCTTCTGAGCAAAAGCGACAGATTGAAAACCGAGTCCACTTCGACGATTGGCAGGTGCTACTAGCGCGCCGAGGTGGTCCAGCTTTCCTTCCCACACGTCATAGCCAGCACCCGCCACAGGAAGCGAATCACGTTCTGATTCACTGAGCAATATGAAGGTATTCTCCATCTCACTCAAGCCGACTTCCGCGGTGTCCTCGTCTGGACAGGCTGTTTCTAGATCAACAGCGTGCGCTCGTGCACGGCTCAGCTCGGCGTTTGGGTTTGGCAATGATGGAGCTGAATCACTGAAGTACAGCTTCGCCTCCCCGAGAGCCCGCCCACCATAGGGAGTGCTGAGTTCCAAAAGTTTCGCGTGGCTGGCCAGTTCCGAATCGGGTAGCTCTCGGCCAGCTTCTAACGCCCATGAAGGACCAACCAAAACCCCGGTGCCAAATAATGAAACGAACATGAGTGCCGAGCTATCGTTCTTCTCGCGATAAACACGGTCCTCACCCCCTGGTGACTGCACGTGCCTTGACTTCAGGGGCGTACTGCTTGGGCATACTTTCCGTTCTCTCAATAGAAAACGGCATAAAACCCGGGACCACTCAACATGCATTAGATGCACGAAGCCTGTGTTCGCAAGAGCGCCCAGCGGCAAGAGCAGTCGCGGCCCTTGAGAGCGGCGAAACGCGCAAAGTCCGCCTTACGTACCGATACGGTGGATGTGCTGATGGACGGGAGTTCTCGCCGGTACTTCGATTCCCGTGGTCTATAAGCCGACAATGTACGTTATGTAAAGTAGAAAAGATCTTATTTGCTTTCAACGCATATCGTGAGGATTTGCGTAAGAGCCAATGCCTTTCAACTCTGCTTGAATTGAAGTTGGTTGGGTCCCTTTAAGCAGTCCAGCAGCTATGTGATAGCTAACTGATTCCCTCTAACCCATTCATCCCAAAACCGGGACGGCGTCAACCCATCCAAAGACCCATGGGGACCTCATGATTGTAAATGTCTTTCCATTCATCAGCCAAATACTTCGCATCCGCCATAGTGTCCATGATTTCCCCGGAAAGTTGTTCACGACGGAACTGCGCATTGAACGACTCAATAAAACCGTTCTGCCAAGGCGAACCAGGATCGATAAACGCAATGGACACCCCTACACTGTTGCACCAATCCACCAGCGCGCCAGCCGTGAACTCAGGACCGTTATCACACCGCACGAACATCGGCTGGATCCCGGTTTCAGCAATGATGCCCTCTAATACAGCCACCACATCAGCAGCCTTAAAAGCACGGCGGGGAATGATCGCCAAAGCGGTCCGCGTGTACTCATCGATGATATTAAAGAACCGGATATGACGGCCACAAGAGGCGACATCCGATTGGAAATCAAAGCTCAGTACATGCATCGGATACTCGGCGGTCAAACGCTTCTGATCCCCCGCATCTGGGCGGCGCGACTCTTCTTACGACATCTGGGCTTACAGACCAGGCCTTCTTCTCGCCATAGTCGTCGGATGAGCTTGCTGTTCAAGACAGTGTCTTTCCACCGTTCGGTGGCCAGCAAGTGCCAGCGGGCCTTGCGCCACCCCCAGGCCGGATGCTTAGACGCGATGGCCCTCAGGTCGGCTCGTAGCTGCGCTTCGTCAAAGCTCATCGGTGATTTCTTCTTACGAAGTGCAGAGCGGTTCTGGCCCAGAACTTGGCAGGCGAAGCGTTCGGACGCCGGCGAATTCATCCATTGCCATCCGTATGGCGCGGCGGCGTGGTTCGGGGCCTAGAATTTTCCCTTGGCTACCTCGGTGAGGATGTCGTTGGCGAGCATTTGATCAGCGAGCAGCTTCTTGAGGCGCGCGTATTCCTTCTCTAACTCCTTGGTACGTTTGCTGGCTTCAGCGTTTTTCTCTGAACCGTATTGGTTGAGCCAGCGGTACCAAGTAGCTTCGGTGATCTGAAGTTCTTTGATGACCTCGATCATCTTGTGGCCTTCGTTGAGCATCTTTTGTCCTTGACGGACTTTAGCGATGACCTGGTCTGGTGTGTCTGCGTGCCATTTTTCTGTGATTCCTCCTGTGTCCATTGTTGGACACGAGTACTCACATAGTCACTGGACTACTTTCCGGGGACCCAACCGGCGGCGGAAACTGGCTTCCCTGTCGCTCCCCGACCAGAAGTAAGAGGAACTATTACTCGTTCTATTGTAGTATTCTCAAGTGGCGCAGTGCCGTGTACCTTTGACCTACCTTAGACTTGGTGCATGGAATTTTATGAAACTACTCACGGCGAGCCTCGCGATAGTCTAGATGATCCGATTTACAGAATTCAGTTTTGGGAGCGCCTCGACCCCTCGTGCGGCTGGAATCTTCAGTCCTGGCTTCTTGGTGAAGCCCAAGACGTGACTGAAGTCCTAAAGTGGGCGACTCTAAACGCTCGTGGCCGCCTATTCGAAGTTTTTGTTGAGACAGAAGTTGAAGAATATAGAGGTTACCAGATTCCGCGTACTTGTGGTTATATAAAAATATATGGAATAAATCCCAATGAGTCATAGTTATCGAATGCAAAATATGCGCCTGAGAATTTTATTCTCAGGCGCATATTTTGTTCAGATTATTGTTCTTGGGGCACAAACGTTAGCTCAATGGATTCCGCAGGTATACCCACTGGTGCGATTGACGCTTTTAGTCCACATGCCACGCCGGTAGTTTTTCCGTAAGCGCTGTATTTGGCAGGTCCATCTAATTTATAGCCCGGTGGTGCTACTAGAACTCCTTGAGCCCAGCCGCGGAAATCAGCTGGTCCTTCTTTGCAAGAAACAGCTCGATTGGCCCTAATCGTTGGTTTGTTAGTCTTGGAAACAGCTGGAGCACCCCATTGCTTATAATTTGGTTTCGTTCTAACTAAAGAATAATGGAGCGTCAATTTACTTGCATTAACTTTTTTATTTGTAGCTGCGTTTTTACACGTAATAACAGCCACACCGTTAATGGTTCCCGCAACATGATGTGAACCGTGAACGTATTGAATATCTAAACTGCATCGAATTATCGGTTTTAGAACCCTCGTGGCGGCAGTCTCACTAGGAGTGATCGTTTCTTCGACGACTGTAATCATGGATTCGTCTCCAGTGAAAGTACTGTTGCCAAATTGATCTTCAACTGGGGCAAGGAAGCCCTCTTTGTTTCCTTCGACAGTTCGCTCGAAGAACTCTCGAGTGTTTGTGGTCTCTGCCGAAGAATCTTCGACGGAAGCATTGGCTGGAACAGCTGTTGAAAAAAGCAATGCCAACATTCCGACCGAAGTGAATATTTTAGTCCTTATGGACGCCATCCTCGCCTCGCAATTCAGAAGGTAGTAATAAGTCAGACCTTAAGATTAAGGTGCTCTGCGTAACATTAGTCGAACTTGTCGAAGATACAAATTTTATACTTTTCGATTTAGCAACACTGTATGAAGGCCCTTTTTACAAGGAGACTACTATTTATGTCGGAGCATGATCATAAGAATCTTCTAAAGAGAAATTATCGAATTTTCCACGAATGAGCATTTGAGGTTAAGTAGAGGACTTGTTCAATCTCTGTGGAGTAGTTCTTACTACCGCGGGGTCCGTTGGTTGGCGGCAGTGAAGTCGATCAGCGAGGTAAACCGTGCCCGCCTCGTCTCATCGAGTACCTGCCGGTGCGTATCGATACTCCACTCCGTGGGGTCCTCCAACAAGACGATCTTCGGAATAGACATTGTCTCGTTTCGGCATGGTCTCCGCTGCTTGAGCACCCACCGATGCAATCTCCATCATGGGAGCGGAGTCTGCCGTTGGTCTCCTGAAACTCCGGAACTCCAACCGAAAGCTTTCGCCAACTGACCGTCGGACGGTCCACTCCCCCTAGCAGCTAGTGCTGCTCCATGTGTGGCATGGGTGCCGGCTTCGTATCTCTCCCGTGATTTGGAGCGTGCGTGGATGGTGGTGCATTGTCAGTGGCTTAAGTCTGATCTTTCATGCATGGTCGGGCCAGCCATACAAACTAAGCTACTCCTGGAATGTGCGACAGCGAAGAAGGAAACTACGTACCTGTGTGAGTCAGCGGAGCATAGGTTGGTTCACTACCGCGAACACAGCTGGTTACTTGGATCGGAGTTGATTGCATTTTAAATTATGGCTCCGAGAGTGCAATGGATGCTTGACTCGATCACCATGTCGGCGGATTTCGTGCGTAACGGGCGCCTAGACGCTATTGGTCCTAATGCTTTGGTTCGTGCTCTGCACGCGCCAATGTTCGAGAGCTTTACGGCAACGAATGGGTGGGCGAATTTTGCTCGCTACCATTTTTTGGACGAGTCTTCGAAAGATTTCTTTGTGGAGTGGGAGGCAGGAGATGCGGCTACAGTCGCGTTATTAGGAGCGGAGGCTGGACGGGTACCTTACGACAAGGCATTGCAAGAATTGATCGGTGAGCTTACGACTAAAAGTAAGGAATTTGGTGGCTTCTGGGCTGCTCACGCGGTACGGATTCGTCATGAAGGTCTAAAGCGTTTTGCGCACACTATCGTCGGCGAGATTGAGCTCACCGACCAGTCGGCGGACTTGCAGATCGGGAATCGCAGTTCTCACGATATGTCTTTCTACACGGCGGAACCTGGCAGTGCCAGTGAAGAGCAACTGCGCGTGCTAGCGAGCTGGGATCTTCCGAGCGCGCAGTCAACGCCTTCGAGTGGTTCCCCAACTCATCAGGTATAGCGGGGTTCTCATAGCGCGTGGCCTGAAGAAATTGGTTCGATACCTTACATAGAAGTGGCTGCAATAAATGGGATTCAAAAACACTCATTTTTGACACACTGATCACTTGGTCGTTGTGAAAATTCCTGACAGCTGAAAATTCAACAGATTTCGAGGAGCATTTAGTCGCATAACTCAGTGCCATAACTATGCGTCGATACATCGCCTATCCCACGAGTATGGATACATTTAGGCCCATGGGACACCTCCTCGGATACGCCAGAGTCTCCACCGGCGACCAAGACGCACAACTTCAACTCGACGCACTGACCAAAGCGGGGTGCCATCGCATATTCACCGACACGGCATCCGGCTCACTCGAGTCTCGGCCCGAGCTCGATAAGCTCCTGGATCAGATCCGCCCCGGCGACACTCTAGTGGCCTGGCGCCTCGACCGCCTCGGTCGCTCCATCCGCCATCTGATCAACCACATGGACGCGCTGCAGCAACAAGGCATCGATTTCAAATCCCTGCAAGAGAACATCGACACTAGTTCTTCAGGCGGCCGGCTTGTGTTCAACATCTTCGCGTCCCTGGCGGAATTCGAACGCGACCTCATCCGCGAGCGCACCAACGCCGGCCTAGCAACGGCGCGGGCACGTGGCCGCACAGGAGGGCGCCCCTCATCTCTCTCCCCCGACAAGCTTCGCGCTGCGAAGAGGATGTACGAACAGCGCGACATGACCGTGGCACAAATTGGCGAAGTTCTCGGCGTCAGTCGCAGTACCGTTTACAGGGCGTTGCAGAAGTCCAGCCTGAAGCAAACGAAGACAGGCACAATTGGTACATGAGTTCACCGCTAAATGATCAGATTGCAGGAGCTATTGGGCAGTTCTTCTTGGCTGGGGATGGCCCTTCGCATTCCGTTTTGACACGAGTTTTCAAGACCGCGGGCATGTCAGATCATGACCCCTACGATCCGGAAACCCAGACACCGAATAAACAACAACGTGTACTTGCTGTAGCTAGTGTCGGATCCCGCAAATCCGAAACAGCACGAAAACTCGTTGATAGCTTGCTCAATGCACTCAGACTCCATGGCTCATTTAGCCTTTCTGAAGACCAGCAGAGAGTTGATACTCTGCGATCCGCACTTACCCACAGTGGATGGGGTTTAACGACTGATGGACGCCTAGAACAGCTAGGAAAGATTGATTTCGAAACTGGTGGCCGTGCAGCCCTCGACGAGCAGCTTAATCGATTGCGCAGAAATGTGGACGACCCGGCAGCTGTCTTGGGCGGAGCAAAGGAGCTCTTGGAGGCAATAGCCAAGTTTGTTCTCGAAGAAGGCGGTCTCCCCCTGGATCCGAGGGTCCCATTCCCTGGTCTCATTGAAATATCGTTCGAGCGTCTAGGTTTGCTCCCCGCCGTAGTTAACAACTCTGTCGAGGGGTCAAAACAAATCCATGACATCTACAGGTCAGCTAAGAAGATAATTATCGCCGTCAACGAATTAAGAAACCTGCAAGGGACTGGGCACGGCAGAACGCTCCCGACAGGAGTAACTGTGGAAGCAGCTCGTTACGTTATTCGAGAAGCAACGCACGTTGCCGAGCTCATGTTAACAACCCATGATCGACAAATGGGCCGTTAAGCACTTTTATCGGTTCTGATCATGCGCGAAGTATGAAAATACTGAATGCAGATATCCTACAACTGAATGGTTGCAGGAAGTCTCAACGGGCACCACTCCCCCGCGAAAAATCCACGGATGCTCAATGGTTCAAAATTCTCGCAACTATTTTATGCAACTGATATCACAGATATGATGTATCCACCATTAGTTGCGAAACACTTTCGACGGACTGATGGCCAGGCTGATCGGGTACGCCCGCCCAAGGGGTGGTTCTCCAGCTCCTTAACAAGTTTCAGCACCCCCACCCCCGGGTGCGTACTGATCGTAGAATCTGGCAGCTGGGTCAGGATAACCATGCTTTTATGATGGCTCCGCTCATTGTCGCGCTCGGGTCAATATCGAAGAACGTGTCAGTTGCCGAAATTCTCAGCACTTTTGTCCGCAGGGTTGAGCACCTCCCGAGAACATGACCCGAAAAGAAACAACGTTAAGCGCAAGAATCGGTGGTTGAGAACTCCTTACGTGTTCATCAACCACCGATTACTTGTATCCGAACTAGATTGCAGTTTTCACCGTATCCGACTTGCTGTGGACTACAGCTAGAGCAATCCACAAAAGCACGGGTGCTCCAGTGACTGCAGCCGTGACGGCGAAAGGCAACACGGTGCTTGCAGTCAAAACGAATGCCGTACCCAGCACTGAGAGCACACTTGCTGCAAGTCCGACAATGAATCCTGCTTTCCTAGCTTCGCGGCTTACCTCCGCTACAGCCAAGACACCGGAAACAACAGCGGCCAGGGCCGCTATTAAGGAAACCGCGGTCAACCCATTAGCCCCGGTAAAAATTGATCCGACGGTAAAACACGCCGCCACAGTGATTTTCAGCCCTGTAGACATCCCGAACATTCCTCCATTTTGCATTGAGATCACCTTCCAAAAGAGAGCGGATTACTTTCCCCAAGGGGTCGCGCACCAAGCACCAGCTGCCGCGAGCGAGGCGGCCAGACCAACAACGCCCCCCCTTTATTGCCTGCTTACCCAAGAATTTCACCATAGTTTCACCAGCCTTTTTCCAATCCTTGCGGTTGAGGTATCCCAGAATCGTTCCTTCAGAAGCGCCGAAGAGGGTTGCGAACCCGGTGAAGTTCAGGACGCACTGGCCGTAATTTGCTGCTGAGGCAACTGGGATATTACCGATGTGAGTTTGCGGAACCTGGGCGCGGAACTGGGCAATGATCTGCCCGCCTTCTACTTCCCCAAAATGCTCGATAATGCTCTTTTCATCAACACGGAATGATCCATCTTCATTCTGGGTGATTCCGTGGGTGAAAAGCGCTTCAAGGTCCTTAGCCAACTTTTCCACTTCGGCATTCGACACCGAATCTTCGGCAATTGCCGTAGCCGCTGGATTGAGCTGGGCAGGCGTTGACGCGGACGCGGGAAGTGCTGTGAAGGTCAATCCACAAGTAAGGACGGCCGCAATCGAAGCATTCACAAACTTATTCTTCATTTTTGCTCTCCAAATGAGCATGAACTGCCCCAGCTGATTTCTGGAACATCTGTCCTCAAAACGTATCTAACTCAATTAGCTTAAGTCAACACTAATAGAGTGCACTATTGAAATCAGTGGTCATACTTAA
The DNA here is from genome assembly GCF_044743255.1 of Glutamicibacter sp. NPDC087673. Classification (NCBI taxonomy): domain Bacteria; kingdom Bacillati; phylum Actinomycetota; class Actinomycetes; order Micrococcales; family Micrococcaceae; genus Glutamicibacter; species Glutamicibacter sp. NPDC087673. The sequence continues at coordinate 101,810 of NZ_JBIUWB010000005.1, forward strand.
GTGGTATGGCGACCTCGTTGAAAATGTGCTATCGCGCCATGCGATCACGTTCACTCTTGAACCCTAAGCCGCGTCTCATCTTGTTGAGTGGAAGGTCCACTGATGGTGATCGCGGTCCCGCAGGTATTCGGCCAACGCAGCCTACGATGTAATCCAGCTCGGGTGCCTTGCTTTCATTACGTTGTTGGCGGAGAGGCGAGATTCTGTCTGGCGTTTATATTTCATTTCTATGCACGCGTTCAACGAAACTTCGCTAGGAGGTGAAGCAATCCACACAGCTCGCGTTAGAGGCAACTACACGTACGGACAGGCATTCGTTGTGGCTGGGAACAGTCTCATGCCTGCGAGTGACGAACTTGTGAACACTCACCTGTTGGCCACTTTAGGTAACGCTCAAGAATGTCATGTTGCAGGAGGCGAAGATCCCTTTTCTTGCCGGACTGGCCTCGAAATTTCTAGCGAAGTACCACGTGGACTGCATCAGTCTGAGTGCTATCAGTGCTATTTCTTGTTGGGTCTACTGGGAAACTGCTTATCTGCACTTGTCGGATATACAAATCTTGCCTCAGTGTTTATCGCCACGACCATATGCGACCGGATCACTCGCCGAAAGTCAGATCTGACTCCGCATAGTCGCGCCCAGACAGTGTACGCGTGGCACGTCTGTGGGTTTTCGACTACTGCGTTAGGTTAGCCAGCGTTTGCGGTTCCGCATAGCAAGGTAGAAGGCGTCTTCGTGTTCGATGTCTACAACAAGCAGATTCGACAGTGCGCGTGGGTTGCTTTCAACCGAGCCCCGGCTAAACGCTAGAGGACGTCCACGCAATGATTGCCGAGTTTGAAGCCGACTTGCTCAGCATGCGTACACGCGAAAGAATGAGGGTGACTAGGGTGCTTACACAATCTGCCTGACTGGCTCTTACCGATGCCCCGATACAAAACAACTAGCATTCAAAACCTTCTAACAGTGCTTCGGCAGATATATTCTCGAGCCAAAAATACGCATGACTCGCAAGCAAGACGTCGTTTATTGTCTGCACTGTTCGCGGAGCATCACGAAGAGAAAGGACCGCACTCGCGACATTCGATATCGCGGAGTTCAGGCTGGTCCTGTCGAACTCAACGCCGAGCAAAGCCAACAGAAAGTCGTGCGTCAGTTTGCGTAGCTCTTGTTTGGAAAGCATCTTCTGCGTCGAAAATTCCAGAGCGTGTTGCATCGACAAAGTCGCGTTTTCCACATCCGGATGCGGCAGACATTGTTGTCGAAGCCTGGACACCAGGAATTCATCGCGAGGAATTTCTCCCGGCATGATTTCCCTATAGTCGGTCTTGCTCCCTACTCCAGGAGGATAGTCAGCCGCAGGCAAGCCCGGCTTTCCATTAGTTGCATAGGTGAAGCAGTATCGACCCTACAGCCCAACCCATTCTGAACTGCCGGAAGAGAAGTGCTGCTTCTTCCAGATCGGGACCTCGGCCTTGATGCGTTCCACCAGGTTCTCAATGGCATCGAATGCTTCCTTCCGGTGCGCTGCTGCCGAAGCAGCGACCAGCGCGGCGTCGCCAATCTTCAACGGACCCACGCGGTGCACAGCGGAAAGCTTCAGCCCGGTGCGTTCTTCTTCCTCGGCAAGGATTTTCTCCAGGAAATCCTGCGCCTGCGGGTGATGCGAGTAGTCCAAGGAGTTCACCGACTGGCCGCCGTCGTGATTACGAATGATTCCGTGGAAGAGCACCACTGCGCCTGCAGTATCGGACTGCACGGCATCGCGCACTGCGGCCTCGTCGATAGGTTCTTCGGTGATCAAGGCGTAGCTCATGAGCGGGCTCCTTCGGTGTGTGCATGATCGGCCAGCAGCTGCGGGGCCACTTCAGCCAGTGCGGGAAGCCCGCCTTCAAGGTAGTTTGTTCTGATGCCTCGCCCGGCGAGCAAGGCGGCCGCGCGTTGCGAGCGAGGACCGCGTGCGCAATAGACCGTTACCTGTGCCGGGATCTGCTTCAGATCTGCGCCGGCTTCAATAGCTGCTTCCAGCCCAGGAAGGGGCAGATGCAAGGAACCGGCGATGTGCTGTTGTGCGCGTTCGTCATCATTGCGCACATCCAACAAGACAGGAGCAGCGGAACCAGCCAGCGACTCGGCGAGCGCCTTGGCATCGATGCTTTGGACCTCGGGCAGAGAACCGGAGCAGAAGAGCACGTAGTCAATCAGCTCGGTGACTTCAGCGCCTCGGGGGTCTCTAGAGAATTCGAGGGTGCGGGTGCTAGCAGCCAGCGCATCATAGATCAGCACCTTTCCCACCAGCGGGGCACCGATTCCGGCGATCAGTTTCAAGGCTTCGGTGGACAGGAGCGAGCCGACGGTTCCGCACAATCCGGGCAGCACGCCCCCGGCCGCGCAATCCGGCACGGAGCCCGGGGCAGGCGGGACCGGGAACAGGTCGCGGTAACCCGGACCATGCTCATGCCAGGCCACGGAAACTTGTCCATGATGCTGCAGGATCGATCCCCAGATTAGCGGGATGCCCGTGAGCTGCGCGGCGTCATTGGACAGGTATCGGGTCGGGAAGTTGTCGCTGCCATCGATGACCAAGTCATAATTCGCAAAGATCTCTAGTGCGTTGGAAGAATCCAGGCGCAGATTATGCTCGATGATCTTCACATTGGGGTCCAGCGCCGTGGCGGCCTGCGCCAGGGAAGCGGTCTTGGCCAGGCCGATATTTGCGGTGGTGTGGGTGACTTGGCGGTGCAGGTTGGATAGCTCCACCACGTCATCATCCACAATGCCGATGGTGCCTACTCCCGCTCCGACCAGATACGGGACGCTGGCGCTGCCCAGCCCTCCGGCGCCGATAACCAGTACCCGGGCGGCAGCCAGCCTGCGCTGCGCAGTGTCATCAAATCCGGGCAACGAGAGTTGGCGTGCAGCTCGTGCAGCCTGTTCCCCGCTCAGTGGCGGCCCGGGGGCCACAAGCGCGGGAAAATCGCGTTCGCTTTTCATCGTGCTCCTTATCGCCTAGGCGCGATAGCATGAAGTCATGTCGAAGATTACGATACGCTACTTCGCTGCCGCGGCGGCAGCAGCGGGCTGCGAGCAGGAGAGCTGGGAACGCCCCGATACACTCGCCAGGCTGCGTAGCGAACTGATCGATTCCTACGGACCTGAAATGGCCCAGGTTTTGCGCGCCGGAAGTTTCCTGATCAACGGCGTGGTGCGCCGCGATGCCGGCGAGCTGGGCACTGCCGACGACCTGACCGTGGATGTCCTGCCGCCGTTCGCAGGCGGATAGTCCATGTCCTGCACTCTGGAAAGCCATCGCGCGGAAATTGAAGAGCTGCTGTCCCCGGTCTTCGTCTGTCTGGACAGCGAAGTGCTGCCCGTCGATAGCCCTGAGGCCAGCGATCGAATCCTCAGCGAGGACCAGTACGCCCTTTTGCCCATCCCTGCGTTCACCAACTCGCAGATGGATGGCTACGCTGCGCGCAGTGCGGACTTGGCAACAGCCTCGCCTAACTCCCCCATCTTTTTGCCATTGGGTTTCACCGCTGCCGCCGGCGACCGGCAAATACCCCTGGCTGAAGGCACAATCAGTCCGGTGATGACCGGTGCGATGATCCCTCTGGGTGCTGACACTGTCATCCCCATCGAGGAAAGTGGCTCTGGCGCTTTCCCGGAATTGGTTCGTGCCGGCTTTGGCACCCCCAGCGGCCACGCAGAATTCTCGGCCCCCAGCGCCGTGGGCCGCTTCATCCGCCCCGCCGGCGTTGATCTCGAAACCGGCGCCTTGGTGGCCAAGGCCGGAACCCGGCTGACCCCGACCATGATTGCCGCACTGGTTTCCAGCGGGCTGCGGGAAGTACCGGTGCGCCGGGCCTTGAAGGTGGCCGTGTGCACTACAGGGGACGAGCTCAGCGATGGGCAGCGTTCCCAGGGCCAGATCCCGGACTCGAATTCCCCCATGCTCGCAGCCTGGCTGCGCCGCTACCAAGTGCAGGTGCGCACCTTGCAGCTGCCCGATGATCCGCAGCGCTTCGCCCTGGCCATCGATGCCTTGCAGGAACAGGTTGACCTGATCGTAACCGTGGGCGGTATCAGCGCTGGAGCCTATGAGGTGGTCCGCCAAGCGCTGTCGCCGCTAGGCGGGGTGTTCCATCATGTGGCCATCCAGCCCGGCGGTCCGCAAGGCTTCGCCCGACTGGCCAAGGCAGCGGTGCTGTGCTTCCCGGGCAACCCGGTCAGTGCCCTGCTATCGGCAGAACTGTTCCTGGCCCCGCTGCTGCGACAGCTAAAGGCCCTGCCAGAGCCCTTGCCCCGGCACTACCCGCTGGCAGCCGATGCCAGTTCCCCCGAGCACAAGCACCAGGTGCGCCGAGCGCTGATCCGCGATGGCCAGGTCACCATCCTGGATCCGGGCTCGCATCTGGTCCACGATCTGGCCCGCGCCGATGCGCTGGTGCATATCCCGGTAGGCGTCAGCCAGTTGGCTGCCGGCCAAAGCATCGAAACTTGGAGCATGAATGTCTGAGAAACTCACCCACCTGCGCGAAGACGGCAGCGCCCATATGGTCGATGTCAGCGACAAGGCCGTCACCAAGCGCGTGGCCACCGCAGAAGCCATCTTCGCCACCCGCCCGGATGTTGTCCCGATGCTGATGACCGGGCAGTTGCCCAAGGGCGAGGCGTTGGGCACCGCAAGGGTCGCTGGCATCATGGCGGCCAAGCGCACCTGGGAACTGATTCCGCTGTGCCACCCGCTGCCGATTTCCAAGGTGTCCATTGATTTCACCGCCGAGGAATCCGCGGTGCGCGTCACCGCCCAGGTGACCACCAAGGGCGTCACCGGGGTGGAGATGGAAGCGTTGACCGCGGCCAGCGTTGCGGCTCTGACCCTCTACGACATGGTCAAGGCCGTGGACAAGCACGCCGAGGTCCGCTCGGTGAAGGTTTTGGCGAAGTCCGGCGGCAAGAGCGGTGACTGGGTTCGTGGAGACTAGCCGCACGGCGGCCGTGGTGGTCGCTTCGACCACCGCCGCAGCAGGCGCCGCCGAAGACAAGACCGGCCCGCTGATCACCCGGTGGCTGTCCGAGCGCGGCTTCGAGACCGGCGAGCCGACGGTGGTGGCCGACGGACAGCCGGTGCGTTTTGCCGTGGACGACCTGCTGGCCAATGACGCGCAGGTCGTGATCGTGACCGGCGGGACCGGGGTCTCACCCGATGACCAGTCCCCCGAAATGGTTGCCCCGCTGCTGGATGTCCAGCTGCCCGGAATCATCGAGGCCATCCGCCGGCGCGGAGAAGCGACCACCGCACTGTCCATCATTACCCGCGGGGTTGCAGGATTCTCCGGTAACAGCTTCGTCATCACGTTGCCCGGGTCCACCGGCGGAGTGAAAGACGGGCTGGCCGTCCTGGATCCGATCCTGGAGCACCTGCTGGTCCAGCGCAGCGGCGGCACCGGGCACGGCCCGCGGTAAGTTCTCTAGCACCATCATTGATCAGAAAGGCCACCAGGTTGAGCATCGAACCCGGAATCTACCAGCACTTCAAGGGCCAGCGCTACGAGGTGCTGGCCGTGGGGAAGCACAGCGAAACCGAAGAGCCGCTGGTCTTCTACCGCAAGCTCTACGACGACTACAGCTTCTGGGCTCGGCCGCTGGAGATGTTTGCGGAACACGTTGAACGCGATGGCTACAACGGCCCGCGTTTCGCCAGGATCGCCTAGGGCAAGTTGCAGATTTCCCTGGACCTACTGCGAGTCGGCAACGTTATAGCGTTCCAAGGCTTCGGCAAAGGCCGAGATCTGCTCTTCGCTCCAGCCCTCTAGACGATCGGTTACCGCAGCGCGGTGCACGGCGGCGGAAGCCTGAAGCCGCTCGCGGCCCACGCCGGTCAGTTCCACTACGCGGCCGCGCCCGGATTCCGCATCGTCATAGGCGATATATCCCAAGTCCAGCAGCGTGCCTACCTGCCGGGAGACTGTCGAGCGGTTCAGCGAGAACGCCTCGGCAATGTCGGTGGCCCGGGTTCCGGGAGTATCGGCAATGAAGCGCAGCAGGGAATGCTCCACGAGTGTCAGCGGCTCGGCCAGCTGGCGTGAGCGCGTATTGGCACGTCGGGTAATCATTTGCATGTGATGGAAGATCGATTGGATATCGGCTTCCCGCTGTTCCTTGCCCATGTTCCGAGTCTAGTACGCAGGGCTTTGCCGGGCACTCAATGTTGCATCATGCAACTTTAAGCGTATTCTTTAATGCTGATGACTCTCACCGACAACGCCCCGCGCCAATCCCCCGCTTCCAAGCATGCCGATAATCCGGCCAAGAAGAAGTCCCCCGCAGCCAAGCCGGCACCACTGGGCTGGGGAAAGCTCGTGTTGACCATGCTGATCCCGTTCTTCCTGTGCGCCATCATGGGATTGTTCTATCTGGGGGCCTTCCACGCGCCCAGTCCGCACAACGTGCAGGTGGCGGTGGTGGGCGATTCAGCGCAATCCAAGGTTTTCGCCCAGACCCTGCAGGATGGGTCCGACGGTGCATTGAATGTGCGCACCGTCGCCGATGCGGACCAGGCCCGGAAACTGGTAGAGCAGCGCGAGCTCGTGGCCGCCTACGAAACCAGCGGCGGCACGGCAACGCTCTACAGCTCTAGCGCCGCGTCGGAAACCTCGGCGAATATCGCCCAGAAAGTCTTCTTGGACGTGGCCTACGAACAAGGCCAGCCATTGCGTATCGAAGATGTCGTGCCCACCGGCGAGCAGGACACCACCGGGCAGGGGCTGTTCTTCCTGCTGGTCGCCTTGAGCATTGGCGGCTACGCCAGCGCCGTGCCGCTGGCCGGGTTCATGGGCAAGGTCAAGCTGCCCGTGCGCTCCGCCATGGCGGCGGTTGCCGCAGCGGTGGTTGCCACAATCGCGGTGCTGATCGCGGGCCCGATCTACCGGATCATCGAGGATCATTACGCGGGCATCTGGCTGATTTCCTGGGTTTACGCCGCCGGCATCACCCTGCTGGGCCTGGGCCTGCATCCACTGCTGCGCCACTGGACCACCCCGACGCTGACCTTGTGCTTCGTCGCACTGAATTTCACCAGTTCCGGCGGGATCTTCCAGCCGCAAATGCAGCCGGGATTCTACGGTGCACTCAATACCTTCTGGAATGGCGCCGGGTGGCTGCACGCAGTGCAGACCCTCGTCTACTTCCCCGGGCAGTCCATCGGCATGGATCTCCTGCGGCTAATCCTCTGGCTGATCCCCGGCATCCTGCTGGTCATCCTGACCCACGCGTGGAGCGTGCGCAAAACCCGCGTGGCCGATGAAAATGCCAGGATCCGGGACGTCGAGGAAACCGTCGCCGCGTAGCGGCACGCGCCGCGGGGATTGCTCCCTGCCAGATGCCGCTCCTAGCTGCGCAAGAGCCAGGAGCGCGCGGAGCCCAAGGCTCGGCGCAGTCCGCTCACCGCGTCATCCATGAGCGCGGTTCCCACATCCTGGAAGGGCCCCATACCACCGCGGTAGAGTTCCAAGGCCTTCCGGGCAGCCTCTCGCAGCTGCTCTCGGCTTTCAATATTCTCGAAAAGGCCTTCGAGCCAGCGTGCCGCATGGGCGCGTTGCGCGTCATAGTCCTGGGCCGCTGCGAGATGCAGCTTCTCGATCGCCGCGCGGATTCTGCTCAGTGACTGCTCGACATTGTCCATGACACAAGGTTATCCCGGCCGTCGGGCACTGCTGCCCGCCAGCCGCGCTTCAGGACTTGCCCAGCGGTATCAGGTCAAGTTGCGCGGTGATATGGCTGCGGACGTCGTTCAGTTCATCCATGTTGATCCCGTGGGCCAACCCCGGGTAGGTGCGGGCGGTCAGGGTCGAATGCTCGGGCAGGAACTTGGTGGTGCGTTCAATGGCGACCGGGGCAATGACCCGGTCTTCGGTGCCACGGCCCCAGAACACTGCTGGACGCTGCGCGGCGATGATTTCATCGGCTGACTGGGTGCCGCCTAAGACGAATCCGCCCAGGATCGTGGTGGCCAGCACCCGCTCGGGCCGGGTGCGCAGCAGCTGGCTGGCCATCAGCCCGCCCTGGGAGAAACCGACTGGAATGATCTTGGTGGCGGTGTCTACATTTGCATCGATCCAGGCCCAGATCGCCGCGGTGGCCGCTTGCACCGGCGCCGCGTCGGGGACGCCCGGAGTGGTGATCTGGAACCAGGCGGCCCCGCCGTGGCCCAATTCCAGCGGAGCGCGCAGCGAAGCCCAAGGCAGATCCAATCCCAGCGGTTCGGCGAGCGAGCCCGGGTCGTGTTCATTGGAGCCGAAGCCATGCAGGAAGACCAGCACGGCACCGGATTCCGGGGTGCTGCTCCAATTGGCGGAACGCACATCGCTCAACAGGTTGCTCATAGCAGGCCAACTCCTCATAAGTTGTTTGCGGGCGGTTCCCGATGGTGGAATCACAGCCTTCCGGCGGCGTTCCCAACAAGGTTCAATAAGCCAAGCATACCGTAATTGATTGAAGATACAAGTAAATTTCATTGCCGCGATCCGTCACAGTACCCCCGGCGCCACCCGCCCAGGAAATATGAAGCGAAGCGCACCCGAGTCCCGCTTGCCCTCCTGCCGGCCACCACATGCGAGCCTCAAAAACCAGCTAGTCACCTCGGATAACTCCGGCCTAAAACAGGCTTCAAGCTATTGCGAAGGCTTGCGGGCATTCCAGGGAAAATTCGCGCAATCTGGAGGGAACGCATCCCACTTCACGCAAAACCTTGTCACCAGAAAACCCTAGACAGAAACCAAAATCACTGTGATCATTTCGAGTTACTACCGGCCAGTAGCAAGTGTCTCCCATCTTTTACTCGAAGGACCACCATGCAACGACGCATACTTTCCGTTCTGGGCGCGCTGTGCCTGGCCGCTGCAACACTCACCGCCCCGGCCATCGCGCCGAGCGCGGCAAGCACCGCACAAGCCGAAACAGTTTTGTCCCTGAACATCAGCCCATCCGGGGCTAATAATTGGGATTGCTCACCCGATGCCGAACATCCCTATCCCGTAGTCCTCGTCCACGGCACCTTTGCCACCATGGACGTCAACTGGATCTCACTGTCCCCCAAGCTCAAGCGCAACGGCTATTGCGTTTTCGCGCTGAATTACGGCTTGGAAAACGGCATCTCGGGTGCGGCGCATGTCCCGGACTCGGCAGCCGAACTGCGCGACTTCATTGACCGTGTCCGCCAGGCCACCGGCGCCAAGAAGGTGGACATCGTCGGGCACAGCCAGGGCGGAATGATGCCCCGCTGGTACATGGGGCACATGGGCGGAGCAAAACATGTCAACGAATTGGTGGCCATCGCCCCATCGAGCCACGGGACCCAGGGCATTCTGGTGCCGAGCGCCACCGGAGTCAGAATTGCCGGCAGCTATGCTGGCTGGATCTGCGATGCCTGCGCCGACCAGGTGGCGGGCAGCGAGTTCATGACCGAGCTGAATTCGATCGGCGACACCGTCGCAGGCCCGGATTACACGGTCATTTCCACCAAGTACGACGAGGTCGTCATGCCCTACAAGTCCCAGTTCCTGCAGGGAGACAGCGAGCACGTGACCAACGTGCTGCTTCAGGACAAGTGCCCACTGGACGTCTCGGGGCACGCCGGCGTGGCAGTTGATCCAGTCGTCCACCGCTGGGTGCTCAACGCCCTGTCCACGGACGGACCGGCAGATCCGAGCTACCGCCCTTCTTGCTACCTGTAAGCGGGCACGGGCATCCCGGCATCGGTACCGATGCCGGGATGCCCGCACCCTTTGCTTTGCCCTAGGCAGTGCGCCTGCTAGCTATTAGATTGGTGGCCATGGACGTTCTTTCCAGCAGGGTGCTGCTGCGGCCAATTGACCTGGCCGCAACCCAGCAGTTCTATCGAGATGTGCTGCAACTAGCCGTTGCCCGGGAATTCGGTCCGGGATAGCAGCCGGGAATGGTGTTCTTCCTGGGCACTGGCCTGCTAGAAGTCTCCGGGCACCGGCCGCCAGGGAAGCCGTCCACGCTGGTGCTGTGGCTGCAGGTGCGCGACGTGCAGGCAGAGCTGGAACAGTTAGCAGCCCGCGGTGCGAAGGTGGACCGCGAGGCGCGCAAGGAGGACTGGGGCCTGATGGAAGCATGGATCCAGGATCCCGACGGCACCAGAATCGTGCTGGTGCAGGTACCCGAAGGGCACCCGATCCGCCGGGACGTGCGCGAGCCCTAGCAACTGGTGCTGGCCTGCGCGGCTCGCCGCGATCACCACGTGTGCTGGCATCGAATGGGATCCGGCCACCGCCTGACCCCGGCGGGTACTAGCGGCTGGCGGCGAGGGCTTCGCGTACCTGCGCGGCAGCTTCGAGCAGCTGCGGCAAGACCACCTCGGCTGCCTGTTCGGCGCTCTGCGTAGTATCGGGGCGCACGCTCATCGACACGTTCATCGCGGCGACCACGGTGCCATCGGCACTGAATACCGGCACCGCCACCGAGCGCAGGCCGATCTCCAATTCCTGGTCCACCACCGCATAGCCCTGGGTACGGATCCGCTGAAGTTCAACGCGTAGCTGATCCGGGTCATCGATCCCCAGCCCGGTCATCGAATGCACGCCGGCGGCGATCACCGCCTCGCTGATTTCTTCAGGCTGGTAGGCCAGCAACACCCTGCCCATGGAAGTGTTGGCCGCCGGGAAGCGGGTGCCCACCGAAATGCCCACGCGCATGATCGAACGGGTATGCACCCGGGCGATATAGACGATCTGCGATCCGTCCAGGATGGAAGCGGAGGCCGATTCGTGCACGGCGGCCGACAGTTCCTCGAGCACCGGCTCGATCAGCTGCGGCAAGGTGGCGCTGGACAGGTAGGCATAGCCCAGCTGCAGGACCTTGGAGGTCAGCTCGAAATGCTTGCCGTCGGTGCGCACATAGCCCAGCTCCACCAGGGTCAGCAGGAACCGCCGGGCGGTGGCCCGGGACAGGGCGGTCCGTCCGGCGACCTCGGAGAGGGTCATCGACGCGTGATCGGCATCGAAGCTGCTGATCACTGCCAATCCCCGGGCCAGGGACTGGACCGATGTGGTTGTTGCTGCCTGCTCGCTCACCGTGCTCCTTGCGCGCGCTGGAAATGATTGCGGGGTGCGCTTCCGGGAATCGGATGCGCACCCCACTAATCTACTGGGTCTTCTAGGCCTGGGTCAGTTCCACCGGGACCTTGGCGGCCAGCTCCTCGAAGCTGATGCCATGGGTGGAGCGCACGAAGACCTTGGCATCGCGCAGCTCGAAGACGGCCACTTCGGTGTAGATCCGCGAGACGCAGCCCAGCCCGGTGACCGGATAGCTCAGCGTTTCAACCAGCTTGGATTCCCCGGCCTTGGTGAACAAGCTCATCATCACCCAGGTCGCCTTGGCGCCGATAGCCAGGTCCATGGCGCCGCCCACAGCAGGGATGGCACCTTCGGCACCCGTGTGCCAGTTGGCCAAATCGCCATCCTTGGAGATCTGGAAGGCACCGAGCACGCATACATCCAGGTGGCCGCCTCGCATCATCGCGAAGGAATCCGCGTGATGGAAGAAGGAGGCGCCGGGCAGCTGCGTGACCGGGATCTTGCCTGCATTGATCAGATCCGGGTCGATGTCCTCGCCGGTGGCCACCGGGCCCATGCCCAGCATGCCGTTCTCGGTGTGCAGGGTGACGCCCTGTTCCTTGGTGAGGTAGTTCGAGACGTTGGTCGGCTGGCCGATTCCCAGGTTCACGAATGCTCCGGCCGGGATGTCCGCGGCAACGAGCTGCGCCATTTCATCGCGGGTGAGCTTTGCTTCGGTGGTGGTCATTGCGCTCATTACTTTTCCCCTCCCAGTTCCACCACGGTATCCACGAAGATGCCCGGGGTGATGACGTTTTCCGGATCGATGGAACCGGCCTGGACGACCTCGTCCACCTGCACGATGGCCGACTTGGCCGCGGTGGCCATGATCGGGCCGAAGTTCCGCGCGGTCTTGCGGTACACCAGGTTGCCCAGCGTGTCGGCCTTCAGTGCCTTGATCAGCGCGAAATCGGCGTGGATCGGGGTTTCCAGCACATAGCCCTTGCCATCGATCACGCGGGTTTCCTTGCCCTCGGCCAGCAGCGTGCCGTAGCCGGTGGGGGTGAAGAACCCGCCGATGCCTGCGCCGGCGGCGCGGATGCGCTCGGCCAGGTTGCCCTGCGGAACCAGCTCCAGCTCGATTTCCCCGGCCCGGTAGGCCTCATCGAAGTGCCAGGAGTCGGACTGGCGCGGGAAGGAGCAGATGATCTTCTTGACCCGGCGTTCCTTGATCAGCAGGGCCAGGCCGGCGTCGGCCTGCCCGGCGTTGTTGTTCACGACCGTCAGGTCCTTCGCGCCGCAGTCCAGGAGCGCGTCGATCAGTTCCATCGGCTGGCCGGCGTTGCCGAAGCCGCCGATCAGGACGGTGGCGCCGTCGGTGATCCCGGCGACGGCGTCCGCGGCCGAGGTGGCAATACGTGGTGCCATGATGCTGCCTTTCTACAAGCTACTTGGTTGCGTTCACGTTCTCGACGACGACGGCCAGTCCCTGGCCCACGCCGATGCAGATGGCGGCGATGCCGAAGCGTTCGCCGGATTCCTGCAGCCGGCGGGCGACGGTGCCCAGGATGCGCAGGCCCGAGGCGCCCAGCGGGTGGCCGATGGAGATGGCCCCGCCCCAGGCGTTGACGATCCCCGGGTCGATATCCCAGGCGCGGATGCAGGCCAGGGACTGGGCGGCGAAAGCCTCGTTCAGCTCGACGGAGGAGATGTCCGACCATTTCAGCCCGGCCTTGGCCAGCGCCTTGTTGGCGGCCTGGACCGGGGCGAAGCCGAAGAACTGCGGGTCCAGGGCGGCGGCGCCGTTGGAGACGATGCGGGCGATCGGTTCGGCGCCCAGCAATTCGCCGCCGCGCTCGGATCCGATGAAGGCCGCCGACGCGCCGTCGTTCATCGGCGAGGCGTTGCCGGCGGTGACCGTGGCATTCTCCCCGGTGCGGAAGACGGTGCGCAGCTTGGCGAGGGTTTCTGCGGTGGAATCAGCGCGGATGGTCTCGTCGCGGGTGACTTCGGTGCCGCGCTTGTTCGCCGGCGGAACCGGGACCACCAGGTTCTCGTACTTGCCAGCCTCCCAGGCGGCCGCGGCATGCTGGTGCGAGGCCGCGGAGAACTCGTCCTGGTCCTCACGGGAGATGTTGTGCTTCTCGCGCAGCTGCTCGGTGGCCTCGCCCAGCGATACCGTCCATTCCCCCGGCATGGCCGGGTTGACCAGGCGCCAGCCCAGGGTGGTGTTGGCCAGTTCCAGATTGCTCATCGGGAAAGGACGCTCGGTCTTGGGAAGCACCCATGGAGCACGGCTCATCGATTCGACGCCGCCAACCAGGACCAGGTCCGCGTCGCCGGTGGCGATCTGCCGGGAGGCCGCGATCGAGGCATCCAGCGAGGAGCCGCACAGGCGGTTCATCGTGGTGCCCGGCAGCGAGGTGGGCAGCCCGGCGAGCAGGGTGGCCATGCGGGCCACGTTGCGGTTTTCCTCGCCGGCGCCGTTGGCGTTGCCGAAGATCGACTCGTCGATGTCCGCGGCATCCAGCTGCGGTGCGCGGGCTACCAGCTCGCGCACGACATGGGCGGCCAAGTCGTCGGGGCGGTGGCTGGACAGTGCGCCGCCGATCTTGCCGAAGGGTGTGCGGATTGCGTCGTATAGGTAGGCCTGCTGCATCATCTCACTGCTCCATCGCTACGGGATGTTCACATTGTGAACTTATGTTCGTATGTTGAACTTTATCATTTACCGCCGTCGGCTTCAATAGATTTCCCGCACCGAGGCACCGGCCACGAAAAAGGTGCCCCACCGCCTGGGCGGTGGGGCACCTCGGACCCGCAATCCCCTAACTGGGCGTTGAACGCGACATTCAACGGCTGCCACCCGCTGGCTGCGTCGAACACCGGCTCCTGCACCGCCAGGCTGCAAATGGATCCGATAAAGCTTCCGTCCTCGCCGTAGGCGATCTCATCCCATCTGGCATCAAGGTCCTGGCAGGACACCGGCTCGATCCCGCTGCTCGACTTCCCGCCGGAGTCGAGAACTTCCCCGGCGGCGCGCTCCAGCCCGAAGTTGGCGAAGGCAACCTTGCTTTCGCCATCCTCGTCCTGGAATTGATCGAGGCTGCTGGAGATTTCCGTGATGCTGAATTCGCCAGCTGCGATGCTCCCGCCCCCGGCGTAGGCCTGGTCAATCTGCGCGATCTGCTCCTGGCACAGCGCGCAGTCCGAGGCGGAGAACTCCTTGAGTGCCGCCGTGTCGCCGGTTTCCACCGCATGATTCAGCAACGCCACCCAGTAGCCGATGGCGGCCTCGAGGCCTTCCCCGGAATGCTCTTCGAGAACTTGGGGCCGCTGCGGAACTTCGGCGGCCTGCTGCGTGGAACCCGGGCCAGCTGCCGCCGTGGCGCCTGGCGGATTGCCGGATCCTTCCTCGGATACGCTGACGCAACCGCTGGCGGCGAGCATGAGCGCAGCCGACAGTGCAACAAGCTTCACTTCGCGAATTCGAACCATAACCGCCCGCTTCCAGTAGGTACGCCCCCATCCGCAACCGTTATTACATCAATCATTTGGAAAATAAGATGGCCCGGAGGTTAACTTCTGGATTGCTTTCGGCTGTTTGCAGCTCGTGTTCCCTGGTCATTCGGGCTACTCGTTGCTTCCTCAAGGGAGGATGGTTACGGCTGCTCGGCCAGCTCCCCGGGGCCCTTGCTCAGTTCCGAGCTGGTCATCGGTGCGCGGGATTCTTCTGCCCCGATGTGCTTGGGCTTCTTGCTGACGCCGAACTTGCTGCGCTCCACGACGGGGTTCAGCTTCCCGTCTGGATCCGGCGGCGAGTCGCGGTGCTCTGCCATGGTGTCCTCCCTCAGTCCTGGCGCGTTCACGGCTCCGGACCACTGCGGGCGCCTGGCCGGGCCCGCAGGCTAGTGGTCATCGGGATGCCTGTGCTCATCGTAGGCGTGCTCCGGGCTGCGGGTCTAACATTTCTCGTGTTGGCTTGCCCTGAATCGGCTTCTGGCGGGCCACTGGCGTGCTGGCCTGCTGGTCTAGAGTAGTTCCATGGCCAATTCGACCAGCGGGGACTCGATGCTGGACCGCCTGGTGCGGATCCTGGATGCCTTCGACGCGCACAACCCGCAGCTGACCGTCAACGCCCTGTCCCGCCGGGCCGATGTCCCCCGGGCCACGGCCTACCGGCTGGTCGAATCGCTGGTCTCCCACGAACTGCTCTCCCGCGATGACGATGGCCAGGTGCGCCTGGGCCTGCGGCTGTGGGAGCTGGCCAACCGCAGCGCTTCCACGCTGGGCCTGCGCCAAGCCGCCTTGCCCTTCATGGAGGACATCAACCAGCTCATCGGCCAGAATACCCAGCTATCGGTCCTGGACCGGGATGAAGTGCTGATCATCGAGCGACTCTCCCGGCCCGGGTCCGTGGTGAACCAGGCCAGCGTGGCCGGCCGGATGCCGGTGCACCGCACCTCCATGGGCATGGCCTTGCTGGCATTTGCTCGGCCCGAGGACATCGCCGGCTATCTGGGGCGCCACCATGCGGCGGTGGACGCAACCCATCCGGATTTCCGCGCCGAGATCGCAGAGATCCGCCGCAACGGCTTTGCCTCCTTCGATGGATTC
Organism: Glutamicibacter sp. NPDC087673; assembly: GCF_044743255.1. Lineage (NCBI taxonomy): Bacteria > Bacillati > Actinomycetota > Actinomycetes > Micrococcales > Micrococcaceae > Glutamicibacter > Glutamicibacter sp. NPDC087673. The sequence goes on from NZ_JBIUWB010000005.1 coordinate 117,509, forward strand.
ATCGACCCGGAGACTACCGGGGTCGCCGCCCCGATCTTGGACGAATCGGGCTACCAGCTGGCGGTGATCTCGGTCGTGGTGCCCAGGGGTTCGGGAAACTTGCAGTCCGCCGCGCTGGCGCTGCGCACCGCGGCCCGCGGCATTTCGCGGTCCTTGGCCCCGGCTTCCTGATTCCGGCTGGCCCCGGCTAGGCCCACTGGCCCTGCAGGGCCGCGAGCGTCTCGGTGACCATGGCGCTGCGGCTGACCGATTTCGGCATGGCCGCCACCAGCGAATTGGGCTCGGTGCGCTCGGAGAGCGGCCGGAAGACCAGCGGCCGGTCCTCCAGGCTGCTCTGCGTGGGCTGCATCAGCAGCGAGTAGGCCAATCCGCGGCCCACTACCGCGTGGATGGAAGGCACATTCGCCAGCAGCCAGCTGACCTGCGCGGTGGCCCCATGGCGCTTGAACTCGTCCAGCGTATGCTGCAGGGCGGGCTCCAGGTCCAGGAAAGCGGCCGGGTACCGGGCCAGCTGGGAGAAGCTGATCTGCTCGAACCCGGCCAGCGGATGCTCGGGGCTGACCACGACCTGGCGGTGGAATTCCTTGAGCACCACCAGCGCGCAGTCGGGCCCGAACTGGGTCTCGTAGCCGATGGACAGCTGGGTGCGGCCGGAAAACAGCGCCTCCTGGATCTCGGGGCCGCTGCCTTCGATGAAGCTGAGCTGCAATTGCGGATGCCTGGTGCTGAACCACTCGATGAGGTGCGGGATGACATGGACCGCCAGCGTGGTGAAGACCCCCAGGCTCAGCCGCCCGGTCAGTCCGGTATGCACCTGGGAAACGGCTTGGCGCAGGTGCTCCACCTGGTCGGTGATGATCCGCGCCCGGGTGGCCACCTCCTGGCCTTCGACGGTGAGCGCGATGCCGCGCCCGCGCTGGCGCATGGCGAGCGTGACCCCCAGCGCCTGCTCCAGCTGCCCCAGGGCCAGGCTGACCGCCCCCTGGCTGACGTGGCACAGCCGCGCCGCCTGGGTGACGGATTGCGTTTCGGCGACCGCTGCGAAGTATTCGAGTTGCCGCAATGTCAGTTCACTCATTAGTTCTCCTTATGCCTGTATGCAGTAATTCTAGCTAGGCAAATGTGACGGGGGCCACCAAGATGGAATGAGCACCAGGGGAAGCAGCCCTTCCCCGGCACCATCCGTTGAAAGCGAGAGATCCGCCATGGGCCAATCCGAAGAACCGGCCGACCTGATTCCCTACGTCGTCACGCTGGGCACCGCCGGCGGCCCGCGCTGGTGGAAGGACCACCGCGGCACCCCGCGCTTCGGCATCGCCACCGCGGTGGTGGTCGGCGAGACCTGGTACCTGGTCGATTGCGGCCAGGGCGCAGGGCGCCAGGCCAATGCGGCCGGGCTGCAGCTGCCGCAGCTGGGCGGGATCTTCATCACCCACATGCACTCGGACCACACCGTGGATTTGCCTTCGCTGCTGCTCTTCGGCGCCTTCGAGCTGAAGAACACCGAGCGCGGGCCGATCCCGATCGTGGGTCCCGGCGACCGCGGCAAGCTGCCGCCGCTGTCCCCGCGGGCCACCTCGGTGCCCGAGCCCATTGCCCCCTCGCGTCCGACGCCCGGAATCGAAGGCCTGGTCTCCGGGATCCTCTCCGCCTACGCCACCGACTGCAACGACCGGATCTTCGATTCGCTGGCGCTCTCCCCGGCCGTGCAATTCGACCCGCGCGAAATCCGCCTGCCCGAGTCGCTCGGCTTCGACCCGGATACCGATGTGGCTCCGCCGATGGATCCCATCGAGGTCTTCCGCGACGGCAACGTCACCGTGTCGGCCATCCTGGTCTCCCACCACCCCACGGCCCCGGCCTACGCCTTCCGCTTCGACACCGCCGCCGGTTCGGTGACGATCTCCGGGGATACCGCTCCCTGCGCCAACCTGGCCACCCTGGCCCGGGGCACCGACCTGCTGCTGCACGAGGCCATCAACCTGGAGGTCCTGGCCGCGCAGTACTCCGACGCGCAGATGCTGCAGGCCACCATGGACCACCACCGCCGGGCCCACACCACCGCCGCGCAGGCCGGCAGGATCGCCACCGAAGCGGGGGTCGCCCACCTGGCCCTGCACCATCTGGTTCCCAGCTACAGCCCTCCCGAAGCCTGGCAGGAAGCACGTACGGCCTTCAGCGGGCGGCTCACGATCCCCGATGACCTCGACGTGATCCCCTTCGGGCCGGCCGCCCGCGCCACCCCGGCGCCGGCCACGGCCAGCACCCGCAGCAACTAGCATCCACAGCAAAGCACCGAAAGGACAGGGCCATGAGCCAGAACCCGCACGCAGGACCGGCAACGCCGGCACCGCAAGGCACGACCTACCACGCCAACCCCAAGGAGATGCGCAGGATCCTGTTCTCCAGCTTCCTGGGTACGGCGGTGGAGTACTACGACTTCATCCTCTACGCCACGGCCGCGGGCATCGTCTTCAACCAGGTGTTCTTCGCCGGCCTGGATCCGAATGCGGCCCTGTTCGTCTCCTTCGGCACCCTGGCAGTGGGCTATATCGCCCGCCCGCTGGGCGCATTCATCTTCGGGAACCTGGGCGACAAGATCGGGCGCAAGGCCATCCTGATCACCACGGTGCTGGCCATGGGCATCGCCTCGACGCTCATCGGCCTGCTGCCCACCACCGCGCAGATCGGCCTCTGGGCACCGGTGCTGCTGGTCAGCCTGCGCATCTTCCAGGGCCTGGCCGTGGGCGGCGAATGGGGCGGGGCGATGCTGCTGGCCTTCGAGAACTCGAAGAAGAGCTCGCGCGGCTTCGCCTCGGCCTTCGCCTACATGGGCGCCCCGGCAGGCACCATCCTGGGCACGCTGATCCTCTCCGGGATGTCGCTGCTGCCCAAGGCCGAATTCCTTTCCTGGGGCTGGCGGGTGCCGTTCGTCTTCTCCGCGGTGCTCATGATGCTGGCGATCTTCATCCGCATGCGCGTTTCCGAGTCCCGGATCTTCACCGAGGTCTCGGCCGCCGCGAAGAAAACCAAGAAGCGCATCCCCATCGCCGAGCTGTTCCGGAACCACCGCAAGCCGCTGATGACCGCGGTGGTGGCCGGACTCTCGGGCCAGATGGCCCAGGGGCTGATGGGCGCGTGGGCGATTTCCTTCGCCGTGCAGCAGGCCATCCTGGCCCAGACCGAAGTGCTGAACATCAAGGCCATCGGCGGGGTCTTCACCGTGCTGGCCATTATCACCGCCTCCAAGCTCAGCGACCGGCTGGGCCGCCGCCGCATCCTGATCTGGGGAAATATCGCCGCGATCATCCTCGCCTTCCCGGTGATGGCCTTGCTGGAGATGGGCAGCACCATGGCCTTCATGCTGGCCATCGTGCTGGGACTGAGCCTGGTCCAGGGATTCACCTCCGGGCCCTATGGCGCCTTCGCCGGCGAGCTGTTCCCGACCGCGGTGCGCTATTCCGGAACGTCGGTGGGCTACCAGCTGGCTTCCACCCTTGGCGCCGGGTTCACCCCGATGATCGCCACCGCCCTGGTGATCGCCGGCGGCGGGAAGCTCTGGCTGGTGGCGGTGCTGTGGATGGCATTCTCCGCCATGTCCCTGGCGGCGCTGCTACGCTCGCAGGACCGCTCCGGCTCCGAGATCCAGAACCTGGATGCGGAGATGGGCTCGGGCCCGCTGGTGGACAAGTCCCGCAGGGCGCAGGGCCAGGAGGCTGCCGCATTGCGCCACTGAATCCCGCGCGGCTTCGGCGCAGGTGTCAGCCGTGCTGCGCGGTATCCTCGCGCAGCAGTTCCAGCGCGGCGGCAACCCGCCGCGGCATGGTGTGCCCGGCGGGCAATACCGCCACCACCGAATTCTGCTCCATCGCATCGGCTACCGGCACATAGACGACCTCCAGCCCGTCGTAGGTCGTCCCGGTGGCCGGCACGCTGTTGGCGAAGGAATAGCCCAAGCCGCGGCCCACGAGCGAGCGGATATTCTCCATGCTGGTGCTGCGCCACCTGATGTCCAGCTCCAGCCCGTGCGACTGGACCAGCGCGGTCAGCCGCTCGGCGGTGGGCGGGACATCGAGGATCACCGCCGGCTCCTCAACGATCTCTGCCAGCCGCAGCGAGTCGCGCCCGGCGAAGCGGTGCCCGGCGGGCAGCATGATCTGCAGGTGTACATCGACCACATGCTCGCTGCGCAGGTCCTCGTCCGTCTGCCACGCATAGCCGAAGGCCAGATCCAGCTTCCCCTGGCGCACGGCGTCCTGGATCGGGCCCGGGGCTCCCTCGGAAATGCGCAGGTCCACCAACGGGTGCCGCTGGGTGAAGTACTGGGCCAGCGGCGGCACCAGCCGGGGCGCCAGCGTCGGGCTGCACCCGACGCGCAGGGCGCCGCGCATCTGCTCGACGCTTTCGGACACGGCCAGCTCGGCCTCGGCCACGCGCTCCAGGACCGACCGGGCATGGCGGGCGAATTCGGTGCCGGCCGCGGTGGGCAGCAGCTTGCGCGACCGGCTGCGGATCAGCAGGTCGGCGCCCAGGGATTTCTCGAGCTGCGCGATGGCCATGGAGGCCGCGGCCTGGGAAATATGGCAGGCGGCGGCCGCGGCAGTGACCGAGCCGTGGTCAACGACCGCCACGAAGTACTGGAATTGCCGCAGGGTCAGCTCAGCCATAAGTTCCTCTGATGGTTTGTATTGATTCAATTGATTATCCATATTGTGTGTCGCGGAGCACACTTGTTACAAGCCAAGCCACATCGACCACCAAGGTGACACCCATGAGCAACAAGACCGCCGGGACGGCAAGGACGCCGCATTCCCTGCACTCCGATTCGCTGAACACCAAGGACATGCGCCGCATCCTCGCTTCCAGCTTCATCGGCAGCGCCATCGAGTACTACGACTTCATCCTCTACGCGACGGCAGCTTCCATCGTCTTCAGCCAGGTGTTCTTCGCGGATCTCAGCCCCTCCTTCGGGCTCTTCGCCTCCTTCGCCACCCTGGCCGCCGGCTACGTGGCCCGCCCGCTGGGCGGCATCGTCTTCGGCCACTTCGGCGACCGGATCGGGCGCAAGAAGATGCTGGTGCTGTCCATGATGATGATGGGCGTGGCCACCACGCTGATCGGGCTGCTGCCCACCACCGCGCAGATCGGCATCCTGGCCCCCACCGCCCTGGTGCTGCTGCGCGTGGTGCAGGGCATCGCGGTCGGCGGCGAATGGGGCGGGGCCGCGCTCATGGCCCTGGAGCATGCCCCGGCCTCCAAGCGCGGCTTCGCCACCTCCTTCGCCAACGCCGGCGGTCCGGCCGGCGCCATCCTGGCCACCCTGGTCGTCTCCGCCTTCTCGGCCATCGCCGGGGACCAGTTCCTGATCTGGGGCTGGCGCATCCCGTTCCTGCTCAGCGCGGCGCTGATTGCCGTGGGCCTGGTCATCCGGCTCAAGGTCGCCGAGACCCCGATGTTCAGCAAGCTCGCCGAAGCCAGCGAGAAGCGCAAGCTGCCGCTGCTGGAGGTGCTGCGCAACCACCCGCGCGCCGTGGTGCTGGCCCTGCTGGCCACCGTCAGCTTCTACTGCTGCCAGGGGCTGCTCACCGTCTGGGGCGTCTCGGTGGCCGTGGGCGAGGGCGTGGACCGCTCCGGGGTGCTGAACTGGAAGGCCGCCGGCGCGGTGCTCACCTTGATCGTCACCTTCTGGGCGGCCCGGATGAGCGACCGCGTGGGCCGCAAGCGGATGCTGGTTCTCGCCGGAATCGTCGGCATCGTGCTGGCCTACCCGCTGATGGCGCTGCTGAACAACGGCACCCTGTGGGGCTTCGCCGTGGCCATCGTGATCGGCAACGGACTGGTCCAGGGCCTGCTCTACGGGCCGATCGGCGCCTTTGTCGCCGAGCAGTTCCCCACCCACGTGCGCTACACCGGCGCCTCGCTGGCCTACCAGGGCGCCTCGGTGGTCGGTGCCGGATTCACCCCGATGATCGCTTCCGGGCTGGTCATCGCCGGCGGCGGCGGATTCTGGCTGGTCGCAGTATTCTGGATGCTCGTGATGGCCATCGGCCTGGGCGCGGTGCTGCTGACCCGCGAAAGCTCCAAAACCAGCCTCTCCTAGCAGCCAGTTGGCCCCCGCCGACCACCGCCTTTGCAATACGGTGGACGGCGGGTGCCCTTCATGCGCCAGCAAGATCCCGAAGAAAGAGAACAGCCCCATGCCCGCACAGATCAATTCCGGCCCGTACCCCGTGCGCGGCTACGCGAACTTCACCGGGGAGGTCTCGCAGAAGGCTAGCGAGTCCATCCCGGCCTGGAATCCCCCGGTGCGCGCGCCGCAGGGCGCACCGAATGTGGTCGTGATGCTCATGGACGACATGGGCTACAGCGACATCTCCCCCTTCGGCGGGGAAATCGACACCCCGGCGCTAGCCGAGATTGCCGCGGAGGGCTACCGGCTGGGCAACTACCAGACCCCGCCGATGTGCGCCCCGGCCAGGGCCGCCCTGCTCACCGGGATGAACCCGCACCGCGCCGGCTTCGCCTACGTCCCGCACATGGACCCCGGCTTCCCCAATTCCGCCATGGAATTGCCCGAAGACGCCCCAACGCTAGCCGAGAGCTTCAGGGCCGGCGGCTACGCGACCTTCATGGTCGGCAAGTGGCACCTGACCGTGGAATCGAAAATGCACGATGGCGCAGAGAAGAGCAGCTGGCCGCTGGCCCGCGGCTTCGACCGCTACTACGGCTGCATGGACGGGTTCACCTCGCTGCTGAACCCGCACCGGCTGGTGCGGGACAACAGCCAGGTAGTGGTCGATGAATACCCCGAGGGCTACTACCTCACCGACGACTTGACCGGCCAGGCGCTGGGGATGCTCACCGAGCTGCGCGCCAACGACCCGTCCAAGCCCTTCTTCCTCTACTTCGCCCACCAGGCCGTGCACGGCCCGCTGCAGGCCAAGCCCGCGGACCTGGAAAAATACCGAGGCCGCTACGACGCCGGATGGGACCACGTGCGCTCCGCGCGCTTCGCCCGGCAGATCGCCGAAGGCCTGTTCCCCGAAGGCACCGCCTGCGCCCCGCGCAACACCGAGCCGGGAGCCGCGGTGGCGCCCTGGGATGAGCTGGCCCCGGAGCAGCAGCAGCTGTTCGCCCGCTACATGGAGGTGTACGCGGCGGCCGTGGACAACGTGGACCAGAACCTCGACCGGCTCATCGGCCACCTGAAGGCCACCGGCGAATACGAGAACACCATCATCATGTTCACCTCCGACAACGGGGCCACCGCCGAGGGCGGGGACACCGGCACGCGCAGCTACTTCAGCCGCTTCGGCACCCCGCGCTTCGGCCTGCCCGAAGGCTGGGATCCCGATGTGGCCCGCGACCCGGAACTGATCGGCGGGCCACGGGCCTATGCGCACTACCCGCGCGGCTGGGCCTACGCCTCCAACACGCCGTTCCGGCTCTACAAGACCCACACCTACGGCGGAGGCACCCGCGTGCCGATGCTGTTGTCCTGGCCGGCCGGGCTTCCGCGGTCCGCAGCCGATGACGGGATCCGCCACCAGTACGCCTACGCAACCGATATCGGCGCAACCCTGCTGAATCTGGCCGGGATCGCGCCGCTGGGTCAGCGCCACGGAATGCCGGCGCAAGAAAGCGACGCGGTGCCATTCGATGCCTGGCTGCGCGATCCTTCGCAGCCCTCGGCGCACACCGAGCAGTACACCGAGCTCAACGGCCGCCGCGCCTTCATCGATGGCAAATGGAAGGCCGTGGCCCCCGAGCCCAACGGCCCCGGCTGGGAGCGGTGCGCCTGGGAACTCTACGATGTCGCCGCCGATCCCGCCGAGACCATGGACCTGGCTGCCGCCCACCCGCTGAAGGTCCTTGAGCTGGCCGAGCGCTGGCAGGCTGCCGGCTGGCGCAACCAGGTCTTCCCGCTCAATGACGACGGCTCGTTGAACCGCAACCGCCCGGCCACCGAACTGGCCCTGGAGCAACCGGTCACGCTGCGTCCCGGCGCCCCGAGCCTGGAACGCTTCCGCAGCGCCAAGCTGACCCGGCTGCGTTCCTTCAGCATAGATGCGCAGCTGGAGCACCGGATGCACGACGCCGGCGTCATCGTGGCGCACGGCGACCAGGGCGGCGGCTACGTGCTGTCCGTCCAGGACGGGCGGGTGCATCTGGGCTACAACCAGTACGGCACGACGCGCCGCACCAGCGCGCCCCTGGCCACCGGCGACCGGCAGATCACGGCCGAGTTCAGCGCCCGGCCCGGGCTGCGCTGGGATATCCGGCTGCTCGTGGACGGGGTGGAAGCGGCCCGGCTCGATGGCCTGCTGCAGCTGGCCGGCATGGCGCCCTTCGCCGGGATCAGCGTCGGGCTGGACCGCGGCGGGCCGGTGGACTGGGAGCTTTCCGAGCGCCACGGCTGCTTCCGCTACAACGGGAGCTTGCACCAGGTGCGCTATACGCCGGGGCCGAAAGCCGACTACAACCCGGAGCAGATCCTGGCCCTGGACCGGGCCATGGCCCGCGCTTTCGAGTAGCCGCCGCACCGCGCCGCGCAGCTGGCTAGCTGCGCGGCGCGACGGTGCGGAAACCGGTATTGCTGCTGGCGGAGTCCGCGCTGTTGGAGGTGCGGGCCGCAACCCGGTAGCGGTTGCAGTAGGAATCGTGGCAAAGGAAGGATCCGCCGCGCATGACCCGGCCGTGCCCGATGGTGGGCCCGGCCGGATCCGCACCGGGAGAATTGCGGTAGTACTTGGGCAGGAACCAGTCGGAGCACCATTCCCAGACATTGCCGCTCGTCTCGTGCAACCCGAAGCCGTTGGGCGGGAATGAACGGACTTCGGCGGTGCCCAGAAAACCATCCGCACAGGTGTTGCGCACCGGGAATTCGCCCTGCCAGATATTGCACCGGTGCTCGCCCTCCGGCCCGAGCAGCTCATCGCCCCACGGGTACCGCTTGGATTCGAGCCCGCCGCGCGCGGCGTACTCCCATTGCGCCTCGGTGGGCAGCAAACGCCCGGCCCAGGCGCAATAGGCCTGCGCGTCGTTCCAGGAAACCTGGACCACCGGATGCTGCGGAATCTGCCGCCAGCTGGATTCGGCACCGTGCGGGTGCGCCCAGCTGGCCCCGCGCACGGTGAGCCACCAGCCGGCACCTTCGGCGCTGCCCAGGATGTCCTTGTCCGGGGCCTGGGCCAGCAGGTGGAAGACCGCCGAATAGCCATAGGCCTCGGACTCGGTCCGGTACCCGGTGGCTTCCACGAAGCGGGCGAATTCCGCGTTGGTCACCGTGGTGGCATCGATCGAGAAGCCCGACAGTGCCACGGCGTGCACCGGCCCCTCCCCGTCCTTCGCGTAGCCTTCGCCAAAGGCATCCCCCATGGCGAAGCTGCCTGCGGGCAGCGCCACCTCGGCAACCTGGCGAGTTGCCGGATCAATGCCGGCCTGCGGGAGCCCAGGCACGGCCGCGGGTGCGGCGCTGGACCCGGTTTCGGGGTGCTGACGCTGGGCAGGATGGCAGCAGGACACGGCGGACCTCCTTAGTGGAATCTGGTTTCTCCCAGCCTAGCCGAGCGCTGCCGCCCGGGCTCGCCAGCCCTTGGCGGCGCCCTAGCGCACCCGGAACACGTCGATGCGCACGCCGCCGGGGCGCCGTTCGCCCACGCCCAAGAACAGGGTGCGGTTCATCCAGGCATGCGGCCCGGAGTCATCGGCCGAGAGGTACGGGACGCAACGGAAGTAGACGCGGGAAGGATCCACCTGCTGCCCGGCCATCATCTTCTCCAGGTCTGCCGGGTCCGCCGAGCGCACCGCCCGGTTTTCCACCAGGATGCGCTGTCCATCCTCCAATTCCAGGACGTAGTTCGCTTCCAGCAGGGCCAAGTCCGCGGTCGGATAGCGCTGGAAGTCGGCCCCGGCATCCAGCACCTTGCCCTGGATCCCGGGGCCGGCTACGCGTCCGCCGCGGATCGGGGCCACCCTCCGGATGCCCTGTGCGGTGGCGCCGATGTCGATGGTCTCACTGACCTCGACCTCGATGGTGGCCACGAAGTCCAGTGCGGGCGGGGTTGGGTTCTGCTCCATTCCAGGTCCTTTCAAGGGTGCTTGTTTCCATTGTCCAGCAGGCCCGGGCTATTCGGCCTTGGCCGGCTGCGCAGCGGCATCTGCGGCGGCTGGTTGCTGCCGGTTGCCCGTTCCCGGCGAGCGCAGCATCCCCAGGGCGGCCGCGGCAACCAGCACCACGATGCCCACGCCCAGGTAGAGCTGGCCGGCGGTCCACGAGGCATCAAGCAAGCTGCCGGCAGCCAGCGGGGCGAGGATGGCGCCGAACCGGCCGATGCCGATGGCCCACCCGACGCCTGTTCCGCGCGATTGCGGAGCGTAGGAGGCCGGGGCCAGGGTATACAGGCCGGCAACGCAGCCGTTGATCAGCATGCCGACCAGGACGCCGAGCACGAAGGCCAGGGCGAGGATGCCGGCGGCCGAGATGAAGACCACCATGAGCACCGAGGAAAGCACGGTGAACGCGATGAGCACCTTGCGGACGGCCCATTTGGCAGTCAATGCGCCGAAGAGCAGGGAACCGAAGGTGCCGCCCAGGGTCAGCATCAAACCGCCTACCACGCCCTGGCTTTCGGTCATGCCCGCGGTAACCAGCAGCTTCGGGGTCCAGCTGTTCACGAAGTAGAAGCCGAACATCACGGCGAAGAAGGCAACCCAGATCACCGTGGTCACCCGGCGGGTATCCGGCGAGAACAGCGCGAGCACGGCGTTGCCGCTTCCCTTTGATCCATCGTTGCCCTGCTCGGGCAGGACTACGTCCTCGGCACCCAGGCGCATCTTGCGTGCCAGCTGGCCCAGCTTCTGGCTGGTTCGCGCGGTACGCCGGGTTAGCAGGAAGTCCACGGACTCCGGAACGACGGCCAACAAGGCGAAGAAGGCAGCCATCGTCAGCGCACCGCCGAAGATGAAGACCGAGCGCCAACCATAGTGCGCCTGCAGCCAGACTGCGGCCATGCCGCCCAGGGTGGCGCCGACACCATAGCCAGCGGTGTAGATGCTCACGGCCATGCCGCGCCAGCGCCCATTTGAGTACTCGCTGGTGATCACGTTGGTGCATGCCAGGATGCCGCCGACGCCCAGGCCCGTGACGATACGCCAGATGGCAAGGGCCGTCATGGAATCTGCGGTGGCGGAGAGGAACATGCCCGCCGAAGCGAGCGCGGTGGTGCCCAGCAGCATCGGGCGGCGTCCGAACAGGTCGGCAAATGGGGCCAGGAACAACGAGCCAGCGGCCATGCCAAAGAGGCCCGCGCTCAGCAGCACGCCCAGCGCGGCTCCGTTCAACGAGAATTCTTCGGAAACCTGGTTCGAGGTAAACGCCATGGCCAATACATCAAAACCATCGAGGGCGTTCAAAAAAGTGCAGACTGCGACGACCAGCCATTGGAAGGCCGACATCGGTGAATTTTCAATTCTCTGCTTGATGTCCATGGGGAACTATCTCCAGTTTCGGGGTGCACCAAGCCACCCGCCGAGCCGTTTCTGCCTGCCGGCGGTGGTGCCTAGATGGGAATTCAGCTAGTTCGGTTCGATGGTGACCACAGCAGGCCCGCCACCGGTGGCGGCATCGGCTTTGGCGCCGGTCTTCGAGGTAATGGCCCGTGAAACGCAGCAGTTCATCTTGCTCGACTGGCGTTTTTGCCGTTCGGAGTAGAACACGTCGCGGTGGTCGATATGACCGGTGATCTCGGTGATGCGCACCTCGCACAATCCGCATTCGCCCTTGCGGCAGTCGGACATCATCTGCGCCCCGGCATCTTCCAAGGCCTCAAGCATGGACCGCCCCTGCGGAACGGCCACTTCCAGGCCCAGCTTGGGAACCCGGACAATGAATTCTTCGGGGTCATGCCAGCCGGAGTTGCCAAAGGTTTCATAGCGCAGCGCCGAAGGTTCCAGCTCGCGCTCTACCCAGCCCCGGCGAACCGCATCCATGAGCCGGATCGGCCCGCACATGTACAGTTCCGTTTCCTGACCAGCACGTCCAAGCAACTCGTTGACCTTCAGCGACGTGCCCTCGTCATCAACGTGGACTTCCAGCCGGGAACCGTGCTCGGTTTGCAGTTCGGACAGGTAGGCCATGGCCGAACGCTTGCGTCCGGCGAAAACCAGCGTGTAGTCAGCCTTCAATCCCTTGAGCACCGAAGCCATATTCGCCATGGCGGTGATGCCAACACCCCCGGCCAGCAGGATGTAGTGCTTGGCTCCCACGCGCAGCGGGAAGTTCTGCAATGGCTGGGTGATCTGCAGCCGGTCCCCTACCGACAGCTCGTGCATGTAGGTCGATCCGCCCCGGGACAGCGGCGCCTTGAGCACGCTGATCGCCAGAGTTGTTCCGTCGGCGCTGGATTCAACTACGGAGTAGGAACGCTTGGCATCATTGCCGTTGATCTGTACCGCCAGATCAATGTGGGAGCCTGGCTCGGCGCGCTTGGGCAGCTGCGGGGCGAGTTCAATGCGCTTGATCCCGTCGGCCACCTCCACGATGCGGGTGACTGCCGCGTCCTGCCAGACTTCAATATTCGTCGCTGCCATTGCGTTGGCACCAACCTTTCAGTTTGAGCGAGGGAACCGGCTAGGCGCGGGCGGACTGGTTTGCTTCGGCTGCGAGCATGCCTTCGAGGATGCGGCGGACCCACATGCCTCCGGCGTCGATGTTCAGGTTGTAGAACTCGTAGTCCGGGTTGGCATCGATGGCTTCCTGCTGGGCCTTGAGCATCGCTTCGTCCTCGCCGAAGACGCCATGCACGCCGTCACGCAGCTGGGTGGTGATCAGCTGGCTGTCAAGGCAGTAGTTGCGCATGAACGCCCAGAAGTAGTGCGAGGAGCGATCGGTTTCCGGGGTAATGGTGTTCACGACGAAACCATTCACGCCTTGGCTGCGGTCGCCTTCCGGTGCTCCGGTGCCGGCCTTGGCCACACCCACGTCAATGGTGATGGTTGCCGGTGCTTCGAAGTGGATGATCTGCCAGCGGTCTACCTTGCCCTCGAAGCCCGGGAACTTATCGCGCATGTTCTTCAGCCAGAACGGCGGTGCATCGATATTGTGCATCCAGCGGGTGACGGTGACCTTGTTGCCCTCGTGCGTGGTGATGAATTCCGAGTCGCTGAGCTCATCCTGGCCGATCGAGGAGGAATGCACGAATTCCTCATGGGTCAGGTCCATCAGGTTGTCCAGGATCAGCTGGTAGTTGCAGTCCGCGGCAATGGTCATGCCGTCGCCTGCCCATTGGTCGGAAGACATCTGGTGCATGTCCGGGACCCGATCCGGGTCTGCCAAGGATGGGTCGCCCATCCAGATCCACACGTAGCGGTAGCGCTCGACCAGGGGGAAGGAGGGAACGGTGGCCGAGGGGTTGATGGTCTCCTGGGCGGGCATGGAGACGCAGCGGCCAGCGGAGTTGTAGACGATGCCGTGGTAGGGGCACTGCAGTCCGTCTTTGCCTACGGTCTTGCCCATGGACAGCGGGGCCAGCCGGTGCCAGCAGGAATCGGCCAGCGCCACGGCCTTGCCGTCTTCGGTGCGGTAAAGGGCTACCGGACGCTTGGCGATGGTGCGGGACATGGGCTTGCGCGTGACCTCGTGGTCCCATGCCGCTACGTACCAGGCATTGAGCGGGTGGCCCATGATCTTGGCGGTGGTGGTGCTCTTGGCTGCAACCTCGGTCATGGCAGTCCTCTCGATGGCGGACCCGGCTGCGCTCAGCCATGGCGGATCCAGTATGTGATTTGCTCAAGGGTGGAATTCGGCAAACTATCTATGCACATAGATAGTTTGCATGCCATTAGAATAGCTATACACATAGTGATTGGCAACACATTTCCGGAAAGAGGCGATTTTGAGTCTTCGCAACGCGCTGCTTTCGCTGCTGACAGTTGAGCCAATGACCGGCTACGACCTGTATAAAGTCTTCGAATCCTCGGTCGGGCACGTCTGGCACGCACCGGACTCGCAGATCTACCCCGAGCTGAAACGCATGGAATCCGAGGGGCTCATCACGGGCCAGGATGTACCGTGGGGTCCGCGCGGAAAGAAACGGCAATACACCATCACCCAGCAGGGAGTTGCCCAATTCAAGGGCTGGATGAACACCCCGCTGGAGTACGCACGCACCCGCGATCCGGCGCATCTCAAAGCGGCTTACCTGGAGTGGGCGGAACCCGAGGCCGCACGTGAGCAAATGCGAGGGCATATCGCTCATCACCAGTCCCTGCTCAAGCAATGGCAGGAACGGATCACCGAATTGGAGCAAGGTTCGAACTCCATGCTCGCCAAGCGATTGAAGAGCACGCCGCGCAAGGATTGGGAAGCGACGGTCGCCTATAAGCGGTTCACCTACGAGGGCCTGATTGCCCGGGCAGAAGCCGAAATCCAATGGGCTACGCGCGGGCTGGAACTCATCGATTGCTTGAACGCCTGAGAGCTGCTGGCGGGCGCAGGAAAGCCGCCGGTCCCGCAAGGACCGGCGGCTCAGCTTGCTACTTGGGGTCCGTCAAGAACTTCGTCTTGGCTTCCTCCGGACGATGCCCCTGCTTGGCCTTCTGGATTTCGGCATAGACGTGGTGGCGGAGTTCGGTGAACCGCGGCAGCGACCGGGTCTCCAGCTGGTCGCGCTCTGCCGGCAGGTCAATGGCAATATCCTCCTGCACCACGGTCGGCGACGAGGAAAGAATGATCACCCGCTCGCCCAGGTAGATCGACTCGTCGATATCGTGGGTCACGAACAGCACCGTCACGCCCAGCTTCTTCCAGACATTGCGGATCAAATCCTCGAGGTCAGCACGCGTCTGAGCATCAACGGCCGCGAACGGCTCATCCATCAGCAATACCTCTGGCTGGTAGGCCACCGCGCGGGCAATCGCCACGCGCTGCTGCATGCCGCCGGAGAGCTGCCAAGGATAGGACTTGGGCACATGGGCCAGCCCCACGGCCTCCAGCGCCTCGTCGACCAGCTTCTTGCGCTCGGCCTTGGGCACCCCGGCATTCTTCAGAGGCAGCTCCACATTGTCGGCCACGCGCAGCCACGGAAACAGCGAACGGCCGTATTCCTGGAAGACCACAGCCATTTTCTTGGGCGGCCCCGTGACCTTCTGGCCGTCCAGCAGCACTTCGCCGCTGGTGGCGCCCAGCAACCCGGCAATGCACTTGAGCAAGGTGGTCTTGCCCGAGCCCGAAGGGCCCACCAGGCAGACCAGCTCCCCGTGCCCCAGGTCAAAGGTCAGGTCGCGGACGGCTTCGATATCGCCGCCGTCAGTGTGGTAGACCTTCTTCAGGCCACGAACCGAAAGCAGCGCTTCGCCTTCTGGCAAGGTGCGTCCACCGGTGGTTCCATTCTGGCTAGACAGCATTTTCAACCTCTTTCAGACCGTTGTACCAGCGCAGCACGCGGCGTTCGATCCACTGGAAAATAAATGACATGATGACACCGATCAGACCCAGCACCACGATGCCGGACCACATTTCCGGAACAGCGAAGGAGCGCTGGAACTGGACTATCGCGAAGCCCAGCCCGGAGGAGGACGCGAACATCTCGGAAATGACCATCAGGATCAGCCCGATCGACAGGCACTGGCGGATGCCGGCCATGATGGTCGGGGTGGCGCTGGGCAGCACCTGGTAGCGGATCCGCGAGAAACCGCTGATCCCGTAGGAACGGCTTGTTTCGTTCTGCACCGGGTCGATGGCGCGCACGCCTTCGATGGTGTTCAGCAGCACCGGCCAAATGGCTCCGGAGATGATGACTGCGATCTTCATTCCGTCGTTGATGCCCACCAGCAGCATCAGCACCGGAATCAGCACCGGCGGCGGCAAGGCGCGGAAGAATTCGAAGACCGGCTCGGTGATGGCCCGTGCGGTGCGGTTCAAGCCCACCAGCAGGCCCAGCAGCACGCCGAGCACGATGGCCCCGAGCACGCCGAAGACCAGCCGCTGAATGCTTGGCAGCACATCGGTGAACATCCGTTCGCCGATCCAGGTCTCGATAAAGGTCCTGACCAGGTCGGCCGGGGTGGGAACGAAGAAGCTCGCTCCGCCCAGGGTGGCGGCAACCCACCAGAGGACCAGCAGGATAGGCAGGGCCACGAGGAAGGTCAATGACTTCAGGGTTCTCATGCGATGACTTCTCCTCGAACAGAGGCATGCCAGGAGAGCACGCGCTTCTCGACCACGCGCATGCACAGGTTGATCACCACGCCCAGCAGGCCGGTGGCCACGATCAGCGCGTACATTCCGGCAATTGCGCCGCCGGATTGGGCCAGCTGGATTTCCTTGCCCAGCCCCGGGGAACCGATGATCAGTTCCGCGGTGATCGCCAGGATCAGCGCTACCGCTGCTCCCAGGCGGATGCCGGTCATCAGGTACGGCAGCATGGTGGGGAAAATGACGTCGCGAATGCGCTGGAAACGGGAGAACCCGTAGGAGCGGGCTGTCTGCATCGCCACGTTGTCCACGTCCGCCACGCCGTAGAGCACCTGGATCAGCACCTGCCAGAAGCAGGCGTAGATGATCAGCATCAGAGAGGACTCGATCTTCGTGCCGAACATCAGCACCGCCAGCGGGATCAGCGCCACCGATGGAATCGGGCGCAGGAATTCGATGGTGGAGTTGGTGGCGCGGCGCAGGAAGGACGACATGCCGATGGCCAAGCCCAGCACCAGGGCCAGCAGCACGGCGATGGCCAACCCGATGAACCAGGCGAGCAGGGTCTCGCCCACAGCCACCCAGAAGGCCGTCAGCATGAAATCGGCGAACAGTGTCATCAGCACTTCTGAAGCCGGCGGCAGGTAGGCGGCCTGGACGATTCCCAGGGCCGGGAGCAGTTCCCAGATGCCAAGGAAAATCACGATGCCGATCAGCCCCCACACCCCGTTGGGCACCGCCGATCCGGTTCTTGCGCGCTTGGCCCTGCGCGCCCTCGCAGGTGCTGCGCTCGTGGCACTCATGGCAGCAGCTTTTCCAAGTCAACCGGCTTGGACAAGGTCCCGTAGCTTTGCGCCGCGTCGCCGAGCTTCTGCACGGCCTCGCGGTTGAAGTCGGTGCGGAAGCGCGGCAGCACCATTTCAGCGCGGACTTCCTCGCTGATCTTGGTGTACGTGCCGACGATGTCGCGGACCTCGTCGGGGTTCTGCTGCGCGTAGTCCAGCGACTTGTTCATCGCCCTGGTGAACTTCTGCGCCACCTCGGGATTTTCCTGCGCATACTGCGCCGAAGTGAAGTAGCCGGCAACATCCAGCTCCGGATCGAATTCGGCGAAGTTCGCCGACAGCATTTTCGCTCCGGCGTCCAGGGCCGAGCTCTGGAATGGCTCCAGGATCCAGGCCGCATCGACAATGCCGTTCTCCAGCGCTGCCGGGGCATCAGGGAATGGGCCCTCGACGAATTCGATGCTCCCCGGGTCTCCCCCGTCTTCTTCGACGATCGACTTGATGGTGGTGTCGCCGATATTCGACAGGTTGTTGACCGATACCTTCTTGCCGGCCAGGTCCTTCGGCGAGGAGATCTTGGAATCGCCCTTGACCAGCACGGAGCCGACATCCGAGGTGCCATCTCCCGTGGTGGAGATGCCATTGGCAACGAATTTCATGTCCAGGCCCTTGTCATTGGCGACCATCACGGAAATGAGGTTTGAGAAGGCGAAATCGTAGCTTCCGGATTGGATGCCCGGGACGATGGCCGAGCCTCCGGTGGCGGTTTCGATTTCCAAATCCAGGCCTTCGTCAGCGAAGAAGCCCTTGGCGTCCCCGAGCCAGATGGGTGCGGTATCCACGATCGGGATCACGCCGACGGTGATTTGCTCTAGCGAGCCCTGGGCATCGGCGGAGTTGTCTGCTCCTCCGCTGGGTGAACCGGAGCTGCAGGCGGCCAGCGCGAGCACTGAGATGGAAGCGAGTGCGAACTTGAGCGAGTGTTTCATGGCGAATTCCCCCATTGTGGTGCGATTGCCGCTGCGTCCCCGGCTTCCCGGGGCCGCAGCAGCATGAGTGCAAAGCAGTTGGATTACTTGATGACCAGCTGGTCCATGTCCGGGGCCTTATCTAGGAATCCGAACTTGGCCGCCAGCTCGCCGAGCTTGGTCAGCTCGGGAAGCGGGGTTTCAGCCTGCCAGGTTTCCATCAGCAGTCCCTGGGCCACCTTGGCGTCCATGTTGATGAAATCGGGAAGCATGGCGCGGGCGGCATCCGGATCGCTTTCAGCCGTTTCGAGAACTTCTGCCATCGCGGCCTTCCAGTTCGTGATGACCTCGGGGTTCTCCTCGGCGAACTTGCCGCTGGTGAAGCTGACCATGGTTGGCATGCCGGCAATGGCATCCTGGTTCGGGTAGCCCACCAGCTCGTTGTCCTTGTTGGCCAGCGCGCGGGAGAGGAATGGCTCTGGGACCCAGATCGCGTCGACGTTGCCGCGGTCCAGCTGGGCTTCCATATCCGGGAACGGCATTTCGCTGAACTTCAGGTCCCCAGGATTGGCTCCGGCCATCTCCGCCGATTCCATGATGGTCAGATCGCCCTGGGTGCGCAGCGCGTTGACCGAGGTGGTCTTGCCTGCCAGGTCCTTCCAGCCACTGATTGCCGAGTCCTTGCGGGCAACTACGCCGTTGGCATCTTCGCCTGAGCTGCGGGACTCGGAGTAGCCGGTGACGATCTTCATGTCCAGGCCCTTGTCCGCTGCGGTCATCACCGATAGCGGGTTTCCTACGGCAATGGCCAGTTCGCCGGTGGAAACTGCGGGCAGCATTGCCGCTCCGGCGTTGGAGGTGCTCAGCTCGACATCCAGGCCGTGCTTCTCGAAGGTGCCGGTATCGATGCCCTGCTGCACTGCTACCGACGGTGCGATGGGCAGGATGCCCACGGTGATCTTGGTCAGCGAGCCGTCTTCGGCGGCCGCGGCATCGCTTCCTTCGGCTTCCCCCGAGCCGGAGAGCGACCCTCCGCCGCAGCCAACCAGGCCCAGTGACAGGACTGCCGCACCTGCGAGTAATGTAGACCAGCGCTTATTCATATTTCCCCCTAGAAAGCCAGTGCCCCGGTCCCGAGTGGCAGACCGCGAAAAGCGTGTGATTTGAGACACATAACCAGACTAGGGTAATCATTGAAAAAGTCAATGGTTGACCTTGTAATGATTTAACTTCTAAGGCTGCAGGCCAGATCCTGGCCGATGGTCAATGGTTTCCAGCCCGGACGCTGCCATCAACGCCCGGGCTGGAAACCCTCAACTGTATTGCTTTGCGCAGATCGGCTTTGCGGATCTTTCCGCTGGCCGTGCGCGGCAGTTCATCGAGGAATACTGCGGTGCGCGGAATCTTGTAGCGGGCCAGCCGGCCATTGAGATGGGCCACGATCTCCTCCTGGCTCAGCGAGCTTCCCGGCTTGAGCACGGCGATCGCACGCGGCACCTCGCCCCATTTATCGTCCGGGATCCCAATGACCGCGACAGACTCGATTTCGGGCAGCTCCATGATGGCTTGCTCCACTTCCGCCGGGTAGATGTTCTCACCGCCGGAAATAATCATGTCCTTCAGGCGATCCGAGATGAACAGGAAGCCTTCCGCGTCCACATGCCCGATATCCCCGGAACGGAACCAGTCGGGTTCGTAGAAGGCGCCGGCACTAGCTTCAGGGCGGTTCCAGTATTCCTGGATGACATTGGGACCGCTGATCAGGATTTCGCCCACCTCGCCGGCGGGCAGCTCGTTGCCCAGGGAATCGGCAATGCGGATATCGGTGAAGAAGTGCGGCAAACCTGCCGAGCCCATTTTCGGGCGGGAATGCGCGGCTTGCAGCAAGGTGGCTCCCGGTGCGGTTTCAGTCAGCCCGTATCCGCCGCTGAACCCCAACCCGCGGGCCTCGTAGGCTTCCAGTACACGCAGTGGCACGGCCGAGCCGCCGCAGGTGAGCATTTGCAGCGAGGACAAATCGGTGTCCGCCCACTTTTCGTGCTCGGCCAGGAGCTGGAAGGTGGTTGGCACCCCGGAAAGCTGGGTGACCTGGTAGCGTTCCACCGCATCCAGGACGGCAGCGGGTTCGAAGCGCTCCTGCAAAACCACAGTTCCGCCCTTGAGCAGCATCGGCAGGGCGCCCATGCCCAGGGCCGCCACGTGGAACAGCGGAGCGATGAGCAGGACCACCGATTTGCTGGTGATGTCGTAGTCCACGATCACGTTGTAGGAATTCCACGTCATGTTCGCGTGGGTGAGCACCGCGCCCTTGGGCGTGCCAGTGGTTCCCGAAGTGTAGAGGATGATGGCCGGGTCTTCGAGTTCCACGGCGATGTCCCCGTGCGCGGCATCGCCGGCCTGCAAAGCCCGCTCATAGGAGCTGTCTTCGCAAGGAACCAGCGCGACGTCCCAGGCCCGGGCCACCGGGCTGCCGGCAATGGCCGCCTGCGCTTCATCAGCGAAGTTCTGGATATAGACCAGCACTTCGCTGCCCGAATCGCGCAAGGCGAAGTTCAGCTCCCGGGGAGCCAAGCGCACATTGAGCGGCACAAACAACGCACCGAGTTGCGTGGCGGCGAACATGGTCTCCAGATAAGCAGTGTGGTTGGCCCCGAGGAACGCCACGCGGCTGCCCCGGGTAATCCCCTGGGCTGCCAGGGCACTGCTGAGCTTGTCGATGCGTTCTGCCAGCTGAGCGTAACTCAGGCTGACTCCCGCGTGGATCACCGCAACCTGCTGCGCGGACTTCACCCGGCGCCGGTGGATCCAGTTGCCAAACCCCTTATTCAACATCTGTCACTCTTTTCATTAGGTCGATCGTTGCGGCTATCGCGCTGGCCCAGCAGCGCTGCGCCCTAGGCGTAGAAGCGGTAGAGGCCGCGGGAGACAACGGCCGGCTTCGTGCCGCCCTCCACTTCGACCACCTGGTCCACTGCGATCTGGTATCCGCCCTTGACCTCTTCCACTTCGGCAATTACGGCCTTCATGCGGACCTTGGAGCCCACTGGCACCGGAGACGGGAAGCGGACTTTTTCCAGGCCGTAGTTGACCTTAGTCTTCACGCCGGTGACATCGAAGAGCTCGGTCCAGAAGGCGATCTGCAGGCTCAGGGTCAAATAGCCATGGGCAATCGGTCCGCCGAATGGCCCGTCCTTGGCCTTTTCCGGATCGGTATGGATCCACTGGTGGTCATCGGTCGCGTCAGCGAAGGTGTTGACCTGTTCCTGGGTGACCACACGGTATTCGCTGTAGCCCAGGTCCTTGCCCTGTGCGGTGGCGAGGTCTGCGTAATCCAAAATGGTCGGTGCCATGGTGTTTCTCCTGGTGTTGTGTTGGTTGTTTGCGGAAGTTCGTTGCTGCCGGATTCAGCGGAAGGCGCTGACCCCGGTAATTGCCCGCCCGATGATCAGCGAGTTGATTTCGTGGGTGCCTTCGTAGGAATAGATGGCTTCGGCATCGGCGTGGTGGCGGGCCACGTTGTTCTCCAGCAGGATGCCGTTGCCGCCGCAGGCTTCCCTGGCCAGGGCCGCGGTTTCGCGCAGCATCCGGGCTGTGAACATCTTGGCCATCGCCGAGTTCTCGTCGCGGTAGATGCCGGCTTCTTGCTGCTGGGTCAGGCGCACCACCATGGCCAGGCAGGCGGTGGCGTTGGAGAGCATATGCGCCAGCTTTTCCTGGATGAGCTGGAAGGAGCCCAGCGGCTTGCCGAACTGGCTGCGCTTGGCGACGTAGTCGCGGGCCGATTCATAGGCCCCGAAGCACACGCCGGTGGCAATCCAGGCGACATCCGAGCGCATATTGCGCAGGCACGCAGCGACGTCCGCGAAGGAGTTGATCTCCGCCAGCCGCGCGGCGGCCGGGACCCAGGCATCGGCAAGCTCGATGTCGGCGTTCTGCATGATGCGCAGGCTGGTCTTGCCCGGGATCTTGCTCAGTTTCACGCCGGGCGCGTCCGTTGGCACCAGGAAGCACTTGACCTGCGAGTCGGCCTCGTCGCGGGCGAAAACTGCCAGCACGTCGGCTTGGCTGGCGCCACCGATCCAGCGCTTTGCGCCGTTGATCAGCCAGCCAGCTTCCCCGTCGCGCTGCGCCTGCTTTGCCGAGGTCGCCAGCCCTCCGGCGATATCCGAGCCGTGGTCCGGCTCGGTCAGCGCGAACACTCCTTTATAGGCGAAGGAAGTGATCTGCGGTTCCAGCTGCGCAACCTGCTCTGGGCTTCCGCCCAGATTCACCGTGGTGCGGAACAGGCCCGACTGCGCGTTGTAGAAGGTGGCTACCGAGGCATCCATGCGGCCCAGCTCGAAGTTGCGGAAACCGGCATAGAGGCCCGAGGGGCGCTGGCCCGCTTCCAGGACTTCGGCAGGTTCCATCAGCTGGGCGTCGACCAGCGGCGCGATAATCTGCTCCGGGAATTCCCCACGCTCCCAGTAGTCGTCGAGTACCGGGCCCACATGCTCTTCCAAAAGGGCACGCAGGCGCGACAGGGCATCGCGCTCCGCCTCGCTGAGCAGATCCTTGAATCCGTAGAAATCGCTGGTGGCCACTGCTTCCATCAGCCCTGCACCCCCAGCACGCGAAGCGCATTGCCTTTCAGGATCCCCGGGCGGACTTCATCCTTCAGGTCCAGCTCGGCAAAGGCGCCAAGCCATTTCTGCGGAGTGATCAGCGGGAAATCGGTGCCGAACAGCAGCTTGCGCGCGAGCACGTTATTGCCCATCTTCACCAGCGAGGCCGGGAAGTACTTGGGGCTCCAGCCCGACAGGTCGATGTAGACATTAGCCTTGTGGGTGGCAATGGAATTCGCCTCGTCCTGCCAGGGCACCGAAGGGTGGGCCATGACGATGGCCAGGTTCGGGAAGTCCGCGGCCACATCGTCCAGCAGCATCGGGTTGGAATAGCGCAGCTTGATGCCGCGACCGCCGGGAAGTCCGGCACCCATCCCGTTCTGCCCGGTGTGGAAAATGCATGGCAGGCCCAGTTCCTGCAGCGTCTCCCACAGCGGGTAGAAGCTCTCATTGCTTGGGTCGAAGCCCTGCAATGACGGGTGGAATTTGAAGCCGCGCACTCCCAGGGACTCGGCCTGGTACCGCGCGTCGTCAATAGCCTGCTGCCCGCGGCGCGGATCAACCGAGCCGAAGGGAATCAGCACGTCATTGTTCCGGGCACAGCCTTCCACCAGATCCTCGATGGAGTTCGGATCATGCCCCAGCGCGGTGCGCGCATCGACGGTGAAGACCACTGCGGCCATCTTCAGGTCGCGGTACAACTGCGCGATGCTGTCGATGGACGGGGTCCGGTCCGCTGACTTGAAATACGCTGCCGAGGCCTCGAAGAGGTCTTCCGGCATGGCCTTGTGGCCGCATTCATCGACTTCAAGATGCACATGCATGTCGATGGCGTCCAGCGCCGCGAAGTCGATTCCGAGTTCATAACGTGCAGTCATGGCTTTTCCTCCGGGCGTTACTTGGCTGGTTCCGGGCGGAGTTCTCCAGGAAGCTCCGGGAACTTCTCGCCGACGGACTGCTGGTTGCCCGCGAACGGGAACCGTTCCTGCAGTGTTGCATAGTCCCAGCCGCCGTCGTGGAATTCCGATTCGATGGCCTCGGGGTGGCTCCACAGCTGCAGCCGGTCGCCGCCGGCGCCAATGGCCTGGCCGGTGATGCCGCCAGCTTCCTCGGAGGCGAGGTAGGCGATGAGCCCGGCCACGTCGTCGGCGGTGCCGAAGCCCAGGTCCTTGCGGAAGAAGTCCGGCATGGCTTCGCCGCGCTCATCGGCTTCGACGGCCTTGGCGAAGAACGGAACGGTCTTGGTCATTTCGGTAGCGGCCACCGGGATGACGGCGTTGGCGGTGACGCCGGCGCGCTTCATTTCCATGGCCCAGGTGCGCACCATGCCCACGATGCCGGCCTTGGCCGCAGCGTAGTTGCTCTGGCCGAAATTGCCGCGCTGGCCGGTGGGCGAGCCAATGGCGATGATACGGCCGGAGACATTGTTCTCCTTGAAGTAGCCGTAGGCCTCGCGGACGCAGGTGAAGGTGCCGCGCAAGTGGACGTTGATGACCAGGTCGAAGTCCTCGTCGGTCATTTTCAGCAGCGACTTGTCGCGCAGCACGCCTGCGTTGGTCACCAGGATATCCAGGCGGCCGAAGTTCTCCACCGCGCCGGCAACCAGTGCCTTGGCGGTTTCAGTGGAGCCCACCGCCGCTACGACGCCTGCGGCTTTGCCGCCGGCCTCGGCGATGGAGGAAACGGCCGCTTCCACAGCCGCTGGGTCAACATCGTTGATGATGACCGCAGCGCCCTGGCGAGCCAATTCTTGCGCGTAGCTCAGACCTAGTCCGCGTCCGCTTCCGGTGACGATGGCAACTTTCCCTGCTAGCGACATGAGTTCTCCATTTCAATGGGTGTTTCGATTGCTCCCCCTCGGTGAAAAGTGGGAACCTTGACTACATACATAAGAACTTTAATCCTTGAGAAAGTCAATGGTTTATTTTTTCATGAAAAGTGAGGATAATGGAGTGAGCAGCAAAATCACTGCCAAATCAGCGAAGGAAGAGCAGTTCATGAAATGCGACCTCGTGCAGGAGCTGAACTTCCTGGTGGCGCGCATGCGCTCCCTGGGGTCCAGCCGAGCCAACCACGCACTGAAGCCCCTCGGCCTGAAGGTGCGCTCCTACTCCGTGCTTTCTTTGGCATGCAGCGACATCATGCCGACCCAGCGCGACCTGGCAGAGTTCCTGGCCCTGGACCCGAGCCAGATCGTCCCCCTGGTGGACGGCCTGGAATCCGGAGGGCTGGTCTCGCGCATGCCGGATCCGAAGGATCGCCGCTCCAAGGTCATCGTGGCCACCGCTGCCGGGCGGAAGCTCTATGCGCAGGCCAGGAAGGTCACGAAGCAGAATGAGGATGAGACCCTGGAGGCGCTCACCCCGGGCGAACGCCTTCAGCTGCGCGACCTGCTATCCCGCGTCGCCTTGGCCGAGGCCGAGTAGCGACGCCGGAAGTATTCTCATTCATTGAGAATGCGCCTGCCTGCCGGGTCGCATGCACCGCATCCTGATGGAAGTTCTTCTTACTTCCTTAGACCACATGCATCGGTCCGGCAACGCAGCCGGGCGCTCGGTTGCTGGTCCAGACGACAGCAAGGCAGGGTCCCATGGTTCAGAATCCGCGCATCCTCAAGACCAAGGTCGGCATCATCGGCGGCGGCCCAGCCGGGCTCATGCTTTCGCATCTGCTGGCCAAAACCGGCATCGAGAACATCGTCGTGGAAATGCGCGACCACGAGGCCATCCGCAACACCCACCGTGCCGGAATCCTCGAAGCCCAAGCGGTCAAGATGCTCACCGAGTCCGGCGTGGATGGACGGGTCCTGACCCACGGCGACGAGCACGCCGGCATCGACCTGCGCTTCAACGGCGAATCCCACCCGCTGGACTTCCGCGACCTGGTCGATGCCACCGTCACCCTGTACGCGCAGAACGAGGTCTTCGTTGACCTGGCCGCGGCGCGCCAACGCGACCAGGGCGATGTGCGGTACTCCTGCGAAGTCACCGAGATCCTGGACTTGGAGACCTCCACCCCGAAGTTCCGCTTCACCGATGCGCAGGGCAACCTCTTCGAGGTGCATGCGGATGTGATCGTCGGCGCCGACGGCTCGCGCTCCTTCGCCCGCCGCCAGATGCCCGAAACCCTGCGCAAGGACTTCAAGGTCGCCTACCCCTTCGCCTGGTTCGGAATCCTCACCGAAGCACCGAAATCCGCCCCGGAGCTGATCTACGCGAACTCCCCGCACGGCTTCGCGCTGATCTCCCAGCGCAGCGACACCGTGCAGCGCATGTACTTCCAATGCGACCCGAACGAAGACGTGAACGCCTGGAACGATGACCGCATCTGGGCCGAGCTGCAAAAGCGCGTGGACGGACCGGATGGCTTCCAGCTGAAAACCGGGGAAATCTTCGACAAGACCGTCCTGGGCTTCCGCTCCTTCGTGCGCGAACCGCTCTCCCACGGGCGCCTGTTCCTGATCGGCGATGCCGGGCACACCGTCCCGCCCACCGGAGCCAAGGGCCTGAACCTGGCCTTCGCCGATGTGAAGGTGCTCTTCGAGGCCCTGGACTCCTACTTCTCCACCGGCAGCGAGCAGCTGCTGGACGGCTATTCGGACCTGGCGCTGAAGCGGGTGTGGAAGGCGCAGAACTTCTCCTACTGGATGACTTCCATGCTGCACACCCCGGTTGGCGGGGACCCGTTCATGGCCAAGCGCGCCTTGGGCGAGCTGGAAACCGTCACCTCCTCGCGGTTCGGCCAGCAGTACCTGGCCGAGTCCTACACCGGCTGGCCCCACGCTTAGAACCTCTAACCATCCTCCGCACCTTAGAAAGGAGCCCGCAATGAGCACCGAAACCGCACCGCAGGACCGCACCGAAGCCGAGTCCTTCAACAACTCGCATCTTCTGGACCCTGCGGCAACCACCGCCAGCCAGGAAGAAATCAGCGGCGAGATCGCCGATCTCCACGAGGCCTACCGCCAGGAGGTCATGGCGGGCAAGAAAGCCGAAACCCAGCCGCGCGTCGACTTCGCGCCCTACCGCTCCTCGCTGCTGCGCCACCCGACCAAGAACCTGCACCACGCTGACCCGGAAACCATTGAGCTGCACTCCCCGGCTTTCGGCCAGCGCGACGTGCATGCGCTGGAATCGGATCTGACCATCCAGCACAACGGCGAGCCGATCGGCGAGCGCATCGTGGTCGCCGGCCGCGTGCTCGATGGCGACGGCCGCCCGGTGGCCGGGCAGCTGGTGGAAATCTGGCAGGCCAATGCCGCCGGACGCTACATCCACAAGCGCGACCAGCATCCGGCCCCGATCGATCCGAACTTCACCGGCGTGGGACGCGCCATCACCGGCCCGAACGGCGAATACTCCTTCACCACCATCAAGCCGGCACCCTACCCGTGGAAGAACCACCACAACGCCTGGCGCCCGGCGCACATCCACTTCTCGCTGTTCGGCACCGACTTCACCCAGCGCATGATCACCCAGATGTACTTCCCTGGTGACCCGCTGTTCAGCCTCGACCCGATCTACCAGGCGATCACCGACAAGGAAGCGCGCGACCGCCTGGTCGCCAGCTACGACCATTCGCTGACGACCCATGAATGGGCTACCGGATACTACTGGGACATCGTACTCACCGGCTCCAACCGCACCTGGATGGAAGATGAAGAGGGAGACCACTAGCATGGCTCAGGCACCAGAACTGAAGCTGGCCCCCACACCGGGTCAGACCATCGGCCCGTTCTACGGCTACGCATTGCCCTATGAGAAGGGCAATGAGCTGATCAGCCAGGCCCATCCCCGCTCGGTGCGCCTGCACGGGATGGTCTATGACGGCAACGGCGAGGCCATTCCGGACGCCCTGCTGGAAATTTGGCAGGCCGACGAGAACGGCAATGTCGTTTCCCGCGATGGCTCGCTGGTCCGCGACGGCTACACCTTCACCGGGTGGGGACGGGCGGCGGTGGATAACGCCGGGCACTACACCTTCACCACCGTGAACCCGGGCGCTACCGAAGAGGGCAAGGCCCCGTTCATCATGCTCGCGGTTTTCGCCCGCGGCCTGCTCAATCGCCTGTTCACCCGCATCTACCTGCCGGAGGACACCGAAGCGCTGGCTAACGACCCGTTGCTGTCATCGCTGGGCGAAGCAGAACGCGCAACGCTGATTGCTGCTCGCGAAGACGATGGCTCGCTGTGCTTCGATATCCGCCTGCAAGGCGGGAACGAAACGGTGTTCCTCTCCTACCCGCGCGAGAGCTAGTTGCCACCGCGACACCCCGCTGGATTGCCCCAGTGCCCGCACTGTTACGGGCGTTGGAGCGCCCGGCGGGGTGTTGCCCGTTGCCGGGCACTACAGTTCTAGATAGACGGCTTATACGCTCAACAGCTAAGAATCGAGGCACCGAATGGATGGCGCAGACTACGGCGTGCTGGCCCCCGCCTGGGCAGGAACTGCGGCCGGGGCATTGGCCAGCGATGCGTCTTTCGTCCAAGCCATGCTGGATGCCGAAGCCGGATGGGTGCAGGTCCAGGCGGATGCCGGCCTGTGCAGCGTCCAGGATGCGCAGGCCGTGCGCGAGGTGGCCCGCGCGGACCGCTACGACCTGGCCTTGCTGGCCTCCAGGACACCGGATGGGGCCAATGCGCTCATCCCGCTGCTGGGCATGATGCGCGACCTGCTCAAGCACGACGGGGCCGCGGCAACTGCGGGCACCGCGTTGCACCGCGGTGCCACCAGCCAGGACATCATCGACACAGCGCTGATGCTGGTCCTGTCCAAGACGCTCACGCTCACGCTGGCAGATCTGCGCAGCACCGCTGGCGGGTTGGCTGCCCTGGCGCAGGCCCACCGCGGGACCGTGTGCATTGCCCGCTCGCTGACCCAGCATGCGCTGCCCACCACCTTGGGCTGGAAAGCGGCCAGCTGGCTCTCGGCCGTGCTGGATGCCGAGCAGCAGCTGGATGCCGCGGCGCGGCAGCTGCGCTTGCAATGGGGCGGTGCGGTGGGCACGCTCGCCTCCCTGGAGCAGCTGCTCTCCGGCCAGCCGGAGACAACGGCCACAAGCCAGTCGCTGTCCTCGGATCTGGCGGCCCTGCTGGGCCTGGAGGATCCGGGAACGCCCTGGCACACCAACCGCATGCCGATTCTCCAGCTTGGCTCCGCACTGGGTGCGGCCATTGCCGCGCTGGGGACCCTGGGCGCTGATGTGCTCACCGCCTCCCGTCCGGAAATCGGCGAGCTGTCCGAACCTCGCGAGGCCGGCAAGGGCGGCTCCTCGGCCATGCCGCAGAAGCAGAACCCGGTGCGCTCGGTACTGCTGCGCAATGCGGCATTCAGCGCCCCCGGATTGCTCTCCACCCTGTTCACTGCTGCCGGCACCGCGGTGGATGAACGCCCCGATGGCGGCTGGCACGCCGAATGGAGTGCCCTGCGCGAACTGGCCCGGCTGGCATCAGGGGCGGCATTCCACGCTTCGTTCCTGGCCAACGGCCTGGGAGTGGATCGCGCTGCCATCGAGCGGAACCTCGCCCTGGGCGGAGATGCCGTGCTCTCCGAACGACTCGCTGCCGCCCTGGCTGATCTGGTGGTCGGCGGAAAACCGGCCATCCAGGCATTGGTGCGCCGCAGCCTCGACGAGGGCATTTCCCTGCGCGATCTGCTGCGCCTGGAAATCTCCGTGCATGACTTGAACGACCAGGACCTCTACGAATTATTTGATCCAGCTGGCTACCTCGGTGCCGCGGATCGCTTCACCGAAACCGTACTCGCCGATTACTCGGCACGGAAGGAATCATGGCAGTCCCGCAACTAACCCCCTCCTTGCTGCACACCGACAAGGCACTTCCCACCCTCATCGTCGGCCCCTCGCTGGGCACTGCGGCCCTGCCGCTGTGGGCTCCGGCCTTGCCTTACCTCAAGGACAAGTTCCAGGTCATCGCCTGGGACCTGCCGGGGCACGGCGAAAGCAAGCCGTCCACCGAAGCCTTCTCGCTGGCCGAACTGGCTACCGGCGTCACCAAGGCCGTCGAGGCGCTGCGTGCCGACGGCGTCATCTCCGAGGGCAGCAAGCTGTACTACGCCGGAGTGTCGGTCGGCGGGGCCACCGCCCTGCAGCTGGCCGTGGACCACGCCGGCTTCTTCGACGCGTTGTCCTCCATCTGCTCTGCGGCGAAGATCGGCACCCCCGACGGGTGGACCGACCGTGCCGAGCTGGTCGCCAAGGCCGGCACCCCGACCATGGTCGCCGGTTCTGCCGAGCGCTGGTTCGCACCGGGATTCATCGAGAAGGAGCCGGTGATCAGCACCGAGCTGCTGCACAGCCTGCAGAACGCTGACCGCTTCGCCTACGCCCACGCCTGCGGCGCCTTGGCAGGATTCGACGTGCGCGGGCAGCTGGCTTCAACCAGCGACCCGATCATTGCCATCAACGGCGCACAGGACCAGGTGTGCCCTCCGGCAGACGCGGAGTTCATCGCCGAAAATGCACCCCGCGGAACCATGGCGGTCATCGATTCGGCCGCCCACCTGGCCCCGGCCGAAGCACCCGAAGAGACCGCGGCCTTGCTGGCCGAGTTCTTGCTGGCCAACTAGAAGCGAGGACTTGCAGAAATGGCTGATTCACCGCGCCTTCCCGGCGATACCTATGATGCTGGCATGGAGGTACGCCGCCAGGTGCTGGGCAACGAGCACGTTGAGCGTTCCACCAGGAACTCGAATGAGTTCACCGACGAATTCCAGGAAATGATCACCCGCTACGCATGGGGCACCATCTGGACCCGCGACGGCCTGCCGCGCACTACCCGCAGCGCCATCACGCTGACCGCAATGATCGCCGGGGGCTACTGGGAAGAACTGGAAATGCATGTGCACGCGGCCCTGCGCAATGGCATGGCTCCCGAAGAAATCAAGGAAGTCTTCTTGCAGTGCGCCATCTACTGTTCCGTTCCGGCGGCGAACGTGGCGTTCAAGGTCGGCAAGAAGGTGCTGGAGGAGTACGCGGCAGCCGAAGGCCACTAGCGGTGGCACCGCGCCGCTAGCGGCGCGCCGCCGCGGCTTGCCGGATCGAGTGCAGCAGGGCCCACGGGACGATGCCGCTGGTGCGCGGGTTGCGTGGCGAGGGGTGGTTCTTGATCGAGAAGCTGTACTCGCCGGCTGGGCCGCGCGCCTCGACTCGGTGCTCGGTCAGGCCTGCCTCCGGGTCGGCGATCAATCTGGCTGTCACCGCATCCCAATCCCCCACAGCCAACGCCACCGCCGCGGCCACATTCAATGACTTCGGGAAGTCCTGGGCCGCTGCCGCGGCTGGACCGCGAAATACCTCTACCGGTCCGGCGGCCTGCTCCAATTCACCGCGCCGCTGCGCATCCATCCACGGCTGCACCAAGGTGGCCGGCAGCTTGCGCGTCGTCACCAGCACCTGGTCGATGCCGCCCATCCGGGCAGCCGCGCCCAGCAGGTCCAATCCGCCGATGGCCCCGGCAGTGCTGGAAAAGCGTCCAGGTCCGGCGGCCTGCACTTGCGCGGCGAACTCCGGGTCAGCCAGCGCTCCCATGGAACTGGCCAGCAGGTCAACCCCGCAGGCCAGGATGCGCACCGCATTCTCGCGCAGGGCTTGCTGGCCCGCGCATTCGACCACCAGGTCGCAGCGCTCCAGGGCCGACTCCCAGCTCAGCTGCTCATGCTCCAGCCCGGTTTGCGGACGGCGCAGGATCACCCCTTCGAGCTGGGCACCGTGCACCGTCCCGGCTGCCAGTTGCTCCGCCACCACGGAGCCGATCGCCCCGTGGCCCAGTATTCCCACCCGATACATGCTGCCCGTGGCCATGCCCGTCCTATCCGAAAAGATCGATGTAAGCTACCGCCAGCTTAGGCCAGCTCGCGGGCTCGGCACGAACTGCCAGCTGGCCAGGGTGCGGGCCGTTGCCGCTAGTGCCGGGAAGCGGTCGAATGGTCCGTGCGTTCCATGAGCCGGGAGGCGCCATATCCGATGAGGATGCCCCAGAAGGCGGCATGGATGTTGAACAGGTCCAGGCCGGAAATGGTTACCACGAACGTCACGAGGGCGCCCAGGGTGAATTTGGTGGCGAAGGCCGTCACAAAGGCCTGCTGCAGGGCCTTGAGCATGGCGATGCCTCCCAAGGCCAGCACGAAAGCCTCTGGGGTGGCCAGCATGAAGCGCGTCAGCGTTGGAGCGAACAGGGCGAAGAGCAGGGACAGGAGGCCATAGACCACCGCTGCGGTGTACTGGCGGTGCTTTTCGCCAGATGATGTGAGCAACGCGTTGGTTGGCCCGGTGACGCAGGCGGACACCGCACCGAAGCATGCGTTCAGGATCGAGAACCCGCCCGAGGCCAGCGCAAAGGCATTGACCGGGGGACGGTGCCCGGCAGAGCGCAGCACCGCGACACCCTGGCCGTTCTGCACAATCAGCACGGTGATGGCCAACGGCACTACCAGTTCCAGCTGCGCAGCCCAGCTGAATTCCGGAGCGGTGAACACCGGGGTGGCCAGCACGGGCCCGCCAGCTGCGTCCAACGCGAACTGGCCGCTGGCGGCCACCGCGATGACCCCGGCGATCAGCGTGCCCAGCACCGGGGGAATTCTTCTGCCCAGCGCCGGCACCGCAGCGAGCAGGACGAAGACCAGCACCATGGGGCCGGCCACCACCGGGTTGGCTTGGGTGGACGAGACGATGTCGGTGCCGAAGCGCAAGAAGACCGCGGCCACCATGGCCATCACAATCGGCATGGGTATGGCCGCCATGATCCGGCGCACCACCCCGGTAGCGCCCAAGGCCAGGACCAGTACCCCGGAGACGAAGAACGCCCCGACCACCTCGGGGAAGGACAGGTGCTGCAGCGAAGGGCCCAGCAGCACCGTGCCGGGGATGGACCAGGCGAATCCCAGCGGCTGGCGGTAGAGCAGGGACATCACGATGGTCGCCAACCCGGCGGAGAGGAAGATCCCGCAGACCCAGGAAGCCATCTCGGCCTGGGACAGCCCGCCAGCGGCACCCACCGCAAGGGTGACCGCGATGGGGCCCGAAGCGGAGAACACCAGCCCGATCACGCCATTGCTGGCATATACCCCGCCCACGTCGCGCAGCAGGTCGCGGATTCCGGCAGGCCGTTGCGCGGCCCGCTCCAGCAGCGGTTCGCGTGGTGCCCGCGCAGCTGCTGGAGCCGATTCGCGGGTGGGCAGGTTATCGGCGGGTTTGGGCATGTGCGCTCCTGGGCGATGATGGCAGTGGCATTAATAGTCCACCACCATTGCACGGCTCCAGGGGCCGTGGGACGTGGCGCATTGATCCGGGGTATGGCATTCCTAGGATAGTTCTGGCTGCTGGCTGCCACTGCACGCAGGGCTAGGATAAGACCGGGGCGATGCGGCCCGCGGATGAAAGGAATGCAGGGATGAATTCCAATACCGAGCTCGGCGAATTCCTCAAGGCCCGGCGGGCCCTGGTCAGCCCGGCAGGCGATGGCGGCCCCCGGCGGCGCGTGCCTGGGCTGCGCCGCGAAGAGGTCGCGGTCCTGGCCGGCGTGAGCACCGACTACTACACCCGGCTGGAACAGGGCCGGCACAAGCGCCCCTCCGAATCCGTGCTCGGCGCGTTGGCCAAGGCCCTGGAACTGGATGAGACGGCCGCCGGGCATTTATTCAACCTGGCCCGCTCGGTGTCCGGCTCCGGGCGCAACAGCCCGTCGAGCAGCATCCAGCGGGTACGCCCCTCATTGCATCAGCTGCTGGATTCCTTCACCGGGCATCCGGCCTTCATCCGCGGACGGCGTACCGAGGTGCTGGGCATGAATGCGCTGGCCGCCAGCCTGCTCACCGACTTCCTCGCCAAGCCGGTGCGCCACCGCAGCCTGATCCGCTGGGCCTTCCTGGATCCCGAAGCCAGGCAGCGCTACGCCGACTGGGAGCAGATCGCCGCCTCGATGGTCGGCACCTTGCGCCTGGATGCCGGGCGCCAACCACATGATCCGCTGCTCGCGCAGCTGGTCGGAGAGCTGTCCATGAACAGCGAAGAATTCCGCACCTGGTGGGCCGATCACCGGGTGGTCGAGCGGCGGGACGGGATCAAGCGGTTCAACCATCCCCAGGTGGGCTATCTGGAGGTCAACTACGAGGCCTTGGACGTGACCGGGGCACCAGACCAGACCCTGTTCATCTACACCACCGACCCGGGCTCGGACTCCGAAGCGAAGCTGCGCGATCTGGCCGCGCTGCTCAACGGCCAGGGACCGGCACCCGAAGCCTAGCTGCGTGCTGGGATCAGCGATTTGCCGAGCCAGCTGCGCTCCAGCTCGTTGAGCGGGCGCGACGAGACGCCATCGGCTGCCAGCGGCACCATGACCGTGGTCGAGTCGAATACCGGCTGCCCGTCCTGGTAGCCGATGCCCCGCACGGTGAAGGACTTGTTGCCCAGCCGGCTGATGCCCATGCGGATGAGCATCTCGGGCTGGTAGTACAGCGGGCGCAGGTAGTCGATCTGGATCGATGCCACCACGGTGCCGAATTCGAAACGGCCTGTTGTCCCGTCCTCGCGCGTCCAGCGGATGCGGGCTTCTTCCATCAGGGTCACGATGCGCGCATTGTTCACATGGCCCAGGGCGTCCTGGTCCGACCAGCGCAGCTGCAAGATGACTTCGGTAGCCGCGGCCAGTCCATCGTTTGTCGTTTCGCTCATGGAACCCATTGCACCAGAAACCCGGGCTGGCTACTGCGCCCGTGACGGCTCATGAACTTGGGCCATCGCCGGAAGGCACCCAGCGTGCATCCTCGTTGTTGGCGTCCAGGCAGATCCATTCCTGTGCAGGCCCGTAGCACCGCAGCTCATCGGTGAACCAGAACGTCTGGTCCGGGTCCCACCCGGCGATCACGCTGGCGTATTTATCATCGATGTCGAGGCATTGCCCGGCGAGCGCCAGATAGGCGCCGATGCCCAGATGCACCCCGTCGTAATCGCGCGCCACGGCCAGCCAGTCGGGGGTCTTCCATGCGCCGTCGCGCCCGGTGGCCAGGTACCAGTCGTGGCGCTTGTGCGCGGTGACCTCGATGCCGTGCTCGCGGCAGAGCCGGATCCAGTCCTCGGCCGTGGCGATCTCCAGCACCTTGGCTGCGGGAGGCACGCTCGTGAACCTGACGCTGGCTTGCTCCCATCCGAAACCGTCTTCCACGCAGCTCAGGCCCACTGGCTCCCGGTCTGGGAACACACCGGTAGTGGAGGGCAGGCGGCTGCTGGGCTTGGACCACCATTCCCCGCCGAAGCTGCCCAGCGGGGTGCTGCTCATTTCGGCGGCATCGCGGGCTTCGGTCGCCAGGACGCCGGCCCTCCACTCCTGCAGTAGGCCCAAGGCATTGCTGCCGGGAGCCTGCGTCCTGCCCTGCGGGTCATGCTGGTCGAATTCGACCTGGAATTGGTTGCGCAGATCCACGGGATCCAGCCACCAGGCCGCGAGCCCGCTGTCCGCCAGGTGCCGGGCCACGCGCTCAAGCGGCGCGGCCAGTTCCGGCAACGCCAGCAGGGTGTCTTCCCCATCCGGTTCCTGCCAATAGCGGGCACTGTCGACCGAGCGGACCAGCGCTTGCTGCAGCAGCGCTGCGGTGGCCGGAACCAAAGTGGTGCCGTCCAGGCGCCGGGCGATCTGCTGGACACTGGTTTCGGGCATGCTGGATTCATCCGCGCCAAACAGGCCAACGCTTTCGCCGCGTTCTACCGCTACGTGATACGCGGCGTAGAACATTGCCGCATGCAGCGGATGCTCCCCGAACGCCGGTAGCAGCTTCTCTTCGCTGGCAGTGGCGAACTCCCACAACATCCTGCGCCCGCGCGCGCCTGCCATGAGCGCCTGCACTAGTTCCATCCGCGCCACTTCATTTCACTGGTTCGAAAACAGTAAATCCCGCCAAGACAGTCGATAACTATTTACGGGATCGATTATTAGACATTACCTGAGCAGGGGTTGCAATTCACCTGCCATTGGCACCGTGGAAGACGGCCGGCCAAGGGGCCGGCAGATTGTCCCCACCCGGAGGAACGTTCGTGAAAATCTTCGCTCGACCCGGCAAAACCAATCATCTCACCCCACTGCATCTCACCGCCGGAAGCCTAGTTGCCATTGCAGCTTCCACCGCATTCATCGGCGCCACCCCGGAACTCGAGGCAGTGCCGGCAGCCAAGTCCGCCGCGGACTGGAGCTCCTCGGCCTACCGCGGGTCAGTCGAGGTGATCCCGGCAGGAACTGGCCGCAGCGGCACCGCGCAAGAGACGCTCGACGGAGTGGTCTTCGAGGATCGCAACAAGAACTCCACGCAGGATGCCAACGAGCCTGGCCTACCGAACGTCACGGTTTCCAACGGCCGCGACGTCGTGGCCACCGATGGGCAGGGACGCTACGAACTTCCGGCCTACAACAACATGACCGCGTTCGTCACCCAGCCCCGGGGCTTCCAGGTTCCGGTCGACGACGACAACGTCGCCCAATTCTTCTACACCCACCTGCCTGAAGGCTCCCCGGACCTGAAGTACGACGGCATCGCCCCGACCGGGCCGCTGCCCGAGGCAGTCAACTTCCCGCTGGTGGCCAGCAGCGCCACGCAATCGCCCGAGCAGAGCTGCGTCATCGGTGCGGATGTGCAGACCTATACCCAGCAGGAAGTCGAGTACGCCAGGGAAGGCGCTTTCGCCGATCTGGCGGCCCGCACCGACTACACCGGCTGCGGTGCCTTGTTCATCGGCGACCTCGTGGGCGATGACCTGACCTTCTTCCACCAGACCCGAGAACTGTCCTCCATGCTCAACGGTCCGGCCCGGTTCCTGCCGGGCAACCACGACATCGACTACGACTCGCTGGACGGGCAGCACGAGTACGATTCCTTCCGCGCCCAGTTCGGTCCGGAGTACTACTCCTACGACACGGGCAAGACTCACGTCATCGCCCTGAGCACCATCGATTACCCGACTGCGGTTCCGGCCAAGAAGAGCGACTACACCTACGATCTGGGCAAGCGCCAGCTGCAGTGGCTGCGCGCGGACCTGGCCGAGGTACCCAAGAACAAGGCCATCGTCCTGGCCGGGCACAGCCCCCTGCTGGAGTTCTTCTACAGCGACGAGCATTCCACCAAGCAGGTCCGGGAGATCTACGAGCTGCTGGAAGGACGCGAGGTCGTTTCCCTGGGCGGGCACACCCACATGTCCGAGAACCTGCGCGCCGGGGACCTGATGGATGGCTGGCGCGACGAGGTCGGCGAGGCAGGCCTGCCCTTCACGCACCTGACTGTCCCAGCCATTTCCGGGCAGTGGTATGACGGACGGGTTACCGAGAACGGCTACCCGACCTCCATCCAGCGCGACGGGACCCCTCCGGGAGTGCTCACCTTGGACATCAAGAACACCAAGATCACCGAGCGCTTCACCGTGACCGGCGGGGATACCAGCAAGCAGATGTCCCTTGGCTTGAACACCCCGGCGTACCGGCAGTGGTACGAGGAGAATCTGGAAAAGGAGCGCGGCACGGTTCCGGCCCTGGATGACCCGCTGGCGGTGAGCCGGCAGGGACTGGCCGAGGACACCTGGCTGACCACGAATTTCTGGATGGGCAGCACCGGCTCCGCTGTCGAGGTCTCCATCGACGGCCAGGACCCGGTTGCGGCCGAGCGGACGCAGAAAATGGCCGGCGAACGCCCGCTGTCAGGCGCCGAGTACTCGGATCCGGCGGCCATCGCCGAGCAATTCGTCCATGGTGGCGGCTTCGCCGAGAAGACCAGCCACCTGTGGCGCTTGGAACTGCCAGATGATCTCTCCGTCGGGGCGCACACCGCCACGGTGACTGCCACCGACGTGCATGGGCGTTCTTTCACCGAGGAATTGGATTTCACGGTCATCGGGTAGCGCCATCCTTCGTGCGTGCATGAAAAACTCCCCAAAAGTTGTTGTGACTTTTTCAGTCCAACTTTTGGGGAGCAGTTCAATGAGCAGGCACCAGCTTTTTGTTACGCCCGCAGTGGGACAGCATCGGCTGAAGGTGCCTAGGATGAATCCATGCGCATTGCAATCCTGGATGATTACCACAACGTGGCCCGCTCGCTGGCCGATTTCGACGGCCTCGCCGTCGCCCTGGACGCCGAAGTCACTGTCTTCACCGAGCACCTGGGCCACGAGGACAGCACCGTCGTCCAGGCGCTGCAGCCCTTCGACGCCATCGTCGCCATGCGCGAACGCACGCCTTTCCCGGCCGCCCGGCTCAATGCCCTGCCCAACCTGAAGCTGCTGGTCACCACCGGCCGCCGCAACGGATCCATCGACCTGCAGGCTGCCAAGAACCAGGGCATCGTGGTCAGCCACACCGGCTACGTGGCTACCGATGCCGCCGAGCACACCTGGGCGCTGGTCCTCAGCGCCGCACGCCGACTGGACGTGGAGCTGTTTTCCGCGGACCGCCCGCTGGCGGCTGGCTCGGGCTGGCAGACCACTTTCGGACTGGGCCTGTCCGGCAAGACCCTGGGCGTCTACGGCCTGGGAAATCTGGGAGCGAAGGTTGCGAAGGTCGGCTTGGCCTTCGGCATGCGGGTCATCGCCTACAGCCAGAATCTCACCAAGGCCCGCGCCACCGAAGTGGGCGTGGAACTGGTCTCCGAAGCCGAGCTGTTCTCCACCAGCGACATCGTCACCGTGCATCTGAAGCTCTCGGAGCGCAGCACCGGGGTCATCGGACCCAAACAGCTGGCGTGGATGCGTCCCGATTCCATCCTGGTCAACACCTCGCGCAGCAGGATCGTGCAGACCGACGCGCTCATCGACGCGCTGGACAGCCGGCAGCTGCACCTGGCCGCGGTGGATGTTTTCGACGTGGAACCGCTGCCGACCAAGGACCGGCTGGCCGCTACCCGGGGCGTGATTGCCACCCCGCATATCGGCTATGTAACCATCGAGCAGTTCGAGATGTTCTACCGCGACGCGGTGGAAGACATCCGCGCGTGGGCTAGCGGCGCACCGATCCGGGTGCTGGCCTAGGTACCCGGGGACACTGCACACTGCTGAACGGCTGCCGGGCCCGCCTATTCGGTGCGGCGGCCTGGAGCGAACGTCCGCTTGGCAACCACCACCGTTGCTGCAGTGATCACCATGAGGACGAGCACCGTCCATGCCTGTGTTTCGCTGGATCCGCCGAGGGCAAGAACGGCGCCGCCTGCCAATCCTCCGCCAGCCACCGCGAGGTTGAATACGGTCACGAACAAGGATTGGGCCACGTCGGTATTTTTGCCGGCGCGATCTGCCAGGCAGGTTTGCAAGAGCACCGGTGCTCCTCCGAATCCGATCCCCCATAGGATTATCGCGGTGGCAGCCGCCAGGCTGCCCAGTTCAGGATGCGCCAACACCAAACCGGCAATTCCCATCACAGACAGGCAACCGAGAATCAGGACCCTCATGGCGCGGTCAATGACGAGTCCTGTGATGGTGATTCCGGCGAAGGATGCCACCCCGAATAGCAGCAAGCCCAAGTCGAGGTTCAGGCCACTGGGAGATAGCACAGGCGCGATGTAGGTATAGAGCACGTTGTGGGCCAGCACCCAGAACAGGGCCACGAACAGGACCATGCGAACTCCGCGAATCCGCAGTACGCTGCCTAGCGACGGCTTGCGAGTTTCTGGCCGCCCAGCAATTGGGGGCAAAGAAACAAGGATCCAGAAAAACAAGGCAAGTGCCGCGACCGAGATGCCCAGAAATACCCATCGCCAGTCAACGATTGATCCAGCCCAAGCTCCCAATGGGACCCCGAGCGCCAAGGCGATCGGTTGGCCTAGCCCTGCGATGGTCAGCGCACGTCCCTGCAATGATTCGATAACGAGGCTTCTCGCGTACCCGGACATGACGCCCCAGATGAGAGCCGCTGCCGCACCAGCAGCAAACCGGGCAAGGAGCACCAGGGGATACCACGGAGCCAGTGCTGTTACGGTGTTGAAAAGTACAAGTCCCAGTACTGCGCAGAGCAGGACCTTCTTCCGGTCCATGCGGCGGGTCGCAAAAATCAGCGGAATGGCAGCGAGGAGCGAACCGACTGCGTATAGGGTGACCAGCTGGCCAGCGCCTGCAGGTGAAGTCCCGAGCCCTGAAGCCAACTGCGGCAATAACCCGGCCGGCATGGTTTCTGTAAATATTGCCAGGAACCCCGCTGAGGACAGGGCCAGGAGTGCACCCCACGGAAGGCGGGCTCTCGCTTGGAACGGCTGGTAACTGATCGGTGACGTTGTTGTCATTGGGCATCATTCCGAGATTGAAGGGCGAAGTGATTGCTGAAACGTGGTAATCGGATAGTGAATTGGCCCGCGGCCAGTGCAGCCACCGCCAGCGAGAAGCCAAGGAGCTGGCCGGCGTTGAGCGATTCCCCGCCAAGGCCCACCCCGAGCGCCGCTGCAACCAGCGGGGAAAGCATCCCTAAAAGGGCCGTGGAAGTGACCGGAAGACGCCCCAGGCCACGGAACCAAAGGGTGTAGGCCAGCAGTCCGCCTACGAGCCCGAGCCACAGATATCCGGCAAGGCCCGAAGCCGGCACGCTGTTGGGGAATCCTTCAAGCAGCATTGTTGGCATCAGCAATACGAGGCCACCGGCAGTCAGTTGCCAACTGGCGAAACCCATTGCCCCGAGACCTGCAGGCCGGCCCCACCGTTTGGCCAAGACCAGGCCCAGGCCCATGGCGAGGCATCCGCCCAATCCAGCAAGAATTCCTACTGGGTCAAGCCTGGCGGCGGGTCCGAGGACTACAAGCCCTACGCCCAGAACACCGGTGACGGCCCAAGCCAACTGCCATCCGGAGGGGCTTTGCCTCAGGATCAGCACTGCGAGAATTGCAACGACAAGCGGTTGCACGGCCCCGAGGGTGGCGGCCACTCCTCCCGGAAGCCGGCTCGCGGCCACGAACAGAAGTGGAAAGAAGAGTCCGACGTTCAAGAAGCCGAGCACGGCGGCTTTCCACCACCAGCCACCGCGAGGGAGCTGCCGTACCAAAAGCAGTCCGATGATCCCTGCCGGCAACGAGCGAACGAGCGCGGCGAACATCGGGTGCCCCGGGGGAAGCAGTTCCGCCGTCACCAAGTATGTTGTGCCCCAAACGGCCGGAGCCAACGCCGTCAGCAGGGTAGTGCCGGCACGAGAGCTCGTCATATGCGCAGGTGAAGGAGCCGTAGTTGTGATCATGCTTCAACTATCACGGTGAACTCATCAATCAGTCCAACACATAGTTTTCATGTCAACAATCGTGTGCCACGATAGATGAATGGAATTGCAGCAACTTCGCTATGTACTTGCCGTCGCAGAACACAAGAACTTCACGCGCGCTGCCCAAAGCTGCCATGTGGTCCAATCGGCCTTGAGCCACCAGATCAAGGTATTGGAGCACGAAATCGGGACTCAACTATTCGCTCGGACTAGCCGGAAGGTCGAACTGACCGAAGCCGGGGTTGCCTTCCTGCCATCGGCGCGAGCAAGCTTGGAAGCAGCAGAGCGCGCTGTCTCCGAGGCCCTGGCCACCACCGGCGAAATCCGCGGCAAGCTCAGCGTCGGAATCATTCCTACGGTTACCGGGATCGATCTGGCAGCTGCATTGGGGGAATTCCACCGCGACAACCCCGTAGTCCACGTCAGCTTAAGCACCGGGGACAGCAACGCGTTCATCGAGTCCATTCGGGCCGGTTCCATGGACGTTGCCGTGCTTGGCCTGCCCGGCAGCACCGCTCCAAAACAAGTAGCTTCCCGGATTCTCGCTCGTGAACGACTCGTTGCCGTGCTCGATGCCGGGCATCGACTGGCAGAACATCAGCGCCTGGGTCTCGTTGACCTATCTGATGAGCTTTTCGTGGATTTTCCTGCGGATTCACCGGGGCGAGCGCAGTCGGACATAGCGTTCGACTCCGTGGGAGTGTCCCGACACGTCGCATTCGAAGCAACGAACGTTGATCTGATGCTTGATCTCACCGCTCAGGGCCTGGCGATTGCCTTGATGTCCGAAGCGCTGGTTCCGGCCAATCGCGGACTTGTTGCCGTCCCGCTGTCCGACGGGCCCTCACGCACGGAATACCTTGCCTGGAGTGAATTCAATCCCAGCCCGGCTGCCCTCGCCTTCATTGCCATACTGGAGAAGAACTTCAAGGTCCGATAGAGCGTCGACGTCTTCTGGCGGCACGGCATTGGCAGGACCGGTGAAACTAGGGCTTCTGCGGCCGCGGCACGAAGAAGTAATGCAGGATCGCCACGACGGCGGCCCATGCGGACCCGATCAGCAGCCCCACCAGCACGTCAGAGACCCAGTGGTGACCGATGTAGATTCGCGAAGCGCCCATAGCCAGGACAAATAGTGCCGCGACGATGGAGATCAGGTACGCGTAGCGGCGCAGACCATAGATGATCGCCAGGTAGCTGGCGATGCCTATCAGCGCCGCCGAGTTCAGCGTGTGCCCGCTGGGGAACGAAAAGGTCTCCGGCGGCGCCGGGCCTCCGGGAACACCTTGGGGACGCGGCACCTGGAGGCTTGTCTTGAGAATAACGGTCAGCAGGACCGAGACCAGTGCAGTGAACGCGATGGCCGCCAGCGGCCACGCGCTGCGGGTTTTCCAGCACAGCAATGAGGTGATCACCAGCATGATCATGGTCATTCCCGGTGTGGATCCCCAGAAGTACAAGAAGTCGGAGACCGCAAACAGGAACGGCGACTGGTGCTCCAGTGCCCATTGGTAGGCTGGGGCATCCAGATCCCTGGCCCAGCCGCCCGCGTGCAGGGAGACCAGCACCCTGCGGGTGAAGTAGAACATGGCGACAACCAGCCCGAAAATGATCCACAGCACCTGTGCGCCGCGGGAACGTTGGCCTTGCCGGAAATACCATGAGGATCGCATGTCTTCCATCGTATCGGGGCGGGCGCGAAGCGCTGAACTCGAGCGATGCGGAACAATGGAAGCATGACGATCAAGGTGCTGGCAGTTGGCAAGAAACACGAATCCTGGGTGGACGAGGGAATTTCCCGCTACGAGAAGCGGCTGAAGAAGCCCTTCAATCTCACCTGGCAGCTGCTGAACCATTCCTCGCGCGAGAACGACGCGGCCCGCACCGAGGAGTCTGCCCGCATCCTGGCGAAAATCGATGACCGCGACTTCGTGGTTCTGCTCGATGAGCGCGGAAAGAACGTGGACTCCCCCGCGTTGGCCAATACTTTGCGCACCCCGATTGATGCTTCGCGCAACGTTGTCATCATCATCGGCGGCGCGTACGGCGTGGACGCGTCCGTGCATGCGCGGGCCAATTTCACCTGGTCGCTTTCGAAGCTGGTCTTCCCGCACCAGCTGGTGCGCTTGATCCTCACCGAGCAGCTCTACCGCGCGCAGGACATCCTGGCAGGCGGGAAGTACCATCACGTTTAAGCCATTCCCTTGACTTTCCAACTTGGAAAGACAAGACTTTCCATAACGGAAAGTGGGGAATTCATGGCTGAGGGGCAAGAACGAATCGACAAGCTGACCGCCGCGGAGCGCCTGGCCTCCGCGGACCAGGCCTCGAACAAGATGGTCGCTGCCGGCACTTCTTCCCGGGCCACCCTCTTCGTGTATGTGGTGCTCGGGAGCACCGCGATGAGTCTTGAACATGTCCTTTCGCCGAAGATGGCTCTGGGGTTATTCGCGGCGGCTGTCCTTGCAGCCCTCGTGCACTACATGATTACGCGCAGCCGCGCCAAAATGCGCCCTTTGCTCAGCAGCTCGGCAACCTACGGCTGGTACGCGTTCCTGGCTTCAATGATCGTGATGTGCCTGCGCTTTTGGGTCGCCGAGGACCCTTGGAGCATCGGTGCGAAATTAGTCGTTTCCTGCACCGCCTTATGGCATTTGCTTTCCTCCGCGCAAACGGCATGGGACAAGGACCGTGTGCAAGATGCCCAGGAAATGGCGGTCTAGCCAGGTGAACAATTCGCAGATCCCCTCGGAGCGCGAAGCCGCTTCCCAACTCGCCGCGGCCGAAGAAGCCGCGAGCGGCACCGTCAGCGCCACCGAAGCCCCCGGGGCATTCATGATTGTCCTGGGCCTCGTCACGGCGGCAATCTTTTCGCTCTACGGAGTCATCGACATCGCCCTTTGGTACTGGTCGCCGGTGCTCTATGTGCCATTGATCGCCTGGTACGCCTACTGGTCGCGCCAGCGGCCCAAGTCCCGTCCTGCATTGAGGCACTCGGGCAAATACATCGCTGTCATGCTGTTCATGATGCTCGCCCTGCAATTGTGCACCTTCTGGATTCCCCAGACTTGGCTGTTCGCGATACCCAAATTCCTCGCATTAGCCGCTGTCTTCACCGGTTCCCTGTGGATCATGCGCCGCGAAACCATCAAATCCCGCATCAAGGATGGAAATGAACAAGCCATCTAGCAATGCGCAATTCGACGAGCTGATCCATGCACCCATCCGGCTGCGCATTTGCGCCAGCCTCGCCCCGGTGCAGTGGGCAGAATTCGCGCACCTTCGCGGCATCCTCGATGTCGCCGACTCCGTCTTGAGCAAGCACCTCAAGCAGCTCGCCGATGCCGGGTATATCGGCATCGAGCGGTTCACCAAGCTGGGGCGCAGCCATATGCGCGTTTCACTGACCAAATCCGGACGCCGGGCCTATGTCAGCCATGTGGCGGCCCTGCGGGAGATCACGGCGGGCGGATAATGGCCGATCTTGTCGTTCGCAGACCGTAGTATCGATTCCATGAGCGATGTCCTGTCCCGGTTCGGCGCAGCCACCCGCAAGTGGTTCACCGACGTCTTCTCCGCGCCCACCGTTGCCCAGAGTGGCGCCTGGGAATCCATCTCGGACGGGAAGCACACCCTGGTCATCGCGCCTACCGGCTCGGGCAAGACCCTGGCCGCGTTCCTCTGGGCGCTGGACCGGCTGCACCACGCGGAACTTGATGCTCCGGCATTGCCGGGGATGGACTCCGATGCCGATCATCCAGCAGGCAATGGCACCAAGGTGCTCTACATTTCTCCGCTGAAGGCCCTCGGGGTCGACGTGGAGCGCAACCTGCGTTCTCCGCTCGCTGGCATCCGCGCCACCGCGCACGAAATGGGCTTGTCCCAGCCGTCGGTATCTGTG
Organism: Glutamicibacter sp. NPDC087673; assembly: GCF_044743255.1. Lineage (NCBI taxonomy): Bacteria > Bacillati > Actinomycetota > Actinomycetes > Micrococcales > Micrococcaceae > Glutamicibacter > Glutamicibacter sp. NPDC087673. The sequence continues at coordinate 162,180 of NZ_JBIUWB010000005.1, forward strand.
GGAGTGCGCTCGGGAGACACCCCGGCCAATGACCGGCGCAAGCTGCTCAAGGACCCGCCCGAAATCCTGATCACCACGCCCGAGTCGCTGTACCTGATGCTCACCAGCCAGGCACGCAAGACCCTTGCCGATGTGCACACCGTCATCATCGATGAGGTCCACGCGATTGCCAATACCAAGCGCGGAACCCATTTGGCCCTGTCACTGGAACGGCTCGACGCGCTGCTGCCCGCCCCGGCCCAGCGCATCGGGCTCTCTGCCACCGTCGAGCCGCCCGAAGAAGTGGCCCGCTTCCTGGCCGGGTCCGCCCCGGTGAACATCGTGCGCCCGCCGTCCACCAAGAAATGGGAGTTGGCGGTGCGCGTCCCGGTGGAAGACATGACCGATCTGCCTTCCGCGGCCGGAGCGCATGATCTGGGTCCGGGTTCCTCCCCCGCGGCATCGGCGAGCATCTGGCCGCATGTGGAGAACCAGCTGGTGGATCTGGTGCTGGACAACCATTCGACCATCATCTTCGCCAACTCCCGCCGGCTGGCCGAGCGGCTGACCGGGCGGCTGAACGAAATCTACGCCGAACGCGAGGGATTCAGCGCCGAGGATGCTTCCACCTCCACCCCTGCAGCGCTGATGGCCCAGGCCGGCTCCACCGCTGCCGCGCACCCGGAAGCTCCGTTATTGGCCCGTGCCCACCACGGCTCGGTGTCCAAGGATTCGCGCGCCCAGATCGAGGAAGACCTGAAGCTGGGCAAGCTGCGCGCCGTGGTGGCTACCAGCTCCCTGGAACTCGGCATCGACATGGGACTGGTGGATCTGGTGATCCAGGTCGAATCCCCGAACTCGGTCTCCTCGGGGCTGCAGCGCGTGGGCCGTGCCGGGCACCAGGTCGGCTCGGTCTCCCGGGGCGCTTTCTTCCCCAAGCACCGGGCGGACCTGCTCTCCACCGCCCTGGTGGTCACCCGCATGCGCCAAGGAGCCATCGAGAAGATGGTGATCCCCGCCAACCCGCTGGATGTGCTGGCGCAGCAGACCCTGGCCGCGGTGGCCATGGACGACTTGGACGTAGAGCAATGGTTCGACACCGTGCGCCGCGCCGCCCCCTACCAGCAGCTGCCGCGCAGCGCCTATCTGGCCACCTTGGACATGCTCTCGGGCAAGTACCCTTCGGATGAATTCGCCACGCTCAAGCCGCGGCTGATCTGGGACCGGGATGCCGGCACCCTCACCGCCCGGCCCGGGGCGCAGCGCCTGGCCGTGATTTCCGGCGGCACCATCCCGGACCGCGGGCTGTTCGGGGTTTTCCTGGCCGGATCCGAGGATGACAAGGCGCCCAAGCGCGTGGGCGAGCTGGACGAGGAAATGGTCTACGAATCGCGCGTCGGGGACATTTTCGCCCTCGGGGCGACCAGCTGGCGCATCGAGGACATCACCCACGACCGGGTGCTGGTCACCCCGGCCTTCGGCCAGCCCGGAAAGCTGCCCTTCTGGCACGGCGACGGGCTGGGACGCCCGGTGGAGCTCGGGGCGGCGCTGGGCGAATTCACCACGAAGCTGCTGGCCAGCGAACGCGCCGAAGCGGCCGAAGTGCTGCACGGCAGCGGGCTGGATCCGTTCGCCGCGAACAATCTGCTCAACTACCTGGACGAGCAGCGCCGGGCCACCGGCCAGGTGCCCAACCACCAGAATTTCGTGATCGAGCGCTTCCACGACGAGCTGGGCGACTGGCGGGTCATCCTGCACTCCCCGTTCGGCTTGGCCGTGCACGCCCCGTGGGCGCTGGCCGTCGGCGCGCGGGTCCGCGAACGCTGGGGGCTGGATGCCTCGGCGATGGCCGCCGACGACGGGATCGTGCTGCGCATCCCCGCCATGGACGATGAGCCGCCCGGGGCGGACCTCTTCGCCTTCGAAGCCGATGAGATCATCGAGGTGGTCACCTCGCAGGTGGCCAATTCTGCGTTGTTCGCCTCCCGCTTCCGCGAATGCGCCGCCCGCGCCCTGCTGCTGCCGCGGATCAACCCGACCAAGCGCACCCCGCTGTGGCAGCAGCGCCAGCGTGCCAGCCAGCTGCTGGATGTGGCCCGCAACTACCCGGACTTCCCGATCATTCTGGAAACCGTGCGCGAATGCCTGAATGATGTCTATGATCTGCCGGCGCTGTCCAGGATCCTCTCCAGCATCTCCTCGCGGGCCATCCGCCTGGTGGAAGTGACCACCGAGCTGCCTTCGCCCTTCGCCCAATCCCTGCTTTTCGGCTACGTGGCGCAGTTCCTCTACGAATCCGACGCGCCGCTGGCCGAACGCCGCGCCGCCGCCCTGAGCCTGGATCCGGTGCTGCTGGGCGAATTGCTCGGGCGCAACGACGTGCGCGAGGTGCTGGACCCGCAGGTCATCTCGGCCTTGCAGGAGCAGCTGCAGCATCTGGCAGCCAACCGCCGGTTGGCGGGCATGGAAGGCGCCGCGGACCTGCTGCGGCTGCTGGGTCCGCTGGATGCCGGGCAGCTGGCCGTCCGGCTGCGCGATCCGGCCGATGACGAGGCGGCGCTGGATCCTGCCAGCGCCCGGGCCCACGCCGAGGCCCTGGTTTCCACGCGCCGGGCTTTCACCTTGCGCCGCTCCGGCCAGCTGGTGTACGCGGCCATCGAGGATGCCGGCAAGCTGCGCGATGCGCTGGGCACCCCGCTGCCCACCGGCATCCCGGCGGCCTTCCTGGAGCCTGCCACCGCTCCGATCCAGGACCTGGTCTCGCGCTTCGCCCGCACCCACGCCCCGTTCACCCTCGGGGAGCTGGCCGCGCAGCTGGGACTGGGCGTCGCGGTGCTGCGCCCCGTTCTCGACCAGCTGGTGGCCGCCGGCCGCTTGTCGCTGGGGGCCTTCCGCCCGCTGGAGCTCGTCCCCGAAGGCGTGGCCGGCGACGAATACTGCGACGTGGCGGTGCTGCGCACCATCCGCACCCGATCCCTGGCGGCGCTGCGCGCCGAGGTGGAGCCGGTGGACCAGCACACCTACGGGCGCTTCCTGCCGGCCTGGCAGCAGATCGGTTCTTCGCTGCAGGGAGCCGACGGCGCCTATGAAATCGTTGCCCAGCTCGCCGGCGCCGAGGTCCCCGCCTCCGCCCTGGAATCCTTCGTGCTCCCGGCCCGGCTGAGGGGCTACCAGAATTCCTGGCTGGATGAGCTGTGCAGCTCCGGGGATATCCTGATCTGCGGCGCCGGAGCCGCCGGGGGCAAGGACGGCTGGCTGTCGCTGCACACCGCCGAGCATGCAGCGCTGAGCCTTCCCCAGCCCGATGCCAGCGCGCTGCAAGCCCTGGACCTGCGCGTGCTCCAGGCCTTCGAGTCCACCGGCGCCTACTTCGCCGAGGAGCTGGCCGGGCGCATCCACCGCAGCGATGAGCCGGCGGCCAGCAGCCACGAGGTCGCCGAATCCTGCTGGAGGCTGTTCTGGGCCGGGTACATTTCACCGGATACCATGGCGCCGATCCGCGGCTACCTGGCCGGCGGAAGCACCGCGCACAAAATCGCCAAGCCCGCCCCGCGGGCCCGCGCCGCACGATTGAACCGGCTCTCCGGGCTGAACCGGCTGGCCCGGGAACAAGCCGGCGGGCCGGCGCGCGGCTCGCGCGGCGCGGCCCGCTGGTCGCTGCTGCCCGCACCGGTAGCGGACCCCACGATCAGCGCCCACGCCACCGCGGAAATCATGCTGGAACGCTACGGGGTGCTCACCCGCGGCTCGGTGGCCGCCGAGTCGGTGCCCGGCGGCTTCGGCCAGCTCTACCGGGTGCTCTCGAAGCTGGAAGAAGCTGGCCATGCCCGGCGCGGCTACTTCGTCGAGAAGCTCGGCGCCGCCCAGTTCTCCACCTCCACCACCATTGACCGGTTGCGCGGATTCCAGCTGGCCGATGACCCGCGCCGCCAGTCGGTGGCCACGGTGCTGGCTTCCACCGATCCGGCGAACCCCTATGGCGCGGCGCTGGCTTGGCCTGCGACCGAAACCGGGCACCGCCCCGGGCGCAAGGCCGGCGCAATCGTCGGGCTGCTCAACGGGGCCCTGAGCCTCTATCTGGAGCGCGGCGGGCGCACGGTGCTGACCTTCGGGCAGCTGCCCGAGCCGTCCTGGCGCATCCTCGCCACGGCGATGGTCGCCGCGCTGCGCACCGCCCAGGTCGACAAGATCGCCATCGCCACGGTCGACGGGCAGCCGGTGCAGGACCATCCGGTCGGCGCCGCCCTGCTGGGCGCCGGTTTCTATGCGACGCCCCAAGGCATCCGCTTCCGCCGCTGACCCGCTATCGAAGGAGCGCTGCCCATGCCCGAAGGCGATACCGTCTACCGCGCCACCGCCCGCCTGCACCAGGCGCTGGCCGGCGAAATCCTGCTGGCCTCCGATTTCCGCGTCCCGGCCCTGGCCACCGTGGACGTCGCCGGGTACACGGTGCGCGAGGTCGTCCCCCGGGGCAAGCACCTGCTGATGCGCCTGCAGCCGCCGGCTACTGCGAACCCGGCCTTCGCTCAGCCTGCGCTGACCTTGCATTCGCATCTGCTCATGGACGGGCGCTGGGATCTCTATGCGCCAGGCGAACGCTGGAAGCGCCCGGCGCATACCGCCCGGGTGGTGCTGGAAACAGCAAACGCCAAGGCCGTGGGCTTCGAGATCGCCCAGGTGAAACTGCTGCCAACCGAACAGGAATCCGAGGTGGTCGGCCATCTGGGACCCGACCTGCTCGGGCCGGACTGGGATGCGCAACGGGCGCTGGACAACCTGCGCGCCGATCCGCAGCTGGGCATCGGCCAAGCGCTGCTGGACCAGCGGATCATGGCCGGGGTGGGAAATGTCTACCGCAGCGAGATCCTGTTCCTGCGGCGCGTGCATCCGCTCACCGCGGTGGGCGAGGTGGCCGGCCTGCCGGCATTAATCGAACTGGCCCACCGCTTGCTGGTGGTGAACAAGGACCGGTCGCGGCGGGTGACTACCGGGCAGCCGCGCACCCGCGACCCGCTGTGGGTCTACGGCCGGGCGTCGAAGCCCTGCCTGCGCTGCGGAACCCGCATCGGGCTGCTGCGCATTCCCTCGGCTTCCACCGGTGCCGAACGGGACTGCTACCTGTGCCCTTCCTGCCAGCCAGCGGCCTAGGCGGCGGGGCGCGGCTGCAAGCCTAGAGGTCGACTTCGCCCTGCACGCAGCTGCTCACGTCGCCTCCCACCCAGACCACGCCGTCCTCCACGCGCAGATGCACCCGGCCCTGGTACCCGATCGCGGTGCCTTGGGCGGCGATGTAGCGTTCGGGAGCCAACCCGGAATCGGCCAGCCACCGGGCCAGGCCCGCATTGAGGCTGCCGGTGGCCGGGTCTTCCCACACTGGGTCCCCGCCGACGAAAGCACGCACTTCGAACTGCGTGCCGGCCCCTGGCTCCTGCGGACCTGCAACCCCGATGGCCAGCGTCCCCAGGGCGTTGGGATCCGGGTCCAAGGCCAGTACCTGCTGCGCACTGGAGAGCCTCACCCCGATCCATTCCGGGCCGTTGACCAGCCATGAGGCATCCTGGATCTGCTCCCGGGGAATCGCCAGTACCTCGGCGATGCGCTGCACCAGCAATTCGGCAACCGGTTCGTAGCGGGTCAGCGGCGGGGCAGCGAACCATAGCCGTTGCGGCTCAACGCGCACCTCCACCAGCCCGGCGGCGCATTCCTGGATGACCCGTCCCTTCTTCTTGGGAACCCCGCCGGCCTTCAGCCAGGCAAAGGCCGAGCCCAGCGTCGGGTGGCCGGCGAAGGGGAATTCCTGGGTGGCAGAGAAGATCCGCACCCGGTAGTCGGCGGCCGGATCCTCCGGTTGCATCAGGAACGTGGTCTCGGCCAGATTGGTCCACTTGGCAAATCCTTGCATCTGCCCGCTGGCCAGGCCTTCTGCATCGTGGACCACAGCCAAGGGGTTGCCCAGATATGCAGTGGGAGAAAAGACGTCGACTTCGCTGTATTTACGCATGGCCATCGAACCAACCTAGCAGACCGCGGCCTGCGCGGTCCTGGCAAAGATGGGAGAATAGCCCCTATGGCTATGGAATCCCCGCTTCCCGTGCGCAACGGCGTCAATGCAACTCGTCTTCGCCTCCCGCGGACCGGTTCGTGGGCAACTGTCGCAGATTATTTGCTTGAGCGCTTCGGCCATGTGGATCCAGAGGGCATCCTGCGCCGCTTCGATGATCAGCAGATCGTTGGCTTGGGCGGCACTCCGCTCACTCGCCAGACGCCCCTGGGCGAGCACGAATTCATTTGGTACTACCGTTCCCTGCCGGTAGAAACTCCCATTCCCTTTGAAGCCAGGATCCTGCACCAAGACGAGCATCTGCTGGTCGTGGACAAGCCGCATTTCCTCCCCACCACACCCGGCGGACGCTTCATCCAGGAATCCGCGCTGGTGCGCCTGCGCAACCAGACCGGCATCGATGATTTGGTGCCGATGCACCGGCTGGACCGGGCCACCGCCGGGGTCATTCTTTTCGCGGTGAATCCGGCGACCCGCGGCGATTACCAGATGCTCTTCGAACGCCGCGAGATCGCCAAGCGCTACAAGGCGGTGGTCGCCCTGCAGCCGGGCGAAGGCCTGGAAACTGGACGGGTGCTGCATCCAAATGGGGAGCATTCGCAGGTCAAACCGGAATCCGAGCTGCGTGGCCTGCTGCAGCGGATGCCGCTGCTCTTCGAGAACCGGATGGCCAAGGTCAAGGGCCAGCTGCGTTCCATTGTGGAAGAAGGCGAGCCGAACGCCCAGACCCTGGTCAAGCTCGAGGCGATCGGAACGAGCACCGGTTTCCATGCCGGGCTGGAGGTCGCCTTGATGGATCTGGAACCGCGATCGGGCAAGACCCATCAGCTGCGAGTGCACCTGGCTTCCTTGGGCCTGGGCATCATCAATGACGCGTTCTATCCGCGGCTGTGGGACCTGGCCCCGGATGACTACCGGCGCCCGCTGCAATTGCTGGCGCACACCATTTCCTTCACCGATCCGCTGACCGGCCACGCGCGCAGCTTCAGCTCGCAACAGCGGCTACTGGAAGCGCCGTCGGTCCCATAACCTCTTCTCACGGGGGAAGAATTGCCCTAGGCTGGTGCCTATTATCCCGTGCCCCGTAAGGATGAAGGCAAGATGGCCGAACACCAGCGGACCCCGCAACTCGATTCCCTGGTGGAGTCGGCCCAGTCTGCCATTGCTTCGGCGGCAGAACGGTCCTCCTTCGTGTTGCCCTACTCGGCGCCAGATCATCGCCCCAACCCTGCAGTGGAACCTTTCGACACGGTCCGCGGATACCTCTTGGGCGCGTCGGGCTTATTGCTGCTGCTGACCTCGTTGGCGTTGCCTTCCGGCTTGCATGGACGCGCGCCGTCCAGCCTGCTGGATACCAGCCTGGTGCATTCGGTGTTGTGGCCGGCAACTGCCATCACGCTGGTCCTGAGCGCCGCGTTTTCGCTGCGCCGCGATCAGCTTTCGGCGCGACGCCAACGAATCATTTCCGTTTATTCGATCCCGGCCACAGCGATGATGGCCTGCGCCATCACCCTGGCCTCCGGGTTCTTGGCCATCAGCGCTGCCATCCTGGCAACCATCGCTTCGCTGCTGTCCCTGTACGGCGTGCTCCAGCTGAACAGGAATACTGCGCGAAACCGCTTGGAGCGCTGGGCAACGGATGCCCCGGTAAGCTTCTTTGCCGGTTCCAGCCTGGTCTATGCCCTGCAACTCTGGTTTGCCGCCGCCGGATGGAATGACGGCGGGCAGGGACTTCCTGCTGTGGTGGTGGCGGCCGGAATTTCAGTGGTTGCCGCCGCCTTCGCCCACTCGGAGCGCGGCCGCCACGCCTTTGCCAGCGGCTTCGGAATCTGCATGATCGCCGCTGCCATCCAGGGCTGGCTCAATGAGTCCGCACCGCTGTGGGTCTGCGCGGTCTGGATCTTCATGGCCTTGCTGGTCTTCCTGATGGCCGAGAACCGCCGGTTCCAGATCAGCCATGCCGAGCACCGTGCGCAGCGCGGCAAGCCCATAGAGTTCTAGGACTGGCCGCGCCCGCCACGGGTGCCTAGCGTGGCGCCATGCGGATGGCTCCATCAAGGCGAATGGTTTCGCCGTTGAGCATCGGGTTGGCCACGATGTGCTCCACCAATGCCGCGTATTCTTCCGGACGTCCAAGACGCGAAGGATGCGGCACCTGGGCTCCGAGCGAGTCCTGGGCAGCCTGCGGCAGGCCGGCCATCATCGGCGTGTGGAAAATGCCCGGTGCGATGGTCATGACGCGGATCTGGTGGTTCGCCAGCTCGCGAGCCAGCGGCAGGGTCATGGCCGCTACTGCTCCCTTGGAGGCCGCATAGGCCGGCTGCCCGATCTGGCCGTCAAAGGCCGCCACCGACGCGGTGTTGATGATGACCCCGCGTTCGGTGGTTCCCTGCTCATCGCTCAGCGCTTCGCTATGCGCCATGGCTTCTGCGGCCAGGCGGATCACGTTGAAGGTGCCGTTGACATTGATGTCCAGCACCTTGGCGAAGCGCTCCAGCGGCAGCACTCCGTCGCGGCCCAGCACCTTGCCTGGTGTTGCCACACCGGCGCAATTGACCAGCACCCGCAGGGTGCCAAGTTCCTTGGCACGTTCGATGCCGGCAGCCACCTGCTGCGCGTCAGTGACATCAGCTGGCACGAAGCGGACATTCGCGCCGATCTCGGCGGCGATTTCATCGCCATCCTCACGCGGCAGGTCGAGTACCACCACATGCCTGGCGGCGGTGGCCAGCTTCTGCGCCGTGGCGCGTCCCAATCCCGATAGGCCGCCGGTGACCAGAGCGACTGAATCCTGCAACTGCATATTTACCCCTTTGTAGACAGTGGTCTTGTGATCTACATTACTGGCCAGTTGCGTGGAGGCGAAGACTCTTGCCCGCGGGCATGGAAAAACCGCTGGACCCCGCGATGGATCCAGCGGCTCTTGCACTGTCCTGCAGCCTAGTGGCTCGGAACCGTCGCAGGCTCGGCTTCGACTCCAGCCGATTTCTTCTTGCCGCCAAGCAGGAAACCGATCACCACGATGCCGACGCTGCAGCCGGCACCGATCAGGAAGCCAGGTTGGAAGCCTTCGACCGAAGCGGTCAGCGGATCGCCGCCAGCTGCGATCTTCGCGGCGGTGGATGAGGCGACAACGCCAACCAGCAGGGCGGTGCCCATGGCGCCCGCCAACTGCTGCAAGGTCGAGAGCAGGGCCGAACCGTGCGAGTGCAGGCTGTGCGGCAGCGGGTTCAGCGCCGTGGTGAAGGCCGGGGTGAAGATGAAGGCCAGGCCCAAGCTCATCACCAGGTGCATGACAACCAGCAGCCAGATCGGAGTGTCCACATCCAGGACCACCGCGTAGCCCAGCAGCGAAACCAGCAGCACCAGGGCGCCGGGAACGATCAGCGGACGGGCGCCGACCTTGTCGTAGAGCTTTCCGACCAATGGCGCCAAGACACCCATCAGCAGACCGCCCGGGAGCATGATCAAACCGGTGGTCAGGGTTTCAATGCCCAACACGTTGGTGAAGAACATCGGCAGCAGGATGATCACGCCGAACAGCGAAATCATCGAGAACATCATCAGCACCAGCGAAAGGGTGAAAGCCCTGTAGTTCAGCGGACGCAGATCCAGCAGCGCCTTGTCTTCCTTCTGCAGGTTCAGCTGCAGGAAAACGAAAGCGAGCAGGCACAGAATCGCGCCAACAAGGATGCCCAGGTTCAGCGGGGTGACGCCAACCGACAAGCCGCTGAGGCCGTAGACCAGGCCGCCGAAACCCGGGATGGCCAGAATCAGCGAAGGAATGGACAGCGGCGTCGAGGCGCCGTCAACGTCCTTGGACAGTCGAGGGGTGCCGATCAGCAGAGCCGCTACCGCGATCGGGATGATCACGATGAACATGAATCGCCACGACAGGTACTGCAAGATCAGTCCGGATACCGTCGGGCCGATGGCCGGGGCTACGGAGATCACGATGGAGACATTGCCCATCACCACGCCGCGGCGCTCAGCAGGGACCAGATGCAAGATGGTGGTCATCAGCAGCGGCATCATGATGGCGGTGCCGCTAGCCTGGATCACACGGGCCACCAGCAGGACGCTCAGGCCCGGCGCGAGGGCAGCCAGCAGGGTGCCCAGAGTGAACAGGCCCATGGCCAAGACGAAGACATTGCGGATGCTCATCCGCTGAAGCAGGAAGCCGGTCATTGGAATGACCACGGCCATAGTCAGCATGAAGATGGTTGACAGCCACTGAATTGCGTCAGCGGTGACATTGAATTCATCCATCAAAACAGGCAGGGCCACGTTCATGATGGTCTCGTTCAGGATGACCACGAAGCTGGAAACAATCAGCACCGCAATCGTGGTGAAGTTCTGTTTGCTCAGTCGTTCTGGAGCGTTCGTCACGGCAGGAATCTGCTTCCACGAGGATTCGGAAAAAGGAAACGCTATCTGACGCTTGCGGCTGCTTCGCCGGGCAAGAAAGTTCAAATAGCTCTATCGATTTTATCGCTTGGGATTGCGGTGCACTAGGGGTGCAGGAAACCTTATAGGTGAGTTCGGCAACACAGATCCAGCTTCACGGAATGTCGAGGGTTTGTGTACGAAGATAGAACCATGAACGTGCGCACTCCTGACCCATACCCTGGATGGCTCTCCGAAGAAGACCTCTACGAGGCACGGCAGCGCCTGCCCATGCTCTACGTCGAGGCCATTCCCGTGCGCCTGGACCCGCTGGGCTACGTCAACGAGGTGGGCCTGCTGCTCACCGGCGATGATGACGGACGCATGCTGCGCACCTTCGTTTCGGGGCGCGTGATGTACCGCGAGACCATACGCGCCGCGTTGATCCGCCACATCGAAAAGGACCTGGGCACCATGGTGCTTCCGCAGCTTCCGGCTTCACCGGTGCCCTTCACCGTTGCAGAATACTTCCCGGCGCCGAGCGAAACCGGCCTGACCGATGATCGCCAGCATGCCGTATCCATGTGCTACATCGTGCCGGTTCGCGGCGAGACCAGCCCTCGCTCCGATGCGTTGGAGCTGACCTGGCTTTCGCCCAGCGAAGCGCTCAGCTCGGACATCCAGGGCGAGTTCGCTGGCGGTCGAGAAAATATTCTCCGTCAGGCATTAGCCCATGTCGGAGTGAATATTTAGCCCTGCTGCCCGCTGTTTGGAATGATTCCCTGCCGGCGCTTGATGATTGATCCAACCCAGCTTCCCAAGAGCACCCCGAGCATGCCCACGGTGCAGCCGATCAGGGTCTCGACCACGCGGTCGTACATCACCGAGCCGCTCAGGCCCGTCACCAGCGAGACGCCCACGAGCGCCATCGGGGTAATGAAAACCTGCGCCAGGAAATAGTTGCGCATGACCAGCAGCTCGGCCATGAATTGGCATATGGCGATGAAGGCGAGCAGGATCCAGACCTGCGGGTTCAGGAAGATCAAGACCGCCATCAGGACCATGCCTGCCAGGGTGCCGAGCATTCGGTGCACGCCTCGCCGGATGCGCAAGGTCGTGGTGTGCCCGACCAGGGGAACCACCGCGGCCACCATCGCCCAGTAGTTGTGCCCGGCTTCCAGGCTGCTGCCCACGGTATTGGCCAAGGCGCCGGCCACGCCGGCTGTCAGGATGTAGAACAGCCCTTCCCACCAGATGGCCTTGCGGACGTTATCCGATAGTGGCGGCAGCGGGGTGCGCTTCCACAAGCTGGTCCACTGCCCGAGTGCACCGGCCGCACCGATGGCTACCGACAACAAGATCGTCAGGGCCGACACGAGCAGGGCTTCGCCGATTGGCGCGGGGACGGGGATCGAGGCAATTGCCGCGAATGCGAAGATGTGGAACAGCGAACCGCCGGGCCGCAGCCGCATGAAACCCACCAGCACCGAGCAGGCACCGGCCACGAGAGTCGTCGCGCCAACTACTTGCCACTGCTTGATTCCAGGGTCCGAATGGTCGATCCACCAGTGCGAAGTGGCCAGCGCCAGAGCGATTACCGCGAAGAACAAGGCCCCGGAACGCACCTGCATCCGCAACCGGTTCCAGTAGCCGTCCACGCGCCCATACACGCCGGTAAAGGCGCCGAACACGGCAAAGACCACAAGGTCCAGCCGGTCAATCGCGAAGAGCGTGATCAGAGGCGCAAAAACACCGATGCCGGTGCGCAGGCCGATCCAATGGTCCTTGCGGGCAGGCCCCAGCGTAATGAGCGCCTTGGCGGATTCCTTCAGATTCTCCAGACCCACATCTTCCTTCCGTCGCGTTGGACACAACACGTACGCTCCATTATTCGCGCTTTGCCTTGTGAAGCGTTAGGTTTTGGCGCACATTGCCCCTGTCGTTTTCCTCACCGCGCGGTTAATACGGCACACTTGGTACGTGTCCGAAAAGAACTTTGACCCCAGTGCCCCGCATGCCCGCCAGGATGAATTCGGCTTTGAAGTCGGAACCCGGCTGACCGCTCCGGACGGTTCCCCGATGTTGGGACGTACCGGCGTTATCCGTACCCCGCACGGCGACGTCAAGACGCCCGCGTTCATTGCGGTAGGCACCAAAGCTACCGTCAAGGCAGTCACCCCGGTGCAGGTTCAGGAGCTTGGCGCGCAGGCTGTGCTGTCAAACGCCTACCACCTGTATCTTCAGCCGGGCGCGGATATCCTCGATGAAGCTGGCGGACTAGGCAAGTTCATGGGCTGGCAGGGGCCGACCTTCACCGACTCCGGCGGATTCCAGGTCATGAGCCTGGGCTCGGGCTTCAAGAAGGTCATCGATATGAAGTCCGTAGACCAGTCTGGTCCGGACGACGCCGTGGCCCCGGGCAAGGAACGCCTGGCCAATGTGGACGAGGACGGCGTCTGGTTCAAGTCCCATCTCGACGGCACCAAGCACCGCTTCTCCCCTGAGATCTCCATGGGCGTGCAGCACCGGATCGGCGCGGACATCATGTTCGCCTTCGACGAGCTGACCACCTTGCAGAATTCCCGCGGCTACCAGGTCGAGTCCCTGGAGCGCACCCGGCGCTGGGCCGAGCGCTGCATTGCCGAGCACTTTGCATTGACCGACTCCCGCGAAGGCAAGGAATACCAAGCCTTGTTCGGCGTCATCCAGGGCGCCCAGTACGAGGACCTGCGCCGCAAGGCCTGCCAGGACCTGGGGGCCATGGCCTTCGATGGCTTCGGCATCGGCGGCGCCTTGGAGAAGGAAAATCTGGGAACCATCGTCGGCTGGTGCGCCGAAGAGCTTCCAGAGAACAAGCCGCGCCACCTGCTGGGCATTTCCGAGCCGGATGACGTCTTCACCGCGATTGAGAATGGTGCCGATACTTTCGACTGCGTCTCGCCCACTCGCGTTGCGCGCAACTCGGCGTTCTATACCCCCTGGGGCCGTTTCAATCTTTCCGGCGCACGCTACAAGCGGGATTTCACTCCGCTGGTGGAAGGCTGCGAGTGCTATGCCTGCAAGAACTTCACCCGTGCGTACATTCACCACCTGTACAAGGCCAAGGAACTGCTCAGCCACACGTTGATTTCCATCCACAACGAGCAGTTCACTGTTTCGCTGGTTGAATCCGCGCGCCAGGCGATCGAAGATGGAACCTTCTTCGAGCTCAAGGACAAGGTGCTCTCCAGCTACTACGCTGACGAACCGGATCCGCAGGGCCAGCCGGCCGCCCTGTAGCCAAGGGCCGCAAAGCAGTCGAGGCATCGATTCTCCACGCACTGGGCAGTGCAAGGAGAATCGATGCCTCTGGCTTTTCTAAGCCGAAGCCCTCTGCCCTGCGCGGGTCATCGGCAAATGCATGGTCCCGTCGTCGTCATAGTCTTCTCCGGAGCGGAGGAAACCGAACTTTCCGTACCAGCCCTCCAGCTGGGTCTGGGCGCTGAGCTGGATCTCCGCCTCCGGAGCGCAAAGCGCCACGGCACGCTGCATGAGCTCCCCGGCCAGGCCCCGGCCTCGGGCTTCTGCGGCCGTTGCAACCCGCCCAATCCGCGGAGTGCCGCTTGCGCTGTCCATGATTCGCACAGTGCACAGCACTTTTCCGTTCTCGGTGGCCACCAGATGCACAGTGCCGGCATCCAGATCGCGGCCATCGATGTCCGGGTAGCACGATCGCTGCTCGACGATGAATACCTCGGCACGCAGTTTCAGTATTGAGTAGAGCAATTCTGCGGAAAGCCCATCGGGCTCGTGGATGGAAATCAAATCGTTCATCCTCCAAGACTACCTACGCCCCCGCGCCCAGCTTCCTGCCGGAAACTTGAAGCAGGGCACTTGCGCCAAAGAGCATTGCCGCGATCCACAGCAACAGGGGAATGGGAGTACCGGGGCTGAGCACCAAGAAGAAAATCGGCGAGAACGTGGCAGCTGCCCGAAGGAAAGTCGCTGTTTCCAGGAAAAGATACGTGGCCACGGCCGAGTCGCTGGTGGCTCCCCCGAGTAATGCATCCCAGTCCCGTTCTTCCCTGCTGGCGTGGGCACTGCTTGCCGCAGCACACCCCAACGCGGCGACCAGGCCTGCGGCAATCCAAAGCCAAATGCGATCCAGCTGGATCATGCCCAGCATTCCCAGCCCGCCGGTCAAGAACAGCAAGGCGGTGGCTGAAAAGAGCATCGCATACAGCGTTACTGCCCGCATCAGGCGCTGTTCCGAAATCCCTAGAAGCTGGGTGAGCTGCCGTTCGGAAACGAGCGGTGCAATGGTCGCGGAAATGCTCAAGGTGAGAACCAGGCAGAGCACCAGGTAAAAGGCCGCTGCGCTCAGCGGGTTGGCAATTCGCTGAACCGTGGCGGCCAACGCGAAAGCCAGGAGCAGGAACCCGGCCACCGAATGCCAACGGCCTCCCCTCAGCAAACGGAGGCAGAGAATGCGCCACGCCACCGGCAACTTGGCGGTGAGCTTGCCACCGCGTGCGCGCCTGCGGCTAATAGCGGATGTCGCCGGAGCCGAGAGGCCTCGCGAGTCGCCCTGCATCAAAGCCCCCACGGCGAATTGCTGGTGCTCTCCGGCAAAACGCAACGCCTGGCCCGGAATCTGGTCAAAATGGCGAAACGCACCGTACGTACTCGCGCCGCTAAGTACCAGGATAACGAGCAAGGCGAGCACCCAGGCAGCCGGCTTCAAGGTGGCCGCAGCCATAGCGCCAACCAGGCTTTGGGCCCAAGGAATCTGGAACATCAAGAGCATCCACAGCACGGCCAAGGCGATGAGCAGCCCGAGGCCCACCCAGTCGCAGATCCGTCGCGCAGCTATTTGGTGGTTCTTCCCCTGGATCGCCGTGGCCGCGTTGGCAAGCCCGACACCGGCCACTGCGAAGCAGGCGAGCCCAAGGACTGCAACGGGTACCGGGAGCGATCCGGCCAGCCCCAGCATCACGATCAGCCACAACGCACCGGCAAAGCTGCTCGCGAAAAGACCGATGAGCACCGCATTTCGCCAAGTCGGCTGGCGGATAGCCCGGAGCTTGACCGGTAGCGGCAGCCACCAGTCGGCCTTGGCCGCACTGAGCCCGCAAGGCCCCAGGTAGAGCATGAGCCGAAAGGTTGCCAAGCCGGCCAAGGCCAATAGCACGAAAGAGAGGTCCTGCAAGCGCCAGACGGCGCTGGGCAGCTCACGGTGCGCTACGCCCTCGCCCAAGAGCACAAACAGCATGCCAAAGAGTGCGCTGAAGAGGTAGGCCAACGCCACCAGCGCGGCCAGCACCCAGACATAGGCATCGGAAAAGCTGTCGAATTTCTCGGAGAAATTCCGCCGCTTCTTGGCTCTATTGACCAGTTCTCGAGGATTGAAATCAACGGCATGGCTTGCAACCCGGCTAGCGCTCAAGCCACTGCGCCCCTGCCTGCGGATCAAGCAGTTCACCCTCGTCTTCATCCAGAAGCAGCACTTGGTCCACGCAGCTTCGCACCATCAGCGGATCATGGGTCACCGCTAGCAAAGTTGTTCCCCTGGCGCGTACCCCGGCAAGCCGCTGGTACAGCTTCTGCCTGATACGCAGGTCCAGGCGTTGTTCCGGTTCGTCAAGAATCAGCAGTTCTGCCGGACGGATCAAGGCCGCGGCGAGCAGCAGCTTACGGCGCTGGCCAGAAGACAGCTCGCCGGGAAGGTGATCGGCAGCAGCAGTGATTTCGAAGAAGTCGAGTTCTGCTTGGACTAACTGGGCCCAATCATCCAGTCCGTGTCCACGAGCGACCATTTCCAGATGTTCGCGCACGGTGAGTTCTTCGAAGAAGGCGCCGTCGGTGACCTGTACTGCGACGGTACGGCGAAAATGCTCCGAGCTTTCATTCACGGGAAGGCTTTGGAACTCGACGGTGCCTTCCACCGGAATGAGATGTCCCAGGATGGTGCGGATCAGTGTTGATTTTCCGCTGCCATTGGCACCGATAATTCCTAAGCCAGCACCGGGAGCCAGCTGCAGGTTGATCGGCCCGCAGATCACGCGATTGGGATAGCCAATGGTCAAGTCGCGTGCTTCTAGCTGAACTTCAGCGCTTTGACCTGTCTGCATGCCATCGATTCTAGTGTCCGGATACAGCTGTGGGCATCGCCCTCACGGATGATGCCCACAGGATCACTAGCTTGCGACGGCCGCTTGGCTGTAGCCAGGTTCGCGCTTCTTGAACCATTTGATGACCATCGAGGTCACCGGAACAAACAGGACCTCCACGGCAGTCTTGTAGATGAAGCCCACCACCACGTAGTTGATGAATGTCGGTGCATCGGCGATGCCGATAACTGGCGCTGCAATGGCACAGAAGATCAGGGTATCCAGGAACTCCCCAACACCGCTGGAGCCGATCAAGCGGAGAATCAGCCCGCGCTCGCCGGTACGTTCCTTGAGCTTGACCAGCACCCATGAGTTGGCCAGCTGCCCCACCAGGAAGCCGCAAGCGGAGGCGACGACGATCTGCCAGATCGGGCCAAGGGTGCGCTCAAATGCGTCTTGCCCGTCGTAGAACTCGGCTGATGGCAATTGGATCATGACCCAGAAGCAGAACACTGCGAAGAACGCCAAGGCGAAAGTCACCAGGATTGAACGGCGAGCCGCCTTCAATCCGTAGACTTCCGCAATGACGTCGCCCAGAATGTAGGCCAGCGGGAAGAGGAAGAAACCGCCATCGGTGATCAGCGGACCGAAGCTGACACCTTTGGAGGCGCCGATGTTCGAAAGAATCACGACCGCGCCCATCAAGGTGAGCACCGTGGAGAAGTAGGGAGAACCCGAAGAAGCGAAAACCGCGTTCTTGGTTCGAATCAGATTGTTGCTGGCGTTGGAATCGCCCATGAAATTTTCCTTGTCAAAGTGGTTCGCCAGAACATCGCTAAAAGGCGCGGCTCTGCCCACGAATCAAAAGGGTGGAGGTTCCATGCCTGCGCGCTGTCCCGCTGTATTAGCACTTACGCAACAAGTATCCCATGCATAACTGCGGCCACGTTCTCACCTGTTGAAGACCAACCATGTTTCAGAAATCAAAGAATTCCAAAATTCATATCTCACTTGAATGTCTTCGAATTATAAATTCGAGGAAACAAATAGTGCAGTGACCGTCCTCCCGTACATCAGCATGAAAATTTTCCTTTTTTTGAACGCGTTCAAATAATTGGTAGAATCGGATCCACCCACTTCCATCCAAAGGCTCCATGACAACGCAACCACGCACCGAAAAAGGCCAGCAGACCCAAGCCAAGCTCTTGGCAACTGCCTTGGAGTGCTTTGCCACGGACGGATATAAAGCCTCGAGCATGCGTGCCATTGCTTCGAACGCAGGGGTTTCCCTGTCGCATGCGTACTACTACTTCAAGTCCAAAGAGGAGATCGTTGCCCAGCTCCTGCTGAACCTGCGCAGGGAACAATATGATCTTTGCGCGGGGATGCTCGCAGAGGGAAATACCCTCGAAGCCAACATCCGCGCAGTACTCGACACGGGCGTCGAAGCGTTGGCTCCCTATCACGATTTCGGGCCTGCGTTCCTGCGTCTGATGCTCGCGCGCGATATGGGCAACGACGAGATTTCCAGCATTGAATTGGAGATATGGGAGAAGGTCGTTTCCGGATCCCGCCCGTTGCCCCCATTGGGCATACGACGCGATCTGCCGAAGTTCTTACTGCTGGTTTCCCGCCAGATCTTCTCGGCGTGGGCTTTCGACCAGTCACCGCAGCAGCGCCGATCCAGGCTTCTGATGAAGAACATGGCACCGGTTGCCGCCAAGTTCGCGGTGCTCTGCCGCTTGCCTGTGGTGCGCTCGCTCTTTGAAGATGTGCTGGCACTGATGGATCCAGGGCCAGCAGGGATTGATGAAGTGGCCATGGCAGATCCTTCACCGCTGAGACGGCCGAAAGCCTCCTGAAAAGCTGCGGATTGCGCGAGCCGGCAAACACCCTGACACAGAGTTCCGTATCACCGCGCCTTAAGGCGTAAAGTCAAACATGCCGATAGGTGATCCCTAGCGAACCAAAGGAGAATGCAGCACTATGAGCGCAATGGCACGAGCACTGCCAAGCTGGACCCACGACTACGCCACGCTGCGTGATCGCATTGCTTCCTTCCCGAACCAGCACGAGATTCGTTCGGTGAATCAAGACGGTGAAGACGTGGAAATCCTCCGCTACTGGCCTGATGCTTCCTGGTCCGCGCCAAAGGACGCGCAGCGCTTGATCCTCTTGGGCACTCCCAACGACGGCACCGCTGCAGAACTCGCCACTTCGGGTTGGCAGCCAAGCACGACCATGCATCTGCTGGCCGGCAAGCCCGACGACGTCGAGCAGGTAGTCAAGCTCGCCGATACGTCCGGGCTTTTCGAGGCTCCAATGGATAACTATGACGTCGTTGAGGTGACCGACTTCGACCGTCCGGTCGCCCGAGGACGCATGCGCTACGGCGAAAACTACGGCCTGCTTACCGACCCGGACCTTTTCTCCCCCGCTGATCCCGATGCGGCTCGCCGCGCGGTACTGGCTAACTTTGCAGGCGCAGCTTTCGGCCACGGGCTGCCCTGGCTGCTGCTGGTAGCCACCGCAGAACACGCCCAGCAGCTTCCCGAGGGCTGGTCCAAAGCGACCACGCTCAGCTTCTGGCAGCACGGCTAATCCCATTCCCTACCCGCACTACCCGCAATTGAGACTATGACTAATACAAACACTGCCTCTCCAGCCATGACCCTGACCATCGCTGGTTCCGAAGCCACTGGCGGCGCAGGCGCCCAGGCCGATTTGAAGACCTTCCAGGAACTGGGAACCTTCGGCATCGTGGCTTTGACCTGCATCGTCTCCTTCGATCCCAAGGACTCCTGGAACCACCGCTTCGTTCCCGTTGACCAGCAGGTAATTGCCGATCAGCTCGAAGCCATCCAGGCCTGCTACGAGGACAAGCTCAGCACGGTCAAGCTGGGCATGATGGGCTCGCCAGCAACGATCAACACCGTTGCCACCGCGTTGAATTCCCAGCAGTGGGACAACGTACTGCTGGACCCGGTGCTGATTTGCAAGGGCCAGGAACCAGGCCACGCACTGGACACCGACGAAGCCCTCAAGGCTGCCTTGCTGCCCTTGGCTACGTTCGTCACCCCGAACCACTTCGAGGCTGAACAGCTCTCGGGAATCAAGATCACCACCGAAGATGATCTGATCGAAGCCGCCAAGAAGATCCACGAGGTCTCCGGCGCGGCGGTCCTGGCCAAGGGTGGAGTCCGCATCGCTGGCGAAGACGCCGTGGACGTTTTCTACGATGGCACGACCCTCGAGGTCTTGCGCGAGAAGAAGATCGGCGAAGTTGCGGTCTCCGGCGCGGGCTGCTCGCTGGCCGCAGCCGTAACTGCAGAGCTGGCCAAGGGCGCTACCCCGCTGGAGGCAGCCCGCACAGCCAAGGCGTTTGTCACCGAAGGCATCCGCAACCGCGTTTCTGGCAACACCCCGTTTGACGCACTCTGGCAGGGCGGCCGCCGCTAGGCCCTGGCTGCTGGAGTGTTTGCTGGCCACTGCCGTTCACGGCGGTGGCCAGCAAACTGCTTTAACCGTGGTCCCAGTCATTGGCCTAAGCCAACCGCACTTGTTATGGTTATTCCGGAAGTGCTCAGAATCAATGCGTGGAGAACCACAGGAAGGAGCGGTCGGCTATGCAAGCCACTTTGACGCTCTGCCCGTTCGTCTGCGTATCGAACGGGGTTGGCAACACATTTTCCGCTTAGGGCTTCTGCCTTAGGCAATGTTCCAGTGCCCCCAATTTTTCGTTCCCTTGCAGACCTCAACACCTTGACGATTCGTGATTCCGCGCGCCCATGAAGCGCGTGCGGACTATTTGAGGATTTCCCATGCAGCCATTGACCGAAAAAACCATCCGTTCTTCCTTCATCAACGCCAGCCGCCAAGAAGCGAAGAAATTGACCCTTCCCGAAAACTTTGCCTCCCTCGAGTGGGATTCGCTGGAGTACCTGGGTTGGCGCGACCCGAAAATGATGCAGCGCGGCTACCTGCTCCACACCGACGAAGCGGGGCAGACCCGCGGCATCCTCTTGCGCCCCACCGACGGTGGCCGCAAGCCGACCAACGCCACGATGTGCGAGATGTGCCGCGATGTGAACATCCCCTGCGCGGTAGGCATGTGGACGACCAAGCGCGCTGGCCAGGCTGGACGTGACGGCAATACCTTGGGGACATTGATCTGCCTGAACTTCGAGTGCTCACGCAATGTGCGGATCCCGCCTCCGAAGAATCCGATCTACCCGGACCCAATGGTTGTCGTTGCCGAGCGCATCCAGCTGCTCGACGAGCGCGTGCATAGCTTCCTGAACCGCCTCTAGGCAACCGCAGCCTTCAAGCCGATTCCGGCGCCGCCCGCCCAGCAAGTAGTGAACTGATGAGTAACAAAGCGTCCAAATTTTCTCAAAAATGGACGGGCCCATCAGGCCTTGCTGGGCGGGTTTGTCGCAGTGGTTCGCGGATTTTATTGTGAAATTCCCAAGCCAGCACAATATCCAGCCAAAGGTTACTATTCAATAACCCCTTGATATATGAGCTACGTCACCTAAGATTCCAGCTATGGGTATACGCACTAGCGGACGTTTACCCCGGACGATCATCAAGGCTCGCACCGCTTTTATGTCGCCCGCCCATGACGGGAGCAGCACCGCTATCCAGCCCAGCTAGGAGAATCATGGTCACTCGCCGCACGCAGAGAGTGCCGCGCCTGATTTTGGGATCAGCCACTGCGCTTGCACTGGCTGTTACCTTGTCAGGACCGGCAAGCGCAGCAGGAATCCCCCAACCAGGCGACGGCGAAAATGCCGCGTCCCTGCCAATCACCAGTTCATCAGCGCTGTCCAACCTGAAAGTCTCCGGACCTCTTGCCAAATCAACTGGTGAAGTGTCTGTTTTCGTTCAGTTCCAGGGTGATGGCGCCTTCGAGACGGTGAAGAAGTCCGGCAAGAAGAAGGACACTGCCAAGGTCAAGAAGATCGGCAAGGAGGTCAAGGCCAAGGGCAAGCAGCTGGCAGCCGAGGCCAATTCGAAGGTCATCTACACCACGCACAACGCACTGCAGGGTGTCGCACTGACCGGTGATGCCGCTGATCTGCGCAAGCTTGCACAGCGTAGCGACGTTGCCAAGATCAGCTCCATCGTTCCCAAGAAGCCCTCCAACCGCAGCTCGGTAGTTGACACCGGCGCCCTGGAATCATGGAAGTCCCTGGACAAGACCGGCGACGGCGTCAAGGTGGCTGTACTGGATACCGGTGTGGATTACACCCATGCCAGCTTCGGCGGCCCGGGCACCTTGGAAGGCTACAAGGAAGCCCAGGCTTCCGATGAGCTGCCCGGTGCAGATTCGGGCCTGATCGACACCAACAAGTTCATTGGCGGTTGGGACTTGGTTGGCGATGACTACAACGCCGACTCCGACGATCCCACCTACCAGCCAATTCCGCATCCGGACCCTAACCCGCTTGACTGCCAAGCTGCCGGACACGGCTCCCACGTTGCCGGAACCACCGCAGGCTATGGCGTCAACGCCGATGGCTCGACCTTCACCGGGGACTATTCCTCGCTGGACGCCGACGCGCTGGCGCAGATGAAGGTCGGCCCGGGCTCGGCCCCTGACGCACAGCTCATCGGCATCCGCGTCTTCGGTTGCGGCGGCTCCTCCTCCGTGGTTGGCCAAGCACTGGACTACGTACTTGATCCGAACGGCGACGGCGACTTCTCGGACCGCGCCGACGTGGTCAACATGTCCCTTGGTTCGGATCATTCCCCGGCCAACGACCCTGAAAATGACATTGTCGACGCCCTGAGCGCAGCCGGCATCCTCTCGGTTGTCGCTTCCGGCAATGCCGGTGATGTCACCGACGTGGGCGGTTCGCCGGGCAACTCGCGTTCCTCGCTGACCGTAGCCAACTCCGTTGGCTCGCACGTCACCCTGGACAAGATCCAGGTCGATGGCCCCGACAATGTCGCCGGTTCGGCCTCGGGCCAGTACTCGGCGAACTTCAACTACACCAATGCTGATCCGGCCGCCTTGTCCGGAGAAGCAGTGATGGCTCCGGCCGATAACGCATTCGGTTGCGACGCTTTCGAAGAAGGTTCGCTGGAAGGCAAGTGGGTTTGGCTGCAGTGGAGCGAGAACGGCGAGTTCCCTTGCGGTTCCGGCGCCCGCTTCAACAACGCTGAAGCCGCCGGTGCCACCGGCGTCCTCTTGGATGCAGAAAGCAACCTGTTCGATGCAGGCATCGCCGGCAACGCGACCATCCCAGGTGCGCAGTTCACCTTGGACGAGTCGAACAAGCTGCGCCCAGCAGCTGAAGCTGGCACGCTGCAGGTTACCCTGTCCCCCGAATTCGTTGGCGGTTCCTCCAGCGAGTCCGGCGTTGCAGACACGCTGAATTCCTCTTCATCGCGTGGCGTCCACGGTTCCAACGGCGTGGTCAAGCCGGATGTGGCTGCCCCAGGTACCCAAATCGGCTCGGTTGGCGTGGGCACCGGTACCGGCACCGCCGTGATGACCGGTACCTCGATGGCCACTCCATTGGTTGCCGGTATCGCCGCGCTGGTTCTGGAAGACAGCGACTACACCCCATATGAAGCCAAGAGCATCATCATGAACACCGCGGCCACCGACATCAAGGCCGCCAATGGCGAAGCCTACGGTCCGAACCGTGTTGGTTCCGGTCGCGTGATGGCCGATGCAGCACTCCAGAGCCCTGCTTTCGCCTACGATTCCGAGGCAGCGGATCTGACCAGCGTGGTCTTCGGCGTTATCGAGCTGGTAGGCAAGAAGCCGTTCAGCGCGCAGCGCGAAATCACCATTGAGAACACCAGCGGCAAGGCGCAGAGCTACGACGCCAACTACGTGGCCGCTACCGAGATCCCAGGCGCAAGCTTCACCTTGGATCGCAGCAGTGTCACCGTGCCGGCCGGCGGCAGCGCCAAGCTGAACGTCACCCTGAGCGTTGACCCGCAGCAGTGGGCCAAGACCATCGATCCAACCATGGCTACCAGCCAGTCCGGTCTGGCTCGTGCCTGGGTTGCCGATGCCAGCGGTCGCGTCGAGCTGACTGCCAGCAATGCTCCGACCCTGCGCATTCCAGTCCAGGCAGCACCCAAGCTGGCTGCTGACATGGAGGGCAAGCTCAAGAAGATGAAGAAGGGCGCGGATACCACCACCCTGAGCCTGAAGGGCAAGGACATCACTGCTGGCGAGGGCGCTACTTCGGTCACCTCCCTGCTCGGCGCCTTCGAACTGGGTGCTTCGAGTGAACGCGGCGACGATTCGCTGGACAGCATCCCGGCGGCCCGTTCCGTGGACCTGCAGCACGTTGGCGCATCGAGCACCGCTGCCCGCACCGGTGTGGCTGACGGCCTGCTGAACGTCGGCATCTCCACCTGGGCCAACTGGGCCCACCTGGCTGGCGGCACCGAGCTGGATGTCGAGATCGATACCAATGGCGACGGCGAAGCCGACTTCGTTACCTTCAACGCCGCATTCGACGAAGTTGACCTTGACCTGGCAGCAACCTTCAACCTCGCCACCGGCGAGCAAGTTGATCTGCAGCCAGTGAACGGCATGCTCGGCGATGTCGATACCAACACCTTCGACACCAATGCAGCGGTCTTCCCGATCTCCCTGTCAGCCCTGGGGCTCGATGAGGATTCGTCGGAGATCTCCTACCGTGTGCTGGGCTACTCCTGGTACAACACCGATGAGAACGGCTCGATGATCCCGGTTGACCAGACCGACTGGATCGACTTCAACGTGGCAGCGCCACAGGTTGATTTCGGTGCAGAAGGCACCTTGTTCACCGATCTGTCCGGTACCCAGATCCCGGTGACCGTTGCAGACAGCACCAAGGCATCGAAGGCACTGTTGCTTCACCTGCACAACGGCAATGATGACCGTGCACAGGTTCTGGAAGTAACTGACGGAAAGAAGAAGGGCAAGAAGTAGGCCTTCCACCTCCCAAGAGCAGGCCCGGGGCACTTCCTAGCGAGTAAGGAAGAGCCCCGGGCCTACACCTTTAAAAATCCAGCCGCGCAGCTTATTGCATGCGCAGCTTCTCTTCGAGAACCAGTACTGCGGCTTCTCTTACCTGGGCCGCGAATTTCCCATCGGCCTTGGCCTCGGCTGCCAGGGCCTTCGCCATGGTGATGGCCGGAGCCGATTTTACGCATAGCGGAACAGTTCCGCCGGCGGCCACGAACTTCACTGCGCGCTCGCCCACCGGCAGGTAGCCGACCTGCTTGGCTTCACAGAGATCATCGGAAATCACGATTCCCCCATACCCCATTTGCTCACGCAGCAATCCGGTGATGATCTTCGAAGAGAACGGTGCATCATTCTTTCCATCGAGCCGGGAGTAGCGGGCGTTGGAGACCATGACCCAGGACTTGCCCTGCTCGATAGCCTGCTCGAATGGCTGCAGATCGCTGGAGTCCGCATCGATCTTCGTATCGGTCACTTTGGTACTGGTATCGGTGTTCCCAGCGACCCGCCCCAATCCGGGGAAGTGCTTGACTACCGGTTGCACGCCTTCGGAGCGCAGCGCTTCGTTCACCGTCGAAATGGCCTTGGAGACCCCCGAGGCGTCATGCGCGTATTCGCGGCCAAAGTAGCCGATGGGTGCGTTGCCGGTGCCGATACTGGCAGGAACAACGTCCGCCACCGGAGCCAAATTCACGTTGATGCCGGCTTCAGCCAGTTCTTTCCCGGCGGCGCCCACTTCACGCTCCAGCTTCGATACAGGCCACCCTCCCTGCGTCAACGCAGTCGGCAGTTCGGTGAAACCGGGGCCCTGGAGCACCCGGACAAAGCCCCCTTCCTGATCGGTGGCCACCCAGACCGGCAATTGCCCGGGAATGCCGGACTCCAAGCCCTGGGTAATTTCCTGGACCTGGGCGGCGGTCTGCTTCACCGGCAGTTGCGAACGGCCATGCAGGAAGACATTGGAAATTCCCTGCTTCTTCAACGCAGAAATTTCCGCAGCGGTTGCTCCTGTTGCCGGGACACCGGCCATCACGAGGCTCGCTGCCTGTTCGCTGGCGCTCAGCTCGTCGGCCAGCGCTTCTGCTTGCTGGCGCAGCGAGGGCTCCTGGCTGCGGCTAGGCGATGGGCTTTCTTCAGCCCCGGAGTTGCCGGACGGGCTGGGAGTTGCCTGCTGCGCAGGAGTCCTCGTACTGCTCGGGCTGCTGGAGCTGCCCGCGGACGTGCTCGAAGCTGGTTCTTGGGCATTCGGCGCACTGCAGCTAGCGAGCATCACCGTCATCAGGATTCCGACTGACATGAGCTGCTTGGCACGGGTAGTCATGAGATCATCCTTCCACCGTAAACTGCGAAGTTGCCGAAGAGCCGAGAACCTTTTGTCGTGGGCAGAACGCTAGGCACGCACCACCAGCAGTTCATCCCAGTCGGTGGTGTAGCGCTGCGAAATATGCTCTCGTTTCATTGACCATTCAGGGATTTTGGCCATCCCGGCATGCCCCAGGCCAATGGATTTGGCACCGAATCGAAGGGAGATATCCTGGACTACCGAAGACACGTTCTCTTGTTCCTCGGCAGCCGGATCGGGACTCTGGCCAAAGAGGTCCAGCTGTGGCTCGCCCGGAGAATCGCTGAGCCCGGAGAGTATCACTCCCCCGCGAACATAGTCCATTCCCGGTTTCATCAGATCCCGCATCGCGGCAATTGCCAGCTTGCTGAGCACGATGGGATCCCGCGTCGGACGCGGCAGGCGCACCTGGGCACTGGGGAATGAGGCTTCTCCCCGGGCGAAGCGGCTGGTGCCCGCGGTGACGGTAAGCAATGAAGCGTACAGGCCTTCGCGCGCCAAGCGGCCGGCAGCCTTCTGCGCATAGATGGACATGACTTCTTCCATCGCTTCATAGGTGCGCACCGGCGTGGAGAAGGAACGGGTGAACATGACCTGGCCGCGGTCCGCGCGCTCCTCCACCGGACCGATGCAACGTTGCCCGTTGAGTTCGAAGACCGTGCGCTGCAAGACGACAGAAAACTTCTTGCGGATCGCCAAAGGGTCAGCTGCTTGCAGGTCCGCGATGGATTCAATGCCCATGGCTGCCAGCTTGGCACCGGTTTTGCGGCCCACGCCCCAGACATCGGTGACTGGAACCCGGTTCAGGATACTGCCCAGGACCTCGGGATCCATGAGCTGCTGGACGCAGACTCCGCCCAGTCCCGGATTGTGCTTGGCAATATGGTTGGACAGCTTCGCCAGGGTCTTGGTGGATGAGACACCCACGCAGACTGGCACCCCAATAGTCTTGTCAATGGCGGCACGGATCTGGGCCGCGGTGCTGCGCACCTGCTCCAGGTTGCCTTCCAGGCCGACGAAAGATTCATCGATGGAATACACCTCGTGCCAGGTCCCGAAGCGTCCGAGCAATTCCATGACCCGGGCAGAAATATCCCCGTACAGTTCATAGTTGCTCGACCGCACCGCAAGGTTGTGGGAGTCCATATATCGTTGGACCTTGAAGAAGGGTTCTCCAGTAGGAATGCCCAGATCCTTGGCTTCCTGGGAACGGGCCACCACGCAGCCGTCATTGTTCGACAGCACCACCACCGGACGATTGCGCAGCGAGTAGTCGAAGGCCCGCTCGCAGGAGACGTAGAAATTGTTGACGTCGACCAGGGATACGTGGTCAGCGGACATGATGCAGGCACCTGGTAATGACGCCGAAGACACTGACCTCATCGCCTTCGGCCAGTACTACGGGCAGGGGCGATTCATCGCTGAGCAGCCCAACCTCGTGGCCGTCAATCTGCCAGCGGCGCACCAGCATCTGCCCGTTGAGGTTGACGATGACCACAGAGCCGTGGCGCACGGCCAGCGATCGGTCCACGATCACTTCATCGCCGTCGAAGATACCAGCTGACCGCATGGCGTGGCCCGAGACGCGCATGATGAAAGTGGAGACACGGTCACGGACCAGCAACCGGTTCAGGTCCAGTCCGCCGTCAAAATAATCGCGTGCTGGCGAGGGGAAACCCATGGCGGATACCGCTTGGACCGGCCCTTGGGTTGCTCCCGGAGGCATCAGCTCCTGTTCTTCAGCCACACCCCACCACTTTCTAGTACAAATATTCGAATACTTGAATTGTAGCGTGTTATCCAGCAACCTTCATGTTTCCGGCGAGCGCGCTAGCCCCGGGACTCCGTGGCAGAGGTCCTCCCATGGACCCTGGCCTGTGCTTTCCAGCTGTACAGCGCGGCGGATACAACGATAACCAGCAGCGTCGCGGCACCGGAGATCACGATAATTGCCCTGGCCGGGCCAATCAGCAATCCCGGGGTGCCGATGAGATAGCCCAATGCGACCATGATGTTGATGAGCATCCGCAGCTGCGCCCAAGCAGCACCATGGCGGGATTCCGGCACGTATTCGTAAATGGCTGTTCGCACTCCAGTATTGTGCAGTCCATTGCCCAGCCCGCCGGCAAGGAACACCAAGGCCAGGCCAGCCGCGTTGGACCAGAGCCCTTCCGTGAGGATCGCGGCGCCCACCAGCCCTCCACCGAGCAGAATCGGCAAGGCGCTTCGGGTACCGAAGCGGCGATTGCCTCCCAGCAGGGAACCGAACACTGCGCCCACGGACCAGGCACCGAGCAATACCGCGTATCCAGTGTCGTTATCGGTGATCCCGCGCAGGTAGAACACCCCCGAAACGCCTTCTGCTGCGGTAAACAGCACGATCGCTGCCACCGGGAGCAGCAAGATCCGCAATTGTGGATTGCGCGTCAATGCAGCTCCACCGGGCGATACCGGTCCACCCGGATCCGGCTCGTTCCCTGCGTCTGCTCCTTTCCCGTTGGCGGCTTGCGAGCGGGACAGGAAGATGGCCGCCAGGGCCAGTGCCAGGAATCCTGCCGCCGCGTACCAAAGCACCGCGCCGATCCCCGCTTTCGTGAAGACGAGTGAAGCTATCGCCGGCGCGATGATTCCCGCCAGGGACGTCGCTACGACAAGGAAGCTGCTGGCACGAGCAATGCTGAAGCCTCCGCGGATGCGCGGAATGATCTTGAAAATGACCGCTCCGTTAACCACCGCGCAAATACTGGCCACAGGCATCAAGGCGAGGCTCGCGAAGATATTGGAGGCAATGGCCATCACCGCGAAGATCGCCACGTGCACGCACAGGTTCAGGATCCACACCCGGACAAGGGCTGACCCGTCCACCCAACGCCCTATAGCCGGAGCGGTAAGGATCGGCGGAACCAAGCCGGCGAGGAACAACGCGGTTACGCCCCAGGACCCCAACTGATCCGCGGATTCCAGGGTCAAGGCAAAGACCGCCATGCCCTCGCCGAGCATGGAGAGCAATGCAACCACGCAGAACAGGACGCAACGCACCGAAGACTGCACCTGGCCCCCTTCCTCCGCGCTCATGCCACGCTGGCCTAAAGGTTCTAGTCTATGGGTAGGAGGATTCGCCTCCGAGGACATATCGCGCCAAAGGAGTCTCGTGAAAGTATTACTGGTCAGCTGCGGAGATGTCGCCACCGAGGCAGGACTGCGGCTCCAGCAGGAGGGCCATCGCATCACCGGCTGGCGGCGCAACAGCCAGAAGCTGCCCGCAGGATTTACCGGCCACAGCGTAGACCTGCTCGATGCCGCCCAGTGGCCAAGCATCGATCCGCAGACCGAAATCGTCGTGCTCACTCCCGTGCCGGCCACCCGCGATGCCGATGGCTACACGCGCGGCTATCTGCAGGTCGCCAAAGAACTGGCTTCACGGCTGGCAGCCCAATGCCCCAATCTTCGCCGGCTTATCTACATCTCCTCCACCGCAGTGATGGGCGGCGCCAACGGAGAACTCGTCGACGAATCAGCACCGCTTGCCCCAGCTAGCCCCACCGCGCAGGTCCTTGCGCACACCGAGGCAGCGCTCGCCGGCAGCGGCCTGCCGGTAACAATCCTGCGGGCGTCGGGAATCTACGGCCCGGGCCGCACCCGGCTCATCGATCACGTCACTGCCGGAGCCGCACAGATTCCCGCGGGCTCGCATTGGACCAACCGCATCCACCGCGATGACCTGGCCGCGGCCATCGTTCACGTTGCGGCGCTGCGAGAGCAAGCCGCTGGCCTCTACCTGGCCAGTGACAGCACCCCAGCCCAGCTAGGCGAGGTCTACCAGTTTTTGGCCAAGGAACTTGGTTTGCCTGCGCCGGAAGAGGCAGGACAAGCCCCGGCACGACGTGCTGCCGACCGCCGGCTCGATAATTCCAAGCTGCTAGCCAGCGGGCTTGAACTGCAGTATCCGGGATTTACCGAAGGCTACCGCGCGATCCTTGCCGGGACATCAACCCGCCATGCCTAAAGCGCGTAAAAGACAGCCTTAAAGGAAAACCGGCTTGCAGCGCATCGCCATGATGCACCGCAAGCCGGTTGTTTTATTTCGTTCCGGGTGTGGACCGAAACGCTTAGAACCCCTTGCGCAGGGGGTTGAAGTGCCGGGCGATGCCTGGAACCTGCTGGCCAGCAATCTGGGCAGCCAGGATCTTGCCAGTCAGCGGTCCCAGCGCAACGCCCCACATGCCGTGGCCGCCGCCAACCGACACGCGCGAGGATCCGGTCTGGCCAATGAGTGGCATGCCGTCCGCGGTGCATGGGCGTCCACCCACCCATTCTTCTTTGCGGTTCTCCCAGTTAATCCCCTGGTAGACCGGGGTCGCAGCGGCAACGATGGCCTCAATGCGCTTCGGCTCCAGCTTGTGGTTGGCGTCGCGGAATTCCATGGTGCCGGCGATGCGGAAACGATCGCCCAGCGGGGTGCAGGCAACGCGCTGGGTCGGGAAGTAGATCGGGTGCGTTGGCATGTGTTCCGGCTCCACGGTGAACGAGTAGCCGCGGCCTGCCTGAACCACAACGTTCACACCGAACTTGCTGGCCGTGTCGGTCATCCAAGCACCGGTAGCCAGCACCACGTGATCCGCGGTGATTGAACGGCCTTCGGAACCGATGACGGTGACCGAGCCGCCATTGTCGCGCACATCGGTGACGTTGAAGGCTCCGATGATGTCGCCGCCGCGGGCGATGACGGATTCGGCCAGTGAATCCATGAACTTCGGCGGGTTGATGTAGCGCTGGTTCTTGATGGCTACGCCCGCAGCGACCTTATTGGACAGGGTCGGCTCGATGCCGCGCAACTCGTCGCCGGTGAGCAATTCGTAATCAACTTCGCCGCCGGTCTTCTCGATCATCTCGAATTCATGCAGCAGCGCATCGCGGTCGCTGAGCGAGGTGAATCCGGTCAAGAATGGATTTGCCGGCTTGGTCGGCTCCTGCACGCCCGGCCCTGCCGAAGTCGCCTGCGCGATTTCGTCGAAGGCATCCAAACCGGTTGCGCCGATTTCCGAGTAGACCCGCATGGCTTCTTCCCACTTCTTCGGGGTCGAGTGCCAGGCAAAACCGATCAGGAAGCGGAGCAACTTGGCATCGGCCTTCAGCGGAATGTACAGCGGGGATGCCGGGTCGAGCATCATCTTCAGGCCGTTCTTGAAAATTGCAGGCTCCGCGATGGGCAGGGTCAGGGCCGGGGTCAACCAGCCGGCGTTACCCCAAGAGGAACCGGACGCGACGCCGCCGCGATCCACGACGGTAACCTTAATGCCCGCTTCCTGCAGGTACCAAGCGGTCGACAGGCCAACAAAGCCAGCGCCTACAACAACGACATGATCTGGCACGCCTACTCCAGCCATGATCCACTCTCCTAGCATTTCGACGGCCTCTCCACACGAGCCCGCATGTCTTCACTGTCGCGCGATCCCCAGGGAAAATCAACGCGTCCTGACGATTCGACGGTGAGCGCCACCACACCGGCAGGAGGTTCGTGTTTCTTGCGGTAAATGATTGCCTCTTCCGAACTTTCAACAATTACTTACTCCCGTACGGGAACTTTCCCCAGAGGCTGCATCACTATCGCCCATCGAGAACTTCGCCCCCAGCGCGTCCTGCGTAGACTGGAGAGAAGCGAATAACCAACCCCGCCGATCAGCCATTTCTAAGGAACTGCACCACACTCATGGCCTCACGTGAACCAGCCAAGAAGAAGCCTGCCCAGGGTCATCCAGCCCGCCGTTCCGGCGCCAGCAGCGTGCCTTTTGAATCCGAAGTGCGCCAAGCTCTTCAGCCGTTCAAGTCCTCGCTCTTCCGCCACTTCCACGAAGAGGGCCAGGCAGCCAGCGAGACCCGCGCAGCGCTCGAAGGGCTCACTACCCTGCTGACCGTGCATGCCCAGTTGCGCCAGAGCGTTGACGTCAAAACCCTGGATCCGACGATTCTGGGTGAACAGCTGGGCCACTTGACGTCGCTGGGCAAGGAAGTTTCGGAAGCCAGCGCTGCGATCCTCAAGCATTACCTGACTTTCCTGGGCACGACCGCTAATTTCGGCGGAAGCGTGGATGACTTCAAGCAGACTTTCGAATTCCTCTCCCGCATGGCTGGCGATTCACCCATCGTGGCACCCTATCTCGAAGATGATGAGGCCAACGGCAGCCTCGAAGCGATGCCCTTCGTTTTTGCGGCTCGCGAGTTGATCAGCTGGGTTGGCGAAGGCAAGCCGACCACCCCAGCTGGCGTACTCACCGGCGATACGCTGCAGGATGCGGCCAGCGCGCTGGGCCTGTTCGTCAAGGTCGATGAATCCGCCGGCGTTCCAGAGGATGCCCAATGGGAGCCGGAAGACGGCACTGCCGTTTCTTCGCTGGCCGACGTTCCACGCCTATCGGCATACTGGGACGCCCTGATCGGCACGGCCATGCTGCGCTACCAGGAACCGAACGCAACCCCAACCGAGTCGCTCAGCGATGCGCTGCTGGCATCCAGCGGACAAGGCGCCCGCTTGGTCAAGGAGCTGATTGCAGAGGTTCTCTACTCGCACATCCTGATCAACACCTTGGAGCAGCCGGGCAAGGCGCAGATCGCCGAGATGGTAGCCGGCGTGTTGAGCAATGCCGCATCATCGACACCGCCACGTGCCGAGTTCGCGTTGCAAGTTCCGACCGAAGATGACCTTCCCGCCGAGCAGCATCACTTGATTGCCAGCCTTGAGGAGGTTGTCCCCCAGGTCGAGTCCCTGCTGCGCGTCTTCGAGCGCGAAGGCCTTGTCGAGATTAATGACGAGATCACGATTCCTGTGGTCTTGCGTTCTTCACTGGAACGAGCGCTGGCCAAGGTTTCTGATGACGTTTTGAAAGACACCCAAGAGGCAGAGGCCTCCGAGGTTTAGACCACCAGCAACGGCAAAGGGTGCGAGAGCTAATTCGAGTTCTCGCACCCTTTGCCGTTGATTCATCGATTAGGCGCTGCGCGTGGCCAGCTCGGCGTCGTGCCACGGCAGGCGATCGAACCATGGGCCCCGCTTGGTTCGCCGGCCTTCACGGCCAAAGAATCTGCGGTTGCTTCTGCGTTGATCGCAGCATCTGCCGTCTTGCTATCAAAGCCGCCCTTAGGCTCCACGGCCAGGCCTTATTGTTGCCAAACAACCGTATCCGCCTGGGTACTCATGCGCTCTCGCTTCCCAGACAGGAAATGCTCTCCATAGGCGCAACACCCCGCCACGCAGGCCCATTCCGGCCTGAGGTGTGAGGCAGAACGCAGAAACACGGGCTGGGTTTAAGTTATAAAAGGTACGTTGCATTACTGACAGACAACGGCGTGCGATGGGGGCACAGCGCCGATGAAAGATCAGTCCGTTTACGCAATGCAACGTACCTTTTAATCACCCTCGGATCCTTAGTGATGCCACTCGCAAAACACCACCAAGTACCTTCCCGGTGATCGGTCTTCACCGATACATGTCTAACTTATCGCGTCCTGCGAAAATCCGAAATCATACTTTAGTAGGAGGGCAGGGGTCAGAACGGGATGCTTGCGCGCAGTGCCCAAACACCGTTTTCGGAACTGGTTGCAAACTTTCCACCAAATGCACGCATCCTGTCACCCATGCCAATCAGGCCTGTCCCGCCTTCGGGCAACCCACTCGCCTTCTTGTCGAAATTCCCTATCTGATTAGTAATTTCCAGGATGCCCTCTGCCCCTTGGACCGTGAGTTCGAAGGTGCACTTCCCGCCCAAGGCACCGTGCTTTATCACATTTGTTGTACCTTCTTGCATGACCCGATAAATCGCAGTCTGTGCAGAACGGGGCAATTCGGAAATTTTCTCGTCAGTGGTGGAGCTCACCTCGAAATTTGCCTCTTTTAGCCTCTGAACGAAAAGTTCTGCACCCTGAAGCGCGTAAACAGTAGTAGCGGCCGGCTTATCAATGCCCTGGGACGAGGGATCTGCCATGGTCCCATCAGCCCTCAGGACATTGAGCATCAGGCGTAAATCGTGCAAAGTCTCAGTACTCAGTTTGGCGATGACATCCAGAGCTTCGAGGGCCTTCTGCCCATCGTTTGCGAATTTCGCGGCCTTCGACTGCATGGCCACGACCGTGATGTCATGCGCGACAATATCGTGCAGATCCCGGGCAATGTTCTTTCGCTCCCGGTCGACAGCAAGACGAGTCTGCTCTTTGACCGTATGCATTTGCCGAAGAGCGAGCTCGTTCTTCTCGCGCAGCAAGTAAATATTCCTCGTTAAGAAGAACGCCATCGCCGTCAACGGGGCAATCCCGACAAGCAGAACCGCGTCTTGCCCGGACTGGATGCCGAACTGCACCATCCACGCTGCGGACAAGGTTAGGAATAAGGCCCTAACACTCATGGCACTGGCCGTAGCTGCCAGCGCCGAAAAAATCATGAATGAAACGACAGTCCAGAAGAACAAGGCGCCGTCCGTGAGGAAGAAATAGGCAACTGCCACAAACAATCCGACGGATACGGCAACCCAGCGAAGACCAAGCGCAAGAATTGCGCACAGTCCTACGCCGAGCAACGCGCCTCGAACCGAAATATCCGACGAACCACTAAATCCGTCTTCCAGCAGAGTCACGAACTCACTACTGGAAACCGCGATCAGAACCGCAATACCAGTCCAAACAATGACACCCCGACCAGCGAAGAGCTTGGTCAGGGTGTCCTTTAGTCGTCCATTCATATGCCGAATAATTCCCGGCTCAGATGATCAAGTCAAATAAACCGCGTTATGGGCAGGCGACGCCGTAGCGTTTGCAGAACCACTCCGAGAAGGCTGAGCCAAAGCCAGCAGGAGTAGCAACGTTGCCACTGCTGGAGGCTGGAGAGCTCGCAGCAGATGCAGGAGCTGCCACGGCGGTCAATGGTGCCAGAACTAATGCTGCTACGGCCAGCATTTTCAAACCCTTCATAACAAACTCCACATCAGATCAACTTATATACTTTCAGGTGAACAGGCCAACATGAGGCCACCCACATCGAATCAGAGGAATCAGATGGAACAAATAAAGGTCCTTATTGTCGATGATGAACCTCTAATTCGGCATGCGTTGGGCACAATCCTAGCAACAGACCCCGGAATTGTAACGGTTAATTCTGTTGAAAATGGACAGGCCGCCGTCGAGTATTGCAGCGGCAATCAAGTGGACGTTGTGCTCATGGATTTGCAGATGCCGATAATGGACGGGGTTAGCGCTACTAAAGCAATCAAATCTGCCGAAGACAGCCCCTCAGTGCTTGCCATTACCGCCTTTTCTTCGGACGACTATCTGGTTCCGGTACTGACCGCTGGGGCCAGCGGATACTTGGTAAAAGACTCTGAACCAGATGAAATTATTCATGCGATCCATGCCGTTCACCAAGGAACTGCAGCCATTTCCCCGTCGGTTTCTTCTGATCTAGTTTCTGCGGTTCGCGAAGCTTACCGGGATAATTCCCAAGACATTCAAGAACTGGCCTATGACTTGGGAATTACCAATCGGGAATTCGAGATTCTAAAACTGCTCGCACGCGGGCTAAACAATACCGAGATTTCAAGAACTCTGACTATTTCCGAAACCACGGTTAAAACCCATATGGCGAAGATTTTCGTTAAGCTGAATGTTCGCGATCGGGTCCAGGCCCTGGTTGCGGCCGCGCGTATGGGCCTTATCGAAATCCCGAAAGACTAGCGCCTGCTTTCCAGCTATTAGTGTGAAGTCAACCTCTTTGACACCTTGCCCGGCTGGTTCGGGAATATCTGCGCGCCATATGCGTTGAACATGAGCATAGACCGCTCAAGTTTCTATTAGGAGGCTCACTTGCCAGCATTTTTCGGCGCACCGTCAGATGGCTCGTTTGAGGAATTCCTCTCTCGATTCCTGTCTTCACGTGCCCAGGCAGCACGTCCCATCGACCTCACGCGCCTGCTTTCCGCCCGCACCCACGAAGCGGTAGCCACCGCGGCAGCGATTTCCCAGGAGCATGGCCACGACGAGATTGATTCGCTGCACCTCCTGATGGCCCTGCTGCGCACCGAACCAGTCGGCGAGCACCTGACCGCCATGGGTATCGACATCGAGGCTTTGAGTGCAGATGCCATCGCGCGCATGCCCAAGTCCCAGGAGAAGGGCGAGAAACCATCCCACCTATCGTCGGCAGCTCAGCGCAGCCTCTTTGACGCCTATCAGGTTGCTCGTAACTACGGTTCGACCTACATCGACCCTGATCATCTTTTCCTGGCCTTCGTTTTCAACCCGGAATCTCCGGTCAGCCAGCTCCTGGCGCAGCACGGCATCACCGGCCAGTCCTTGCAGCAAGCCGCCATGGAGCAGGCCCAGCGTGGCCAAAACGATGCCCAGAACCAGTCCGATTCCGAGTCCGACGTGTCCATGCTCGAACGCTACGGAACCGATCTGACCCTGCTGGCCTCCGACGGCCAGATTGATCCGGTGATCGGACGCAAGGAGGAACTGGATCAGGTTATTGAAATCCTGGCCCGTCGCACCAAGAACAACCCAGTGCTGATTGGCGAGGCCGGCGTGGGCAAGACCGCCATTGCCGAAGGCCTGGCCCGCGCCATCATCGATGACCAGGTACCAGCCCAACTGCGCAATGCGGCCTTGATCTCCATTGATCTTCCGGGCATGCTCGCCGGAACCCGCTACCGCGGAGATTTCGAGCAGCGGCTCACCGGCCTGCTCGACGAGGTAGCCGCAGCCGAGGGGCAGGTGCTGATATTCATCGATGAGATGCATCTGCTGGTCGGTGCAGGCTCTGGCGAGTCCGGCAATATGGACGCCGCAAATATCCTCAAGCCGCGTTTGGCGCGTGGCGAGCTGCACATGATCGGCGCCACTACGCTCGATGAGTTCCGCAAGGTGGAGAAGGACAGCGCGCTGGCTCGGCGCTTCGGCAAGGTTACTGTCGCCGAGCCGTCGGAGGAAACTGCACTGGCCATTTTGGACGGCCTGCGCGAATCCTACGAGGATCACCACCAGGTGCAGTACACCCCCGAAGCGCTCAAGGCCGCGGTGACGCTCTCTGCCCGCTACCTGAACGACCGCCAGCTTCCTGACAAGGCCATCGACTTGATCGATATCGCCGGTGCCCGGCGGTCCATCGCTGCCGGAGATGCCGAGGATGTGCAGTCCCTGCGTGCCGAAATGGTAGACGCCGAGCGTGAGAAGTCACGCGCTATCGGCGAGGAACGATTCGAAGAAGCTGGCGCATGGCGTGACCACATCGTGGAGATGACCGCGCGCATCAAGGCTGCTGAGGAGGCCGGCGATGCAGGGGTCACCCGGGTAGTGGATGAGAAGCAGATTTCGGAAGTGATCTCCCGATCCACCGGCATCCCCACCTCGCGCATCTCGGGAGATGACAAGGCACGCTTGGCTTCGCTGGAAGATTCCCTGCATGCTTCGGTCATCGGCCAGCACGATGCCGTTGCCGCTGTGGCACGCGCCGTGCGTCGCAACCGTACCGGAATGTCGCCAGCAGGTCGCCCCATCGGCTCGTTCCTTTTCCTGGGTCCCACCGGCGTCGGAAAGACCGAACTGGCCAAGGCCCTGGCTGCAAACCTCTTCGGTTCGGCCGAATCGCTGGTTCGCGTCGATATGAGCGAATACGGTGAGAAGCACACCGTGGCGCGCCTGATCGGAGCACCTCCGGGGTACATCGGCCATGACGAGCCCGGCCAGCTGACCGAGAAGATCCGCCGCAACCCGTATTCGGTCGTGCTGCTCGATGAAATCGAGAAGGCCCACCCGGACGTGTTCAACGTGCTGCTGCAGGTACTCGATGACGGCCGGTTGACCGACTCAGCCGGGCGCACTGTCGATTTCTCCAACACGCTGATCCTGATGACCAGCAACCTCGGCGGCGAGTACTTGGCCAACAAGGCCGGAAACTTCGGTTTCACCTCCGCCAATGCCACCAGTGAGGCTGGAGAAATCCGGGCCAAGGTCATGGGCAAGGTACGCGAGTTCATGCGCCCAGAGTTCCTGAACCGGCTGGACGAGGTACTGCTGTTCTCCAAGCTCTCGCAGTCCGAGATTGGCCAGATCGTCAAGCTGGTCATCGCCGAGACCGAAGCTCGCTTGGTGGACCAGGAGCTGAAGCTGGAGGTGAGCGACGCTGCCGTACAGTGGCTGGCAAACGAAGGCTACGACCCCGAGTTCGGTGCTCGCCCGCTGCGCCGGCTGGTACAGCGGAAGGTACAGGATGCCATTGCCGACCTGCTGATCAGTGATTCGCTTGCCGCTGGTGACACCGTTTCGGTGGACTACGCCGCTGGCATGCTGAAGGTGCAGAAGAAAGTCGAGATGCCGACTCCACCTGCTCACAACGAGCACGCGCCAAACTACTTCGATAGCTAGGCCGGCATAGCCCATAAAGGGGCTTGCTTGCTCGGGACTTCCATCCCGGCCAAGCAAGCCCCTTTTCTTCACTTAGAAAGTGCGCTAGTCAGCTGCAGAAATGCAGTCAACCTCTAGCTAAGCAGGAAGACTCCCGGTACCTTTGACTGCATGGCGAACATTGGAATGATCACCCTTGATGCCCTTGACGAGAAAGCTGCCTCGGCTTGGTGGAGGGCTGTTCTGGGCGGGAAATATCTGGGCCAGTACCCGGGGTTCACCATGATCAGCGTCC
Source organism: Glutamicibacter sp. NPDC087673 (assembly GCF_044743255.1). Taxonomy (NCBI): domain Bacteria; kingdom Bacillati; phylum Actinomycetota; class Actinomycetes; order Micrococcales; family Micrococcaceae; genus Glutamicibacter; species Glutamicibacter sp. NPDC087673. The sequence goes on from NZ_JBIUWB010000005.1 coordinate 200,697, forward strand.
CTGGCTTCAGCGCGAGGTTGGGGTTCCAAAAAGTTGATGAGATCACTGCCGGCAAGAACCGGGTTCATCTCGACTTGGAAGCAAGCACCAGCCGCGAGCAGGAAGTCGCCCGTTGCACAGCCGCTGGCGCAACACGCGTTGAGGACCACACCGAAGATCCCACTTTTGGCTGGACCATTATGCGCGATCCTTACGGAATCGTCTTTTGCATTTCCGACCCACACGAGGACTGAGGACATGTCGCTGTTCGCCAGGAAATCATCGGAGGCTTCGACTCACCGGGTGCAGATCCATTTTGCCCAGCCGATGACCGAACGCCTGCGCAAAGTTCATGAAGCGGGCCTGCTCGATACATTGTTGCCCAAATACAAGTCTTCCGGAACCATCATCAGCGCCAAGACCACATTGGACGCGGCCGAGGAGCCGATCTCCAGCGACATTAACCTTGAAGTGGCCACCCCCGAACCGAAGAAGCTGTTTTCCGAATTGCTCTCTTCGCTCATCGATGGAGGACTGGGGCATGGTTCCTGGCTGATTATTGATGGACAACGCACCGAAGTAGGCGGCAGCGAGTACGTTTTGCTTCGAACCAGGCTTGGGGCCGAATCGGAATCGGATCTGGAGCCAACAGTCAGGGCCCTGCAGCATGCATTGGGTGACGGCGAAATCGGATGGCATGAGGATGTCTACTACCGGCATGATGGCCCGGTGTTCGTTTACAACGGCGACTCCGCCCAAGCCATCATCCACGCATTGGAAACAGAACTGGTGAAGCATCCGTTGCTGGGCAACGCAGAGATCCTTTCGGTTTCCCCGCAACAGTAAAAGGACTCGATGGAACTCTCCACCACTAAGGTGCCTTCCGAGGAACAAATACTCTCGCTCTACAACGCGGTGGGCTGGAGCGCCTATACAGACAACCCAGACGTACTATTCGAAGGCCTGAAGAATTCAGCATGCGTAATCTACGCCTACGACGTAGACCACCAGTTAATCGGCCTTGTGCGCGTGGTCTCGGATAATGCCACCATCTGCTACGTCCAGGACATCCTGGTGCGTCCATCTACGCATCGCACCGGCGTAGGCCGTGCTTTGTTCTCTGCCGTACTAGTGAAATATGAGCATGTGCGTCAGCTGGTCCTGATCACCGATGATGAACCCGGGCAACGTGCCTTCTACGAATCCATGGGGCTCACGGAAGCGTCGGATTTCCGTCCCGGTGCGATCCGGACCTTTGCCAGATTCTCGTAACAGCTCTCCCTTCGCTGCCTGGCCTGTATAGACTGACCATTCATCGATAATGAGGAGTTATTCTTGCGCACCCGTTCGGTCATTGCCCTGTCATCGTTGGCTTTGCTTCTAGCAGGGTGCAATGCAGCTCCCGAACAAGCAGCGCCAGCCGATTCGACGGCGGCTTCCGTCGCTGGCTCCACTCCGGCGGCACAGCCCGCGGCCGAAACCGGTGAACCCGGTGAAACCGCCCCCGAGCCTGGACCCGCGGAGTTGGACGCCAACGCCAATTCGGGACAGGCCTGGGCAGATTCCAAAATTGAGATGTGGAAAGAAAACTCTGGCATCAAGTCCACCAAAGGCTTCTTGAATCCCTACAACCTAATGACTTCTTGGGAATCTCCAGCACCTGGTGCCATCAATATCTTCTTGGATAACAGCATGAAATTTGGAACCCAGATGCGGGAAAGCTACGAAACCAACGAGGATGAGCTGCGCATGATGGGCCGAATCATGTTCGAAAGCGTAGGCGAGGCCTCGCCGGAATTGGAATCTGTCACCTTCGCTACTGAAGACGGCAATAACTCAGGAACTTTCACCCGGGCTCGTACTGGTGCCGATCCCGAGGACCGCAAAGCCTGGGCCTCGGAAAAGTACACGCAGTGGCTGTCCGCCATGAACGATACCTACAAATCCCTATGCGGCGCTGAAATCACTAAGCTGGAAATCTACCGCACATGCCTGCCCGCTGACCCCCACGCCTACGTTGAGAAAGTCGAGTCGCCTGCGCTTGGCGAACTCGTCGTCACCCTCGCAGACGGTCCATGGATCGACGGCGAATACGACATGCCCGCATCGATCTTCGTCTCGGGAAATATGATGCTCAAGATCAACGAGCGTGCGGCAACCGGCGAAAAAGTTGAAAAGCTGACGGTACTGGCCAGAAATGGCGATGACACCGATACGGCACTCCGCAAGGACTGGGAAATGTAGTTCATTTCCTTTCATGATCAGTTGATGGGCCCTCAGCCCCTAGGGTGGTACCTATGACCCAAGAACTCTCCATTCCATACGAAGACCTGGAACTCAGCGCGCTCTGGGACCGAGCAAAGGCGGCGAAGGCCGTCATCGTGCTCGCACACGGTTCAGGTGCTGGAAAGGATCATGACTTCATGGCCGGCTTTGCGCTAGCCGCTGCGAATCTGGGTGCCAGCGTCCTGCGTTTTAATTTCCCCTACATGGATGCTGGAAAGAAGTTTCCCGACAAAGCGCCAGCGGCGGTCGCAGTGTGGCACCAGGTCCGCCGTTGGGTTGAAGAACACTTGGCTGAAGGCCTGCCAATCTTCACGGCAGGAAAGTCCTTTGGCGGGCGCATCGCTTCCCTGTCAGTTGCCGAGGGCATGCCCTCGGCAGGGTTGATCTTCCTGGGGTACCCGTTGCACGCGCCTAAGAAGGAAGAGAAGCTACGCGATGAGCATCTCTACCCGATTGCGGTGCCGATGCTTTTCCTCGAAGGCACCCGAGATCCCTTTGCCAACCCCGAAAAGATGGAAGAAGTCGCCAGCAAGCTGAACGAGCACAGCGAACTTTCCTGGTTCGAAGGTGGCAACCATTCCTTCAAGGTAGCCCGCTCCGGCCGCACCGTTGCCCAGGATGGCGCGTGGCTGGCGGAAACTGCTCTTGCCTTCATCTCCAAGCACATCGCATAGTCCAACGGTCCTAGTCCACCTGCTTTTCCAGGAATCGGTAGACCTCGGTTTCATCTACTCCGGGAAAGGCTCCGGTTGGCATGGCCGCCAGCAAGTGGGTATTGGCGCGCGTAGCCGGCCACGCATTGCCGAACCACTGGCTGGATAGGTCAGCAGGTGGACGGCGGCAGCAGTTCTCGTCCGGGCAGGTGGATTGGCAGCGCTCCTTGGTATCCCGCCCGCGGAACCACTTCACATGCTCAAAAGGCACGCCAATGGACAAGGAATACAGTCCCGAGGAATGGCGTTCGGTGCGCGCCGTGCACCAGAAGGTCCCATTGACGGTATCGGTGTACTGCTCGAAGGAACGGAACTTATCCATCTGCTCGAAGACCACGCGACTTGTCCAATACCGGCAAATGGTTTGTCCTTCAATGGCACCGGTGTGATCGGCTGGAAAGTTCACTCGGTCATTCTCATAAGCCTTGTGCAAGATGCCCGATTCGTGGACCTTCTGGAAGTGGCAGGTCATCCCCAGATGCTCGGTGGCAAGGTTGGTGAACCGGTGGGCTGCGGACTCATAGGACACGGCGAAAGCATCGCGCAGATCCTCGATGGCCAACTCACGGTTGTTCTTAGCTCGCCGCAAGTAGTCCACCGTGGACTTTTCCGGCATCATCAACGCCGCGGCAAAGTAGTTGGTCGCGACCCTCTGCGAGAGGAAATCGAAATAATCGGTTGGAGTCCTATGACCCAATACGTGATGCCCTAGCGCCTGCAGCAACACCGAACGAGGATCATGTTCCGAGCGGTTCGCCTGCGTCAGATAGATACGCTTGTTCTTCTGGTCAGTCACCGAACGCGTGGAATGCGGAAGATTGCCCACAAAGCGCAGGCTGAATCCCAGATGCTCGGCGATATCTGCTGCACGATGATGCGAGAGCGGCCCTGAATCGTGGCCAACTGCAGAGAGGACTTTGGCGGCTTCCTGCTCGATATCCTTGTAGTAGTTGTTGCGTTGGCGCATCTCATGGCGCAACGCGGTATTGGCCCGACGGGCTTCTTCAGGGGTCGCGGCCTGCTCGTTCAGGCGGCGTTCCAATTCATGCTGCAGTCCCACCAGGGATTCCAGGACGTCCATGGGCAGACGCGTGCCAACACGAACGGTAGGCAATCCCAAGGACTCGTACAGTGGACCGCGTTGGGCACGTTCCAATTCGATCTCCAAAGCAGCACGGCGCGATGGCGGTTCGGTGCCCAGCAGATCGTCGACTCCAACCCCCATGGCTCCAGCCAGGGACTTAAGCAGCGATAGCTTCGGTTCGCGCTTGCCGTTTTCAATCAGCGACAACTGGCTCGGCGCGGTGTCAACGAGCGCCGAGACATCATCCAAGGTCAGTTGCTTGCCCTTGCGCAGAAAGCGGATTCTGCGGCCGAGAGCAATGGCGTCGAGTTCTGTATCTTCGCTGCCAGCGCCATTGCCGGCTGAGTTCACTGGGCGATTCCATGTGGTTGCAGTCACATGACAAGGTTATGCCAAGGATCGTGAAAATTTCTAGATCTTCCGGATTCAACCCGTAATTCAATCGCCCAGCAGTGACGCGGAAGCAAATATTCACGGTTCTTTCCTTGCTTCCCCGGCGAGCTACTCTCAACAAATGCACAGCCTTTCTGCGGAATCTTCAGCGAAGCGCAAACGTTGAAACTACAAAGAGATCCCGCAAGGAGCACCATGCACGCAGTCTCCACCCGCCCCCTACCGGCCCCGCGCCATGCCCAGGATCCACCCCGGACTTTGGTCATCGTCGGCACCGATGGCGCAGGTAAAAGCACCACTATTGAAGCTTTAGTACAGCAGCTGCGCAACGATCGCATTCAGGCTCATAGGCTCGCAAACGTCGCCGCGCGGAGCTGGCTTACCAAATTCTCTCGCGCCCTGGGAATCACGTTCCCGACTTTCACCCAGGATTTCTTCGAAACTTCCATTCGCAGCTTCAATGTTGCCCGCAATATGCTTTTCGCGGCCCGCTCTCCCGGACTCAGCGTGATGGACCGGCACCTGTATTGCCAATTAGTGCTGCGGCGCTTACGTGGCCATCCTCCGGGACTGCTTCTCCCCTGGCTTGCGGCGAAAAGTACCGAGCACGCGAGAATTGTCCTGCTCGACATCGACCCCATCCTTGCCTTTGAGCGGATCAATTCCCGTGGCAAAGACGACGAAAGCATGGAATATCTCAGGGACAGTCGAAATGAGTATCTGCGTCTTGCGCAAGTGCACGGTTGGATAACTCTTGATGCCTCGCTGCCCACATCCCAGCTGGTTGAACAACTTCGCTTGGTCATCGGCAAGTAGACTCGTCCCATGAGCGAAGCACAAGCATCTTTTGCACCGGGTTCCATTCTCGAATTGGCGCAAAGCACCAAGAAGCAATGGGAGCTAGGGCAGGTCCGGCTCATTGCGAGCGGCATTCTGGCGCAGGACGGAACGTTGCGGTCCAGCGAACTGCGGGAATCAACCTGGCAACTGTCGATTCGCTCTATCGAGAAATCTGCAGCCTTCACTCCGTCGCCTTCGGCTCAAGTCTTCACGTTGATCGCCGGCGATTTCGTGCAGCTGGATGTAGACGGGCAAGAGCACGGATTGGAACCGCTGCGCCCGTTGAAATTCGAAACGAGAAATTCTGTCCAGGCGAGCCAGCCCGCCGAAGAACTGCTCATCGTGCACGTGGCCGCCGTTCCAGAGCAGGTACGAGCCACCGTTCGCATTGTCGAGCTGTCCAAAAAGCGCGAGCAATACCTCTTTGATGGGCAACTGGGCCTTTTGGTCCAGGGCTCCGCCAAGCTCTTGCTCGGCGACAGCGAACAGTCGCTGAACCTGCGTGACACCGTCGTTGGCTCTGACGCCGGTGAACCACGCATCTCCGGCCGCGGTTTCATGGTTGTGGTTTCTTTCGACCAGCCCTAGCCCGTTCCGGCTCAATCAGCCATGGTCGCAAGATCCATAAATCTTCGCACTCAGAAACTGCACTGCCGGCCAAGAATATCGGCCATAGCGACAAGTCCAGGCCCCCATCTGGCAAAAGCCAGCTACCAGTCCAGACTCTGATACTTCACGTTTTTTGGCCTGCTGCACAACGCCTGCCGTGGCGAATCAGCACCTGCGGTTTCCATAAAATCCCAGATCATCAGTGATTCGCCGATTCTCGCAGACCCCGGAATCGGTCTGCTTTGGCTTCGCCCTTATCCAGGCTTGCTGTTAAATTTCACTCTTCTTCGCTAGGGATTGATTCAATATCGGCAAATTTCCATGCCTTGACTCACATTCAGCGCAAGAAGCGATAAATTTCCATTTTTGTGAAGAAGTGAAAATCTTAATTCAAAAAACCTCTGTTGAAGCCCTCGCACCTGCGGAAAAGTAGTTGTCACGAAGAAGTTCACAAGATCACCTTCCGATCGACATGAACCCGCAGCTTGTGCGAAGGAGCCGAAGCAATGACTACTGAAAACACCAACGAAACCTCGATCGACAACCGCATCGCAGCCATCGAGAGCGACTGGGAAAACAACCCCCGCTGGAACGGCGTAACCCGCGACTACAGCGCTGCCGACGTCGTGAAGCTCCAGGGCCGGGTCCAGGAAGAGCACACCCTGGCCAAACGCGGATCCGAGAAGCTGTGGAAGCAGCTCACCGAGGAAACCCCCACCGGCGGCTACACCAACGCGTTGGGCGCACTGACCGGCAACCAGGCAGTGCAGCAAGTCAAGGCCGGCCTTCGAGCCATCTATCTTTCGGGCTGGCAGGTAGCAGCGGATGCCAACCTTTCAGGCCAGACCTACCCGGACCAGTCGCTGTACCCGGCCAATTCGGTTCCCCAGGTCGTGCGCCGCATCAACAACGCATTGCAGCGTGCAGACCAGATCGAGTTCTCAGAAGGCATCCAGACCGTCGAAGACTGGATGGTCCCCATCGTCGCTGATGCAGAAGCCGGTTTCGGCGGCCCGCTGAACGCCTACGAACTGATGAAGTCCATGATCACCGCTGGCGCATCGGGCGTCCACTGGGAAGACCAGCTGGCCAGCGAAAAGAAGTGCGGCCACCTCGGCGGCAAGGTGCTGATCCCGACCCAGCAGCACATCCGCACCCTGAACGCGGCCCGCCTGGCCGCCGACGTAGCTGGCACCCCTTCCGTAGTTATCGCCCGCACCGACGCTGAAGCGGCAACGCTGATCACCTCGGATGTCGATGAACGCGATCAGCAGTTCATCACCGGCGAGCGCACCCCGGAAGGCTTCTACAAGGTCACCAACGGCATCGAGCCATGCATCGCCCGGGCCAAGGCCTACGCACCGTACTCGGACCTGATCTGGATGGAAACCGGCACACCTGACCTGGAGCTGGCCCGCAAGTTCGCCGAAGCGGTCAAAAAGGACTTCCCGGACCAGATGCTTTCCTACAACTGCTCGCCGTCGTTCAACTGGAAGAAGCACCTGGACGATGCGACCATCGCCAAGTTCCAGCGCGAACTAGGCGCCATGGGCTTCAGCTTCCAGTTCATCACCCTGGCCGGATTCCACGCATTGAACCACTCGATGTTCGACCTGGCCTCCGGCTACGCGAAGGACGGCATGAGCGCCTACGTCGAATTGCAGGAACGCGAATTCGCTTCCGAGGCCGCCGGCTACACCGCCACCAGGCACCAGCGCGAAGTCGGCACCGGCTACTTCGATGCGATCTCCACGGCGCTGAACCCTAACGCCTCAACCCTGGCCTTGGTGGGATCCACCGAAGAAGGCCAATTCCATTAGACCCGGATGGGTCGATGGTGCTAGCCGGCAAAGGCGCCGGCTAGCACCAGCACCATTTCCAAGATTTTTAAGGACGCTGCCATGAACTCCCCCATCACCCTGAACAACATCACCATTACCGCTACCCCCGTTCGCTACCAGGAGCAGATCCTGACCAGCGAGGCCCTGGACTTCCTTGCGGCCCTGCACACCGCATTCGAACCGCGCCGTGCCGAGTTGATGCAGCGCCGCCAGGTCAACCGGGCGCGCATTGCCAATGGCCGCGATCCGAAGTTCCTGGACGAGACCCGCGCTATTCGCGAAGACGATTCATGGCAGGTCGCCCCGATCGCTCCGGGGCTGGAAGATCGCCGGGTGGAAATCACTGGCCCGATCGAACGCAAGATGACTATCAATGCGCTGAATTCCGGGGCCAAGGTCTGGCTGGCCGACATGGAGGATGCATCCTCGCCAACCTGGCAGAACGTCATCAAGAACCAGGTCAACCTGATCCGGGTGCTGGATCAGGACCTGGACTTCACCGCACCGGATGGCCGCGAGTACAAGCTGAACAGCTACGATCTGCAGCAGCTGCCAACCATCGTGGTTCGTCCCCGCGGCTGGCACCTGCCGGAGAAGCACCTGCTGGTTGCCGGCACCCCGATGTCCGGTGCGCTGGTGGACTTCGGACTGCACTTCTTCCACAACGCCAAGCGCCTGCTGGCAGCCGGACGCGGCCCGTACTACTACCTGCCGAAGCTGGAGAACCATCTGGAAGCACGGTTGTGGAACGACGTGTTCAACATGGCCCAGGATCTGATGGATATCGAGCGCGGCACTATCCGTGCCACCGTGCTGATCGAGACCATCACCGCCGCATTCGAGATGGAAGAGATCCTCTACGAGCTGCGCGAGCATTCCTCGGGGCTCAATGCTGGCCGCTGGGATTACATCTTCTCGATTATCAAGAACTTCCGTTCCCGCGGACCGCGCTTCGTCTTCCCGGATCGCGACACCGTGACCATGACCGCCCCGTTCATGCGGGCCTACACCGAGCAGCTGGTGCGTGCCTGCCACCGCCGCGGGGCTTCGGCCATCGGCGGGATGAGCGCATTCGTTCCCAACCGCAAGGACGCCTCGATCAACGAGCTGGCCTTCGGCAAGGTCCGCGAGGACAAGGCCCGCGAAGCAGCTGATGGCTTCGACGGCTCCTGGGTTGCCCATCCCGACCTGGTTTCGGTTGCCCGGGAGGTGTACGATGAGGTGCTCGGCGAGAACCCCAACCAGTTGCAGCGCACCCGCGAAGATGTCGAGGTTTCCGGCCCGGCCCTGCTGAACATCGAGAGTGTCATCGGCAAGATCACCGAACGCGGCATCCGCGACAACATCGAGATCGGCATCCGCTACATCGAGTCCTGGCTGCGCGGCAACGGTGCTGTGGCGCTGCGCAACCTGATGGAAGATGCTGCTACCGCCGAGATCTCCCGTTCGCAGCTGTGGCAGTGGATCCACCAGTCGGCGATCACCGATGAGGGCGAGATCATCACCCGTCGCTGGGTCCAGGAACTGGCCGAGGAGACCATGGAGGGGTTGGAGCGCTTCGAGGGTGATCGCTTCGAGGAAGCCGTGGAAATCTTCGAAGCTTGCGCCCTGCGCGATGACTTCCCGACCTTCCTGACCAAGAACGCCTACCTGCGCTACCTGGATGCGCCAGCCCGCACCCTGGAAATGGCAGGTTAGGCAGTACCCGAGACCCGGCCGATAGAAAACAGTCGTCCCTGAACGTCGGCCACGCAAAGCGGCATTCATCCGTTGGTAACCAGTCCAGCGGGTGGATGCCGTTTTGCGTGTGTGGTGGCTAGGCTGTAGCCATGGCTTTCCAGTTCAAGAACCCGGCCGAGGACCTGTGGCAGCCCGATCTGCTGGGCGAGGATTTCTCGCAACGGCCGCTGCCGATGTCGGACGGTTCCACCGCGACGTTGATCAGGCACCGTCCGCGCAGAACGCTGCGCCTGCCGCCGCCATTGCGCGGGATCGCGGTACTTTATGTGCATGGCTGGTCGGACTACTTCTTCCAGGCCGAGTTGGCTGGATTCCTGTCCGATGCCGGAGCGGATTTCTACGCACTGGACCTGCGCCATTATGGACGGAACTTGCCGGTAGACCAGGCCACCAAAATCGCCGAGCACAGAAGCCCGGGCTTCACCACCGATCTGGAGGAGTACTTCGAGGAATTCGACGCGGCACATCGCATCATTTCCAGCGCGCATCCGGGAACCCGCTTTGTCCTGCTCGCCCACTCCACTGGCGGGCTCAGCGCTTCTCTGTATGCGGCAGCCAACCCGCAGAAAGTTGATGCGCTGGCGCTGAACAGCCCGTGGCTTGAATTCCAGGCCAGCGAGATCGGGCGCACCGCCTTGGCGAGGATCGTCCAGGCGGCCAGCAGCCGCAACCCCCACCGCTTCTTGCCGACGGTGGATCCAGGGTTCTACACCCGCACGGTCTCCAGCCAGTTTTCCGGCGAATGGGATTACGATCTGGGTTGGCGCCCGGTCAACGGCTTCAAACTCACCGCGGGTTTCATCTCTGCCGTCTTCAATGCGCAAGCCAAGGTGAAGAAGGGGCTGGATCTCCAGATGCCCACCCTGGTGATGCTTTCGGCGGAAGACTATTTGCTGCCACGCTGGCACGACACCGCCACCCGCGCCGACGTGGCCTTGAATGTGCAGGTCGTCGCCCAGCGCAGCATCGACCTGGGCCGGGAACTGCATTTGGTGCGCCTGCCCGGCGCGCTGCACGACGTGTTCCTCTCCTCGCCAAAGATCCGCTCCAAGGCCTACATGGCGTTGGGCTCATGGCTTGCGGTCGTCAAGAACCGGCAGCGTGATTCGCTGGTGGCCTCCAGCATCCGCCGGATTGTTCCTTCCGGCATCTAGTGCGGCTTAGCCCGCGACCTTGCTGGGCACCTGGTCATTGACCAGTTCCAGCTGCCAATCGCCGGGCTCATTGCCGATAATGGCAACCGAGCCATTGCGGATGGTGTCCAGTTTGTAGCCGGCGAAGTGCGAGAGCGTGTAGCGGATAATGGTGCCGTGGCAGATTACCGCGACGTTCTTGCCCGGGTAGTCTGCTGCAATCTGGTTGATTGCGCGCAGGCCACGGTCAACTACAGATTCCAGTGGTTCAATTCCGCCACCGTTCTTGTCCGGCCATAGCGCCAGCGCTTCGGCCTCAACCATGCCCTCGCCCTGGGCGTAGTCGCGCTCGATCAGCAGGTCGTAGCTAGGACCCAGTTCCAGTCCCAGACCGTCGGCGATGATCTGTGCCGTCTCGCGTGCACGAGAGAGCGGCGAGGAAACGATAGCGTCCCATTGGCCGCCGTCCAGCACCGAGACAGCCTCGCGGGCTTGGGCTCGCCCGGTGTCGTTCAGGGGGATGTCGCTGGAACCCTGCAAGCGGCCTTCGAGGTTCCATTGCGTCTGTCCGTGGCGGACGAATCCTAGTTTCATATGCCCATTCTCCCACCCGGCAGGTGGCCAACAGCAACCGCTGGTGGCCAAGCTCACGATGGATCTGCAACACTTAAGCGCGTCATGGCTGCCTGGAGCGCATAGGATTTTCACGGCTGTGCCCTGCCTTTGGCGCGGGCCCGTCCCCATCGAACGCACCCCTTATAGGATCCGAGCATTACTATCGTGAACGAAATAAAGGCGTCTCTCGCCCGCGGGCTGACGGCCCGCCACATCCGCTTCATGGCCCTCGGCTCAGCTATCGGAACGGGCCTTTTCTACGGCTCCTCTTCTGCTATCCAGGCTGCTGGCCCTGCCGTCCTCTTCGCATACATATTTGGCGGCGCTGCCGTCTTCATCGTCATGCGTGCCATGGGCGAGATGGCTGTCAAGCATCCGGTTTCCGGATCCTTCGCTCACTACGCTTCGCGCTACCTGGGCCGCTTCGCCGGCTTCGTCACCGGCTGGACTTTTGCCTTTGAAATGGCCATTGTCGCGATCGCCGATGTGACCGCGTTCGGCATCTACATGGGCTTCTGGTTCCCGCAGGTGGCGCAGTGGATCTGGGTGCTGGCGGTCGTCCTGCTGATCGCTTCGATCAACCTGATGAAGGTCAAGGTCTTCGGTGAAACCGAATTCTGGCTGGCTATCATCAAGGTGACCGCAATTATCGCCATGATCATTGGCGGCGCCGCCCTGATCATCTTCGGCTTCAACGCCCCTGAGACCGAAACCGCAACCGGCATCGCTACCCTGATGAGCGCTGGCACCCTGTTCCCCAACGGCTTCGTGGGCCTGCTGCTCTCGTTCTCCGTCGTGATGTTCGCCTTCGGCGGCATCGAAACCATCGGCATCACCGCTGGTGAAGCAGCTGATCCTGCCAAGTCGGTTCCAGCCGCCATCAATACCGTGCCATGGCGCATCCTGCTCTTCTACGTAGCTTCGCTGGCCGTAGTCATGATGCTCTTTGACTGGCGCCAGATCGACGGCTCAGCTTCGCCATTCGTGCAGATTTTCGACGGTCTGGGCATCCCGGCCGCCGCCCACGTGCTCAACGCCGTGGTGATCACCGCAGCCGTTTCGGCGATCAACGCCGATACTTTTGGGGCTGGCCGCATGCTCTACGCCATGTCCGAGATCGGCCATGCTCCGAAGTCCTTTGGCCGCATCTCGCGTAACGGCGTGCCGTGGATGACCGTGGTCATCATGGCCATTGTGCTGCTGGTAGGCGTGGTGCTCAACGCCCTGCTCCCGGAGTCGCTGTTCACCGTCATCGCTTCCATCGCTACCTTCGCCACCGTTTGGGTGTGGATCATGATTCTGACTTCGTACCTGGCCATGCGACGCAAGGAAGCCGCAGCGGGCCGCGGACCGGCCGTTGCCCGCGAATACGCTGTGCCCGGCGGCACCGTTGCCGTATGGATCGCCTTGGCCTTCATGGTCTTCGTTGTCGTGCTCTTGGCCCTGAGCCCGACGACGCGTGTAGCCCTGTACACCGGAATCGCATGGCTCGTACTTCTGGCCGTGCTCTTCAAGCTGCTGGTACGCCCAGCGGCGCCGATCAAGCAGGACAGCGACTCCTTGCTGAGCTAGCCACCGCGCACTAAAATATGCCTGGTTTCGCATAAAGCGAAGCCAGGCATATTTTTTATGTCTTTCTACTTGATCCCGGTGGAGGTTCCGGCCTGAGGCTCCGAGGGCGGCTCCAGGCCATGGGGTGTGCGCAGCTCCTGGAACAACGCCAGGCTGGCCCACGCGAGCATGCCGCCTGCGACGATCCACAAGCTGCCGAGCCCCAGCCGCAGGTAGGCCAAGACGCCACCCAGGGAACCCATGGTGATCATCAGCCAAAGCACTGCGTAGCGCATCCATAGCATCCGGTAGCCGCCGCGGTCCGACCCGGTGGCCAACCCGATGATTGCTCCACCGAGTGCCTGCCCGAGCTTGACCAACGTGCCGGTCATATACGTCAGGCCCAGGGAAACCTCTCCCGAACGAGTGTAGGAAACATTGACCACGCCCATCGCGGCGGCCAGCAGCAGAGCCGTCAGCTGCGGCAAGAAATTCCCGGAGATGGCCGCAGCGAGCAGCAGTGCCGCACTGGAATACATGGCCACTGGCCGGCGTAGCCTATCGAGCCGGAAGGTAACCAGCGTTGCGAGGATGACACCTGCGACAAAGCAGCCCACCAAGGACATCGCCATCGCCCATCCGGCAAGGTCCCCTGTCATCAGCGCCACGGAGGAACTTGTGGAGTTTCCCGACATGAAGGAGAGGAAGTAGCCGCCGAAGTGCACGAATCCGACGCCATCAACAAAGCCTGCCATCGCCGTAATCGTTCCGGCGAAGAGGATTCCGCGCCATCGAAGGTTCTTTGCCACTTGCCCTGCTTTCTCTCGCCATCAGCACCATCCGGTTTCTGTAGGAGCCCTGCCATTATCTCCCCCGAAATCAGCAGCTGCGAATAAGGAATGCCCGGTGAGCAAAAGTTGTTACCTCAAGCATGAGCGAAAATACTGCTGTCCAGTCCCCGGAAGACAAGCGCATCCGCGTGGATATCTTCTCCGATATTGCCTGCCCTTGGTGCTTCATCGGCAAGCGCCGCTTTGAGCGGGGTGTCGAGGCGTTCGAATACTCCCAGAACGTGGATGTCTACTGGCACTCGTACCAGCTGGACCCGAGCCTGCCTGAGAACTATGACGGCAGCGAGGCCGAATACCTCTCCAAGATGAAGGGACTGGGCCAGGAACAGGTCGCCCAAATGCTCGACCACGTCACCGCCCAGGCTGCCGCCGAAGGATTGAACTACGACTTCGCCAACTTGAAGGTCGCTAATTCCTTCACTGCACTACGCGTACTGGAATACGCCAAGAAGCATGGTGCCGGAAACGAGATGAAGGAAGCGCTGCTTTCTGCCCACTTCGAGAAGGGCCTGAACACTGGAGACCTAGAAACGCTGCTCGAACTGGCCGGAACGCTGGGGCTGGATACCGGGGAACTGCGTGCGAAGCTCTCGTCCGGATCCTACGTTGAGGAAGTCAACGCAGATATCGTCCAGGCACGCGAGCTGGGCATCAGCGGTGTTCCTTTCTTCATCATTGATGGAAAGTACGGCATTTCCGGCGCCCAGCCAGCCGAGGTCTTCGCAAATGCGCTGGCCCAAGTGCATTCCGGAGATGTGCAGACCCCGTAGCCAGCTATTTGCTGCAGACCAGCTTGCCTTCAGAAGTATCGAGCTTGCGTTCTTTTTCCAGGCCGTCGAACTTCTCCCCCAGCGCCAGGTCCACCCGGCTGCCCCACTTCTTTTCGTCGTAGATGAAAACGATGCCGGGGATCTGGCGCTGCACGGTGAAAGCCTGGGCATAGCCATCAGGCCCGGCAATGACCGCGCCAGTGGTTTCGGAGAGCGACTTCCACCCGGAAGTCAGCGACGAAATCTTGAAGCCGCGCTTTTCCAGTGCCTCGGCAGTGTCACCCGCAAGACCCGAAATATCGGTAGTGTTCAGCACGCGTATTTCGACATCTGAAGGTTTTTGGTACTTGAAATCGATGGCCGGGCACTTGGGGTTTTCGATTTTCGTCTCGCTTGGCTTCGGGCTCGCAACGGCGACAGGCTCGCCACCCAACTTCAGCGTTCCATTGAAAACGAGTACGGCGCCGGCCAAAACCGCGATCACCAGCAGGGCCATCACGGAGAAAACAATGTTCTGGCGTTTGCGGGCACGCCGCTTAGCCTGGCCGTCCGAGCTGAAACTTAATTCTTGCTCGTCGACAATATGCGCACCGTGCCATTGCCCCGGGTCATCGCGATCACGCATCATTCCACCTTGCTCTGGTCAGCCTTCGGCAGCTGCTGGCCTGAAGGCGACGTCATCGTCATCCTCGTGGCGCTAGCTTATCTAACTAGCGTCCAGATCCAATATGCGTGCGTGTATTACCGAGCGATGATGAAGCGCCGAGCGCAGCGCGCGGTGCATCCCATCCTCCAGATACAACACGCCCCGATAGCGCACTACATGCGGGAACAAGTCGCCATAGAAGGTGGAATCCTCAGAGAGCAATGTTTCAAGATCCAAGGTGGCTTTGGTGGTGACCAAGTCAGCTAGTTTCACTTGCTGCGGGGGAAGTCCGCTCCAATCACGCGCCGAAGAATAGCCGTGGTCCGGGTATGGACGGCCTTCACCTACCGCTCGAAAAATCACTATTCAAGCATACGGACAAACTCTCCAGACCCACAGACCTGCAGATCAGGCGCTAGTTGGCAGGCCGCAGGAAGGCCACCTCCCGAGACGGCGCCGATTGAGCCGGGTGGCAGCCGGACTCGCCGCGCAGTTGCCGGGCGAATGCTACACGCGAATGCGAATAATCAGACACGCAATGCGAAAAAGCAAGGATTGTTACGCCAAGGGAAACTTGGAGGAACCGGGCGTAACTTTAGCTGGTAACAATCGCGTCATAAGGTGCACTCTGGGTTTATGAACAACGTAGTCACCGAGATCCCACTGCTCGATATTTCTACCGCACGCAATGCTGACGGCTCCTTCAACAAGGATTTCGTTGCCGCGATTCGCGACGCCGCACACCGCGTCGGCTTCTTCCAGATCGTCGGATACAGCGCATATGCCGGGCAGGACCAGGAACTGCTCGACACCATCGCAGAATTCTTCCAGAAGCCCGTTGAGCAGAAAATCAAGCTCGATAACCGCAATAGCGCCCAGTTCCGCGGCTACACCCGGATGGGCACCGAAATCACCCGCGGCCGCGCCGATGCCCGCGAACAGATCGACTACGGACCGGAACGCGAGACGTTGGCGGTCGTTCCCGAGGACAAGCCGTACTTGAACCTGCAGGGCCCGAACCAGTTCCCTGCCGATTTCCCCCAGCTCGAAGAGCGCGCCATGGCGTGGGCCGAGCTGATGAACAAAACCGGCCACGAGCTGCTTTCGGCCATCGCTGTGGGGCTGGGCTTGCCCGAAGGCCACTTCGACGAGCCATTCGCCAACACCCCGTCATGGATGGGCAAGTTGGTGCACTACGTTTCGGGCGACGTCGTACCAGAGTCGGGCAACCAGGGCGTTGGCCTGCACGCCGACTACGGCTTCGTCACCCTGCTGCTGCAGGACCAGGTTGGAGGGCTGCAGGTGCAACCCTACGGCCAGGAAGAGTGGATCGAGGTGCCGCCGACCCCGGGTGCATTGGTAGTGAACCTCGGGGAGATGCTCGAAGTCGCGACCAACGGCTACCTGATGGCCACCATCCACCGCGTCATTGCGCCACCAGCTGGCGTTGACCGCTACTCGGTGCCGTTCTTCTACTCCCCTCGACTGGATGCAGTGATCGACAAGGTCGAACTGCCAGCCGAGCTGGCTGCCGAAGCTCGCGGCGTCTCCGATGATCCGGAAAACCCAATGCTGGCTTCCTACGGTGCCAACGTGCTCAAGGGATGGCTGCGAGCCCACCCGCAGACCGCGGCCATCCACTACCCAGAGCTGGCCAAGGGGCGCAAAAGCGCCTAGGCCGTGAGCTTCTGCAGGGATCAGGAGCTGCACACGCAAAACCTGTTGGCGTCGAGCTGGTGAGAGATTACCGGCCCGGCGCCAATAGGCATTTAAAGCGCCTCGCTTATTCGACGCCGGAAAGCACGCAGAATTCGTTGCCTTCAGGATCAGCCATCACGATCCAGCTCTCGTCCTCCCGCTGGCCCACATCGGCGTAGCTGGCCCCCAAAGAGATCAGGCGATCAGCTTCTTCTTGCTGCTGGGCGTTTTGAGGACGCAGGTCCAGATGGAGGCGATTCTTGATGCTCTTGGTTTCGGGCACTTGCGCGAACGTCAATTTCAGCCCGCCCGGGCCTTGGGATTTGGACCCAATACTGACCAAGCCGGCTTCTTCTTCCAATACGTCATAATTCAGCGCTTCGCACCAGAACCTCGCCACCAGCATCGGGTTCGCGCAGTCGACGGCGATTTCGCTCAATACACTTGCCATAGTCTTACCTTGCCGAAAGATTGCTGAACAGTTGCCACGGATACTACCCGCCAGGTTCTTGCAATGCCGGTAAGCGCAAAAAAATAATGTCCCGCCTCAGCGTTTTCACGATGAGCCGGGACATTAAATTCGGCGGAGGATAGGGGATTTGAACCCCTGAGGGCGTTAACCCAACACGCGTTCCAGGCGTGCGCCATAGGCCGCTAGGCGAATCCTCCTCAGTTTGCTCCGTGGAGCAGGATCCAGCATATCTAAATTCTCGCTCAATCACGAATCGGACGTTTCCACGTTGCTTCCCAGCTCATTCTTGAGGCGCCAAACCCCTGAAATTCGGTAATTTTGCACCTTTTCACCATCCCGATCTTTTCTTCAAAGGCTGCCGTTTGAACAGATTAATACTGTAAACATGAGTAAAAGAGAGGTATTTCACAGCCAAGACGACCCTCGCCGACTGCCCATCAGCCCGCCCGGGACAAGGAGTATCCCCGGAATCGATGGTCTTTGGGCCGCGAACCTGGACAAAGACAATCTCTTTACCCAGATCGCCGCTACCGCCATAAACCTTTATGACCAGTCGCCGGTCACTGCATCCGCCCAGGGCCTGGAGCGGCTGAAGACCATTGCCCGGCTGCACAGCATGCTGGATGCTGCCGAGGCAGCGGTGTTGGCCGATAGCTACGAATATTCGGTCGCCGAGACGATAAGCCACGGAACCCAAGAGCCGCTGCTGGATGAGCCCGGCACAACGGAAGAAACAGCTGAAACTCATTCTGCCTACTTCTACGGTGTCAATCGCTCCGACGAGTCGCTGATCCGTTCTTCCTTTGTTGCCGAGGCATCGGTGGCAATGCGCTCCTCGGAAAAGAAAGTCCAGGACAAGTTGTTCTTCGCCGAAGGACTGCGCCATCTTTGCGCAGACACTTTGGACGCCCTGAGCGTCGGTGAGATCACGACCAGATCCGCGCAGGAGATCGTCAAGCACTCTCAGGATCTGGCACCCGATGACGTGGCACTAATGCAACGAACCTTGCTGCCGATAGCGCGGCAGGCCGCTGACTCCGCGATAGCCCTACGTGCCAGGAAAATGCGTGAGCGATTGCATCCAAAGCCCATTGAAGAACGCCACAAGAAAGGTGCGGAGGACCGCAAGATCACCTATTGGCACGAGGCCAATGGAATGAGCGTGATTCAGCTGCATCTGCCGGTGGAAAAGGCGTTGGGCATTATCAATACGGTCAATTGGCATGCCGTACGCAATGTTGATCCAGCTGATAACCGGACCGAACAGCAACGACGGCTGGACATTGTTTGCGATGCGTTGCTCGATGGTTGGCCCGCAACCGAAGGGACCCCGCTCAAAGCTCGTGTAGCTGTCACGATTCCTGCGCTGGAAATGCTGGCCAACCCTAAACGCGCACTAGCTGACCTTGAGGGCTATGGGCCGATCCCAGTAGGGACAGCGCTGCTGATCGCAAAAGACGCCCCGTCTTTCATCAAGGTGCTCACCGATCCTTGGTCGGGGGCAGCTATAGACGTTGGCCGCGAAAAGTACCGTCCGTCCAAGGCGCTGCGTGATCTGCTGCGAAATCGGGATATCGTCTGCCGCTTCCCCGGGTGCAATCGGCCCGCCGAAGCATCCGAGATTGACCACATCGATGCATGGGCAAAGGGCGGGCACACCACGCGCAGCAATACGCATTTATTGTGCAAGCGGCATCAGATGTTCAAGCACGTGCTGGGATGGCAAGCCACCTATCTTCCGGACGGTTCAGTGAACTGGCGCTCCCCCAACGGCATGATTTGTGTTGAGCTTCCCGGCAGCGTCACCAGCGTCCAGAACTTCGACTTCGAGAAGGAGCAGACGCCCATGTTGCCTACCGTCCAGCTCAATGACCGCGTTCGACGCGTACTTGGGTGGCTAGAACCGCCTGAAGAAGCGACCGGCTGAGGACGAACAGCATTTTTGGTCAAGATCTCTGAGCCATGATTTGCAAGCTGAGAGCAAGCGCACGCCTGCCGATTTTCATCCAAGCGCCAACCTCGGGTAGTATTTTTGGTGACCCCTCGTGTGGTGTCATCCTGTTGAACTCCCCCAGGACCGGAAGGTAGCAAGGGTAGATGGGCTCTGGCAGGTGCATGAGGGGTCTTTTACTTTCTTACGCAAGCCGAATGGAGTCCACGTGGGCGCTGGCCGTTTCGCCCCTAGCCCTTCGGGGCCACTCCACCTTGGCAATTTGCGCACGGCCATCCTCGCTTGGCTTTTCGCCCGCTCCTCGCAACGCAAATTCCTACTGCGCATTGAAGACTTGGATCGTGTTCGTTCCGGCGCCGAAGCCACCCAAATTGCTGAATTATCGTCCTTGGGCCTTGATTTCGACGGCGAAATTCTCCGACAGTCCGACCGCCTTCCGATTTATCTCCAGGCCGTTGAGCGGCTCAAGGCCCGCGGCTTGGTCTATGAATGCTTCTGCTCGCGCAAGGACATCGCCGAAGCCGGAAGTGCTCCGCATGCTGCGCCCGGCGCCTACCCGGGAACCTGCCGCGATCTGAGCGCCAGTGAACGCTCGGCTAAAGCACAGAACCGTCCAGCCGCCTTGCGACTGCGTTCAGAAGTGAACGAATTTTCTGTTCATGACGAACTATTCGGCGATTACACCGGTGCGGTAGATGATTTCGTCCTGATCCGCAACGATGGAGCTCCCGCCTACAACCTTGCGGTTGTCGTCGACGATGCGTTCTCAGGCATCGACCAGGTCGTGCGCGGAGATGATTTGCTCTCTTCTGCGCCGCGGCAGGCCTATCTGGCAACGCTACTGGGCTACACGGTCCCGGCCTACGCGCACGTACCGCTGGCACTGAACACCAAGGGCCAGCGCTTGGCTAAACGCGACGGTGCAGTAACACTCGAAGAGATCACCGAACAAGGTGTGCATCCAGCCAACGTTGTGGCGATTTTGCTAGAGTCATTGGGCTTGCCCAGCACAAGTTTGCAGGCAGCCCTGGAAGCTTTCGATCCGGCGAATCTGCCACGTGAACCGTGGACCGTCGAACCATTGAATATTGTCCAACAGCTGATGCCTAAAGCATCAGGCAACTGATAGGGAACCGGTGTGAGTACAGCGCTATATCGCAGATATCGTCCCGATACGTTTGGCGACGTTATCGGCCAGGAGCACGTTACTGCGCCCTTGATGACGGCGCTGGAGAAGAACCGCGTCAACCACGCCTACCTATTCTCCGGTCCGCGCGGTTGCGGCAAGACGACTTCTGCCCGCATTTTGGCCCGTTGCTTGAACTGCGAGCAGGGCCCTACGCCCGTTCCTTGCGGCACCTGCCCAAGCTGCGTGGACCTTTCCAATGGTGGCCCGGGTTCGCTGGACGTCATCGAGATTGACGCAGCCAGCCATGGCGGCGTCGATGATGCCCGCGATCTGCGCGAGCGCGCAACCTTCGCGCCGACTCGCGACCGCTACAAGATCTTCATCATCGATGAGGCCCACATGGTCACGGCGGCAGGCTTCAATGCCTTGCTGAAGATCGTTGAAGAGCCACCGGCGCACATCAAATTCATCTTCGCGACTACCGAGCCGGAAAAGGTCATCGGCACCATCCGCTCGCGTACCCACCACTACCCATTCCGCCTGGTTCCGCCAGAGGCATTGCTGGCGTACCTGCAAGTGCTCTGCGAACGCGAAAGCGTCGCGGTAGCCGAAGGCGTACTGCCACTGGTGATCCGTGCTGGCGGCGGGTCGGTCCGCGACACCCTTTCGGTGCTGGATCAGCTGATCGCTGGTGCCCGCGATGGCAACCTGGATTACGAGACGGCCATTGCACTGCTGGGCTACACCCACTCGACACTGCTCGATGAGGTCACCTTGTCGCTGCACGAATCCGATGGCGCTGGTCTGTTCGGTGCGATTGACCGCATCATCCAGACCGGTCTGGATCCCCGGCGCTTCGTTGAAGATGTGCTGGAGCGCTTCCGCGATCTGATCATCGCCAAGGCCATGCCAGAAGGCCTGGAGAAGATCTTGCGCGGCGTACCAGAAGACCAGCTTGAATCCCTTCGCTTGCAAGCTGGCTTGGTCGGTGCAGGCGAACTATCGCGATGGGCCGATGTCACCAACAAGGCCCTGAGCGAGATGACCGGCGCAACTTCGCCTCGTCTGCACCTGGAATTGCTGGCCGCGCGCTTGATGCTGCCCGGTTCGCAGAATTCCGACAGCGCTTTTGCCGCTCGGCTGGATCGGTTGGAGCGCCATGCGATGACCGGTGGAGCGCTGCCTGCGCTTGATGAGAACGACGCTGCAAGTGCTGGTGCCTCAATGAACGCCACTCCTAACCCGGGCGCCGCGCGTCAGGGTGCTGCCGCAGTACGCGAAGTCCTGGCCGCCGCCAAATCCCGTCGTGACGGTGCACCCGAACCGGCTGAAGCACAGGGCGAACCAGTGGCTGGCGAACAGGCCCCACAGGTTCAGCCAAATCATGCCCAGCCGCAACCGCAGGTTCCCGAGGCTCCAGCGCAAATGCAGCAGCCCGTGCAGCACGCAGAACCAGTTCAAGCTCAGCGCACCGAGCAGCCTCAAGAGACTCCGCAGCCAGTTCCTGCCCCGCAGGAAACGCATCCTCAGCAGTCCGCGCCATCACAGCCACAGCCACAGCCACAGCCACAGCCACATGATGATGATCCAAATGCTCCGCTGGATCCAGGCGCGGCAGCGTCGCTGAACACTGGTGAAGCCGCTGACTGGGGCGCAACTTGGGGCCCAAAGGGCGAAAACTACTCGGTGACCACCGAGGTGCAGCCTGGTCCGAGTATTCCGGCAGCTCGTCCGGAAGGCGTGGCACCATTCAGCTTGGTTCCTGATCCTTCCAGCGGTGAAGACCTGTCATTCGGCACCGGGGTCTCCATTGATGACGTGAAGCAAAATCCTGCCATGGCCGAATTCGCACGTCGTGCGGCTGCCAACCGGACACCACAAGTACCGCAGTCGGCACAGCCGCAACAGGCACCAGAAGCTAGCCAGGCTGGCGTGGATGCTCAGCGCCACGCTGCCCACCAGGCGCAAGAACAAGCCCAACGCGAACAAGCTGAACGCGAAGCACAACAGCGCGCCGCACAAGAACAAGCCCAACGCGAACAAGCTGAACGCGAAGCACAACAGCGCGCCGCACAAGAACAGGCCCAACGCGCTCAAACACCGCAACAGCAACAGCAACAACAGGGTGCTCAGCAACCTCAACATGGTGCCCCTAGCGGGATGCCGCAGAGCCAGCCAGCACCACAGGACACCGGCTCACCGGTGGCGATGTTCCAGCAAGCGTGGCCAACGATCTTGCAGCAGTTGCAGGGCAGCTCGCGCGTCCTGCATTCCATGGTTGCCACCTATGGCTCTGTGGCAGGCTTCGATGGCCGCACCCTCACCTTGGCGTTCAGCAATACTGGCCCAATTGTGAATCTGCGCAACCGGCCGGATCTGATGAATACGCTGACCGGGGTTCTGTCCCAGGTCACCGGTGCACCGATCGAAGTGGTCCTCACCGAAGGCGGCTCCAACCCCAACGGTGGTGGTTCCCCAAAAGGTGAGCGCCGGCCAATCCCGGCGCCAACCCCAGCACCAACTAAGTTCACCAAGGCTGTAAGTTCTGCTGGGGCGGCTGCGCGCGCTGCGGCACGGGCCCAAGCTGCCGCTCCGGCACCGCAGCAGCGTCCGGTATCCGCTGTGCCAAGCTCG
Source organism: Glutamicibacter sp. NPDC087673 (assembly GCF_044743255.1). Classification (NCBI taxonomy): domain Bacteria; kingdom Bacillati; phylum Actinomycetota; class Actinomycetes; order Micrococcales; family Micrococcaceae; genus Glutamicibacter; species Glutamicibacter sp. NPDC087673. Next base: position 223,632 of record NZ_JBIUWB010000005.1, read on the forward strand.
GCACCAGTCGCGCCTGCACCACGCGCCCATGACGGGTACGACAGCTCCTACGATGACGTCCCGCCTCCAGCGGATGAACCCTACTTCGACGAGCCACCGTTCCCAGATGACCCGTACTACGTGCCAGCTGGTTCTGTTCCGGAAGCGCAGCAGGTGCAGCCGCAGCAACAGGCTCCGGTCCCGGCCGTGGCTCCGCAGCCGACCCCGGCAGCGCCAGCGCCGGCGGCTAGTGCACCACGGAGTTTCGGTGGACCTCCGGTGGCTCCTAAGCCCCGGATGACTGCCGGAATGACAGCGCGCCAGGCTGAGGGCGGTGTTCCGAACATTGCACGTCCGGTTTCTTCGACCCCGTTGCACCCGGAAAGCACCACCGATTCCTTCGGGAATCTAGCGGTTGGCGAATCCGGGCAGCAGGCTCCACAAGCTGTGGCGCCATCAGCTCCATCGGTTCCGGAAGCCCCGGCGCCGCGGGCTGCCCAAACGCAGCCGCAGGTCCGCCCCCAGCACCAGGAACAGCCTCGCCAGGAACCGGCCGCACCGGTGCAACCCCCGGCAGCCCCGCAGCCGGCCCCTGAATCCGCTCCGGGATGGGGCGCTCCACAGGCTGAACCGGCACCGGATCCTGCGGATTCCGCACCGGCGGCCTCAGGCCGCATGAGCCGATACCAGCAGCTGATGGACCAGGCGAAGAACGCACCCAGTGCGCCGGCGCCTGCCCAGGCGGCGAGCGGCTGGGGCGGTCCTGCTTCGGCTCCCGCGCCTGCTCCGGTGCAAGAGCCCGAGGAATTTGTCCCGAGCGACGATGATATCGAGGTCGAGGATTCGGCACTGATCGGTGTTCCAGCCGTGGAACGCCTGCTCGGCGGCATGGTCATCGAGCAGCGCGACGTCAACGGGAATGTAGTGGAAATCAAACGAAGCTTGTAGCCGGCACCACGGCGAACTGTCGGAGTGAGACACTAGGGTGTACCACGGAACGATTTCACGGTATTGAAGCAAGCTAGAAAGTAGGCGCACGTGTACGAAGGTGCTGTACAGGAACTGATCGACGAGCTCGGTCGCTTGCCTGGCATCGGCCCGAAGTCGGCTCAGCGCATTGCTTTCCACATTCTTGACGCCGATGCCGAGGACATGACCCGGCTCGCCGCCTCGATCCAGCTGGTCAAGGAAAAGGTGAAGTTCTGCGAGATCTGCTTCAACATCTCGGAGCAGGAAACCTGCGCCATTTGCCGCGATGAACGCCGCGATGGCACCAAGATCTGCATCGTGGAGGAGTCCAAGGACGTCCTGGCCATTGAGCGCACCCGGGCATTCTCCGGCAAGTACCACGTGCTCGGCGGTTCCATTAATCCGCTGGCAGGCGTTGGCCCGGAACAGCTGCATATCCGCGAGCTGGTAACCCGCTTGGCCGATGACTCGATCACCGAACTGATCCTGGCCACCGACCCGAATCTCGAAGGCGAAGCCACCGCCGTGTACTTGGTGCGCGCGCTAGCCCCTTTGGGCATCCACATCACCCGGTTGGCCTCCGGCCTGCCGGTGGGCGGCGATCTGGAATACGCCGATGAAGTGACCCTGGCCCGCGCTTTCGAGGGACGTCGCGCTGCCGGCCGCACCGCGCCGGGTCCGGCCCGCGCCAAGGCCCAGAAGCAGGGATCCGAGGAGAAGGCGCCGCAAGATCAGTCCGGAGAACCTGCAGAGAAGCCGAAAGCCCAGCTTTCCGAACCTCGCCTGCTGCACGTTGGCGGTGCGCCGGTTGCTTCCAGCAACGCTGGCGAAGGGCCTTCGCATCCGGTAGTTCCCGAGATGGATAACCGTCGCAGCCAGTAGTTCTGGTTGTCTTGGAACGCTCTGCACTCTTCCGGTTCGCCGGCTTGAGCGCAGGGCGTTTTTCTATGCCAGCACGATGATGTGGGGTGAAACACGCTTAGTTGATAATAGTCAACTATCGCCGTATAGTTGATATCAATCAACCATTCAGGCCCTCTATGCCTGACCCTAAATTTTTGGAGCTTCCATGACCGCAACCGCACCGGTCGCCAAGCCCAAGATGACTCACCGCGAAATCCTCACTGCCCTCACGGGCATTTTGATGGGCATGTTCGTCTCCATCTTGGCCAGCACCGTCGTTTCCAGCTCGCTGCCAGTGATCGTCTCCGATCTCAACGGCAGCCAAACCGCCTACACCTGGGTGGTCACCGCCACCTTGTTGGCGACCACCATCTCCACTCCGATCTGGGGCAAGCTCGCCGACCTGGGCAACCGCAAACTGCTGCTGCAGATCTCGCTCGGCATCTTCGTGCTGGCCTCGGCCGCCGCAGGTTTCTCGCAGGACACCAGCTTCCTGATCACCATGCGCGTCGTCCAGGGCCTTGCCGGTGGCGGCGTTGGCGCCTTGGCGCAGATCGTCATGGCCGATTTCCTCTCCCCTCGCGAACGCGGCAAGTACATGGGGCTGTTCGGCGCCGTCATGGCCGTTGGCACCGTGGGCGGCCCGCTGATCGGCGGCTTCGTTACTGACACCATCAACTGGCGCTGGAACTTCTTCATCGCCCTGCCTTTCGCCATCGCTGCGGTCATCCTGATCCAGCGCACCTTGCACCTTCCGGCCATGGCCAAGCGCAAGGTCAAGATCGACTACTGGGGCATCGTCCTGCTTTCCTCCGGCGTCTCGCTGCTGCTGATCTGGATGTCGCTGGGAGGCTCGCAGTTCGAGTGGGCCTCGACGACCAGCTACCTGATGATTGCCGGTGCGGTAATCCTGCTGGCGCTGTTCATTCTGGTCGAAGCCAAGTCCTCCGAGCCGCTGCTGAGCCTGGGCCTGTTCAAGAACCGCACCTTCACCTTCGCGGTCATCGCCTCGCTGGCCGTTGGCGTCTCGATGTTCGGCACCTCGGTGTTCCTCAGCCAGTACATGATCATGGCCCGTGGCGCATCAGCCACCATGGCCGGCCTGATGACCTTCCCGCTGATGGGCGGCCTGCTGGTCATCTCCACCATCGGCGGTGCGATGATCTCGCGCACCGGCAAGTGGAAGGCACTGGTAGTCACCGGTTCGGTGCTGATCGTCGTTGGGCTGTTCCTGCTGGGAACCATCCACTACGACACCAACTACGCGTTGGTCGCCGCCTACATGTTCATCCTCGGCGCCGGCATGGGCCTTGTCATGCAGAACATGGTGCTGGTGGTGCAGAACTCGGTCCACGTCAAGGAACTGGGTGTAGCCTCCTCGGCCGTGAACTTCTTCCGCACCTTGGGCGGCACTGCGGGTACCGCAGGCCTGGGCGCCATACTGGCGACCACTGTGCCGAACATGATCGCCGACCGGCAATCCGATTTGGCCGCAGCCCTGGCTTCCCTGGGCGACCAAGCCAAGGAGCTGACCGCAGCATTGGGATCGGGCACCCTGCCTTCAGTTGCAGCGATGCCTGAACCGGTCCGCGTGATCTTCGAGTCCATCTACGGCGACGCAGTGCCTTCGCTGTTCACCATTGCCGCTCCGCTGTCGCTGCTCATCGTCGTGGCTGTCTGCCTGATCCCCAACCAGTCGCTGAAGACCCAGACTGCAAGTGAACGCATGCAGGAGCTGGCTGCTGAGGACCAGGACGCAGCCAAGGCAGAAACGCCAGCTGGCAACTAGGAGATCCGGTGCAGGTTTCAAGCAAAGCCGAAGACGTTCCCGCCGCTCAACGCCCCGATCTCTATGCGTCAGCCGAACAGGAATTATTTTCACTGATCGCGCTGACGGCGCGTGCCAAGCGGGAACTGGCCACTCGGCTCGACAGCCGGCTCACCCCGGGATACCTGCCCGTGCTCGGGATGATTCTGCGCAGCCAACGCATCACCCAGTCTGAAATCTGCGAACACTTGCTGGTCGATAAAGCTGCGCTATCGCGCATGATCACCAAGCTGGAACAGCTGGCGCTGGTCAAGCGTGAAGTCGACCCGGAAGACCGGAGGGTGTTCCACATCCTGCCTACCGAGCTTGCGGTTGAAAGGTGGCATGAATGCTTCCAAGGGTGGCGTACAGAGCTCCGCTCGCGCATGACCAATTGGGACAATGAGGATCTGTCGGCACTCATCGACCTCCTGAGCCGATTGAATTTGGAAATCAAGTCCCTCTAAAGCAGTCCAATCCCTGGCCGGTCTTCTCGGAATTACCGAGAAGACCGGCCAGGGGCTTTTAAAGCCCACTACATGCACCGGCAGTTCACGGCTTCGCACAGCGCCCTCGCTCACGGCCCATTCCCCGGCGCCAAACAGCGGCGCCGCGGCCACCTTATTGTTGGAGCTTGCCAGGTTTCGGCACATGAGCACTTCAGTGGGCAGATCAGGGAAAATCGAAATCCGCACGGGTTCAAGAGTGGAAGGAATGGGCAGGCATCATGGATGCCGCGGGCCTGCGCGACATGACGCAGAACGAATGGATTCAGAGGCTGCTTCCGCTAATGCAGGACCCGCAGGAAAGCGGCAGGCTCCTGCGGGCCCGGCGCATCGCTTCGGAGTACCGACAGCTCCAAGTCCGCCCTAGACTGTCCTCATGGCAACAAAAAGCAGCAACCTCCCGGCCATCGCCAAGGCCACCGGCATTGAATGGGATCAGTGGTGCGCCAAACTGCGCGCTGGCGGAGCCGATCAACTTACGCACAAGCAGATAGCCGAACTGGCTTTCACCCACATGCCCCCAACCGTCGATACTCCGGACTGGTGGGCTCAATCCGTGGCTGTAGCCTATGAGCAGCACATTGGCCGACGCCTGCCCGGCCAATCCCAAGACGGCACCTTCCAAGGTTCGGTGAGCAGCACCATCGATGCTGATTTGGATACCGCGCTGGAACGCTGGATCGCCTGCGTCCAGGGGCGCCAGGAGTTCAACGGCCACCAGCTTTCCGAACCTGCACGCACCAGCGGCTCAGAGCGATGGCGCTATTGGCGAGCTGATTTCAGCGACGGAACCAAGACACAGGTAGACATTGGCCTCAAAGGTGGAAAAACCTCGGTTGCCATAAACATTACTAAGGCTGGAACACCTGAACAGGTGTCTGGATGGAAGAGCTTTTGGCGACAAATTTTGGCTGAATTCAAGGGGTAGCCAGTGTTTTTCAACAACCTGCATTGAGGTTCCTAGGCAATATGACCAATGGTTACCTTCACAACTAGGACATGTCGCCCCGTAGCTGTCACAATATTTATCTGGTAGATGTCTCGCGCCACAGTTCCATCAAAAAGCACCGGCGGCGAGGCACAGCTTTCAACAGGTGGAGTGAGTGCCCATGGGCCTAATTGTTCAAAAGTTTGGCGGTTCTTCCGTTTCAGATGCCGAAGGCATCAAGCGTGTAGCGCGCCGAATTATTGATACTAAGTCCAAGGGCCATGACGTCGTTGTCGTTGTTTCCGCAATGGGCGACACCACCGATGACTTGCTGGATCTGGCAGGCCAGCTTACCGATGATGCACCAGCCCGCGAGATGGACATGCTGCTCTCCGCTGGCGAACGCATCTCGATGTCGCTGCTGGCGATGGCGATCAACCAGCTCGGCGAGCAGGCCGCTTCATTCACCGGCTCTCAGGCAGGATTGATCACCGACTCGACCCACGGCAAAGCCCGCATCATGGAGGTCTCCCCACAGCGCGTACGCCGTGCTATCGACCGCGGATTCATCGCCATCGTCGCTGGGTTCCAGGGCATGAGCAAGGAATCCAAGAACATCACCACCATGGGCCGTGGCGGCTCGGATACCACCGCCGTCGCGCTGGCCGCAGCGCTGGGCGCCGATGTCTGCGAAATCTACACCGACGTAGACGGCATCTACACCGCCGACCCGCGCGTGGTCGCCTCGGCCAAGAAGATCGAGAAGATCACCAGTGAAGAAATGCTGGAAATGGCCGCCAGCGGCTCGAAGATCTTGCACCTGCGTTGCGTGGAATACGCCCGCCGTTTCGGCGTGCCGCTGCACGTGCGCTCTTCATTCAGCACCAACGAGGGCACCTGGGTGCTCCCGGATCCCGAAGACAAAATCAAAATTCAAGAGGGAGAACCCTTGGAACAGCCAATCATCTCAGGTGTCGCCCACGACCACTCCGAAGCCAAGGTCACCATCATTGGCGTTCCGGACATCCCCGGTAAAGCAGCACAGATTTTCGGTGTTATCGCCGCTGCGCAGGCCAATATCGACATGATTGTGCAGAACATCTCGACCCGCGGTTCGGGTGCCACCGATATCTCCTTCACCCTGCCGATGACCGAAACCAAGCATGTGCTTGAAGCACTGAACACCGCGAAGCCGGAGATCGGTTTCGAGGAAATCGAGCACAATGACGAGGTTGGCAAGCTCTCGTTGATCGGTGCCGGAATGCGCTCGAATCCAGGAGTCTCCTTCACCTTCTTCGAGGCCTTGCACCGCGCGGGCGTGAACGTGGACATGATCTCCACTTCAGAGATCCGCATCTCTGTGGTCACCGACGCCGACAAGCTCAACGATGCAGTACGCGCTATCCACACCGCGTTCGATCTGGATACCGATGTGGAAGCCACCGTCTACGGCGGCACCGGCCGCTAAGCGCCGACAAGCTGATAAGCTGATAAGGAGAACGCCTGCGAAACAATTACTGTTTCGCAGGCGTTCTCCCTATTAACTGCTATTTATTCGGTTCCAGTGTCTTGGTATAGACGATTTCGCCCAAGCCATTGCGCAGCGTGACGGTGAACAGGTCCTGCTCATCCAGCTCGACGTGGCCGAAGAACTGGCCCTTGCCATCGCGCGGCGACTGGTTGGTGCTGCCAGCCAGCGAGAAGTCCACACGTGGTCCGAAAGTGCCATCCATTTGGTTCGGCCCGAAGGAACCGGCATTGACTGGACCGGCCACGAATTCCCAGAACTCATTGAACTCGCTGAAGGCAGCACGCTCTGGAGAGTAGTGGTGCGCCGCGCAATAGTGCACATCCGCGGTCAGGAAGACGACATTCTTGATGCCGCGGTCCTTGATGGCCTTGAGCAGGCGGGCAAGTTCCAGCTCGCGGCCTAGTGGTGCGCCGTGGTCTGCATTGGAAATTGATTCCTGCGCCTTGCCGTCCGGAACAATGATGCCCAGCGGCAGGTCGTTGAGAATGACTTTCCAGGTTGCCTTGGACTTAGCCAAGGAATCGACCAGCCAATTCAGCTGCTCTTCGCCGAGAATTGAAGTGGACTTCTCTTCCATTCCGGCGGTGTTCTCGGACTTGTAGCTGCGCATGTCCAATGCGAACAGGTCCATTGCTGGACCACGCGAGATTTTGCGGTAGATGCGTGCTGCCTCGAATCCGGTGCCTGCGCGCATGGCGCGCGGGTCGGCGATCGGCTGGTATTCCTGCCAGGCCTGGCGGCCGCGGGCGGCAAGGGTGTTGATATCGCGCACGGTGTAGCGCTCATCTTCGATGACCTCACCCGGCCACCAGTTGTTATGGGTCTCGTGGTCATCCCACTGTGCAATCACCGGAACCTCTGAATACATGGCACGCACATTGTGGTCCATCAGGTTGTAGCGGTGCCGCCCACGGTACTCGGCCAGGGTCTCGGCCACCTTGGAGACTTCCTCGGTGACCAAGTTGCGCCAGATCTGGCCGTCCGGTTCCACAACTTCTGCGGCAATCGGACCGTCGGCGTAGATGGTGTCGCCGCTGTGCACGAAGAAGTCCGGCTTGGTTGCATGCATGGCCGCGTAGGCGCGCATGCCACCGATTTCTTCGTTGATGCCCCAGCCCTGGCCAGCGGTGTCGCCGGACCACACAAAACTCTGGGCACGGGAGGCGTCGTGGTTGCGGCGACCGGTCAACGCCGGTGCGGTGCTGAACCAGCCGTTCTGAGTCTCGCCAAGGGTGCCGTTATCGTCCTCGAAACCGATGCTGACTGCAAAACGGGTTCCGGCAGGCAGATGCTCGGCATTGATCTTTGCAGTGAAGTCAGTGGCCTCGCGGGCGTAGGCACCGCGCAAAGTCTTGGCGAAGGATCCACGGCCGCGGATGATTTCCCCTGCTTCGTCCACCGCACGCAGCTGCGCGCGCAAGCGGCCTTCCCCGGAGCTGCGAGCCCAGAGTACGGCGTTGCTGGCAGAGACATCCCCCATGGAAAATCCGCTGGTCAATCCCAGGCGGGAACGCACGAGTCGGGGACTGCTGGAAGCCAGCGCTGCTCCAGTGGGCCCAACCAAGGTCAATGCACCTGCGCCAATGGCGCCGGTGAGCAATTTGCGTCGCGAAATATTATTCATGGGATTCAGTGTTCACGACTTGATCAGCCATTTCCTTGAGCCCAGATGAACACCAAGAGAAATCATTCGTGTCCAGTCCACACCACGAATCCAGAGATCCTGAACTCCAAAGCACGCCCATTACTGGCAGACTAGAAAAATGAGTTCACCTCAAGTCATTTCTGGCCCGCCGTCGGCTGGCCACCCAATTCCTCCGGCTGTGCGCACTGCAGCCGGCCAGGCGGAAATCGAGGGTATCTGGCAGAACGCATTAGGCGGGATAACATACCGGATTGGACAGGGCGAGCAGATGCGCTTCGCCAAGTGGTCGCCGGGATGCCCTCCCGCAGAGGACGGCGATCTCCTGGCTGAAGCCCTGCGCATGCGGTGGGCGGGAGAATTCATCAGAGTCCCCGAAGTGCTCAGCTGCGGACAGCATGCTGACGGCCAGCTGCTCGTCACGGCAGCATTGCCCGGGCACAGTGCAGTCAGCGAGCTTGGCAAAAGCGATCCGGCGCGATCCGCGTTTGCAGTAGGCGCCGGTCTGCGCCACCTGCACGATCGGCTGCCGGTCGACCAGTGCCCCTTCAGCTGGGATCTGGAATCCCGCATCCAGCACCTGCCTGCCCGGGAGCAAGCTGCTTTGCTGGCTGAAATCCCGGAGCTTGATCTTGTGGTCTGCCATGGCGATGCTTGCCTGCCCAACACGATCATCACCGATAGCCATGATTTCAGCGCGCATGTGGATATGGGGAAATTGGGTGTCGGAGACCGCTGGGCGGATCTCGCCGTTGCCGCATGGAGCACCGAGTGGAATTACGGGCCTGGTTTCGAACAGCATGTCTACGCCGGGTACGGAATCGAACCCGATGAGCGGAAGGTGTCGTTCTACCGAAAGGTCTGGGACGCAACCTAGGAGGCCGAGCCGCTAGCGTGCCACGTAACGGTGCTCGGGACGGCCACGGGTTCCGTATCCAAGCTGCAGCTCCAGGGATTCATTGGCCACCAGCGCCGCCAAATACCGTTGCGCTGTCGCACGGGCAACCCCAATTGCCTCCGCGACCTCGGCGACGCTCATGGGTTCGGTAGCGTCCTTGACGCAGGAAAGAACTGCCTGTTCGGTGGGGGCGGCACCCACCGATGCGTTAGTTTCTTCGCCCCCTTGGAGCGCCCGGTACAACCGGTCCACGCCCTGCTGGTTGAACTCCGCGGTCCCGGTCAATTGGCGACGATAGCGAGCCCAGCCTTTGAGCTTGGCGGCCAGGGTCTTGGCCTCAAAGGGCTTGATGATGAACGCCAGTGCTCCCGAGCGCAGCGCTTTGTCAATATTCTTCGGTTCAATCGCCGCGGAAATCATGATCGCATCAACATCGAGTTCTCTCAGCAGCTCGATTCCACTGACATGCGGCAGGTAGAGATCCAGCAATACCAGATCAGGTTTCAGGCTCTGCACCATTTTGGGCACAACACGCGGATCCTGCACAGGCTCCAGGGCCTGGAACCCGGGAATGGCGTTGACCATCTCAGCGTGCAGCTCTCCTACCCGGAAATCGTCATCGACAATTAGCACCCGGTAGTTGCCACTGGAATTCTCGCTCAATGTTGCGCTCCTTCAATCTCGTCGTTTTCCGTATTGGCTGGCTCGACCAGTACCGCCGGCAATCTTGCTGCGATAACCGCCCCGGAACCATCCGTCCCGCGGTCCGCTATCCAGACGTCCCCGCTGCGGGCTTGGGCGAGCCGTCTGATCAGCGGCAATCCGACGCCATGCCCATGATCGCCACCCAGATGGGATCCGGTGCTGACATCCCGGGCGAAGATATCCTCGTCGGTGGTAATGCCGGGTCCAGAATCGGCCACGGCGATGTGCAAGGTGCTCCCTTCGGAGAGCAAGTCGATTTCTACCCAGGGTTCTGCATCTGTGCAAAGAGCTGCAGTGAAGGCGTTATCCAGCAGATTCCCCAGGACTGCGGTGGCGTCTTGGGCATCGTGGGCCGAGGCGATGTGTCCGAAAAGCATGGATTGGGCAGACACTCTCAGTTCTATGCCTTGTTCGTGGGCGCGCACCGCCTTCGCCGAAATAAAAGCCGAGAGGTAAGCGTCCTGGATGGCCTCCAGCCCGGGAACCTGAGCGATCTTCGGCCCGGATTCCATCACCTCACGCAGGTAGTCTTCTGCCTGTTCGATCTTGCCCAAGTTGATCAGCCCGAGGACTGCGTGCATCCGGTTGGCGAATTCATGGCGCTGGGCGCGCAGCGCATCGGCCATGTCCTGGACTGCATCGAGTTTGGTGCCCAGCGCTTCAAGGGTGGTGACATCATGGAGCAGCACGACCAGTCCGAGGTCCACTCCGTCACGGTCGACCTTGGTCACGCGGGCTATGAGCGAGTTGCCATTGGCCGCAAAGCGCACCGGTGCCGGGTCGCATTCCTTGATCGCCCTGACCAGCCGGTGATCCAAACCAGCGGATTCAAAGTGGCGGCCGACCACGTCTTCCAATTCGGTGCGGTGCGGCAGTCCCAGCAATTGCCTGGCGGCCCTGTTGCGCACGGTAATCCGGCTATCGGCGCCAATGCCCATGACACCTTCGGTAACACCGTAGAGCACGGCCTGCTGGTCCCTGACAAGCTGGGCAATTTCGGCCGGTTCCAGCCCAAGGGTCTGGCGCTTCAAACGGCGTACGGTGACTCGTCCGGCAAGCACTGCCAAGGCTGCGCAAATCACCGCAAGCAATACAATCCAGGCGAAGGACCCAAGCAGTGCCCCGGTCAAGGAGTCAGTGGTCACGCCCACGGAAACCTCTCCGATGACCGCACCCGCGTTACTGTAGACCGGGACCTTGGCGCGCACCGATTCACCAAGGGTTCCGTGTTCCCGGGAGACCGCTTCAATGCCTTCCAGCGCCACCGGGTCAGTAGAAACCATTTGGCCCAGTTCCTCGGGGTTCGGATGGCTCAAGCGCAGTCCGCGGTCCTCGGTAATCACCACGAAATACGCTTGCTCTTGCCCAATGACAGCGCCTGCCAGTTGCTGCAGTTTTCCATCGGCGAGCGCCTTGGCATCCAGCTCGTCCAGCTTTGCATAGTGCGAGACCTGCTCAACTACTTCCGGCAAGACGGCCACCGAACGAGCTATGGTCAGCGAGGTATCTTCGGCTTTTGAATAGACGCGGTCATAGCTGGCGAAAAGCGTTCCGGCGGTAACGAGAACAATCAGAACACCTACGACCAGAAATTGAAGCCGCATGATGCGTGATGCGAAATGCCGGGTGCCGGCGCCAGAACGGAACATGCCACCCAGCATAAACCCATCTTTCCACTCTCGTGATTTTAATGAGCAAAAAGTTGGCAAAGAACTTAAGCCTTCAACAATAAGCACAAGACGCGCAAAGTGAGCACCGACACGTACCTTGAATGGGTGCCCCTCCTAGCTTGTGGGGACTAAGGATTCACTCACACTGAAATGGAGGTCGGGTCAATGCTCGTTGTACTCGGATTCCTCATGGTCGCCACCTTCATGGTGCTGATCATGACAAAACGCATGACGCCGCTGCTGGCATTGATTCTGGTTCCAACCATCTTCGGCTTGTTCACCGGTGCTGGATTCGGCCTTGGCGACATGGTCATGGACGCGGTCAAGGACATGTCCAGTACCGCAGCCCTGCTGATGTTCGCCATCATGTACTTCGGCATCATGATCGACGTCGGCTTGTTCGACCGATTGGTCTCCGGCATCCAGAAGCTAGTGGGCAACGACCCCGCCAAGGTCGTCATGGGCACTTCGCTGCTCACCGGCGTAATTTCCCTCGATGGCGATGGCTCGACCACCTTCATTGTGGTTACCGCGGCTCTGCTGCCGATCTACCAGCGCCTGGGCATGAGCCCTGTGGTCCTGACCTGTGTTGCAGGCCTGACCAATGGCACGCTGAACATCGTTCCCTGGGGCGGCCCAACGGCCCGCGCGGCAGCGGCACTTGGCGTTGACGCCTCGGAAATCTTCGTGCCGATGCTCCCTGCGCTGGGAATTTCCCTCATTGTCATTGCCCTGTTCGCATGGCAGATGGGCGTATCCGAACGCCGCCGCTTGCAGCGCGAGCGTCCGGAAATCTGGGGCACCGAACTCGGTGGCGGCAACGTTTCCACCCCAACCGGAGGAAAGAGCCCTGCTGGCACTTCCCCTGCCGGAGGCAACCTGGCCGTACTGGAATCCGTGGCTCGCAAGGGCGATGGCACCGAAGCTTCCACCTTGGACGGCACCGTCCTGGATCCGGATCGCGAGACCCTGCGCCCCAAGACCTTCTACTTCAACCTGGCACTGACCGTCGCCATCATGGTGCTGCTGGTAGTCGATGTCACTCCGTTGCCCTACCTGTTCATGGTGGGTACCGCGATCGCCTTGATCGTCAACTTCCCCAAGGTCTCCGACCAGGTGAAGATGATCGCCGCGCACTCCAGCGAAATCATTGCCGTGGTCTCCATGGTGCTCGCCGCGGCAGTGCTCACCGGCGTGCTCTCCGGCACCGGCATGGTTGATGCCATGAGCCAGTGGCTGGTGGATGTCATTCCTACCTCCATGGGTCCATACATGGCAGTACTGACCGGGCTGATTTCGATTCCAGCTACCTTCCTGATGAGCAATGACGCCTTCTACTTCGGTGTCTTGCCAGTTCTCGCCGAAGCCGGCGCGCATTTCGGTGTACCAGCGGTGGATATGGCTCGCGCCTCCATCACCGGACAGCCAGTGCACATGCAGTCTCCGCTCGTTCCAGCCATCTTGCTGCTGGTGTCGCTCTCTCGTGTGGACTTGGGCGATCACCACAAAAAGGTGCTGTGGCGTGCGTTGGTGGTCTCCTTGGTCATGCTCGCTTCGGGCATGCTCCTTGGTGTCATCCACATGGGCTAACGCCCCAGGACCAAAGGTCCGTCGTCAGCCAGGCTCCGTGCCACCCGGACATTTCCAAGCGGGTGGCACGGAGTCCGGTGTTTAACCCGGGCTGACCCTGTTGGCAGCCCGCCGGAGGCTGCCGCATGCAGCTATTCGAGCACCCAGTTGCTTCTTCCCGCCAGCCATTGACGGTCTGCACAGGGCGCCGGTTCAGCAAGCACAGTTTCCCGTGAAAAACTGGAGGCAGGGCAAGACGTGCACAGCGCGTGCTTCCCCTGGACCGGATGGACACGCCACTGGGCCACACCGCGAATTCGACCGTCTTCTCCCGACGCAAAGGAAGGCTCCAGCGCATGGAAAGAGAACCTCTGGACAACAGCATCTCCCTGGCCCAGCTCGAAGCGGTTGTCATGATTGTGGACTATGGTTCCTTCACCGCCGCCGCGGATATCCTTGGTATCTCCCAGCCCTCCTTGTCCCGGCGCATTAGTGCGTTGGAGCGCACTCTTGGCATGCCCGTGTTCCGGGCCGCTGGAAGGGACATGGTGCTGACCGAGGTTGGCCGGAGCATCATTCCTGCCGGCCGCCGCGCACTGCGTGAAGTCGCCGCGATCGGAACCATTGCCTCTTCCACGCGTGCATTGGCCACCGGATCCCTGCGCATCGCGGGGTTGCCTTCCCTGGTTGGAGGAATCATGCCCGAATACATCGGCCCCTTCCATCGCCAGCACCCCGGTGTCCGGATAGAGATCCTGAGCGTGGAGGACGACGAGCAGCTTGCCGATGCGCTTCGCCTGAATCGCGCCGATGTGGCTTTTGGCGTGAACGAGCGCATCCCCGCGGACCTCATCGGCAAATCCCTGCGCGATCAGCAATTCTCGGCGGTCGTATCCGAGGATACCGAGGTGGACCCGGACACTGGGCTAAGCACTGAATTGCTCAATTCCCTGACTCTGGCCACCCTCCCCCAGGGCACGTCGATTCGCAAGATCACCGACGAAGTTTACCGGAGCTTGAAGGCCACCGCTCCGCGGCTCATCACCACAACGCAACGCGACGCATTGGTCCATCTGGGCATCGCCGCCGGCGGCATCACCTTGGTTCCACGGATCATGGCCAGCACCGCAGTGATCTTCGGCGGCAAGCAGGTCCCGCTGAGCTTGCCAGCCAGCAGGCCCCTGGGCGTCATCTACCGCCGCGAAGAATACCGCAATCCGGCGCTGGGCGAATTCCTCGAATACCTCTGAGACAGAGATCTCCAGGCGGTTTCCGCTCTCCTGAACCTGCGCGCGAAATCGGCCTTTCATGCGCTGCATGCATGGCTCTAATCAATCATGCTATTGGTTCCAGCGGCGTTCCACGTGGTCAGCTTGATGGGTAATCCGGCCATGGTCCTACCAAGGAGAGCAAGATCGTGAATTCCCAACGAACACCTTCCTCTGCCAGGCGTAGTTCCAAACGGCCGCGGCGCCGGGTAGCTGCCATCATTGCAGCGGCGCTGGTGCTAGCAGTAGTTGTGCCGACCAGCATTGCCTTCCTGCGCCTGCAGGGAAATATTTCCGTCTCGGCGCTCAGGGCGTCTGAAGCGGATGTCCCGGACTCCAGCGAAGGCCTGAATCTGCTGGTGCTCGGTTCCGATAGCCGGGATTTCAGCTCCACCGGCTTCGGCACGGATAACGGTTCCCGACGCAGCGATTCCATGCTGCTTGTCCACTTGTCGCCAGGCAACGAGCGCATCGAGGCGGTCCAGATCCCACGCGATACCGTATTGCAGCGCCCGGCCTGCGCGGATACCGGGTCCGGCGCCTATGCCGGAGGATACGGCATGATCAATTCTGCGCTGAATTACGGTCCCGCATGCTCTGTCGCCGCGGTGGAAACGCTCACCGGAGTTCACCTGAACCACTTCATTGAGGTGGATTTCGAGGGATTCATTTCAATCATCGACGCACTCGACGGAGTCAGCGTGTGCCTGGCCCAGCCAATGACCGATCCGAAAGCGAACCTGGATCTTCCAGCCGGGCTGCAGGAGCTGGACGGAGCCGATGCGCTTGCCCTGGCCAGGACCCGCCATGCCGTTGGCGATGGAAGCGACCTCGCTCGGCTCGGAAACCAGCAGAAGGTCATGTCCGCAATAGTCCAGCGTGCCACCAGCAAGGAAGTTCTCGCACGCCCGGACCGGCTCTACTCTTTCCTTGACGCGATTACCTCCTCGATGACCGTTGACCCGGAACTGAGTTCGCTACCGGAACTTGCAGGATTGGCTGCGCGGGTCAAGGACGTTCCCACGGACAAGATCACCTTCATGACCATGCCGACCCAGCCTGCACCATCAAACGCCAACCGGGTTGTCCCGGCTCCCGACGCGACCCTCATCTTTGAACGCATCAAGCAAGACATCCCGGTGAATCCGGATTCCGAGTCCGAATCCGGCTCCGAATCCGATGCAGGAGAAACTGCCACGGCGAAAACCTCCGCCCGGCAGCTTCCTGTCAGCATAGCCAACGCAGCGCGAGTGAGCGGACTGGCCGGCAAATTCGCCAACGAAGCCACGGAGCAAGGCTTCACCGTCACTTCAATCACTACCGCGGCGTCCTTGCAGGCGCAAACACGGCTGCTGATTCCGGATACTGATGCAGCCAGGAAAACAGCCGACGCATTCGCCAAGGCAGTCGATCTCGACATCGAGGCAACAGTCGCCGATGTCGAAAGCATCGAATTGATCCTGGGCCAGGATTACCAAAACCTGGGGCGGCCAGAAAAGCAGCCCGTCAAGGTGAACAGCCGCAAAGCAGACCAGAAACTCTGCGGCTGAGCCGGCCCCAAGGGCAGGCCGCGCCACCGGAAAATCCTGCCATGCCGCGATGGCTGCCAGGCGAATCTCCGTTTGCCCGCGGCTGTTGGCCTTCGTATTCCGGCTGGGCTGCACCTGCCAATTCCGTTTGACCGCGTCCCTTGCAGCGAGGTGATTCACAGTGAGCATTGCAGGCATCAATGGCAATGAATTCATCGTGCTGGCCATTTTGGCGGCCGTGCTGCTCGGACCTGAAAAATTGCCGGACTACGCAAGGAAACTAGCCACGCTGATTCGCGAGTTGCGCCGACTCGCCTCTGGTGCCCAGGAACAACTCCGCGAGGAGCTTGGCGAGGATTTCGCGGACATGGATCTGAAGAAGTTCGATCCGCGGCAATATGATCCTCGAAGGATCATCAGCGAAGCGCTGCGAGATCAACTCGAAGAGCCGCCTGCCCAAGGATTCCCGGATTCTGCCCGCTCAAGGGGACCCGAGACAAGGAGTTCATCATCACCGCCAGAACCCTCCGGTCCGGTCCCTTTTGACGACGAAAGCACTTAGGACGCCACTGCTCCTTGCCGCAAGTGTCCGCTGGCCGCGCGAGCAGTGAATACGGATCCGGTGGACAGGATTCATTCATCGCAGTCCCCAAAGCTCCACCCGGTTCCTTCATCCGGATCGCACGGATTCCGGCATCTATCCGCAACCGGTCCAGCTTCGCTGATTCGTCGGCCAACCGTGATGGCCGGCCGAAAAAGGATTCCCGGGATCGGCCACCAGCCTGCTGCCGGCCTAGCTTGCAGGCATGCCGGCGCTCCAATTCGGAACGGTATTTTTCCTAGTAGTGCCTTCACAGCAATTCAGGGAGCAGGCGCCACTGCCCGGGCCCAGCGCTTTGCTTCCGGCGATGGTCGATGACTCCGGCTGCTCGCCACGCACTTGCGCTGCCCGTTCCAGGACCAGATCGACCAAGCCGCTGACAAACGACGGTGAGGTGCCAACACTGCCGGCACGGAGAAACGCCATCCCCAACTCGCGCGCGGTATCTGCCGCTTCGGTATCCAGATCGAATTTGACCTCCATGTGGTCCGAAACGAATCCGAGGGGTACAACCAGAACGCCCTCAGTTCCAGTTTCCGCAAGCTCGCGCATGCGGTCATTGATGTCCGGTTCCAACCAGGGAGTGTGCATGGATCCAGAACGGGAGCAGTACACCAGTTCGGCATCCAGCTGCTCCTCACCAGCTAGTTCCCCGCCAATCCAGGCCATGAGCTCCTCATGCTGCCGCTGGTAGCCGGCGGTGAACTTCTGCGATGATTCTTGCATCGCAGTAGGGATCGAATGGGTGACATATAGGATCTTGTGCCGGTTGCGGTCCAGGCCGCCGACGAGCTGCTTGAATTCCTTCAATCCCTTCCGCACGCAGTCCAACTGCGCATGAGCGAATCCCGGATGATTGTAGTACTGCCGGACTTTATCGATCACCACCTCGAGGCCCTCTTCTTGCAGTGCCGCCACAGTTCCGGCGAAATCCTCACGGTATTGCCGGCACGAGGAATATGAGGAGTAGGCCGACGTATCGATGGCCAGGAACCTTCTCGAGCCGTGCCTGCGCGCATGGTTTCCGACCACTTCGGTGAGGTACGGTTCCCAATTCCGGTTCCCCCAGAGCAGTGGCGTATCGATGCCGCGGGCTGCGAATTCCTCTTGAACGGCTTGCTGCAAAGCCTGGTTCTGCTCATTGATCGGAGATTTTCCGCCGAACATGTAGTAGTGCTCGCCCACCTCTTCAAGGCGCTCGTCCGGAATCCCTCGTCCCCGGGTAACGTTTTGCAGGAAGGGCAGAACATCTTCGGGCTTTTCCGGCCCGCCAAAGGACATCAGCACAACTGCATCAAACGGCGCTACCTGCATGTTTCCCATCGGGATCGTCCACGCTTTCTTCTCGGGCAACTGCCGCCATGGGCAAAATTCCCCGGAGCTGGCAGTCGCAAGCAATTACCTAGATTAGCTTTTATCTAGCCAAGCTAACAATAATTGCTTTGCCTCCTAATCGCCAGCGGGCGTCGCCGACCCCTAACGACTGCCCAGGCTATGAGCCAGTTCCAGCTCAATGCGCTCATTGCGGAACTGATGACCGGCATCGAGCAATTTGCGCGGGACAATTTTCTGATCGGCCATGGCCAGAAGGTGGGACCCTTCGGCTCCCAGCAGCAATTTGGGAGCCGCGGCAGGAACCGGAATGATGGCAGGCCGCCGCACTGCGCGCGCCAAGGCCCTGGTGAATTCGGCGTTGCTCACCGGCTGCGGTGCCACCGCATTGACCGGACCTGCCAATTGCGAATCCCAGAGCGCGCGATGGTAGATGTCCAGCAGGTCATCAAGCCCGATCCACGAAAGCATCTGCTTTCCCCCTGCAAGGGGACCGCCCAGGCCTGCGGAGAATACAGGACGCAAAACGGCGAGCATCCCGCCTTTGGGGCTCAGCACGATACCGGTCCTGATCTGCACCCGGCGCATGCCGCTGTCCCCGGCATTCGCCGCACGTTCCCAGCGGTCCACCACGTCAGCCAGGAAATCCGGAGTCCCGGCCCGCGGGGAATCGGTCTCGTCCAATGGGTGCGGTCCGGCTGAAGCACCGTAGAATCCGATGGCCGAAGCGCTGATGAAGGTCCGGACACCTGAACGTGACGCCAGCAGGGCAAGGGATCGGGTCGGTTCGATGCGGCTGGAGAGAATTGCCTGCCGATGCGCTTGGCTGAACCGGCCGAAGATGCTGACTCCGGCCAAATGGATGACCGCGTCGCAGCCATCGAGCAGGCCCGGGTCAGGATCCAGCGGATTCCAGCGCCGTTCGCTTGCCGATTCCGGCTCGTGCCGCACGAGCTTGACGACCCGGTGCCCGCCGGTGGACAAGAAGGCGCACAAAGCCTGTCCGACTAATCCGCTTGAACCGGTCAGCGCTATCACCAGCGGCTTCAACCCGGCCTGCGCCGCCCGCTGGTGTGCGGCAAAATCGTCTGCCAGCTGGCGGTGGCGGTATGCAAGCATCGATTCGATCTGCCGTCCTGGCATATTCGACTGGATGCAGTCACCCACGGTCGTGCACTGTGCGCCCGCGGGCTCGAAGTAATGCTCATGCCGCCACTGCACCACCCGGGCAGGAAGGCCGCGAACCCCTTCGGGTTCAAGCTGGTCGACGAAACTGCGGTTCTCCGCGAACCCCTCAGGCTGGTGCTTGGCATTCCACAGCACTCCGCCGGGAAGGCCCAGCACGGCCGTCCCGTCCTTCAGCGAACCGGCTTCTTCAATGACCTTCAGCGGAAGCCACGGTGGCAAGAGCCGCTGCATGGCCCCGGGTCGCGAGAACCAGTCAAAGACAACGGATGCAGATGCCGGAAGTTGGCTGGAGCGCTCAGTGTTCATGGCCCCATCCTAGAGGCTTCAGGCAGGCCGGTTCCCGAGGATGGGAAATTGCTGGATTCCGTCGCAATGTCTGGTCCGGCGCCGCAATGAATCCCTCGGTTTCCTGCAGCACGCTATCCCGGCAGACTTGGAGCAGGAACAAGAACTTCTGGACAGAGCTTGATTGCGGACAACTAACGGACCGGCTGTTGCCCGAAGCGGCTGCCAATGCAACCAGAAAGCTAGGCATACCATGCAGGAAGATAGTCGAAGGGAGGATCCTCGCCCACCCGCCCGTCGATGGCTTCACGCAAGAGATCCGCATGCCCTGCATGCCGCCCATACTCTTCAATCAGGTCGCAGATGATTCTGCGTATCGACGCATGCTTGCCTTCGAAGGCCAACCCCGAGCCCGTGTCCAGCTTCCTTTCCTCGATAACGGACTGCTGGATTCCTCGGCTTTTGGCCACGGCCCGGTCGTAGCGTTGATAAAGATTCTCCGGATCCTCTTCCAGATCAACCACGAAGTGCTCGCGCCCGTTGGCAGTGAACCCAAGGAGGACTTCAGGTCGTTGCCCGGCAATGAAGTAGGTGAATTTCTCATCTTCGACAAGGGCAAGATGCTGGAGCAATTCGCCCAGGCTGAGCTGGCTGCTGGGCAACTTGGTTGCCAGCTGTTCGATGTCCAGCCCGTCGGCCTTGTATCTGAAAGTGGCGCGCAGCCTGTCAAGCATCCCGAACAGATGCTGCTGGTCGGAGCCGCTCATTGGCGGTTCCCAGGGAGGCAGGATTTCCATGGCGTACCCCTTTGCGAGAAGTGTGAGTTGGCGTACCAAACTGGTTTCATCGGCCCATGAATTGAATAATTAGAAGTATGCCTCTGACCGCCGCCATTTTGGAACCCTCGCAGTGGATGCCGCATGCCGCTGAGCATGAAGCACGGGCTCGGGCCTTTGGCGAACCTTTCGTGGAACGGCGGATGAAGGGCAAGAAGCATCCCATCGAGGACTTCCTGTTCACCTATTACACGCAAAAGCCGGGCCAGCTCTACCGCTGGCATCCAGGGATGAACGTGGTTCTAGCCGGAGACGCGGCCCAAGAACGCGGCGAGTGGAAGTTCTACCGCAGAGTCCAAACCGGACACGGTACGGGATACCACTTCGATGCGGAGGCATTCGGCAAGGCGCGTGCCCGGGCCATCGAGTTTGCCCGCATCATTCTGGCCGGCACCGCGCAGCGGCCAGGAAACTTCTCCTGCTTCGGCCTGCATGAATGGGCGATGGCCTACAAATCCGAGGCCAACGGCATCCGCCATGAATACCTCCCGCTGCGCTTGGGTGCGCAGGGAACCGACGAAGTGGTGGAAACCCACAAGATCCGTTGCACCCACTTCGATGCATTCCGCTTCTACACTCCCCAGGCGATCGAGTTCAACGAGCTGCAGCCGACCAGGGAAACCCAGCGCGACCTGGAACAGCCCGGTTGCTTGCACGCCAACATGGATCTGTATAAGTGGGCCTATAAGCTCTCCCCTGCGGTGCCAAGCGGCTTGGTCATGGACTGCTTCGAGCTCGCCTGGGACATTCGCACCATGGATATGCAGGCATCCCCCTATGATCTGGGCGATTGGGGCCATGAACCCATCCGCATTGAAACTCCCGAGGGCAAGGCCGCGTACGTGAGATTGCAAAAGGAATTTGCCCAGCGTGCCGACTCGCTGCGCAATCAATTGCTGGAAGTCGCCAACAACCTGCCAATCTTCCCGGAAGACTAGAACTTATTCGCGGCCGCAGGCAAGATTGATCCATGGTTACTGCACGGGGCCTTCGCCTGATTCCGGCCGGTATCGCGCTCGGCTGCGTGAGCCTCTCGCTGGCTTCCTGCGCCACCAGCATCGGACAGGGGCCGCAGACCCAATTGGAAATCACCATTCGCGATGACGGCAGCGAAATTTCACAGCAGTACTCCCTGGAATGCACCGGCGAACAAGCCGCTGAATCCAGCACATTGCCGAACGCATCCAAAGCTTGCTTGCAGCTCGAGCTTGAACCCGGTGCCATTGCCGGAGAAGTTGATCCCCAGGAAATCTGCACCGAAATATACGGTGGACCGCAACGGGCCGAAATAAGCGGAATCCTGCACGGCGAGACGGTGAGAACGAGCTTTTCACGGCATAACGGCTGCGCCATCGATCGTTGGGATGCCGCCTCATTTCTACTCGGTTCCGTGAAAACATGAGTCGATAACCCCTGAATAACTGCGCGGAGAAACTAGAATAGTAAGACTATGGAGTTTTTCCTGCTGGTTATCGCGCTGCTATTCGCCACGATCTTGATTGTCGGCATCGGGGAACGCATTAAATTGCCCTACCCGATCTTGATGCTGATTTTCGCGACGCTGGCAGGTTTCTTGCCGTTCATGCCCGAAATGCATATTGAGCCCGAGCTGATCCTGCCGATCTTCTTGCCGCCTTTGCTTTTCGCTACGGCCCAGCGCAGCAGTTGGTCGGTGTTCCGCTTCCGCTGGAAGGCCCTGATCCGGCTGGCCGTGGTGCTCATCGTGGTGACAGCAGGCACCGTGGCCGCTACCGCGCTGGCCTTCTCCCCCATCGCTTCCATTCCGCTGGCATTGGCGTTGGGCGCAGTAGTGGCCCCGCCTGACCCGGTCGCGGTGGATGCAATTGCCACCAAGGTGAAAATGCCGCGGCGCCTGACGTCCCTGCTGGAAACCGAGGGCCTGTTCAACGACGCAATGGCCATCGTGATCTTCCAGCTGGCCGTCCAGGCAACCCTGAATGGCTCGGAAGTCGGACTCGAAATCATTCCGCAGTTCCTGCTCGGTGCCGCAGGGGCGGTAGTCCTGGGTCTGGCCATGGGCTGGGCCATCGGCGCCTTGAACCGCTTCGTTCCCAACCTGGCAGCGCGTTGCGCGGCCACCTTGGTGGCACCTTATGCGGTCTACATGATTGCGGAGGAGCTGCATATTTCAGGGGTCATCGCAGTGGTGGTGACGGCCCTTGAAATGGTGCGGCGGGACCGCCCCCAGGACTCTGCCGAACGCCTAACCCGGCAATCCTTCTGGGAAGTGCTCGAGCTGCTGGCCACCGGCCTGGCTTTCGGCTTGATGGGCATCGAGATGAACCAGGTGATCCAGGAGGAAGGCAGCAACCTGATCGGCTTCATCCCGGGCATCGCCGCGATCTGCTTCGTGGTCATCGCAGTGCGTGCGCTGTGGATGCTGGCGACCTACTACCTGCCCAACCGCAGCAAGCCCAAGATTCCTGCGCGCAAGGATGCGCTGGTGCTCACTTGGTGCGGCATGCGAGGGCTGGCGACTTTGGCCTTGGCCCTGGCACTGCCCAAGGTCGCAGCGGATGGATCGGCCATCGAGGGACGCAACTTCGTGGTGGTCGCCGCTTGCTCCGTCTTGCTGTGCACTTTGGTGCTCCCGGGCCTGACCTTGCCAGCGCTGATGCGCGTGCTGAAGCTGCGCAACAACGAGCAAGATGCCAAGCGTGCCCGCCGGGCCCTGGCCCGTCGCGCCGAGGCTGTCGCACTGGCGGCGCTGCGCAAGAACGTGCAGCTCGAAGAGCTGCCGGAGAATTACCAGCAGGCAGTGCGCCGGCGCATGAACTCGCTGCATACCATCCTGGCCAAGGACCCGGATCCGCACGATGCGATCTCGGACGAAAAGTACACGCAGATTCGCGCGGTGATCGCCAAGGCCGATTCGATCCAGGCCATCGCCCTGGAAGCCGCCCGCGACGAGCTGCTCAAGGCCCGCCGCGAACCGAATATCGACCCGCACATCGTTGACGAGATTGTCGGCCGCCTTGACCGACGCACCGCAACCCTGGATCGCTAGGCGGCCTTGCGCTCCAGCTTCACGATGACTTCGTAGTGGCTGGTCTGCGGGAACATGTCCATGACGCGAGCCTGCTGCGGAGCGTAGTTCTCCAAACGCTCCAGGTCCCTGGCCAGTGACTTCGCGTTGCAGCTGGAGTAAATGATGTGCTGGACATCGGACTCGTTCAGCCACTTCGATAGCTCTGCGGAGATACCGCGGCGCGGAGGATTCACGATTACCGCCTCTGGCGCCCAGCCGGCACCCAGCGCGAATTCGGTTGCGTCTTGGACCCTGAAATGGATGTCATCCAGCTCCATGGTCTTGGCGCTGGTCTTTGCCGATTCAACGGCTTCCCCGCTGGTCTCGATGCCGTACACGGTACGGTCCTCGGTAGCGCAATGCAGTGCGAAACCACCCACCCCGCTGTACAGATCCCAAACGCTTTCGGGGTTGGCATCGTTGATCCATTGGCGGGCCTGCCGGTACAAGGCGGCAGCGATCTCGCTGTTGGTCTGGAAGAAGCCCTGGGGGCGCAGGTGCATCGGTACGCCGTTCAGCCCGAATTCCAAGGTGGTTCGGCGGGTAAGAATGATTTCTTCTTCGCCTTCCAGCACTGCCTTGTGCTCAGGCAAGAAGTTCACCGACACCACGCTGTGGCGTGGAAGCTGCTCAAGGAATTGCGGCAGCGAATCACGCAGTGCCACAAAATGCTTCTTGGTGCGCAATACCCAACGGACCATCACCGAACCGGTATCCGACAGGGTGAGAATCACATGCTTGAGTTCGCCCTTGCGCTTGGGAACGTCGTAGGGAATGAGCTTCAGATCATGAATGAACTGCTCGATGACCGGGAATACGGCACGTAGCGGTGCTGCGATGACTCCGCAGTTGCGCAGATCGACACCGTGGCCGTCGGCATCCAGGATGCCGATGGTCGGCTGGCCGGTGGTTCCGGAAATGACCATTTTGGCTTTGTTGCGGAAGCCCTGTTCGCTACTGGCTTGGGGCGGAAGGAATTCCAGGCCTGGGAAGCCGGCCAGCAGCTGCTGGCAATCCGCTACCTTAGATTGCAGTTGCTGGGCGTAAGGCACCGTCATCAAGGCGCATGAGCGGCAACGGGAGGCAGAAAAGTAAAGGCATTCCATGGTGCTTATGATTTTAGCGAAGATCGGCCGGCACCGAGCACAGAGAAATCTTGGCGCTGATTGACCGCAAATTTTCAGCTTTGGCCGCTAAGCTCGCAATTGATCAAAAGTTACTGAGCAGAATCCCTGCATGATGCGAAAGCCATACGGGGAAGGGTTGTTTAACCGCGAAAGGACAGATGGCACTTCATACCGGGCTATCCACGCATCGCCGTGGCATTGCATTGCTTGCACTCCCCCTTGCTGCCGTGATCGGCGCCTGCACGAGTTGCGCCGCTTCTTCACCCCAGGCTCATGAAGTTTCTTCCACCCCGGTTCCCGCCCCGTCTTCCAGCAGTGCCACCGAAAAATCCCTGCCCGCTCCGAGCAAGGCCGCAGCAAGCTCCAGCGTCCCGCTTCCGGCTCCAACCGGGAACAATGCCACTGCTCCCACCACGACTCCGAGCAATTCAGCCAAGCAGCCCGCCGGCACTCCGGCCAAGCCCGAAAGCTCCAAGACATCGCTGTCGCCCCTGGCCTCGGGTGCCAACACTGGTGCCTCCATCAAGGCGCTTCCCAGTTCAGCGGCCGAAATGTCCAAGGCCACCACGCAGCTGTTCGCTGCAGTGAATCGAGGCAAGCTGAAGGACGTCAAGGCGGCGCTCAAGGATGGAGCTGACCTCGACGCGCAGGACGAGGCCGGTCGCACCGCGCTGATGCGTGCAGTCATCAACAAGAACCCTGCCATCGCCAAGACCCTCTTCGAAGCAGGCTCGGATCCCGACAAGAAGGACGACTTCTACGAGTCGCCGTTCCTGCGCGCGAGCGCCAATGGCCAGGTTGAAACGCTGAAGCTTCTCATTGACGGCGGGGCCGACCTCACGGCGGTGAATCGCATGGGCGGGACCGCTTTGACCGTCGCCAGCGAGAATGGCCGGGTTCAGGCCGTGCGCCAGTTGCTCCGCACCGATATCCCGGTAGACCAGGTTAATGACCTGGGCTGGACGGCCCTGCACGAAACCATTGTCCTGGGCCAGGGCACCGCCAATGCCATCACCATCGCGCGTTTGCTGATTATCAACGGGGCGGACCCGCATTTGGAGGACCACTCCGGTTCTGATGCATTCAAGCTAGCGCGTGAACGCCAGCAGAGCCAGATGCTGACCATGCTGCAGGCTGCAGCCAAGCGCTGAATCCTAGAGGGCGTCGAGGTAGAACCAGGCGCCGTCCTGCTTCACGAAGGTGCTGACCTCATGCTGCTGCGCTTCATGCCGGCCGTCGCGATAGTACGCAGCGAATTCAACCACCCCGCGGGAGGCCGCCGCGCCGCCAGCACGGGTTGAAATGATCTCCAAGCCGGTCCAGCGCATCCGCGAATCCACGTCCAGTTCCTTGGGCCTCGTGCTCTCATGCCAGGTCGCCAGCAAATACTGCGACAGCCCCAGCACGAAGGCGCTGTAGCGTGAGCGCATCAGCTGCTCCGCGGTCTGCGGCAGCAAGGAGCCATCTTCCCTTCCGTCATGCAAGGGCTTGCAGCAGTTTTCGTAGGACGGCTTCACAGCGTCCAGGACTCGGCAGGCGCAGACGGTTTGACTAGCATTTTTCACAGTTTCAGCATACGCGTCGAGCGCGCTTCGACAACCCGTGAGCCTAAGATCACATGACTTAAACCGCAGGATATCGGTGCTATCGCGCACAGGGACGTTTTCCCCATCACATTCACGGGTAGACTATGAAGGCAAGCTCGCGGAGCGCCAAATCCCCCTGGTGTGAGACGGCATCTCCGTGTGGCATTTAACTTAACCTCGCCAACAGGAGATATGCCGGATGCCCCGCATCGTTGTAGATGTCATGCTCAAGCCAGAAATCCTTGACCCTCAGGGCAAGGCCATCGCGGGAGCTCTTCCCCGCCTAGGCTTCACCTCCTTCGAAGCTGTCCGCCAGGGCAAGCGCTTTGAACTGTCCGTGGACGGCGAGGTGACCGAAGAAATCCTCGCCCAGGCTCGCGAGGCTGCAGAAACCCTGCTTTCCAACCCGGTGATCGAAGATGTCGTCAACGTCGAGGTATTCGAAGACTAATGAGCGCCGAACTTCCCCTGATTGGCGACTATTCAACGCCAAGCACTGAACTTTCCGGAGCGCGCATCGGCGTGGTGACCTTCCCGGGCACCCTCGATGACCGCGACGCCGCTCGCGCCGTGCGCGCAGCCGGTGCCGAAGCGGTGTCCCTGTGGCACGCCGACACCGACCTGCAGGATGTCGACGCCGTGGTGATCCCCGGCGGCTTCTCCTACGGCGACTACCTGCGCGCCGGCGCGATCTCCCGCTTCGCACCGATGATGGCGAAGATCGCAGATGCCGCGAACTCCGATGCCAAGCTGCCCGTGCTGGGCATCTGCAACGGTTTCCAGATCCTCACCGAGTCGCACCTGCTGCCCGGATCGATGATCAAGAACGACCACTTGAAGTTCATCTGCCGCGATCAGCTGCTGCGCGTGGAGAACAACCAGACCGCATGGACCAACGGCTTCGAAGCCGGCCAGGAAATCACCATCGTGCTGAAGAACCAGGATGGCCAGTACGTGGCCGACGAGAAGGTCCTGGACGAGCTCGAAGCTGAAAACCGCATCGCGTTCTCCTACATGGGCTGGAACCCGAACGGCTCGCGCCGCTCGATCGCCGGCGTGGGCAACAAGGCCGGCAACGTTGTCGGCCTGATGCCGCACCCGGAGCACGCCATTGAGGCCGGCTTCGGCCCGGACCACCGCGGCACCGACGGGCTGGCATTCTTCACCAGTGTTCTGACCCACCTTGTTGGAGGCAAAAAGTGAGCCAGGAAGCCACTAAGGAATTCAATATCGACACCGTCGATAACGCAGCGGGCACCCCGGATGTAGAACTGCCATGGGCAGAGCTGGGCCTGAAGGACAACGAGTTCGCCGAGATCGTGAAGATCCTGGGCCGTCGTCCGACCGCCGCTGAATTGGCCATGTACTCGGTCATGTGGTCCGAGCACTGCTCGTACAAGTCCACCAAGAACCACCTGCGCCAGTTCGGCCAGAAGGTCACCCCGGAGATGAAGAAGGACCTGATGGTCGGCATGGGCGAAAACGCCGGTGTCACCGACCTGGGCGACGGCTGGGCCGTGACCTTCAAGATCGAGTCCCACAACTCGCCTTCCTACGTCGAGCCGTACCAGGGTGCCGCTACCGGCATCGGCGGCATCGTGCGCGACATCATCTCCATGGGCGCCCGCCCGATCGCCGTGATGGATCCGCTGCGTTTCGGCGCGATCGACCACGAGGACTCGCAGCGCGTCGTGCACGGCGTGGTCTCGGGCATCGGCGGCTACGGCAACTCGCTGGGCCTGCCGAACATCGGCGGCGAAACCGTCTTCGACCCGATCTACCAGGGCAACCCGCTGGTCAACGCACTGGCCGTGGGCGCACTGCGCCACGAGGATCTGCGCCTGGCCAATGCCTCGGGCGTGGGCAACAAGGTCGTGCTCTTCGGTGCGCGCACCGGTGGCGACGGCATTGGCGGCGCGTCGGTGCTGGCCTCGGAGTCCTTCGACGACACCAAGCCCTCCAAGCGCCCTGCGGTGCAGGTGGGCGACCCGTTCGCCGAGAAGGTGCTCATCGAGTGCTGCCTGGAGCTGTTCAAGGCCTCGCTGGTCGAGGGCATCCAGGACCTGGGCGCTGCGGGCATCTCCTGCGCCACCAGCGAACTGGCCTCCAACGGCGAAGGCGGCATGCAGGTCGAGCTGACCAATGTGCTGCTGCGCGACTCCACCCTGACCCCGGGCGAAATCCTGATGTCGGAGTCCCAGGAACGCATGATGGCCGTAGTCACCCCGGAGAACATCGAGGCGTTCGAGGCCGTCATGGCCAAGTGGAACGTGGAGTTCTCCTGGCTGGGCGAGGTCACCGACACCGACCGGTTGATCATCACCTGGGATGGCGAAGTCATCGTGGATGTGGATCCGAAGACCGTCGCCCACGACGGCCCGGTCTACGACCGCCCGTATGCCCGCCCCCAGTGGCAGGATGCGCTGCAGGCTGACACCTTCAAGTCCTCGGAAGCCGGCGCCAACCTGCCAGCTACCGGGGAAGAGCTGAAGGCCGCCGCCCTGGAGCTGATCGCCAGCCCGAACATGTGCGACAAGTCCTGGATCACCAGCCAGTACGACCGCTACGTCGGCGGCAACACCGCGCTGGCCGCCCCGGACGATGCTGGCGTAGTCCGCATCGACGAGTCCACCGGACTCGGCGTGGCCATCGCCACCGATGCCAACGGCCGCTACACCTACCTGGACCCGTATGCCGGCGCCCAGCTGGCGCTGGCCGAGTCCTACCGCAACGTCGCCACCTCCGGTGCGATCCCTGCGGCGGTTTCGGACTGCCTGAACTACGGTTCCCCGGAGGACCCCGACGTCATGTGGCAGCTGGCCGAGGGCATCCGCGGCCTGTCCGATGCGTGCATGGAGCTCGGCGTACCGGTCACCGGCGGCAATGTCTCGCTGTACAACCAGACCGGCGACAAGGCCATCCACCCGACGCCTGTGGTGGCGACCCTGGGCAAGTTCGACGACGTCGCCCGCCGCACCCCTTCGGGCTGGCGCGAAGAGGCCGACGGCCAGGCCATCTACCTGATCGGCACCACCGCCGATGAGCTGGACGGCTCGGAGTTCGCCAACCTGCGCGGCCACCTCGGCGGCCTGCCGCCAAAGGTCGACCTGGCAGCCGAGAAGGCACTGGGCGCAATCCTGATCAATGCCAGCCGCGATGGCATGATCGACGCCGCGCACGACCTGTCCGAGGGCGGCCTGCTTGCAGCGCTGTCCGAGATGGTCCTGCGCTACGGCGTCGGTGCCCGCGTGGCCCTGGACGAGATCAAGCAGCGTGACGGCATCGATTCCTTCACCGCGCTGTTCTCGGAGACCCAGGCCCGCGCCTTGGTTGCCGTTCCACGCAGCGAAGAGGTCCGCTTCAACGACATGACCAGCGCCCGCGGTGTCACCGTGGCCCGCATGGGCATTGTCGATGCGCAGTCCGGCGCCCTGGAAGTCCAGGGCGAGTTCACCGTATCGGTGGACGAGCTGCGCGAGGCTTCCGAGGGCACCATGAAGAAGTACTTCGGCTAGTTTCTGGCCCACCCCTGGACGGCGGTTCTCCTCATCGAGGAGAGCCGCCGTTTTGCATGCCTGGATGATGTGGCGCTAAGCAGTGCTCCAAGGTCTGCTCCAGCCCCGAGTCCGATGCGTTCTGGCGCCTGTGCGGCTGGGCTGGAGACCGGTCGAGGCGCAATTTCCGGATATAGTTGACACGTCAATAACTTTGAGTCATGATTGATGCATCAACAAAGTTCTGGACTACAGGGAGCACGCAATGAACGCCTTCGAGAACATCGAATTCGGCCTCGACACCTTTGGCGACGTACCCAGCGACAAGTCAGGCAAGCTGGTAACCCATGCCCAGGGCATCCGCGCCACGGTCCAGGAAGCCATCGCGGCCGATCAGGCCGGCGTCGATGTGATCGCTGTCGGCGAGCACCACCGCCCCGAATACGCCATCTCCAGCCCCGAGACCGTTCTGGCGGGCATTGCCACGGCGACCGAGCGGATCCGCCTCGGATCCGGCGTGACCGTGCTGTCTTCCGACGATCCGGTCCGCGTCTTCCAGCGTTTCGCCACCGTAGATGCCTTGTCCAACGGACGTGCCGAGGTCATGCTGGGCCGCGGCTCCTTTACCGAGTCCTTCCCGTTGTTCGGCCATGACATGGCTGACTACGAACTGCTTTTCGACGAGAAGATCGACCTGTTCCACAAGCTGCTCGACGAGAAGCCGGTGACCTGGCAGGGAACCAAGCGTGCACCGCTGGAGGATATGGAAGTCTTCCCGAAGACCGAGTCCGGCCGCCTGAACACCTGGGTGGGCGTGGGCGGTTCCCCGCAGTCGGTCATCCGCACGGCGCACTACGGATTGCGCATGATGCTCGCTGTCATCGGCGGGTCCCCCGAGCGCTTCGCACCCTACATCGACCTGTACCGCCGGGCCAACGACCAGTTCGGCCACCCAACCCTGCCGGTGGGCCTGCACTCCCCTGGCTTCGTGGCAGATACCGACGAGTTGGCCCGCGAGCACATGTTCGACGCCTACAAGGAACAGCGTGACCGCATCGGCGCGTCCCGTGGCTGGAGCCCAATGGGCCGCGGTGAATTCGAGCACGAGATCAGCGAAGGCTCGCTATACGTCGGCTCGCCGGAAACCGTGGCCCGCAAGATCGCCAAGACCCTCAAGACCTTGGATATCGGCCGTTTCGATTTGATCTACTCCGGCGGCGCGGTAGAAGTTGGCGCCCGCTTGCGTGCCGTGGAACTCTACGGCGAAAAGGTCATCCCGCTGGTACGCGAAATGCTTTCCGAGAGCTAGACCCGGATTCGAAGACATGCCTGAAGGAGAGAAAATGACACAGCAGACCATCGGCATCCTCGGCGCTGGAAAGATCGGCACGGTTCTTGCCCGCCGCGCCTTGCAGGCCGGCTACAAGGTGCTCATCGCCGGCTCCGGCGACCCCGGCACCATTGCCCTGACCATCGAGATCCTGACTCCGGGCGCGCTGGCCGTGGATCCGGCAACCGCCGCGCGGGAAGCCGACATTGCCATACTGGCCCTGCCGCTGGGCAAGTACCGGAATATTCCGGTTGCCGAGCTCGAAGGCAAGCTGGTCATCGACGCCATGAACTACTGGTGGGAAACGGATGGCATCCGCGAGGACCTGAACGGCCCTCAGGTCTCCACCAGCAATTTGATCCAGGAGTTCCTGCCAGGTTCGCGGGTCGTCAAGGCCTTCAACCACATGGGCTACCACGACCTCGAGGACGAGTCCCGTCCGGCCGGCGCCGAGCGCCGCAAGGCCATCGCGCTGGCCGGCGATCTGGACTCCGACGTTGACCAGGCAGCCCGGATCGTTGATGATTTCGGCTTTGACCCGCTGCCGATAGGCTCCCTGGCTGAAGGCTTGCGCCTGCAGCCTGGCCAGCCTGCCTTCGGCGCGAACAAGCCGCGGGCCGAGCTCGCCGAACTCATCGATGCCGCGCAGGTCCAGGCCTCAGCCTAGCTGCGCGAGCACCTCGTTCAGCGCTTCGGTGGACGAGGGGTGGGTGAAGATCTGGTCGCGCAGTTCAGCGGCAGTCATGTGCTGCCGCATGGCCAATGCCACCAGGTTGACCACCTCCTGGGAGTCCACGTGCATCAGCGCCGCTCCGAGGATCTGGTCGCTGCGCGCATCGATGACGAACTTGATGATGCCCCGCGGGTCGCCCACGATCTTGGGGCGCGGCATCGCGGCGATCTCGGAAACTTTCTTCACCGCGATCTTGGCTTGGAACCCCTGCTGCGCTGCCTGCTCTTGGCTCAAGCCAACGCGAGCCAGCGGCGGAGTGGTGAAGATGGTGTACGGAACAGCAACCCGGTCCTTGGTGCTGCGTGATCCGTCTCCCAGCAACTGGCTGGCCAAGACCCGGTGGTCATCGAGCGAGACATAGGTGAACTGGGGTCCGCCGTTGGCATCGCCCAGGGCATAGATGCCCTCGACATTGGTGGCCAGGAACTCGTCAACCGCGACTTCCCCGCGGGAGCCCGTCTGGACCCCGGCGGCTTCCAGCCCCAGACCGGCAGTATTCGGCACGCGCCCAAGCGCAATCAGCACGGCATCCGCCTGCAGCTGGTGCACCTCGCCCCGACGCTCGTAGCTGACGGTGGCGCCTTGCTCGTCCTGGCTGATCGAACGCACCGAAGCCGAACTGATGATCTCGGCTCCGGCATCTTCCAGGCAGGCCTGGACTTCCCGGGCCACATCCGGGTCTTCCTTGGACAGTGCACGGCTTCCGCGATCCAGCACGGTGACTTTCGATCCGAACTGGGCAAACATGGAGGCGAACTCGATGCCGACATATCCCCCGCCCACCACAGCCAGGGTCTTGGGCAGCTGGGCATGCTGGATCGTTGTGGAGTCATGCACCCGCCCGCCGATCTGCGCTCCTTCGATGTCCGGGATCGCAGGTAGCGCGCCGGTGTTGATGATAATCTTCGCCGCGCTCAGCTCCAGCTCATCGGAACCGGCAGTGACCCTGACGCTTCGAGGTCCGGTGAACGCGGCCTTGCCGTTGACCAGCAGCACCGACTCCAGGTCGTCGAGCATGGAGAAATTCTTGGCGCGCATCATGGCAGTGAGCTTGTCCCGGCGCTGGACGGCGGCTTGGAAGACCTGCTGGTCGTATCCGGCGCCATCGCGGGATTCGGCATCGTGGATCAAGGCCTTGGTCGGCACGCAACCGATATTGATGCAGGTACCGCCATGCATCTGGGTGGACTGCTCGATTAACGCCACCCGCTGCCCGGCCCGGGCCAGGGTGCCTGCCAGGGTCTTGCCGCCTTTGCCCCACCCGATGATGATCGCGTCGAGTTGTCCGTCCGCGCTTGCTGAACCCACGATGAACTCCTAGCTGTTGCCGCCTTGTCCTAGCACGAGTCTTGTTCGCGCAGGCCGCTTGCGTCAACCTTTGCCCGGACAGCCCGGAGATGAAAAATGGCGGACCACACCTTCTACAAGATGCGATCCGCCAGTTACAGGACGCTCACCAGGCTATTGGCCGGCACGGCCACGAGCAGCTGATTCGATGAGGTTATCGCCGGGCAGTGCAGCACCCGAGGCCACTGCCTCGATCCAGGTAGCGGTCGGGGCCACCGCAGCCCAGCTGGAATTCAGCACGGCCATCAGGGTTTCATGCACCTGCTGGGCGGGGATGGAACCGGCAGCGTTGACAATGTCGATCGCGCCGGTAGCATCGGAGAGCACTTCCACGGCGAACCCCAGCGGTTCGGCAGCCGCGGCAGAACCGATCACGCAGTTATTGGTCATGTAGCCCACCAGGGTCAACGTGGTGATTTCACGCTCGCGAAGCCACTCTTCCAGGCCTGTACCCGCGAAGATGCTGGCATAGTTCTTGGAGAATTGGTGCTCTGCAGCTTCCATCCGATCCTGGATCTGCGGGTGCAGGGCATAGGTAGCGGATTCCGGGGCGAAGACGGGGAATCCCTCGGGCGCTTGGTGCTGCACGACAACCACCGGGATCCCGGCCTTTGCCGCTTCGTCCATGGCATTGGCGATGGTGGCTACCGACTGCTCGCGATCCGGGTACTGGATCTGCAGCAGGCCATCAATGTATTCCTGCTGTGCGTCGATGACGATTAGTGCTCTGCGTGGTGCGGACATAGTGAGTTCCTCTTTCCGATGTGTCGAGATGGCGCCATACGGCACCGGGTGTTTCAGGTTTTATTTAGCCGGCCGGTAGTGCTGGGCCATGAGCTGCACGGTTTGCACCGCTGCGCCAGGGGTGTGGCTGCCAAGGACCATCATCAACTCATCCGCTCCGGTCCACTGCTGCAGCGCTTCCAGGCGCTGGGCCACTTCGGAAGGCGTGCCGGCCAGGGTGCGGTTGGTGTACATGTCAATGATCGCTCGCTCATTGAGCGTGGCCGGATATCCTGCGACCTCCTGGGCGGATAGCAGTGCAAAGGGTTCACGCTTGAACATCCGCAGCATGGCCATCGCCATGGTCGAGGCCTCGGCACGGGCGTATTCTGGATCCTCGGCCGCGATGACGCTTTGGCTGATGAGCACGTACGGACGGTCGAGCACTGCCGAAGGCACGAAGTTCTCGCGGTAGATGCGCAGCGCGGTGTCGATATCGGCATCGCCGAACTGCAAGGCGAAGGCGTAGGGCCGGCCCAGCCGCGCGGCCAGCTGCGCCGAATACGGCGAGGAGCCCAGGATCCACAACGGGGTCTGCGTTTCCGATGCGGGCAGGCGGTTCTGCTCGTTCTGCCACGGGCCGGGCACTGCATGGACTTCGCTGTAGGGGTGCCCTGCGGGGAAATCATCATTCAGGAATCCCACCAGCTCGGCCAGTTGCTCGTCGAAGGTTTCGTTGGCTCCGGTTCCGCGGCGCAACGCGGCCGCGGTGGCCCCATCGGTTCCTGGCGCGCGCCCGACTCCCAGGTCGATGCGCCCGGGAGCCAGCGCTTCGAGCATGCCGATCTGCTCCGCAACCACCAGCGGCGCATGGTTGGGCAGCATCACTCCGCCCGCGCCCAACCTGATCCGCTGGGTGTCGGCGGTGAGCCGGGCCATCATCAGCAGCGGCGATGCCACGGACAGCGCGGGCATGGCATGGTGCTCGGACATCCAGAAACGGTGATATCCGGATTGATCCGCAGCCTTGGCGATATCGATGGTGTCCTGCAGGCCATCTTGGGCGGTTTGCCCTACACCGGGTCCGCCTCCGGTGTGAACCGACAGGGCGAAGGGAGCGGAGCCGAATCGTGGCACTGGCTGCAAGGCCAACCTCTTTTCTCATGTTATTTCTACTTTTTACCGTGATATACACACTAGCAGGTGATCACGGTAAAGCAATACTGATACCATGAGGAACATGTCCCAGATGCCCCTTCCCCCGAGCCCCGGAACCGCGCAGCACTGCAGCATCGATCTGGCCAACAGCGAAATCCAGCTGCCTGGCGGCAAGAGCTTCGACGCGCTGGCTAGCCCGGCGGACACCACGCAATGGCTCATCGTGCGGGGTCTCGTGCCCCAGGAAGCGGCGCTGCAAAGCTATTGCCAGAATCGGCTGGTCACCCTTCGCAGCCAGATCAGGAAAGCTTTCCATGCCATCGCCACGGGCACACCCGTGGCCCGGGAAGTGCTGCAGGGCATCAACGCCGCACTGCTGGCAGCACCGAGCACCCCATTGCTGCACCATGAGCCGGGCAAGGGATTCTTCCGCGCATTGGAACACCCCGCCACGCAATTGACCGAGCACGCCATGTCGCGACTTGCCGAGGACGCCGCAGCACTTCTGAGCAGCGAAGAAGCGGGCCTGCTGGCCCAATGCGAAGCCGAGCCATGCACCCGCTACCTGCTCAAGACCCATGGCCGCCGGCATTGGTGCTCCACGCGTTGCGGTGATCGCGTGCGGGCGGCCCGTTCGTACGCCAAGAAGAAGAGCCAGCAGGATTCTTCTGCCGCCTAGCCCATGGCCTGAGGATTCCCGCCGGCGGCGCAGCCGAGCACCTTGCATGCCGTGGCACGTGCCAAGCAGCATGGAACACTAAAGGCTCCCACCATCCGTAGATGCTGGGAGCCTGAGGAACTGCGGGCGGAACGCCTAGATCTTCTTGACGATGGAAGACTTCAGTTCCATCTGGCCGAAGCCGTCCACCTTGGCGGCGATATCATGGTCGCCAGAGCCTTGGACCAAGCGGATATTGCGCACCTTGGTTCCAGCCTTCAGCGCACTCTGCGCGCCCTTGACCTTCATGGTTTTGGTGATGCTGACGGTATCTCCGTCCTGCAGCTCATTGCCGACAGCATCCTTGATCACTGCTTCGACAGCTTCGGCTACTTCGGCCTCAGCGTTCCATTCATGTGCGCACTCTGGGCAGACAAGCAGGGCATCCATTTCGTAGGTGTACTCGCTGGAGCAGTCAGGGCACGGTGGCAAGGTATCAGACATGAAGCTGATTTTAGTGACCGGATATGCCCCATGTCGAATGAATCGGATATCGAATAATCCCCGGAATTCCGCGCTGGAAATGGCACGAACCCCAGGCCTTGAACACTTCCTGCCCTCCAGCTTGAAATTACTTGTTTTCCACGCCGGATATACCCCATACTCAGGCATACAGGCTGGTGCCCACACCGGCCGGGTTAGGGGCACACCATGTCTAAGCACCACAAGTACAAGAGCTACGGTTCGCAGTACACGGTGACGCCAAGGGAAGGGCTCACCCTGGAAATCCTCGCTCAGGCCGAAAAGGCCGGGGCAAAGGCAGGATACGCGATGGCCAAAGAGCAGCTGTACCGGAACATCGGCAACAGCTCTGTGCTCAACGAGCAGGAAACCGACGAATTGCTGGCCGCTGCCGAACGTGCCGGCGCCGCGGCGGCACTCACCGCGGCACGCAAAGTCCTGGATAAGACACTGCGCACCTCGTTCAAGCACTACCACCACTCAACGGCGCAGGGGCCCGCGCAGCAGCTTGCCCCGCAGCCATTTGCTCCTG
Organism: Glutamicibacter sp. NPDC087673; assembly: GCF_044743255.1. Lineage (NCBI taxonomy): Bacteria > Bacillati > Actinomycetota > Actinomycetes > Micrococcales > Micrococcaceae > Glutamicibacter > Glutamicibacter sp. NPDC087673. The sequence continues at coordinate 260,037 of NZ_JBIUWB010000005.1, forward strand.
CGCAGACGCGCAGCTACTCGGAAACCTACGAGGAGCCCTTGGCCCAGCACACCCCCGCCTTGGGATATCTGGATCCGCCAAGGGAAAAGGTGGATCAGCACATTCTGACCATCACCCGGGTAGAACAGCTGAACGCCCAGATGGTGCGCATCATTGCCGGCGCCCCCGATCTGGATGGCTACCGTTCCAACGGGGCGATTGATGAATACGTGAAAGTCTTTGCCGCTGACCCCGCCCTCGGATTAGAGCCTCCCTATGATCTGCGCGCCTTGCGGCAGCGCCTGCCCCGCGACCAGGTTCCGCGTTCCAAGTCGTACACGATACGTTGGATCAACGCGGTTGTGCCGGAAATAGCGATCGACTTCGTAGTTCATGGGGAGCCTGGGACTGTTGGCCATTGGGCCGGGACAGCGCAGCCCGGGGACCCACTGGTTATTTCCCCCTCACGGAGCAAGTCATCATTGTCGCTGAATGCCGACTACTACGTGCTGGCCGCGGATGAAGCAGGCATCCCGGCGATCTGCAAAGCCCTCGAAGCATTGCCCTCGGATGCGCGCGGTCTAGCGTTGCTCGAAGTTGCCGATCAGAACGCAATGTTTGACGTGAAACATCCTCCAGGCGTTGATTTACGCTGGCTGCCGCGTGACGGCGTTCCGGCGGGCCGCAGCTCACTGCTGGCCGATGAGCTCCGTTCCTTGCCGCTGCCCCATCTGCGGCTTGGGCTAATCGCTCATGCCGAGCGTTCCACGGTTAAAGAGATCAGCCAAGTTGCGCGGCACTGGCACCTCGACAAGCGTTCCTCCCACATTTCCTCTTACTGGACCCTGCGCGAGGGGAGATTACGCCGCTAAAAGCTGGATCAGAGTGATCCGCAGCATCACAACGGCACGCACAGGGACAAGCTCTTTAACTACGGATAACCTTGGAAGCATCGCATCCGCACTGGTTATCCGAGGAGTGTCCATGGCTCAGCCCGATAGCACCAGCAACTTCGCGCGCTTTCTCGGCGGTGTCTTGCTGATTGCCCTCGGACTCGTCCTGATGCTCAACTCGGCGAGCGCGGTCCGGCTGATTATTTGGCTGCTGGGCGCTGGCCTGTTGATTGCGGGCCTGGTGCGCCTTGCCGAGGCTCAACAGGACTCCGTTCGCCGCTGGCCAGTGATGCTTTCTGGCGGCCTGCTGGTGCTCAGCGGGGTCGCCCTCCCGCTCTGGCATCGCGCCAGCTTGCCGGTCCTGGCTTTGGCGACTTCACTGGTTCTTCTCCTGGGCGGAGTGCTCAGACTTGCAGCGGTGCTCCGCGGGCAGCGGCAGCATTCCTTCCGCGGCGCTCTCACAGCACTTGCCGGTGTCTTTGGCGCGGCTCTGGTGATGTTTTGGCCCAGGCTTTCCTTGTGGGTGCTCGGCGTCGCTTTCGGCGGCTGGTTATTCCTTTTGGGAGTCCACTGCTTGTGGTCTTTTCTCCGGCCTCGCCTTCCGGCAATTCCTGGCTGGCTCCGCGCTGCGCGTAGCGCGAGCCTGACAGGATTGAGCGCCATTGGCCTCATCGCCGTGCTCGGGCTCGGAACGATCACCGCTTTTCTGCATAGCCAAAGCGATACGGCCGCCGCGGATGATTTCTACTTGCCGCCAGCTAGCGTTCCTGCTGCCCATGGCCAGTTGCTGCGCGCGGAACCGCTGGCCAAGAGCACTCTGCCGAACACTCTCGCCTGGCGAATTCTGTATACGACGCAAGGTCACGATGGCTCTCCTGCAATAGCTTCGGGCGTGGTGACCGTGGCCGAGTCCGCCACGGGAACCCTACCTGTCATCTCATGGGCCAATGGGACCAAGGGCGTCATGTCCCAGTGCGCGCTGTCCATGGGACCGAATCCTTATGATGATGGTCCAGCTGCTGCCCGTGAAACCATGTTGGCTGGCGGATGGGCAGTAGTCGCTACCGATTACGTCGGCTTGGGCACCGCCGGCCCTCATCCCTATTTGATTCCGGCTGCCGAGGCGTACGCGGTGCTTGACGCGACTCTTGCTGCAGGTCAGCTGCAAGACCTGCATTCACGAGGAGTCCGGCTAGGACAGTCCAGCGTAGTGTGGGGCCATTCCCAGGGCGGGCATGCGGCTCTGGCTACGGCTGAAGCCGCCGGGGACTACGCTCCGAACCTGGAGATTCTCGGCATCGCCGCCATGGCCCCGGCAACCAACCTTCCGGAATTGGCCGAGTCGGTTGCTGATACCGCGGCGGGAAAAATCATTTCCAGCTACATTGCCGCCAGCTGGAACCAGCTGTATCCGGATCTGGGCATCGACGAGCGGTTGACGACCCGTTCTCGAATGGCGGTAAACCAGCTATCCCAGAATTGCTTTTCCGGTACGGGCGCGCTGACCGGGTTGGCCCAGGCCAGCCAGCTCTTCGAACCGATTCTCAGTTCCGAGGCTCTCGACGGCCAGCTGCACTCGGTGCTGAAACGCAATTCGTCCATCGTTCCGGCGGGCTACCCGGCGTTCATTGCCCAGGGCGCTGCTGATTCATTGGTCTTGCCCTCGATGCAGCGCGAGTTCTTCAGAAGTTCTTGCACCCCGGATGCCCAGATTGGTTACCTCGAGTACTCCGGACTGGACCACATGCCGCTCGTCGGGGCAGACTCGGCACTCAATGAAGATCTTGTCGCCTTCACCCACTCGCTGCTTGAGGGGAAGCCAGCTTTCCCTGAAGGCTCCACCCTGTGCAGGAAATAACCGTTTGCGATGCCACTCTGATTCCTTTTGTTCTTGTACCAGCGCACGGGCCCGTGTCTGGGGAACATAAAATAGGTTCGGAAAGACTTCCAGTAATTCATTGCCGTTCAATGCCGCCTAGCCATTTTCTGGCCGTCGGCCCAGGAGAATCCTAGTGCGTCCCAGCTTGTCCCGAATCGCAGTTGCCTTGTGCCTTGGCATCTTGGCCTTTTCCCTTGGCTCTTGCGCGGCGTTACCTGACGAGCAAGGGAGAGATGCGGGCACCGCGGCATTTGAAGCCGGGCATTGGCCACGCACCTTGACTGATTCAATGCATGACCCCATACGGATCCAGGCAAAACCTGAACGTATCGTCTCGACCTCGGTAGGACTCACGGGTTCACTGCTGGCCCTGGACGCGCCGGTCATTGCCAGCGCAACGGCGCCGGCGGGGCCTGATACCGATGGCGACGGTTTCTTCAAGCATTGGGCTGATGTTGCCTCGGACCGCAAAGTTGATCCGCTCTACGAGATCGGGAAGTTCGATCTGGAAGAAATCGAGGACCAGAAACCCGACCTCATCATCGTGGCGGCAACAGGAGCAGACTCCGAAGTCGACAACGTAGGTGCGCTGAGGAAGATTGCACCAACCATTGTCGTGGACTACGCAGATAAGGACTGGAACGAACTTTCAAAGTTGCTCGGGGAAGCCACTGGTACCGAAGAACGAGCAGAGCAGAACTCTGCAGCCATTAACGAACGGGTTTCAGCACTGAGAAGCATGCTGGCAATCCCATCCGGAACCACGGCTTCAATCATTTCCTACGCAGCCCATGGCATATCCCCGATCGCTAAAACCACCGGGCCGCATGCACAGCTGTTCAGAGGACTCGGCTTCACGGTGGTATCCACGCCAAAGAAGTTCGACACTTCCACACAGCCAAGGGAAGATTTCAGTTTCGTCAGCTACAGGGATCTGCCAGCAACGCTCACTGGAGATGCCACCTTCCTCTTGGCCGCAAACAAGAAAGCGACCACGGCATTTACCTCGGATGAATCACTAGCCCAGCTGCCATCGGTGCAGAGCGGCAGCGTCTTCCCGCTCACCACTGCCCACCTTCTGGACTACTACGCAACCCAGAAGATCTTGGACTATTTCGAACACGATTTTCCAGGTCTGGGCTCTTCTGAGCTCGAGTAGCAGCATTCCTTGAAGCCGGTACATCCGACCTCACGCCACAACACGGATCATGGACGGCTAAATGGTCCGCTCCACTGCCTATAGTTCAAGTCAGAGCATCTTCTAGCTCAAGCACCAGCCACCTTAGGAGTAGTACTACCGCATGCGTTCGCTGCGTCGCACCTTATCTTTGTTCGCCCTCCTGTCCACCCTGGCTCTGAGCTCGTGCTCTTCATTGGAGACCATTGAGTTCCCGCCCCTTCCTGATGCCCAAGCCGCACCGACGCCAAGCACCGCAGAACAACGTGATATCTACGCAGAATCCCTTGAACTGCTCAATGAAGTTACGGTCAAAGGCCGCGCACCAAAAACCGGCTACGACAGAGCGGAATTCGGCAAGGGATGGAAAGATCCGGACCGCAATGGATGCGATGCGCGCAACGACATCCTTTCGCGCGATTTGGTGGACGTGACATATAAACCGGCCACGCGACCCTGCGTTGTATTGAGCGGAACGTTCGATGATCCCTACACGGGCAAGACCATCGAATTCAAGCGCGGCCAAGGCACCAGCACCTCCGTGCAAATCGACCATGTTGTCGCCCTGTCCGATTCCTGGCAAAAGGGCGCGCAGCGCTGGGATGCCGAGACCCGCTTGGAATTTGCCAATGACCCGCTGAACCTGCTGGCTTCCGATGGCCCCACTAATGCTTCCAAAGGCGACAAGGACGCGGCATCATGGTTGCCACCCAACAAGAGCTTCCGTTGCACTTACGTCTCGCGGCAGACCCAGGTAAAAGCCAAATACGACGTTTGGATGACCAAGGCAGAGCACACCGCGATCGGGAACATCCTCAAATCCTGCATCTAGCAGTCAGGCAGCTTCGCCGGGCCTCATAGCCGTACGCAGGACATCGCACGGAAACATCCACCTTAAGGCTTATCGTCAAATCGATGGACTTGTGGCAAAATGGATATTACTCAACACGTTAGCGATTATGTTCTGCGATGGCTTGGCCTGATCCTCTACTGCAAGGGCGCATGATGAAGACACGAATCCCCGGAGTCCTCCTACTGGTTTCCAGCGTGTGCATCTTCAGTTTTGCACTGACCACCACGCAGCGCGAGGCAGCCACTGCCTGCTGGGTCGTCTCCACCCTCATGTTCATTGGAGCAGCCATGCTGCTGCTGAGTGCGATCCTTGGAACTTCCACCGTCACCGCAGGTGACCCGCGGCATAAGCGTCAGCAATAACTGCATACTCCTCTAATCAGAAGCAACCTCTTGGCCTATGGCTGGGAGGTTGCTTCTGTTGAATAACCGACAGTACTTGTACTTCTGCACCTAAATTTAACGCCAAAGCATCGACAGGTTCATTCAGATGCGATAGACATATGTCTTGTCACACTCGTCACTTTTAGGAGTACCCATGCCTGCATTCAGGCAGATAAGAAAACTCGGTCTCGCTTCGCTGGCAACGATTTCGCTGGCCGCCACCGGTGCCGCAACAGCTCAGGCTACATCCACGCAGAGTGCTTCCCTGTCGCCAGCTGCGGGTACTGAAGCCGTCACCATTGATCTAGTTGGCATCAATGACTTCCATGGCCGCATTTCTGCTGACAGAAGCTCTGCCGGCGCTGCTGTGCTGTCCGGTGCTGTAGATGGAATGCGTGCAGAAAACGAAAACACCCTATTCGTCTCCGCCGGCGATAACATCGGCGCCTCAACCTTCGCTTCCGCCTCGCAGGATGACGAACCAACCATCGCTGTCCTGGGTGCTGGCGGCCTGGATGTCTCGGCAGTAGGCAACCACGAGTTCGACAAGGGATTCGCGGACCTGACCGGACGCGTCATCGACAGCTACGCCGATTCCAGCGGTGTCAACGGCGCAGACTTCGCACTGGGCGCCAATGTCTATGAAAAGGGCACCACGGCTCCTGCCCTCCAGGAATACGCGATCCGCGAGATCTCCGGTATTTCCGTGGGCTTCATTGGCACCGTTACCGAAGACATGCCTTCGCTGGTTTCCCCAGCTGGCATCGCCGACCTGGATTTCGGCAGCGAACTGGAAGCAGCGAACCGTGTAGCTGAGCAGCTCTCCGATGGCGATGAAGCGAACGGCGAGGCAGATGTAGTGGTGCTGCTGACCCACAACGGTTCCGCTGGCGATCAGTGCGCAGATATTGCCGAAGAAGACAGCGCCTATGGCGAGCTCGTTCGCGAGGCCAGCAACGAGATCGACGCGATCTTCTCGGGCCACACCCACCAGTCCTACGACTGCGAAATCGCGGGCCGCCCGGTGATCCAGTCCCACCAGTACGGCACCACTTTGGGCAAGGTTTCCTTGCAGGTAGATCCTGAGACTGGCGAAGTCACCGAGGCCGCTACCGAGCGCATCGCCTTGGCAACCGAGGGCGCTGACGGCGAATGGGTGGGCAACTTTGATGCCAATGCCGAGGTCGCAGAAATCGTTAGCGCCGCTGAAGCCGAAGCTGAAGTGGTCGGCAGCGTGAAGATCGGCGCCATCTCTGAAGACATCCTTCGTGGTGGAGAAGAACCCGGCCAGGACCGAGGCGTTGAATCCACCCTGGGCAACACCGTAGCCGACATCCACCTATGGGCTACCTCTAATGAGGATTTCGCCAGCGAACCAGCCGAGATCGCATTCATGAACCCAGGCGGCCTGCGTGCCGACCTGCTCTACGGCCAAGATGGCACAGTGTCCTACAAGGCCGCAGCCGAGGTCCAGCCATTCGCCAACACCCTGATCACCTTCAACCTCACCGGGGCGCAGATCCGCGAGGCCTTGGAGCAGCAGTGGCAGCCTGCAGGATCGGAACGCAACAAGCTGCATCTGGGCATTTCCGAGGGTCTCGCCTACACCTACGTCGAGGACGCTGCCCAGGGCGAGCACATCAAGGACATCACCTTCAAGGGCGAGCCACTGGACGAGGAAGCAACCTTCCGTGTCGCAGCCAATGCATTCCTGGCTACCGGTGGCGATAACTTCGCCGCGTTTGCCGCCGGCACCGATCATGCTGACTCCGGCCAGATCGATTTGGACGCCACCGTGAACTACTTCAAGGCACATGACGTTGTTGAGCCGGCTCCGCTGGGCCGCGCGGTCCTGCAAGAGCCTGTTGCGCCAACGCAGTCGCCGGATCCTTCGGATGAGCCAACCGGGGATCCAACTGATTCGCCGGAACCATCTGAGGATGCAACCGACGACGCGACCGAAGAACCTACCAGTTCGCCAGAGCCAACCGGGGACGCGACCCGGTCCCCTGACTCGTCTGGCGAGCCTAAGGACGAGCAGAAGGATGATTCCCAGAACCGGGACTCCGAAGACCTAGCTGATACCGGATTCGGCACCAGCTGGATCGGCATCGTCGCCGGTGTCGTTGTCCTGGCAGGCATCGCCTTGGTACTGATACGCCGCTTCGGCAACAAGGCCGGACGCTAGAGCCCAAGGGCAAAGATAAAGGCAAAGGGAAGAACCAAGAGGTTCTTCCCTTTGCCTTTGTCCCAATAACCTAGTCGATGACCAGTTCGCCCATGGAATCCCAGCCATCGCCGTCTACCTTGCGGGAAACGATCTTCGGGGTGGAGACCAGGTGTGGTCGCATGGACTCAAGACCGGCAGCGAAGTGGGCGGAGTTCACGTGGTTTGCCGCGGCTTCGTCATCGCGGAAGGCCTCAACCAGGACGAATTCGTTGGGGTCTTCGACGCTCACGGACCAATCGAAGAAGATGTTGCCCTCTTCGGCGCGGGTTGCCGCGGTGAATTCAGCGACATGGCCCATGAAGTTCGGGGTGGATTCTGGCTTTACTTGGTATTTAACAACGATGAAGTACATGTCTCTAGTCTAGGGTTCCCTTGTTAATTGCGCCTTGCAAACGAATGTATTCTTTATCCCTTTGGGGCATGCCGTCGACCACTAAATCGTATGAATCCTCGATGAGCTCGCCCATCAGTTGCGGGTCGAGTCCTGCACGAACCGAATTCCAGTGCTTCTTATTCATGTGATAGCCCGCGGTGATCTGCGGATGCTCGCTGCGCTGCTGGTCTGCCAGAGCCGGTTCGCATTTCAGGTTCAGCACCAATTCGCCTTGCAGGTGCATGAGCAACCCAAATATTTTGCCTTTGCCCGGATCACTGCCCGCCACCTTGAATACGGTGCTGTCAGGGCCGAAGGGGTAATCGGCGTAAGCGCACGGCATGCGCAGGCACAGCTGCGCCCACGCATTTTCCAATTCTTCTTGCCCAGCTGTTGTTGCCATCAATGCCTCACTAGCGAAATGGGTACTCGATCTTGGGGCAGGTATCCATTACTACGTCCAGTCCCGCATCCTTGGCCCGTCGGGCGGCAGCTTCGTCAATGACGCCCAGCTGCAACCACACCGCCTTCGCTCCTACGGCAATGGCTTGGTCAACGATGTCTCCCACCTTGGAAGAGTTCACGAAGCAATCCACCACGTCAATGGGGCCTGGAATGTCGGCAAGCTTCGCGAAGCCCGGTTCGCCCATTACAGTTTCCGCGCCTAACGACACCGGAATAATCTGCATCGACAGTTCATCACGCAGGAAACGGGCGATAGACGGAGCTACGCGAGCTGGGTTGTTGGTCAGCCCGACAACCGCCCAGCGTCCAGGCGTGCTCAACAGCCTGCGGATTGTTGCCGAATTATTTACGTGCTGCGTGTCCATGCACGACACCATACCGCGTTGCTGGCACTTTTGGCGTCCAGGTACTGAAGTACGTCCAATTGGCAGGACCCGCCCATGCCACTGGCCTTCCAAGCGTTCGGAATTCACTGCTGCAGCTGAACCGCTTTCCCAGTGGCTGCCGCGCTGTTCTGCGAGAACGCCCCGCGGTGCTTAGCCGCCGGATGATGCGCGGGCAGGTAATCGCCACGGCCAAAGACCTTCTGGCGCAGGCTGCCCTCTGCATATCCACTTTGGGCCAGGCCACGGCGGCGCAGTTCGGGCAGCACTCCGTCAATGAAGTTGTCGTAGGAGCCGGGAAGAACATGATTCATCACGTTCAGGCCATCGATACCAGCATCCTGCCAGCGTTCGAGCTCATCGACAATTTGTTCCGGGGTCCCCGAAATCTGCTGTGCCTTGGCGCGGTAGTAGGCCAAGTCGCGCAGGGTCGGATTGCCGCCGGGCACCGAAGCCCGGGCTGCTTCAAGTACTCCCTGCGCGCCCTCGGTCTGGATCTGGCCGATCGGGGTATCCAGGTCCAGTCCGCCCAGATCCACTCCGATACCGCCGCCGATGTGCGCGATGATGGCGTCCAAGTCCAGGTACTCGTCGTATTCGGCTTCCAATGCCTTGGCTTCAGCTTCCGTGGAACCGACGAGGAAGGACAAGCCGGCAAAGACCTTGATGTCATCGCGGCCGCGTCCGGCAGCAGCCAGGTGCTCGATCAGCTGGGCATTCTTCTTCGCCACGTACTGTGCGTGCGGGGCAAAGAGGAAGGTCGCCTCGGCGTGAGTGGCCGCGAACTGCGAACCGCGTGCCGACGAACCAGCCTGGAAAAGGAACGGGGTGCGCTGGGCACTTGGCAGTGCCAGGTGCGGACCGTCAATGGAGTAGTAGTCGCCGCGGTGGTTGATTTTGTTGACCTTGGCCGGATCTGCGTAGATTCCGGAAATCTTGTCGGCCAGCAAGGCGTCCTCTTCCCAGGAGCCCTCCCACAGCTTGTAGGCGGCGTCGACGTATTCTTCGGCCCAACCGTAGCGGTCATCATGCCCGACCAGTTCTTTCCCGCCGAAATTGCGGTGCGCATTTTCCAGTACGCTGGTGACGATATTCCAGGCCACACGCCCCTGCGAGAGGTGATCCAGGGTGGAGATCTGCCGGGCAAACTGGAATGGATGGGATTGGATGACCGAGCTGGTCATCGCCAGGCCGATGTCCTTGGTGCTGGCGGCCAATGCCGAAAGCAGGACCAGCGGATCATGGCTGGGGACCTGCAGTCCCTTTCGTACGTGCGATGCCCAACCACCCTCATGCTCGCCGTAAAGGCCAACCACGTCAGCGAAGAACAGCGAATCGAACTTTGCCTCTTCCAGCTTCTTGGCCAGGTCAACCCATAGGCCCAGTTCATGGAACCGATGCTGCTGCGTTTCGGGGTGGCGCCACATTCCGCCAAGGATATGGCTGGAGGTGTTCATCAAGAAGGCCGAAAGCAGCAAGCGCGGGCGTTCGTTGAAAGTACCCATGATTATTTTCCTGCCTTTGCTTCGCCGATCGAGTTCAAACCAGTAGGAATGGTGCCGTTGATGAAGTAGTCCCCCACCGAGCGTGCCTTGAAGGCCACCGGATTGTGGGTGGCCACCGTGCGGGCATTGCGCCAGAAGCGGTCCAGCGACTTGGAGGTCGAAATCGCCGAGGCCCCGGTGACGTCGAAGAGCTCGCTGGTGGCGTCCAGGACCAGCTTCGGCGTGGCCACGTGGGCTTGCTGGACGGCAAGCTCTGCGCGCAGGTAGGCCGCTTGCGGGTCCAAGCCCAGATCCTCGTCGAGCGCCGAATCCAGTTCCCGGGCTGCGGTGACCACGATGCTCTCTGCAGCGAAGACATTGGCCGCCAAACGGCCGACAAGTTCCTGGATCTGCGCGTCATCCTTGAACAGCGCGCCGGAGCCGGTGTTGAAGGTTCGCGTGCGGTTGGCAACGATGCCTGCTGCGGCATTGCGGGCCCCCTTGCCGATACCTGCCAGTACGGCGAGCAGGCACAGCTGGAAGAAGGCAGGTTCGAGGGTGGAAGCTATCTTGCGCTGAATGATATTGGCTTCTTCCACCGCAACGTCAGTGAATATCGCGGTGCCGGTACCGGTCAGCGGCTGGCCGAAGCCATCCCAGTCGTCAAGGATCTCCACGCCCTCGGCATGGCGATCGACGATGGCGTATTGGCGCCCCTCAATCCCGTCGGTGGTCGCCATGACCACTACCCAATCGGCGAAGATCGAGCCAGTGGTGTAGTACTTCTCGCCGCGCAGCACCCAGCCTTGCCCGGTCTGGACCAGCTTGGTATTGGTGGTGCCAAGGGCATTGCCGCCACGCTCGGTCGCAGCGTTGCCGAAGATTTCCCCGGCAAGCACCCGCGGGAACCAGCGGTCCTGGAACTCTGCCGGCTGCAGGGAGATGGTTTCTACGAAGGAGAAGTGGCTGCGCAGCAGGTGCGCCACATTCGAGTCCGCCGCGGCCAGCTCGATCAGCAAGCGGAACAGATGCTCGTGGCTGATAGGCGAACCGCCATGGCTTTCTGGCACACGCAGCGTGGTGAAACCGGCATCCTTGAGCCACTGCACCTGCTCGAAAGGCAGGATGCGCTGCTGCTCGCGTTCGGTAGCGCCCTGCGCGACACGGGTGAACACTTCGTTGAAGTGTGCCAGCAGTTCCTGGTAAGCCGCTTCGGTATGCTGCTGGGACGAAGGGCGGAAAATTGCCAAGGCTTCAGCGCTCATGGTTGCTCCTTTATGATCTGGGAAATGGTTTGGAATGGCTAGGCGCTGCGCGTGCCGGCCAGTTCGCGAAGTACGTTGCCGGGATTCGCCGCAAGCAGCGTTCTGGTGTACTCATGCTGGGGGTTGGAGTAGACCTCTTCGACAGTGCCCGACTCGACGATTTGCCCTCGGCACATCACGCCGACGCGGTGACTAATCCGTTCCACTACATGCAGGTCGTGGGAGATGAACAGATAGGTCAGTTGCTCTTCACGTTGCAGCTGGTCGAGCAATTCAAGGATCTGTTCCTGGGTCAGTACATCCAATGCACTCAATGCTTCATCAAGAACCAGAACTTTTGCGCCGCTAGCTAGAGCACGGGCTATAGCTACCCGCTGGCGCTGGCCTCCGGAAAGTTCACCCGGACGTCTGCCAACCAGCTGTTCAGGAAGGTTCACTTGTTCCATCAGCTGCGCTGTACGCTTCGCACGCCAAGCACTATCACCCAGGCGGTAGTTGACCATTGGCTCAGCGATGATCGAGCCGATTGCCTGGCGGGGGTCAAGTGCCGAGTCAGGGTTCTGGTAGACCAATTGCGCTTCCCGCCACAGATCATAGCGCTGCTTGCCGCTGATGCCGGCAACTTCTTTTCCGTTGACCAACACCGAACCTTCGGTGGCTGGGTGCATTCCCATGATGATTTTGGCTGTAGTGGATTTTCCTGAACCCGATTCGCCGACCAGCGAGAACGTGGTGCCTCGCTGCACTTCAAAACTGACGTTGGAAAGAACTTGGTGTTCGTCGCGGCCTTTGCCGAAGACCTTGCTGAGGCCATCCACAGTGATTGCCATATCCTCCGAGTCTGAAGGTTGCTGTCGATCCTGATGCGCATAGGCCTGATCGAGCAGTGCCTTGGTATATGGTTCGGTGCTTTGCGCTACCAACGCTGGAACGCTGCGGTCCTCCAGGATCCGGCCAGAATTCATCACCAGTACGCGGTCCGCAATGTCAGTCGCAACAGCAAGATCATGGGTGACAAAGAGGACTGTGGTTCCCCTCTGGCGTGCCAGTGACACGAAAACTTCCAATACCGTGCGTTGCACGGTGACGTCCAAGGCGCTGGTTGGTTCATCAGCGATGAGCAGCTGAGGGTTCAAGGCAAAGGCAATCGCAATCAGCACGCGCTGCTTCAGGCCACCAGAGAGTTCGTGCGGGTATTGGTCCAGTCGGCTTTCCGCACGGTCGATATCAACGCTCTCCATCAGCTCAATTGCCTTGGAACGCCATTGCGCCTTGGGAACTGAACGTGACGGATGCAAACGGAAGACTTCAATGATCTGGGAGCCAATGGTCTTCACCGGATCCAGAGAAGCACCAGGATCCTGTGGAACTAATCCAATGCCTGCGCCACGAATCGCACGCCAATCGGCCATGGAAAGATTAGTGACTTCTGTACCGCCGAAACGCACGCTTCCCTTGACCTTCGCGCTTTGCGGCAATAAACCGATGAGTGTCTTGGCCAGGGTGGATTTGCCCGAGCCGGATTCACCAACAATGGCAATGATCTGCCCCGCGGGGACTTCCAAATTGATATTGTCAGCAGCTACTGTGCCCTGGTCGTACTGGACCGTTAGATCTTCAATGCGGATCGCTGCTGAAGAAGCGTCGTTCGTTGCGTTCATGGTCTTGTCCGTTCATCAAAGAGTAGGGCTAGAAGCGGAATGCCTTGTTGATGGCACGTCCCAGTACTGCTGTCAGCATTACCGCCGCCACGATAACCAATCCCGGCAAAGTGGTCAGCCACCATGCCACCGAAAGATACTGGCGTCCTTCGGAAATCAGCAGTCCCCATTCAGGGGTCGGCGGTGGCGAGCCGAAGCCCAGGAACCCCAAACCGGAAATTGCAAGAATCGCAGCACCCAGATCTACAGCCAGCAAGGAGAGAACCGGACCGATGATGTGCGGGATGATGTGGCGACGTAGCACAGTGAAGTATTTGCCGCCGCTCATCAAGGCCGCCTGCACGAAATCGCGTGATCGGACCCTGAGCACTTCAGTGCGCACGAGGCGAGCGAATGCCGCGATCGAAGCGATACCCACACCTAGGCCCAAGGACAGCGGTCCCGGTTCAGTTGCGGTAACCAGAATCAGCGCGATCAGGAAGGCAGGAACTGCCAGGACAACATCGACAAAGCGCATTGCAACGGTGTCTGCGAACCGTCCGGCGGTCGCCGCCAGCAGTCCGAGGACCGAACCCACTACGCTTCCAACCAAGCAAGCCAGACCGGCGGTCAGCAGTGTCTGGTGAGTTCCGTAGACAACTCGGCTGTATACGTCACGCCCCAGATGATCTGTTCCGAACAGGTGCTCCGCATTTGGCGCTAGCAGTTTGTCAGCCGGCACACCCGTAATTGGGTCTTGTCCAGTAAAGAACGAAGGGAAGAAAGCCCACGCCGCAAATAAGAACAGCGGAATGAGAACCCACCAGGCAGCTAACCAGCGTACTGCTGGATTACGTTGACTGGTTACAGTGCTGGTTGGAACTTGGCGCTGATCTTCATTGGCCACTGATCCAATGTGCTTGGTCAAGAGAGTCATTAGTCCTTCTTTCCTTATGCAACCAGCGAGCGGGTTGACCTGCTTGTCGAAGCGACGATTCGCGGATCAATCTGAGGGTGGATGAGATCTACCAGCAAGTTGACCCCCGTGAAGACAATGGCTGTCAGAAGCACCAGTCCTTGGACCAATGGGATATCCTGCGCGGTAACTGACTGCAAGATCAGCTGGCCTAATCCTGCACGCGAAAACACCGTCTCCGTGATAACCGAACCAGCAAGCAGAGCGCCAATGGTGATACCCGCAATGGCTAGTGCGGCAGGGGCCGCGTTCTTCAAGGTGTGCCTGTAGAAGATCCACGCTTCGCTGGCGCCTTTGGCTCTCAGCACGTCGATGAATGGCTGCCTATTAACTTCCTGCACGCTTTTGATTAGCACCTGGGCGATCGGAGCGCTCAGGTGCACGGCGAGTACGAAGATAGGCACTGCCAGCGACATGAATGAGCCGTCCGGGAACAGTGACATCACTCCGAGCTGCACTGCCAGCAGCTGCAGGAGCACCAGGCCCAACCAGAAAACAGGAATGGACACCATTAGCGGTGGCAGATTCAGCAGCGTCTTGCGCAGTTTTTCGCCCTTGGACAGGCTCGCCGCTGAGGCGATGATCAGGGCGAATACCACCGACAAAACGAATGCGCTGCCAGCCAGAATCAGGGTGGATCCAGCTACTTCACCGATTCGATTCGCTACTTCCGAACCGCTGGACAAGGAATATCCGAGATCTCCGCGAAGCAATCCCAGCAGCTGCGTGAAGTACTGCACGAAGACCGGCTGGTCGTATCCGTAGTACGCCTTCATCTGTGCAATGGTGGCCGGATCCGCGGCTGAGTCAGTGCTCAGGAAGATCGTGACCGGGTCATTCGGCAAGGCCTGCACAGCGATGAAAACCGCCGTGTAGGCCAGCCAAATGACCAATATTGCCTGTCCCAATCGTTTTGCGATGTAAATGCCCATGAGCTCGGTTCCTAGCCGTCGTTCTTCCAAGCACCTTGGAAGATTGGTGCGGTACCGGAAGTGAATTCAACGTTGGCGGAGTTATTGGCCCCATAGACCTGAACTTCGTCCCAAAGAATCAAGGTCAAGGCTTGGTCAAGCACCAGGGTACGCTGTTCTTCTTCCACCAACTTCAGGTGCTCTTCTTCGGTGGTTGCTGACTGCTCTTCGGCGAAAAGCTTGTTCAGTTCAGGATCGGCGCGAAGTGTCTGATTGTTGTTCGCAGTTGCGTAGACCGGGCCCAGTCCGCCGTATGCGAACTGGCGGGTGCCGAAGAACTCCACTTTGTCGTCGACAAGCGCGTTGGTCAGGAAAGTATTGTCCGCCGCGCGGTTGACCAGCTGGACGCCAATCTCTCGCCATTGCTGTTCAATCAGTTCGAACGCTGGCTTGATGACCACGGAGTTATTGGAGGTGGAGACCGTTACTTCCAGTTTCTTTCCGTCCTTCTCGCGAATGCCATCCGCGCCCGGCTTCCAACCGGCTTCATCCAATAATTGCTTGGCCTTTTCTGGGTTGTACGCCAGTTCGGAAGATAGGTCTACGAAACCTGGAGCCTTATGGTTCAGGATCGATCCGGAGATGACGTAGCTATCCGAGAGAACGGTTTCCTTAATGGCCTGGCGGTCGATTGCAATCTGCAGCGCTTGGCGGACTTTGACGTCTTCAAGCTTTCCCGAGCCAACACGTACTGCTGCGTGGTTGGTGGTCAGGTCTACGCCTTCAGCAGCTAACACCTTGCCACCGTTGGTACCCAGCACTTGTTCGTCCACCGGTTGCAAGCCTCGGACGAGATCTACCTGCGCGGACTGAACTGCCCCGGCACGGCTAGCTACCTCAGGAAGGTATTTGATAACCAAGGTATCCAGGTATGCATCGCCCTGGTTAGAGGCAGATTCTGGTGCCCAAGCGTAGTCATCGCGGCTGGTGAAAACCACTTCTTCATCAGGCTTTTCCGATTCAAAGACAAACGGTCCGGAACCAACGATCTTGGAGATCGAGGACTGCGCGGCGTTATCCAGTTCAAGGGTTTTCGGGGACACCAATCCAGCAGTTACTGAAGAAGTCGCCCGAAGGAAATTGGCATCCGGACGCTTGAGCGTGACCTTGACCTTGTTGTCCCCAACGACCTCTGCCGACTTGTAGGCGGCAAAGTCAACGTTCGGTGCAATCTGAGCTTCCTTGATGCCCTGACCCAGCGCGTCCAGGTTCAGTTTCACGGCTTTGGCATCCAGTTTGGATCCGTCTGAGAAGGTGACTCCGTCGCGAATGGTGAACGTGAACTCGGTCTTGGCATCGTTGGCTTCGAATCCGCTGGCGATCCAGCCAACCAGCTTGCCAGCTTCCACGTCGTAGTAGGTCAGGCGATCAAGGACGGAATTCAGTACGTTGGCCTTCTCATAGAAACGCGCTGCCTGAGTCTGCCAATTGTTGATGGGGGTAACTTCAGCAAAAGTGAAGGTACCGCCTTCTACTGGTTCCCCTGGATCGGCTGCTGCTTCAGCGGCGCCAGTAGTATTGGCGTTGTTTCCGCATGCAGTGAGTGACAAGCCCAGAACGGCAAGGATTGCAGTGGCCTTCAGGCCAAAATGTGCTGTACGCATGGTTACAGATGTCCTCTCGGTTGGTGCCCCGAGGATTACGCATAGATTCCCTGTACGTTCTGCCTTGATTCCGGGACTACCCACGGCGAGTTTCTTCCGGCAGACCGTTGAGAAATTTAGCAATCTCCATCGGTCCTGGCCTTAGCACCGCTCCCGTTTACGGGTGGTTGCTGCGACTTCAACGAGCCAGGTCTCTCGGTCGCTCTGGATGGGGTGTCCGGCTGTACCGGCCGAACAGTTCAAGTCTGCAACCCCTGAATTCAGCAGACAAGCGTTACGTAAGCAGGGGTCATGAAGTCGCAGAACGCGTCCTGAAACAGCCGATACACGTCATACTGCGCGTCATAAAATGCAATGCGCCGGACATAAAACGCTTTGTGACGCCAACTGTGGACAGATCCATGCGAATCCTTGCTTAATCGGCATTCCCATTCGATGGTTCCGGGAATTACCTCACGTCCTCGCCGGTTGTAGCAGATGCAGACCAACGAGAGGACCCCATGAAGATCGCAATTACCGGTGCCACCGGACAGCTTGGAAATCTAGTCATCGACGCGCTGCTGGCGCGCGGGGCGAATGCCGCTGATCTGGTCGCCATTGGCCGCTCCGAGCAGAAGCTGGAACCGCTGGCAGGCAAAGGCCTGGAAACCCGCGTTGCCGATTACAACGCCCAGCCAACTCTCGTGTCCGCACTCGAAGGCATAGACAAGCTGCTGCTGATTTCGGCCAGCGAGGTGGGCCAGCGCGTTGCCCAGCATGAGAACGTCATCAATGCCGCCAAGCACGTGGATGTCTCGCTGATCGCCTACACCTCAATTGCCAACGCCCTGTCCGGCGGCATGAAGCTCGCCGAGGAGCACATCGCCACCGAACGGCTGCTGGCCGGATCCGGCATCGACTACGTGCTGTTGCGCAATGGATGGTACATCGAGAACTACACCGACCAGCTGATGGGCTACCTCAACAGCGGCACGGTGCTCGGTGCCGCCGGCGACGGCAAGATCAGCGCTGCCGCCCGTGCAGACTATGCGGATGCCGCTGCGGCCGTGCTGCTTTCCGAGGAAAACCAGAACGGCAGGATCTACGAGCTGGGCAGCGACAAGCCATTCACCCTCGCCCAGCTTGCTGGCGCTGTTGGCGCTGCCGCCGGCCAGGACATCGCCTACCAGGAAATGGATCCCGAACAGCTGGAAAAGATCTACGCTGATGCTGGAGTCCCCGGACCATTCGCGCATATCCTCGTCGATACCGACGTGCGCATTCGCGAAGGAGCGCTGGAGGTGAACTCCGGGGAGCTGGCCAAGCTGATCGGCCGGACCCCAGCCTCCTTGGGCAAAGTCATCAAGGACAACCTGAACAAGTAGCCCATTCGCAATCGGTTTCCAGCGGGCAGGCATTCGCGGCGATCGAGGCCGTGGTGCCTGCCCGCTGCTTCAAAGCGTCATAACCAAGAATATTTGCGCGACCAGGGCGAAATTGCCGCGCAAACCCATAGTGCCGCGTGTCACAACCGTGCGGCGAGTTCCCGCTCCCGTAATTTTGGGCATACTTCATCCCCACCTCCAGAGGAGATCAAAGTATGTCACGAGCACGTTTAAGGTCAGTTGCCTGCGCGGCAGCCCTCGCCTTGGGCCTGGGAGCTTTCTCGGCCTTCCCGGCGAGCGCGGAACCACGACACACCCAGAAGGACCCGACTGCTGTCGGAACTGGTGGCGCTGTCTCTTCGGTAGACCCGGAGGCCACCGCTGCCGGCATCGAAGTCCTGCGCAAGGGAGGCAACGCCGTCGATGCGGCCGTGGCAACCGCAGCAGCACTCGGCGTCACCGAACCCTATAGCGCAGGCATTGGCGGTGGCGGATACTTCCTCTACTACGATGCGAAGTCGGGCAAGGTCAGCACCATCGACGGCCGCGAAACCGCACCGGCAGGCATTGCGCATGATGCATTCATCGATCCTGAAACCGGCGAGCCGTATAACTTCACCCCGGAACTGGTCACCAGTGGCGTGTCCGTGGGCGTGCCCGGGACCTTGGCCACGTGGCAGCGCGCACTGGATAATTGGGGTTCGCAGAACCTGAAACAGGTTCTGCGGCCGGCGACCCAGATCGCTTCACGCGGCTTTGTCATTGATGAGACGTTCCGTGAACAGACCCTGGATAACAAGGAACGATTCGCCGCGTTCACCTCCACGAGCGAATTGTTCTTGCCCGGCGGAGATGCCCCGGAGGTCGGGAGCATTTTCAAGAATCCGGATCTCGCACACACCTACCGGATGCTGGCCAAGCAAGGCCTCCAGGGATTCTATGAGGGCGAATTGGCTGCCGAAATCGCCCTAACGGTGCAGGCTCCGCCAAAGAGCGAAGACACCGCCCTCCCGGTTCCCGCAGGGCAGCTGGGCACTGCCGACCTGGCCGGCTACGAAGTGGTGGAGCAGGCACCAACTAAGGTGGACTACCGGGGCTATGACGTCTTCGGCATGGCTCCTTCGTCCAGTGGCGGAACGACCATCGGCGAATCGCTGAACATTCTGGGCGAGTTCGATTTGCCAGCTATGGAAGCACCCGATGCCTTGCATCATTATTTCGAGGCAACTGCGCTCGCCTACGCTGATCGCGGCAAGTACGTCGGCGACCCCGCTTTCACCAACGTCCCGACCCAGACGCTGACGGACAAGTTATTCGGCACGGATCGCGCTTGCGCCATTGATCCGGAGCAGGCAGCAACGAAGCCGGTCGCTCCGGGCGACCTTGAAAACTATGATGGGCAATGCCCTGCTGCCACCAGCGAACCGGTAGAAGAGCAGGATACGGAGAACATCTCCACCACCCATCTGTCGGTCGTGGATCGTTGGGGCAATGTCGTTTCCTACACGTTGACCATCGAGCAGACCGGTGGCTCGGGCATGGTGGTCCCCGATCGCGGTTTCCTGCTGAACAACGAACTGACCGATTTCTCCACGGTGTACGACCCGCAGGATCCGAACCGCATTGAACCTGGCAAGCGCCCGCGTTCCTCGATGGCTCCGACCATTGTCCTGCAGGACGGCGAGCCGGTGCTGGCCATCGGCTCCCCCGGTGGTTCAACCATCATCACCACGGTGCTGCAGACCCTGGTGAACCGCATTGATCTGGGCATGGATATCAGCGAAGCCATCGCCGCTCCACGTGCTTCCCAGCGCAATACGGCAGTGGTCACCGCGGAACCGGAGTTCATCCAAGCCCATGGTTCGGCGCTCGAAGCCTTCGGGCACAAGCTCGCGCCAGCTGGGGATTCCTTCACTCCGCAGGCGGAAATCGGGGCGGTTGAAGCGGTGGAAATCGCTGCCGACGGCACACTCACCGCCGCGGCCGAGCCCACGAGGCGCGGCGGCGGTTCAGCCATGGTGCTGCAGCCAACCGAATAGGCCCGCAGGCAGACGGCGGCCCCCGGCAACTTCATTCGAAGGTGCCGGGGGCCGCTGTCTGCTGCGCTAGCAGGCGATGCGCCTAGACCCTATGAGTAAGAGGTTTTTTCGCCAGGCCTCTTGCGGATCAGGGCCTCACGGTGCAGATTCGTGGATCATCCCCGAGAACGGCTCGGGGATGCCGACATGCAGCGGAGGCCCTGATGTTTACCCAGCGTACTGCGATCGGACTGGATGTGCACGCACGATCCATCCGCGCAACAGCCCTCGACACCCGCACGGGTGAAGTCCTCGAAGCGAAACTCCCCGGCGGGAACGAAGCCATCACGACATGGATCAACGGGATCGCTGCCGACCACGGACCCGTCGCGGTCGCCTACGAAGCCGGTCCTACCGGATTCAGCCTCGCCCGCACCCTCGCGGGCATGAACTACCCGGTGACCGTCGCGGCCCCGTCGAAGCTCCTGCGCCTTTCCGGGGACAAGGTCAAAACCGATGCCCGCGATGCCCTGCTGCTGGCACGACTGATCAAAGTCGATGAACTCGTGGCAGTGCGCGTGCCGACGCTCGTCGAGGAATCCGCCAGAGACCTCGTCCGAGCACGCGAGGACGCCAGGGTTGAGCTGATGATGTGCAGGCATCGGCTCTCGAAGCTCCTGCTGCGCCATAGCTTCATCTATGACGGCAGTACGTGCTGGGGCTCCAGGCATGAGGCATGGCTGCGGCGTATCAGGAAAAACGAGCTCGCAAGCCTTGGCACCGGAACGTTGGCGGCCTTCGACGCTGCCTTCGATGCGGCCACTTTCGGTCTTGCCCGGCGTGACCGGCTCGATGAGCAAATCAACAAGATGGCTGCCGAATCCCAGTTCACTGCCGTGACCAACAGGCTGTGCTGCCTGCGTGGCATCAACACCCTGACCGGGTTCGCTCTCGCAGTCGAGCTCGGTGACTGGGATCGATTCACCGGCCGCACCATTGCGTCCTATCTTGGCCTGGTGCCCAGCGAATATTCCTCGGGGACCAGCAGGTCCTTGGGCGGGATCACGAAGACCGGGAACACCCATGCCCGCCGGCTGCTCGTCGAGGCTGCATGGCATCACAAACCGCGGTACCAGCCGGGGAAAACCATGACCGACCGGTGGGCCAAGGCATCGGCCCAGGCAGCGGCACGGGGCGATGCCGGGAATCGGCGCCTGAACCAGCGGTGGAATACCCTGGCCAGCCACAAGAAGAAGCACACCGTCGCGTGCACCGCGATTGCCCGTGAACTTGCCGGTTGGTGCTGGTCATTGGCCGTGATGGACGAATAATTCTGCAAGACTCGCCTCTCATATCATGCTAAGTGGAGCATGCAGCGTGAAGAGCGCATCAGCGGAAGGCCTATGAGCAGCATCCCAAGAGGTGCCACGCTCGATCCTAGACAAGCTGGTTGCTCTCGCCGAAACAGGGTCATGCGGTAACCAACCCGCGTATGTCAGACTGACCACGCGTCACCAAGACACGCCGCACCACCGGGTCGATCAGGGAGGTGAAAAGCACCCGCTCGGCAATCCAGCCAAGCGGGTGCTAACCCATGCCTACTTGACAATTACGGGCACATATCAGGCCTGCGCGGCCATCCGGTTGGCGATCTTGTACTGGGCTGCGCGGTGGGTGTCCTTCACGCGGTCCCCCTCGCCGAACAGCTTGTGGCGCAGCGAGCCCTCGGCGTATTCGGTCTTGTAGACCCCGCGCGCCTGCAGCTCGGGAACCACGTATTCGACAACGTCCTCGAAGGTGCCTGGAGTGACAGCATAGGCGAGGTTGAAGCCATCAACATCGGTGTAGTCCACCCAGTCGATGAGCTTCTCGGCTACCTCGGCACCCGAACCGACGGAGACCGGGCCGAATCCGCCCACGCCGATCCATTCGGCCAGCTGGCGGATGGTCCATGGCTTTCCGGTATCGCCGCTGGCCTTCTTGAAGGTCTCCACCGAGGACTGGATGGCGTTGGACTTCACGTCGTCGCCGATGACATCGTCTGGTCCGTAGACGGACATGTCGATGCCGGTCCACCCCGAAAGCAGTGCAAGCGACCCCTCGATATCCACGTAGGAGCTGTAATCCTCGAACTTCGCCTGGGCAAGTTCCGAGGTTTCCGCGGTAATGATGGTCTGCATGGCGAAGACCTTGATGTCGTAACGGCCACGCCCAGCGGCCTCGGCAGCGTCGCGGATCTTGCTGACCGCTTCCTTGAGCAGGTCGCGGGTAGGGCAATTCACGAAGATCGCTTCGGCGTTCGACGCGGCGAATTCGGTGCCGCGCTTGGAGGCGCCGGCCTGGTAGATCACCGGGGTGCGCTGGGTGGACGGCTCGGTGATGGCGATGCCCGGGACCTTGAAGTACTTGCCCTCGTGCTCGATCGGGTGCACCTTGGCCGGGTCGGTGTAGACACCGGTTTCCTTGTTGTTCTGCACCGCGTCGTCTTCCCACGAGCCCTCGAGCAGCTTGTAGACCACCTCGAGGTACTCATCGGCGTGGTTGTAGCGCTCGTCGTGCTCCATCTGGTCTTCCTGGCCCATATTGCGGGCGGCCGAGGGAAGGTAGCCGGTGACGACATTCCAACCCACGCGGCCGTTGGTCAGGTGGTCCAGGGTGGCCAAGCGGCGGGCGAAAGCGTACGGGTGCTCATAGGCGGTGCCCGCGGTGACGCCGAAGCCGAGGTTCTCGGTCACGGCGGCCATGGCGGAAACCAGCATCATCGGGTCGTTGACCGGCGCCTGCGCGCCGGAGCCCAGCGGGGTCACGTTGGTGCCCTTGTACACGTCGTAGGTGCCCAGCACGTCGGCAAGGAACAGCCCGTCGAACTTCCCCTTTTCCAGCACCTTGGCCAGGTGGGTCCAGTAGCCCAGGGTGTTGTAGGTCGAGGCCTTGTCCTGCGGATGGCGCCACAGGCCCGGCGACTGGTGCACCACGCAGTTCATGTCGAATGCGTTGAATAGGATCTCGCGCTTGTTCTCGCTCATGGCTTTGCCCCCATAGGTTGGTAATCGTGGAAAGTTGCTGGTGTGCGTCGCAGGCCCTCAGGCCCGCTGGGTCGAATCTTCGCCGGTGACGGACAGCCGCTGCGGCTGGACCCCGTTGATCTCGTAGTCCCCGACGATGCGCGCCTTGTAGATCGCTGGGTTATGGGTGGCGATGGTGCGCGCATTGCGCCAGTGCCGGTCCAGGTTGCAGCCGCTTCTGGTGGAAGAGGCTCCCAGTGCGTCGAAGAGCTTGCTGGTCACGCCGATGGCCAGTGGCTGCACCACGGTTTGCGCGCGGTTGGCGGCCAGCTCGCATACGGCGTAGCGTTCCTCGTCGTTCAGTCCCGGATCGCCCAGGGCGGCTTCAACTTCAAGGACTGCGCCGATCACCACGGAGTCGGCAGCGAAGGACTCCGCGGAAACTTCGCCCACCAGCTGGAGGACCTGGGGTTCCTGGTATACCGGCACCCCGGTTCCAGTGGTGAAGATGCGGGTGCGCGCCTGCACCGCGTGACGCAGGTCGTTCAATGCGGCGCGGGCGATGCCCGCCTGCACGGCCATGAGGACCAGCTGGAAGATCGCCGCTTCGGAGTCATTGGTCTGCTGCGGCATGAAGCAATCCACCGGGACCTGGTGGAATTCGGTGGTGCCGGTTCCGGTGAGGCCCTGGCCGAACCCATCCCAGTCGTCGAGGATCTTGACGCCGCTGCGCTGGGTGGAGACCACGGCGATCTGGCGGCCGGCGAGCTCCGGGTGGGCCACGGCAACGGTGGTCCAGTCGGCAAAAATGGTGCCGGTGCAGTAGTACTTTTCACCGTCGATCACCCAGCGCCCGTCCACGGTGCTGGCCTTGGTGTTCAAGGTGCCCAGGGCGTTGCCACCGCGTTCGGTGTAGGCGTTGCCGATAATCTGCCCGGCAGCGATGCGAGCGACCCACTTCTTGCGCAGCTCTTCGTCCTCCATCGCCAAGACGTTCTCGACGAATGCGATATGCGCACGCCACAGCTGGCCAACGTGGGAGTCCGCCTCGGACAGCTCGATGAGCAGGCGGAAGACATCCACCAGCCGTGCGCCGTAGCCCCCGTCGGCAACGGAAAGGCGCAGCGCACCGAAGCGCTCGCGGTTCAGCAGGCCTACCTGCTCGAAAGGAAGCACGCGGTTCAAGTCGCGGTCCTTGGCGGTTGCGGCGATCTGCGCAAAAACGGGACGGAAGATTTCGGCCAGCCGGTCGTATTGCTCATCCGCACTTGGTCCGGGGGTGATTTTCAGCAATTGCCTAGTCGGCAACTGTTCTTCAAACTTGTCCAGGTCCATTGCGGTGGCCTGCGAAGGGTCACTGAGCTGGTTGAAGTCCAGTCCGAGGGCATTGTGCGATTCACCAATAGGCATCAGGGTTCTCAATTCTTTCCATCGGTCCTGGCGGTAGCACCGTCCCGCTATTGGGGTGGTTGCTGCGGCGTCGTGGAGCCAGATCTCTCAGCCGCTCTGGATGGGTCGTAATTCATTTGTAACGGTAATAAACCGGTGATTCCAACCCGCGAAGTCACATTTCGTCCCAGTGCCGGAAGTGCCCATCTTCAAATTTCACAGCCTAATCCGTGTCCTGCCGAAGATGAGTTGCAAAGTTTTGCTTAATGTCGAGCAAACCGGCCTGCAATAAAATAAATAACGAAATTTCTGGGCAATGTGACGTAGTTGTCGAAGATTTTTTCATATTACGCGAGATTTGCGTTCAAATCGTTCGACTCGTTGTAATGGACACGTAACCATCCCGAGCGGCCGAGAGATCTGGCTCGTTGACGCCGCAGCAACCACCTTTGGAGTTTTGCTCTGCAGGCCGGTGCTACCGCCAGGACCGATGGAGATGAACATGACTCTTTCCTTTGCAGCGCCCGAGGCAGCTCCCGTTGTCTCAGCTTCAAGCGCCCTGGGTGTGCAGTTCAGCAACGTGTCGCGGACCTTCACCACCAAGATGGAAAGCCTCACGGTCCTGGCCGATATCAACCTGCAAATTCCAGCAGGTCAAGTCGTGGCCATTCTTGGAGCCAGCGGTTGCGGAAAATCCACGCTGCTGCGTTCAGTATCGGGCTTGGACCAACCCACCACCGGCACCATCCGCACCGGCACCCGCGAGGTCACCGGCATCAACGAGTTATGCGCCGTTGCCTTCCAGGAGCCCCGGCTGCTGCCATGGCGCTCGGTTCGCCAGAACATTGCACTGGGCCTGGCACCGGAAACCGATAAGCGCGCCGGCAACTCGCTGATCGATGAGTTGATCGAGCTGACCGGTCTGAGCCATGCAGCCAGCTTGCGCCCACGAGAGATCTCCGGAGGCATGGCGCAGCGGGTTTCGCTGGCTCGCGCGCTGGCTCGGCGCCCGGGTGTATTGCTTCTTGATGAACCCTTCGGCGCCCTCGATGCGCTGACACGCTTGAAGATGCAGGATCTGCTGCTCTCGATTCACGCATCGTTCCCCACCACCGTTCTCATGGTGACCCATGATGTGGACGAGGCGTTGACTTTGGCTGACCGCGTGATTGTTCTGGGGCGAGGCGCTGAGCATAGTGCAGCGGGCGTCATCGAAGATCTGTCCATCTCAGCTGGGCATCCACGCCGGCATACCGATGAAAAGTTCGTTGCAGATCGTCTGCACCTATTGCGCCTGCTCGGCGTCGACCCAACCAACCATTAGTCCCGGGCACGCCGTGGGGTCCGAACCATTCGGCGGCCTCTTTGCCTTTCACCTACACCGCTTGCACGCACAATTCTAGGATTCTCCATGCTTTTGAACCGTCTCACCCGCCGCACTGCATTGTCCGCCGCCGCCTTGCTCGTTGGCGCAATTGCCCTGACCGGCTGTGCTGGCGAAAACGCTACAGCCTCCTCGGATGGCCAGACCCTGTCCATCGACTTTGCCACATACAACCCGCTGAGCCTGGTGCTCAAGGAAAAGGGATGGTTGGAAGCAGCCGCCAAGGAGCAGGGCGTAAATGTCGAATGGATCCAGTCCGCTGGTTCCAACAAGGCCAATGAAGCTCTTCGCGCCGACGCAATCGATGTTGGTTCCACAGCCGGTTCCGCTGCGCTCCTGAACCGTTCGAACGGTGCACCCATCAAGACCATCGCACTGTATTCGCAGCCGGAATGGGCGGCCCTGGTAGTGGATAAGGACTCGAAAATCGAGTCCGTTGAAGATCTCGCTGGCAAGACCGTGGCCGCTACAAAGGGCACCGACCCATACTTCTTCCTGCTGCAGGCGCTGGAATCCGCGGGCTTGAGTGAAGCTGACATCAAGCTGCAGAACCTCCAGCATGCCGATGGACGTACCGCCCTGGCCAACGGCTCGGTTGATGCCTGGAGCGGTTTGGATCCGATCATGGCCGCTGCCGAAAAAGACGGCGCGCAACTGGTTTACCGGAACTTGGATTTCAACACCTACGGTGCGCTGAACGCTCGCGAAGACTTCATTGAGCAGAGCCCCGAACTCGCCCAGCTCGTTGTCGATGCCTACGAAAAGGCTCGTGGCTGGGCAGCTGACCATCCCGAGGAAACCGCAGAAATCCTGGCCGACGTAGCAGGGCTCGAACCAGGAGTTGCTGCCACCGTCATTGAGGAACGCTCCAATCTGGACGTTCCGGCAGTTCCCGACGCCAAATTCACTGGAGTCCTGAGCAAGATTGCTCCCACGCTGGTCGCTAGCGGCGATGTCTCGGAGCAGGAATCCGTTGATGAAGCTCTGGAAACCCTCATCGATGACCAGTTTGCCGTCAAGGCAGACGCAACAAAGATCTCCGGAGAGTAACCAGCCATGAGTCCCACTAACGTGGCTGGAACCCGCGGAAGCCAAACACCTGCCAAGCAGAAGGCCAGCATGGCCGCAACGATCCTGCGTGCCCCGAAATGGCTGCTTGCGCTGGTCTTGCCGCTGACCACCCTGGCTGTGTGGCAATTTGTCACCGTTACCGGAATCGTTGCTCCGTGGACACTGCCAACTCCGGGTTCAGTGGTTTCTGCTGCCATTGAGCTCTTCCAGGATGGCGAACTCGGAAAGCACATCGGCATCTCCACTCAGCGTGTTCTTCTCGGTTTCGCCTTCGGATCATTGCTGGGCTTGGCGCTGGGTGCGCTTGTCGGGCTGTCCAAATTGGCAGATGCATTTCTGGGACTGAGCATCAGCGCCCTGCGTGCAGTCCCTTCCTTGGCTTGGGTTCCGCTGCTGGTGCTCTGGATGAAAATGGGTGAAGATTCCAAGGTCACACTCGTGATCATTGGTGCCTTCTTCCCGGTCTTTACCACCGTCGCCTTGGCGTTGCGCCATGTCGATGCCCACCTGGTCGAAGCAGCCCGCGCCTTCGGGTTGAAGGGACTGAAGCTGCTGCGCACCGTCCAGCTGCCCGCAGTGGTCCCTTCGATCTTCTCCGGACTGCGTTTGGCACTAGCCCAAGCTTGGCTCTTCCTGGTCGCAGCCGAACTCCTCGGCGCGTCAATGGGCCTTGGCTTCTTGCTCACCGACTCGCAGAACAACGGCCGATTGGACCGCCTAATCATGACCATCGTGCTGCTGGCCGTCTTTGGAAAGATCACCGATGCCCTGCTGTCGATAGCAGAACGTTGGGCTATCAAGCGCTGGACCTGAAACTGGACCAGCTAGTACCCGCTGACAAAACTACCCCTCACCAAAGAAAGTTTGCGATGACCACCGAATTGGCAACAACCTCAACTCAAGTTTCAGAGGCAGCACGCCAGGAATTCTGGGACGAAGCGGCGAACCTCTTGGATTGGGACACCCCGTGGCACACCACCAGCCGCATCATTCCGGCCGATCCGGATGCCAAGCGCGGACCGGAAATTTCTTGGTACCTCGGCGGCAAGCTGAACGCCGCAGTGAACTGCGCCGACCGCCATGTAGCTGCGGGACGCGGCCAGAAGGTCGCACTGTATTTCGAAGGCGAGCCCGGTGACCGGGTAGCCGTCACCTACAAGAATTTGCAGGAGCGGGTCTCCCAGGCAGCCAACGCCTTGGAATCCCTGGGTGTGGTGAAGGGCGACCGCGTGCTCATTTACCTGCCGGTGCTCATTGAAACAATTGTCATCACCTTGGCTTGCGCCCGCATCGGCGCCATCCATTCGCTGGTCTTCGGCGGGTTCTCCGCCGAGGCGCTGAGGTTCCGCGTGGAGGACACCAAGGCAAAGGTCCTGGTCACCACCGACGGCCAGTTCCGCCGCGGCACTTCGGTTCCGGTCAAAGGCAACGCCGATGCGGCCGTTGCCGGCGAGAACGAAATCGAAAAGGTCCTGGTTATCCGCCGCACCGGCGACGAAATCCTGTGGACCGAGGGCCGCGACATCTGGTGGCATGAGGTGGTTGATACCCAGTCCACCGAGCACCACGCGCAGGCATTCGATGCGGAAACACCGCTGTTCATCATGTACACCTCGGGAACCACCGGCCAGCCGAAGGGCTTGGTTCACACCACCGGCGGGTACCTGACGCAGGCGGCCGCCAGCTACAACCTCCTGTTCGCCAACCCGGACGAGTCCCAGCGCGCCAAGGACGTGCACTGGTGCACCGCCGACCTCGCCTGGGTCACCGCGCATACCTACGAGATCTATGGCCCGTTGGCCAATGGCGTCACCCAGGTAATCTACGAGGGCGTCCCCAACGCCCCGCACCCGGGCCGCCACTTCGAGGTCATTGAACGCTACAAGGTCACCAGCTACTACACCGCTCCCACCTTGGTCCGCTCGTTGATGGGCTGGTTCCCGGACGGCATCCCCGCTCAATACGATCTGTCCTCGGTGAAGATCGGCGGCACTGTGGGTGAAGCCGTCAATCCCGAGGCATGGAAATGGTTCCGCCAGCAGATCGGCCGGGACAGCGAAGCAGGACTGCCGATGGTTGACACCTGGTGGCAGTCCGAATCCGGCGCGACCGTGCTTTCCCCCCTGCCGACCGATGGACATTTCAAGCCAGGCTGCGCCGCACGCGCGCTGCCGGGCATCTCGGTGGACATTGTCGACGATGGCGGCCTGAGCGTGCCGGCCAACCAGCAGGGCAATATTGTCATCACGCGCACTGGCCCGTCGATGGCCCGTACCGTATGGGGCAACCCGACGCGCTACTACACCAGCTACTGGGAACAATACGTAGAGCAAGGCTGGTTCTTGGCTGGCGACGGTGCCCGCTTCGATGAGGACGGCGATATCTACATCCTGGGCCGCACCGACGACGTGATCAATATTTCCGGCCACCGGCTTTCCACCATTGAAATCGAATCGGCATTGGTCACCAACCCCGGCGTGGTGGAAGCCGGCGTCTGCCCCACCCCGGATTCCAAGACCGGACACGCTGCAACCGCCTTCGTGGTACCGCTGGACAAGACCCTGGTTGCCGAGTCGCCTGACGAGCAGCTCGTTGCACGGCAGGCCGAGTTCATTGCTGAACTCCGTGATACCGTCGCGGTGCAGATCGGCCCGATTGCCAAGCCGCGGGAAATCGTCTTGGTTCCAGATGTGCCCAAGACCCGTTCGGGCAAGATCATGCGCCGCCTGCTCACCCAGCTGTTCGAGGGCACCACGCTCGGCGACACAACGAGCCTGCAGAATGAGCCGTGCATTCCGGAGATCAACGCGATCTGCCGCGCGCGCGGCTAATCGCTGCTCCCAAGCCCCTTGGGGTTAAACAAATGAAGCTTCTTCCCCGGCTGGGGAAGAAGCTTCATTTGATTTGCCGGTTAGGAATCCCCGGCCGTTGGCTTCTGGCTCTGGCCATCGCCCGCGCTGCCCTTGCCGTCCTGCACCGGGTCAGCGGTGGCTTCGGTGGCGAAAAGCTTCACTTCGGAGGCCCTGCCCTCGGCCCTGACCAAAGGGATTTCGGTGGTCATCAAGCTGAACTGGCCACCCTCATGGCGGTCAACCGCCTGGCCCACGGACTGTTCCAGGACCTGTCGAGCCACCTTGCCGCGAAGCACCAGCGGATCCTTGCTCAGGTCCTTCCACAACGCCACGCAGAGCAGGAGCATCACAATCACGAATGGCAGCGCCGAAACAATAGTGATGTTCTTCAGCCCGGTCAATGCCTCCGCCGGATGATCGCCGCCAGCCAGCAGCATCACCGCGGCCACAGCGCCGGTGGCCACGCCCCAGAAGATCACGGCCTTCTTGGATGGCTCTTCAGCGCCGCGTTCGCTGAGCGCACCCATCACGATCGAGGCCGAGTCTGCGCCGGTCACGAAGAAGATCGCAATCAGCAGCACGGTGACGACCATCAGCACGGTAGCCATCCAGCCCGACAGCGGGAGGCTGCCAAGCATGTCGAAGAGGATCAAATCGAAGTTGATGTCTGGTGCGCCATCAACAATGCTGGCCAGCTTTTCCCCGGTTTCCCCGGCGCGTTCAGCGCGTTCCTGAATACCGATGGCGCCGCCGCCGAAGATTGCGAACCAAATCAGGGTGACACTGGATGGAACAAGCAGCACGCCGGTAACGAACTGGCGAATAGTGCGGCCACGGGAAATGCGGGCGATGAACAAGCCGACGAATGGGCTCCAGGAGATCCACCATGCCCAGTAGAAGACAGTCCACGAGGACAGCCAATCAGACATTGCACCGTCGCCGGCGGCCGTACGCGAGGCCATCTCTGGCAAGTCGCCGATGAAAGCGCCAATGGCATCGGGAATGACGTTCAGGATGAACAGAGTTGGGCCGCCAATGAAAACGATCAATGCGATGATCAGTGCCAATACCATGTTGGTGTTGGACAACCACTGGATACCGCGCTCGATACCGGAAACGGCAGAAGCGACAAACAATGCGGTCAGAATGCCAATGATGATAACCAGAACGCCGGAACCGACCTTCTCCATCATCCCGGTGGCCTGGATGCCGCCGCCAATCTGCAATGCGCCCAGACCCAGCGAACAAGCCGAACCGAAGAGGGTGGCGATGATGGCCAGGATATTGATGGTGCGCCCGCCCCAACCATGGATGGCCCGGTCGCCGAAGATCGAGCTGAACATGGCTGAGAACAGCTGGGGGCGTCCCAGCCGGAAGCTGCCGTACGCCATGCCCAAGCCAACGATGGCGTACATGGCCCATGGGAATAAGGTCCAGTGGAAGAGCGTGGTGCCCATAGCGGTGCTCAATGCATCACTGGTGGAACCTTCCACCGTTCCCGGAGGAGGCGACATGTAGAAGTACAGCGGCTCGCCCACGCCGTAGAAGACCAAGCCGATGCCCATGCCGGTTGCGAACATCATCGAGATCCACGAGACCGTGGAGAACTTTGGCGTCTCGCCGTCCTTGCCCAGCGGGATGCGTCCAAAGTTCTTGGCCGCTACGACGATGGCGAAGACCGCGAAAACCGCGGCAGCAATGACAAAAAGCCAGCCAGTGTTGGTGATAACCCAGTCAAGGGCCGCGCTGGAGGCCTTGCCCAGCCCTTCGGGGCTAGCGAAACCCCAAATGATAAAGGCCAGCGCTAGAGCGCCGGCGATTCCGAATACCCAGTAATCCGTACCGGAAAGTGAGTACTTCTTAGGTCGTCTGTGACGAACTGAATGCAGTTCCTCAACGAGGTCGCCGATTGATTGATCCGTCTGCTTCATTGCGGTCTTCCTTCACTGGTGAGATCCCGTGGATAAGATCCGGGCGGAATCTGCCGAGCCATCGCCTCTCGAGTAAACGATCGCCATGCAGTGTGATTGATTGCGAATTGCTTTTCGGGTGTCGGTCCACTGTGTCTAAATCTCGCGTTGGAGCAGCCTGAAAGAAACGACTATTCTCCGCTAATATCCCGCGAATTATTCCTGCGAGTTGACTCGATTTAGCACGATTTTGACACGATAAATCCCAAAATGGGCCTTTTCCAGCATGGTCGACATCTCATCAAGGGTCAAATCAGATCCTTGATTTCTCGCCGTTTCCGGATCTTCAGCACCCCGGGATCACATTGTTTACGCTGGCAGCGCCATCCATGTGAGCTTCCTCGCCCCACAGGGTTTTTCGCTCCCCGAACCCGTGGAATCATCAATTGGACCGCAATATTTCCCAAGATAAAACCACGCACTATTCGCTTTCTTATTTCGGGTGAAATGTCTGCGATTTCGTAATTTCCCTCCCCCAGAAGCACATCACGCTTGAACATGCATCATACGGAATACTTACTAATGAAGCACCGATTCAACCAGTCAGCTGGAGTCCACCCACTTTTAACGCGAAATACACTGGAACTTATCTTGACTGATTCAAAATAAGCAGGCATGCTGGGTACATGACATCACAGGCAGGGATCGAGCAGGTGCTGAAGGCGGCATCGATGCGGGTCACGCAACCGCGCGTTGCGGTACTTTCCGCCGTCGCGGCGCACCCGCACGCGGATACCGAAACCATCATTTCGGCTGTCCGTGAAGATCACCCCAATGTGTCGCACCAAGCTGTCTACGATTCACTCAGGCTCTTCACGAAACTGGGTGTCATTCGGCAGATACAGCCACAGGGCCATACCGCCCGCTATGAAGCCCGCGTTGGCGACAATCACCACCATGTGGTGTGCCGCCAGTGCGGAACGCTGGCGGACGTCGACTGCGCTGTCGGCGGCGCCCCGTGCCTGCATGCTTCCAATGACCACGGGTTCAGCATTGATGAAGCCGAAGTGATCTATTGGGGCACCTGCCCGGATTGCCAGGCTGCGAACGCATAGTTGCTGTCTAAGTAAACCCCTAGATTTGCCATCGTCATCAGCGCAGCTGCTGTGCGATGGATAAAACCAGATAAACCCTAAACAATCCGGAAGGAAAGAGCACATGTCTGAGATGACTGCAGGTCAGTGCCCAGTAGTTGGCGGCGCGGGTCGAATTCACCCTACCCAGGGCAATGCCAACACCGAATGGTGGCCGAATAAGCTGAATCTGAGGATTCTGGCCAAGAACCAGCAGGTTTCCAACCCGCTGGACGAGAACTTCGACTACATTGAAGCCTTCAATGCCCTCGACTTGTCGGCAGTAAAAGCCGACCTGACCGAAATCATGACCCAGTCGCACGACTGGTGGCCAGCAGACTTCGGCCACTACGGCCCGTTCTTCATCCGCATGGCTTGGCACTCCGCAGGCACCTACCGCTCGCACGACGGCCGCGGCGGCGGCGGCGCAGGCCAGCAGCGCTTCGCTCCGCTGAACTCGTGGCCTGACAACGTTTCGCTGGACAAGGCTCGCCGCCTGCTGTGGCCAGTGAAGAAGAAGTACGGCCAGTCGATTTCCTGGGCCGACCTTATCCTGCTGGCTGGAAACGTGGCTCTGGAAGACATGGGCTTCGAGACCTTCGGTTTCGCCGGCGGCCGCAAGGACGTTTGGGAAGCAGATGACGATGTCTACTGGGGCCCGGAAAAGGTCTGGCTGGACAGCGAACGCTACACCGGCAAGCGAGACCTGGATGCTCCTCTGGCAGCAGTGCAGATGGGCCTGATCTACGTGAATCCTGAGGGTCCTGACGGAAATCCGGATCCGCTGGCCTCGGCCGTAGACATCCGCGAAACCTTCCGCCGCATGGGCATGAACGACGAGGAGACCGTCGCGCTGATCGCCGGTGGCCACACCTTCGGCAAGACCCACGGCGCGCATGCCGATGACAAGATCGGCCCGGATCCAGAAGCAGCTCCGCTTGAAATGCAGGGACTGGGCTGGAAGAACGGCCACGGCACCGGCAAGGGCGCGGACACCGTGTCCTCGGGTCTTGAAGTCACCTGGACCTACCACCCAACCCGCTGGGACAACGAGTTCTTCCACATCCTCTTCGCCTACGAATGGGAACTGTTCGAATCCCCAGCAGGCGCCAAGCAGTGGCGCCCGGTCAACAATGGCGGAGCCGGCTTGGTCCAGCCTGCATTCGAGACCTTGGAACACCGCGAGCCACGCATGCTTACCAGCGACCTGGCCCTGCGCTTCGACCCGGTCTACGGCCCGATCTCCAAGAACTTCAAGGAGAACCCAGACCAGTTCGCAGACGCCTTCGCCCGCGCATGGTTCAAGCTGACCCACCGCGACATGGGCCCGAAGTCCCGCTACTTCGGCCCAGAGGTTCCTGCTGAGGACCTGCTCTGGCAGGATCCACTGCCAGCAGCTCCGCAGACCACCTTGGGTGCAACTGAAGTTGCCGCACTTAAAGCCCTGATCAACGATTCGGGACTGACCGTCCAGCAGCTGGTATCCACGGCTTGGAAGGCCGCTTCGACCTTCCGCACCTCGGATAAGCGCGGCGGCGTTAACGGCGGCCGCATCCGCCTGGAACCACAGGTCTCCTGGAGCGTGAACCAGCCTGAGCAGCTCAAGCCGGTAATTGCCAAGCTGGAAGAGATTGTTGACAACTTCAACGCCACTTCCGGGATCAAGGCTTCCTTCGCGGACGTCGTTGTCCTAGCCGGCAACGTCGGAGTCGAGCAGGCAGCCCTGGCAGCTGGCCAGCAGGTCGAGGTTCCATTCACCCCGGGCCGCGTAGACGCAACCCAGGAGCAAACCGACGTTGACCAGTTCGCATGGCTGGAACCAGTTTCCGACGGATTCCGCAACTACGACTCGGGCTTCGTCAAGCTGCCTAGCGAGTACTTGCTGATCGACCGCGCGAATCTGCTGGGCCTCTCGGCACCGGAAGCGACCGTACTGCTCGGTGGACTGCGCGTCATCGGCAATAACTGGGACGGTTCCAACTTGGGCGTCTTCACCGACACCCCAGGCGCGTTGACCAACGACTTCTTCGCGAACCTGCTGGAGCTGGGGTTGGAATGGACCCCATCCGCTGACGAGCAGACCTACACCACCACCGATGGCCGCTGGACCGGCAGCCGCGTGGATCTGGTGTTCGGTGCCAACTCCGAGCTGCGTGCACTGGCCGAGGTTTACGCTTCGGATGATGCCAAGGAGAAGTTCGTCAATGACTTCGCCTCCGCTTGGGCCAAGCTCATGGACGCAGATCGCTTCGAACTGCGCAGCAAGTAGCAGCTGCTGGGCCGCGAGCCCGTAGCAATTAGTGCTGGGCTGCTGCTTCCCGCAAGGGAGGCAGCAGCCCAGCACTTGTTTCATGCGGGAACTGCCCGTCAGAACAGCGTCGCGGCGCCGCTGGCGAAGTCCGGGTTCTCCAGCTTCAGCAGCTCGGACTTGGCTTCCAAGCCTCCCAGGTAGCCGCCCAATGAACCATCGGTGCGCAGCACCCGATGGCAGGGCAGCACGATGGGAATCGGGTTGGTGGCGCAGGCTGAACCGACGGCCCGCACCGCCTTCGGCTTGCCGATCTGCTGCGCCAGCTGGGCGTAGCTCAGGGTACGCCCGTAATCGATATGACCCAGTTCCAGCTGCACCTGGCGGCGGAACTCGGTGGAGAGCTGCAAGTCCACCGGAAGATCGAAGCCATGCCGCTGGCCCGCGAAATACTCATCCAGCTGCCGGACGGCACCATCCAAGCTCGACTTGTCGCGCAGGATCCGCGGGCTGAGCCTTTCCGAGAGCACCTCCAGAATCCGGTCATGGCCTTCGGATTCAAAAGCGACCCGGACCAGCCCGGCATCGGTACTGGCCAGCAGCAAGGCCCCCACGGGGCTATCGACCACGCGATAGGCAACATCAACAAGTTCCCGTGCACGGGCCCGTTCAACGAGCCGGTCCTGCAGCGAGTCGAGGACTTGCGCTTCAGCGGCCGTAGCCTGCTGCCGATAATTTTTTCCGTTCATGGCTGCTCCCGCCATAGTTCTTGGTCATCCATCCGGGCCC
This sequence comes from Glutamicibacter sp. NPDC087673, assembly GCF_044743255.1. Taxonomy (NCBI): domain Bacteria; kingdom Bacillati; phylum Actinomycetota; class Actinomycetes; order Micrococcales; family Micrococcaceae; genus Glutamicibacter; species Glutamicibacter sp. NPDC087673. Next base: position 295,755 of record NZ_JBIUWB010000005.1, read on the forward strand.
GCAGATTCTTGATCCCATCGGCGCCCGAACGCCGGGCGGCAGCTTCGGTGCCGGAAAGGATTCCGGCAATTTGCGCGTAGCTCATTCCGCCCAGGTAGCGGTAGGCCACCACCTGCCGCTGCTTGCCAGGAAGCTGGTTCACCTCATGCCACAGCTGCAGGTTTTCCAACTGCAGATCCGGCCGTTGGGCCGATGGGGCCAGGCTGTCCACGTCTTGGCCGATGAGGATTTCCGGCTTGTTCCTGCGCAACTCGTCAATGGCTTTGTTCCGGGCAATACGCACTAGCCATGCCAGGACATTGGCGTCCTCCGGCAGTTGCGGGTACGCCTTGAGCGCGGCAAGGAACGTTTCGGACCAGGCGTCTTGCGCGCGATGCTCATCAAGCAGGGCACGGCAAACGCGCAGGATGTTGAGTCCATAGTCCTGGACTATCCGCTCGAACGGTGCTTGCATGGCTCTCCTGGAATTTTGCGCCTTCATGGCTTCTCACCATGTAAACGTACGAGGAGACCATTTTGTGAGGCGTGAACGAAAAAAATTCCTTCACGCAGATACCCATGGATTCCTAGAATGCCACCAGATCCAATTCGCTGGCGATCTGCTCAAGGCGGATCAAGTCCAGGTGGAGCATTTCGCCATTTTCCACGCCTTGGGGATCCGTGGTTCCGGCCAATGCGTCGCGGATGGTGCGCATGGTGGCCCCATGGCTGACAATCATGACCTTGCGCCCGGCATGCCTGCTGGCCAAGTCCAGCAGCGCTGGCACCGCACGGCTCAAGATCTGGGCACGCGGCTCACGCAGGTCCTTGGCAGCAGCCGATTCCGCTCCGCTGACCTCGGCCATGATCCGGCCTTCCAGCGGGCCGAAGCCGCGTTCAATGAGTTCCGGAACGGCGTTCCCCGTCTCGGCCCCGATCTGCTGGGCAATCAGCGCGGCAGTTTCCCGGGCACGTTCCAAGGGCGAAGCAAGTACCAGCGACCAGTTCTGGCCGATCAGCTGGCGCCCGACCTCGCGAGCTTGCTCGCGCCCGGTGTCGTTCAACGGGATATCGGTACGCCCCTGCAGGCGCCCTGCAAGGTTCCAATCGGTCTGCCCGTGTCGCACCAGTGCCAGCGAAGTATCCATGGCTCCAGCCTAACCGGGGTAACAGGTATCGAAGAATCTCCGGCATTACGTCCAATACGCAACGTTACGACTCATAGTTGGGTCAAGAACGGTCATGTTGCGAAGATTATTACACCATCCCGAGCGGTTGAGAGATCTGGTTCGATGACGCCGCAGCAACCTGCCACATCCGGTGGTTACGGTGCTACCGCCAGAAACGATGCAGCCGCCTACCCGTTGGACCACAGCAGGAAGCGACATTGATTCCGGGATTCCTGCCTCGATCGCGGCCCGCCCTACGGTGCCCGCGAAACCCCAATCGACAAGGAGTCGTAAGCCACCATGGCAGATCACAAGTTTGGATTCCGCACCCGCGCATTGCATGCCGGAGGCACCCCCGATGCCGAGCATGGCTCACGCGCAGTGCCGATCTACCAGACCACTTCGTTCGTCTTCAAGGACGCCGACGATGCGGCCAACCTCTTTGCCCTGCAGAAGTACGGCAACATCTACTCGCGTATCGGCAACCCGACCGTAGCGGCTTTCGAAGAGCGCATGGCTTCGCTGGAAGGCGGCATCGGAGCGGTAGCCACCGGCTCGGGCATGGCCGCGGAATTCGTCACCTTCGCGGCCTTGGCCCAGTCAGGCGACCACATTGTGGCTTCTTCGAAGCTCTATGGCGGCACCATCACCCAGCTCGATGTCTCGCTGCGCCGCTTCGGCATCAACACCACTTTCATCGACTCCAATGATCCCGCCGACTTCGAAGCGGCGATCCAGGAAAACACCAAGGCCGTCTACACCGAGGTGGTGGCCAACCCGTCCGGCGACATCGCTGACCTGAAGGGCCTGGCCGAGGTGGCGCACCGCCACAATCTCCCGCTGGTAGTCGATTCGACGCTCACTCCCCCGTACATCCTGCGCCCTATCGAGCACGGCGCGGACATCGTGATCCACTCGGCCACCAAGTTCATCGGCGGGCACGGCACCACCCTGGGCGGCGTGGTCATCGAGTCGGGCAAGTTCAACTGGGGCAATGGCAAGTTCCCCACCATGACCGAACCGGTTGCCAGCTACGGCAACGTCTCCTGGTGGGACAACTTCGGCGAGTACGGCTTCCTGACCAAGCTGCGCAGCGAACAGCTGCGCGACTTCGGACCGGCTCTGCCGGCCCAGTCCGCATTCCAATTGCTGCAGGGCCTGGAGACCTTGCCGCAGCGCATGGACAACCACCTGTCCAACGCGAAGCAGGTCGCTGCCTGGTTGCAGGCCGATGAGCGTGTGACCTACGTGAACTATGCCGGCCTGGAATCCCACCCGCAGCACGCGCAGGCCAAGGAGCTGCTGCCCATGGGCGTCGGCTCGGTCTTCAGCTTCGGAGTGAAGGGCGGGCGCGAAGCCGGCTCGAAGTTCATCGAAGCCCTGCAGCTGGCCAGCCACCTGGCCAACATCGGCGATGCCCGCACCCTGGTGCTGCACCCGGCCTCCACCACCCACCAGCAGCTGAGCGCCGAGCAGCTGGTCTCCGCTGGCGTGCCAGAAGATCTGATCCGGCTGTCGGTAGGACTGGAAGATGTCGAGGACATCCTCTGGGATCTGGACCAGGCGCTGGCCGCTTCGCAGGAAGCGATTGCCGCTTCCGCCGCAGGGTTCGAGGCTCCGGCCTATGATGGTTCCGCCTGCGCATTGCCAACCGCTTCGAAGGGAGCAATCTAATGACTGCCGTTGATACCGCTTGGGAAGGCCCTGGAGCCGCACAGCGCCTGGAGATCCTGCGCGACACCAAGTCCATCGCCATTGTCGGTGCCTCGAACAAGCCATCGCGCGCCAGCTATTTCGTGGCTACCTACCTGCTCTCCTCCTCCAAGTACAAGGTGTATTTCATCAACCCGGTACTCGATGAGATCCTGGGCCAGCCGGTGTACAAGTCGCTGGCCGATCTGCCGGAGACCCCGGACCTGGTCGAGGTTTTCCGCAAGCACGATGACCTGCCTACCGTGCTGGACGAGGCCCTGGCCGTAGGCGCGAAGACCCTGTGGCTGCAGCTGGGATCCTGGCATGAGGAAGTGGCCCGGCGCGCCGAGGCCGCGGGCATGAATGTGGTCATGGACCGCTGCGTGAAGATCGAGCACGCCCGCTTCCACGGCGGCCTGCGCCTGGCTGGATTCAATACCGGCGTCATTTCCTCCAAGCGCCAGGTACTTGCCTAGGGAGTCCAAGATTCCAGGAAATGGGTGCATGCAACGTTGCGTTGCATGCACCCATTTTTCTGCGGCAATTCCCCGGAATCGGCCGGTTTGGTCAACGACGCTGAACTTTTGCACGGAGCATTCCGAAGGAAGAACAAGACCTCTGACGAACCATGGTCGACGCAATTGGCCCACGGCATGCCGTGGGTGTGGCCCCGAAGTGCTCGACGCGTTCAATCACAGATCGAAAAATCTGCAAACCACAGCACTGCAACGCAAGGCCAAACGACCCAACCCTAAAACAGGCAGAGAGAATCGATTTCGATTCGCTACGAGCGCGAACGAAAGAAGAAAAATCCCGCCCGCACTGCTATATGAAAACTCAATTCCCCTGGCCCGAGAACATTCCAGCATCTCGCAATAGCATTGCGCCGCACCCTCAATGCTGCACGGAGTTGAAATTTCTCTGGGCGAGGATTCCCTCTGCGGCACCCAGCTAAGAGGCATCGGAGACAGTACTCTGGGTTGACGCACTATTCAGAATTCTCCGGAAGCAGAAGCTTCCTTGGAAGTGCGCCAGTTGACTGGAGATACGAAGGAGCAGACAGTGGATGCAAATCGAAGAACCCTATGGTCCGTGGCCCTCGGGATGAGCTTGACTGCCTTGGTATGCAGCGGGATTGCCCTGTATTCTACGGGGGTCATCATGGATGAGAACAACCTGGACTCATGGCCTGCCCCGGCTCTTTGGGTGGTGGCGATTGTTGGTGTCGTGGGGCTGCTGATTAGCTTGCCCGGCTGGTTTGCTACCAAGGAAACCAAAAAGGCTTCCTAGCTGTTGCTCCCCTTGTCCATAATCGGAGCGTTCTGCCGGACGGCCTAGTTCTTTTGACCAGTTACGTCGCCTTCCACGTAGGTGGTGTATCCGCACAACTTCCCGGTTTCATCGGTCGTCTTCGTCGCGGCGAAGATGATGTAAGGCCAGGATCCCAGGTCCCATCCGTCGCGTCCCCACCCTGGAACTTCGTACCACCCGGTACCGGCCAGCGATTCCATCCAGTCATACATTTCGCCGTACATGTCGCGCTCGACAGTTGCCGGGACGGTAACGGTTTCGCGGCTGTCTTTGGTCGTGGTCTGCATAGGTTTTTGCATCCTTTCGCTTCACGGAAAGTGGGGCAGATTGCCAGCCTCCCGTCGAAGCCCTCCCCCGGTTGTTTTTCTGCCTGCTGGCGAAAAGAAATGAAGCGGGGCCAGCCGGAAACCCATCAACCCGTCAGGGGTGCGCAATCCACGAAAATCTTGGGCCGAAAGAAGCGACGAAGGAGCGCGGACCAAGAATTTCTGGTGGAGCACGCCCGAAGCGCAGCGAGTGGCTTGTGGGTTTGGAGGTGGCCCGTACACTCCGAAGGACAGCAGCAAAAACAGGAAAAGACCGGACGAAGTCCGGGCCACCAACCGGACACGCCAGCGGACGCCCGACACACCCTGGAGACGAGCTTGCGAGGACCCAGGGTGTTCAACGGGACGAGAACCTCATGGCATACCTAGCCTGCGTCTAACGTCCACGACTATCCTGAACGGGGAATGCTCGCATGTTCAGAACCCACAGCGGGATTTGTAGCCAAAGTTTATCAACGCTAACTGAAAATTGACCCCCTACCGCCAATCGAAAATTGACCCCTCCACACCCAATTTGTTCTATACCTGCTCAGCGTTGCGCAGCAGATCCTGACGGTTCTTCACCCGATATGAATCCCCAGCCAAAGACAACACCTCCGCATGATGAACCAAACGATCAAGCATCGCCGAAGCAACAACATCATTACCGAAAACCTCACCCCACCGGCCGAAAGGCATATTCGAGGTCACCAGCACCGACCCCTGCTCATATCGATGAGCAATCAGCTGAATGGACGCAGACCCTGAATGAGATTCAGGGTCTACGTCCTTATCGCGGGGCTTGATAATACGGTAGTGACTCAGTAGTTTTCGCCAAATACTATTCGCGATCCTTTGCCAACGTCCATGAACGTAAGGTCCACGGACTTATCAGGCTGATCAGCATACACATGGTAGAAGTGTGCTGGACCGCCGCGCTCGAACTCGACCATCGTGAAGTTGGATGAGGTGACTTCTACCGAATCCATGTCGGTCTTCAGCGCAGCTAGCTGTGTGTTCATGACTGTTTCGTCTAATTTGTCCATGATCACTGAACACGCTTTGTCATGGTCAGTTGTTTCTGCAGCCTCAAGTAGTACTCGAACTGCTTCCTGTGGATCGCTGACGGGTTTTCCTCCGTCACAAGCCTGCTTCCTATCGGCTGAACACCCTGCTGCCGAAAGAGCTAGCGGAAACAGCAGTAGTGGGGCAATAATCTTTGAGATGCGTTTTTCGTACACAAATGACCTTTGCAAATCGAATGAGCTGTACGACTAGATCCTATGCGCGTACCAAGTTACATTCAGTGGTTTCAGCTGAGTGAAGGGCTTATTCAAAGTAGCGTTGCTGTGGTACGAGAGGTATGGGACACCATTGATTTTCTTAGTGGTCACCATGGTGTGCGTCATATTCTTAATCTTGGCACCGTTCGTTTTGTACTGAAGGATATCTCCAGGAACGAGGCTGTAGACACTGGCAAGACGTGAAGCCCGCTTTGATTCATTCCGGGCAAAACGATAGAAATTTTCAGCACCGCTCCAAGTCCAGCTGGTCATGACACCATTGCCAAACCATTTCGAGTTGCTCTTGTAGTAGCCTTCAATTTTCTTCCATCCACCTGCATAAAGCGCTTGGGAAGCGAAATTAGTACAGTCGTAGCCGTGCCTCTTATAGGCAGGATTGTACGACTTAGCCCACTTGATTGCGTAGTTTGCAACTTTCGTCTTGTTGGACGAACTAAGCTTTGAAGCCGCCATTTCGGCGACGTTCAGGGGGAGAGGATTGATTAATGCCCCACTGTCCTCCTCGCTGCCAGGGACAGTGGGGTCAACTTCGATTTCCTCTTCTTCGGTAGTTAGAGCTAGTGCCGCAGACTGCGAGACAAGATACTCATCATCCTTCACTACGATGTTTTGGATCTTGCCAGTGTCGTCGATTGTTAGCTCATAAGGGATGAGCTCGCTCCTGAGCTGGTCAAGTTTTTGGGACACGAACTTTGATCTTTTTGTACATTTCCTCAAGCCGTCAAAGCTAGAGGATCCCTTTCCTGATACGAGTCCAGAACCGCCTGGGGGCTAACTCCGCCATTTGCCGTATACGGGCGCTTCCGGTTGTACCAAACCGCGATGCACTCCTTCACTGCGGCACACGCAGCCACCCTGCTGCTGAAGAACCTGTGGTGGAACATTTCCTTCTTGATCGTCCAGAAGGCTGACTCGGCGACGGAATTATCCCAGGGACACCCCGGCGCGTCCCGTCGACTACTGCACCCTGTGCGCAGCACACCACCTCTGGAACGCGCCGAGGTACATTGGGGCCTCGGTCTGAATGGAACACACTACCAAACTGGATGAACGCCTGCGACGCAGCAAGCCCCCTCGCGTCAATGGCCAACTACGTTTACATGTTCTTACCCATTGACCAGCCCACGATCTGTCGCGAATTCAAATCGATCACCGTCGCCAAATACAACCAGCCTTCACCGGCGCGCAGGCAGGCAATATCGCCTAACAGTTTCGCCGCAAGCCGCGAGGAGCGGAAGTCACGCATGCCGAGATTGTCGACCCTATGGTTTTCTATACGCACCGTCCGGGATTGGCGCTCACGCACGGTCGTGGTTTTGAAGGCGCTCATCCGCCTGGCCCGGATTCTCAGCTCTTTCATGAGCGACATCACCGTGGATGTCGAGAGGTCTTCCTCATGGTTTTTGCGGATCAAATCCACTGATTGTCCGCCACCGGCGACCTGGTTGGACGCCTCACACTCGTCCTGGAGCAGTTTCGTGCGGTGTGCTCGCAGGACTTAGGCTTCGCTCAGCTCTTGGCAGGCGTTCAGACATCGGTAGTGACTGCCCCTGGAATTCTGGGTTTCCTGCCCATCCAGTTCACTGGATACTCGCCTATGTGGGCTTCGATGAAGTCTAAGACCGCGCTTACTCCTTACTGTTCGAGGCGCGATAGGCGCCGACAACTTTTATGAAGCCGTTCTCCCGTTTCACCTTCAACAGTTCTTTGCGCAGGTTCTCGTTGTGGACCGTTTCACTGGGCCGTGTTCTTCGGTTTCCGCTATGGGACGCTCGGCGCGGTCGGCGCGGGATTCTGAGCGCTCATTGACCTCTATTTGAAATAAGAGCGCCATAGGTAGGTCTAGTACTGTTTAATGCATTTAAGAGTTTTTTAAATTTACGACATCGAAAGGCTTTGGATGTCGCGCTCACAATCAATTACCCTGCGTCCATTTCGCAGCGCAGACACCGAATTCTTTGCCAGCATGGCCTCGGATGAACGTGTAGCTCGTTTTATTGGGTATGGGGAGCCATGGGACCGGCAAACCATCAACGCCTGCGTTAAGCAATCCCTCCAACATGAACCACTCGACACTGTGGGGGGCTCTCGATGGTTCCTAGCTACTGAAGCAAATGCAGCAGTGGGCCTCGTGTTTTGCACCCGGCAGGAAAGTTGCGTGGAGGTCGGTTACTGGGTATCTCCAGATCAATGGGGGCGAGGAGTTGGTGGAGCCGTGCTCGATAGCACCCTGATTTCAATTCCCAAGATATACGGAATTACGAAATTCAGTGCCCGCGTAGCTCCGGCTAACACTGCTTCAACCCGACTGCTCACCAGTCGAGGATTCAGACTGGAAAAACGTGATGACATGCTTGAGTACTACACACTGGAATAGCCTTCTGTGGGTAACCGAACGCAGCCTAGATTCCTGATTGAACCAGTTGGGGGTGAAATGTATTTGGTTTAGTAGCCGATCCGTAGAATTTTGGCACGCGATTATTGAACCGTTCTTCAAGGGGTTCGGTAGATCTCACATGAAACTTGCTATGTCATGCCGAATACTTTCTATACTGCAAATATGACTTCCCCTCCTACCTCGACCATCGGGCTTGGTACTTGGTCCCGTGAACCAGGTACTGCTCTAGTGCAAGCAACTGCCTTGCCTAGCGATGCGACCTCATCATTTGTGATTCTGAGCGAAACGCACACCATTGAGGTCTCTACGGAGTGGGAGCCTCATTCGCACCTGGCCCATGAGCTCTTATGGACCCAAGATGGGACACTCACCGCTCAAATCGAAGGACAGATTTTTACGGTCTCCGAGGGTCATGGTCTGTGGATTCCGTCCGGAGCGCTGCACGGTGGACGCCTGACCGCACATGTAGAACTTTTCAGCGCGTTCTTTTCCCCTGAACGAACCACCACCCCATTCAGTACCCCTACAGTGATCGACATGAAACCGTTGCTTAAGTCGTTGCTGGTCCATTTATCCAGTCGGGAACTGAGCCAAGAAGCCAGAGCGCGTGCGGAGGCTGTAGTTTTCGACGTACTCAAACCATCAGCTCATCAGCTAGCGCTGCGCTTGCCCGATGACCCTCGTATCCATGGCATTGCCAACCGTTTACTAGCCAACCCTGCGGATAACCGATCTCTCGAGCGATGGGCGGTAGATGCTGGAATCAGCTCACGAACCATCACGCGAGTCTTCCGCGAAGCAACCGGCTTATCCTTTGCCCAGTGGCGTCAAGCGGTGAAAATTCATCGCGCCCTGGAGCTGCTCACCAACGGTGAAGGCGTCCAAGACATCTCTGAAATGCTGGGCTACGCGCAGCCGAGTACTTTTATCGACGCTTTTCGACGCACCATGGGCTCCACACCTGGCAAATTCACCTTAGCAAATGTGAATAGGTGACCGAAAAGCCGGATGCACTGTCAGAAATCATCGATTGCTGACATCGATTAGTTAACTTAGACTTACCTAAGTGAAAATACCTATTCAAATCGGACGTATTCAATCCGTTCCTTACGCATGCTAGACGTGGCGTCCGGAGCAGCATCCGCCGCAGCCGGAACGATGCTCGCCCACGAGGTAGTGCTGCGCTACGGCAAAAGCACTGTAGTGGACGGTGCTTCCATCCGTTTATCCCCGGGTGAAGTCACCGCACTCATTGGACCCAATGGCAGCGGGAAATCCACACTTCTCCGTTCCATGGCAAGGTTGCATGAGCGCGCCGCGGGGGTGATCACGCTCTCCAATTCTCACGGGGAGGCCCGCGAAATTAGCACGCTGAATGGACGAACATTCGCCCACGAAGTTACGCTCTTCGCGCAGTCCCACGCCACCCCGGAAGGGTTAGCCGTGGCAGATATCGTCGCCTTCGGTCGCCATCCATATCGGCGCGGTTTCTCGGGGCTATCCGATACGGATCATGCGGCGATTGCCTCGGCCATGGAACTGACTGGCACTACCTCGATGTCCCGGAAGGCAGCTGGGGAACTATCCGGTGGAGAACTTCAACGTGTCTGGTTGGCCGTGTGCTTGGCACAGCAAACCAATGTGGTGCTTCTCGACGAGCCGACCAATCACCTCGACTTGAGATATCAGGTCGAGACCCTAGATCTGGTCCATGATCTAGCCCGTCAAGATCGGCTAGCCATCGGCATCGTCCTGCATGACCTGAATCAAGCCGCCGCGTTGGCTGATCGGCTGGTGCTGATGAAACACGGCCGGGTATACGTCTCAGGAACCCCCGCTGAGGTCCTCACCGCAGATAACCTCTCGGAGGTCTATGAGATCCCTGTGCAGGTCCTCTCTGATAAGCAGAATGGATTGTTGCGCATCGAACCGGTTAGCCGCCACCGGATGAGCTAACCACTTTCTTTCTACCACCGAAACATATAATTACAAGGGAAAACCTATGCCTACACTCGCTCGAAATGCAGTCACTTCAGCGGCCGCTCTAGCACTGTTGTTCTCAGCCACCGCTTGCGGTACCACGGACATTAGCAGCGCTGGTGCCGAACGGAGCCCCGCTGCCGCATCCGCAAGTTGCGCGAATGACACCACCGCCACTAGCACAGATCCGGTATCTATGACCGATGATCTGGGCCGCACACTTGAATTGGATAAACCAGCCGAGCGCGTGGTGGTGCTCGAATGGCAGGAAATTGAAGATGTACTAACCTTGTGCGTCACTCCGGTGGGCGTCGCTTCCCCAGATGGATATAGCACCTACGTCACTGCAGAGGAGCTGCCTGAGGGTGTTGCTTCGGTGGGTGAACGTGGCGAGCCAGATCTGGATTCGATCTACGCGCTGGACCCCGACTTAATCATCGTGGACGCTTTTAGTGAAGAAGACCCCGTGCTGTCGCAGCTTGATAAGGGCGACGTTCCCGTATTGGCGGTCAAGGGCAACGATTCTGCGGATCCCATCGGCAACATGAAAAAAGTCTTCTCACAGGTCGCCGAAGCCACCGGCCGCACCGAGCGTGCTGCGTTAGTGCTCAACGAATTCGACGCCCACTTGGCGCAGAAAAAACAGGAAGTCTCCGAGGTGAAGTTGGAAACCACCGACTTCCTCTTCTTCGACGGTTGGGTTGACGGCTCCAACCTGACGATTCGTCCATACACTGACGGGGCTCTGTTCACAGAGCTTGGCAAGGAACTGGGCCTGAGCCCAGCTTGGAACGATGACATCAACAAGTCCTTCGGATCCGGCGGCGTGAACAAAGAATACGGACTGGCCCAGACGGACATAGAAGGCCTAGCGGGCGTTGGCGACGTCAACCTGTTCTACTCCAACGACGCAGGCACCGGGTGGACCACCGAGCTGGAATCCAGCGAGATCTGGAACAACTTGACCGCAGTCAAGGATGGCCGGACCTTCCAGTTCCCAAACATCTGGGGTGCCGGCGGGCCGAAATCCACCAGTCAAGCGGTAGATGCCTTCACCGATGCACTGACCTCCGCCTCGGAAGCCAAGTAGCGTACAACTGAAATGAAAACCGCTGAAAAATCAGCAGAGCGACACATCGTGGACAGCAGGGTCGGCATCCGAATGACCGGCCCTGGTTATTCCCCCGCGCCAGTCACCGGTACCCGTCTCGCCACTGGCCTAGGTCTGCTCGCCGCCTTAGCGGCAGCGGTACTGCTGGTGGGTGCTTGGCACCTCACCCAGGGGACCTCCGGTATTGGTTTGGGTGAACTGCTACGCGCACTCACCGGAGATGACACCCGTATCGGAGGGGTAGGAGCCGCCGAGATCTTCACCGGCTCCCGGCTACCGCGCCTCTGTGCGGGTGCCGCCGTTGGTCTGGCTTTGGGGGTGGCAGGTTCATTGCTCCAATCCGTCACCCGCAACCCGCTGGCCTCGCCGGACACATTGGCTGTCACCTCTGGTGCATTCTTCGCGTTGAGCGTGGCTGCTGCCTTGGGAATAAGCATGTCCACGCTGGCTTCCAGCACTCTCGCATTCGCTGGCGGGCTGCTCGCCGCCGGGATCGTATTGGCTATCTCTGGGCGCAGCGCGGGAACCGCCACCACCCGGTTGATCCTCGCTGGCTCTGCCATCGCCATGGCGTTGGAAGCAGGCAGCGGAATCATTTTACTGCTGTTCAAGGAAAATACGACTGGACTGTATGCCTGGGGTTCAGGGTCGCTGGCCCAATTAAATCTCGATGCATTCTTGCGCAGTCTGCCAGTGATCTTGGTGGTGCTGGCCATCTGCCTCTTGCTCTCTCGCCGACTGGATGTCCTGTCCTTGGGTGATGAAAACGCTGCGGTGCTCGGCATCCCGGTGCGCTCAACCCGCACTCTCGCCGTCCTGTGTGCTGTGCTGCTCACCGGCGTTTCCGTTTCGCTGTCCGGCCCGATTGCTTTTGTAGGGCTTGGCGCCCCCGTGCTCGCCCGACTGCTGTCGCGCCGCCTGGTAGTCTTGCGCCGTCAACTGTTCTTGCTCCCCGCCACCGGCCTGATTGGTGCGCTACTGATCCTGCTGGCCGATGTTTCGCTTCGTGCCTCGCTCGGTGCGCAAGGTGCGGCTTCCATTCCTACTGGAGTTCCCACCGCGATCCTGGGCGGGGTGCTGATCATCATCTTGGCAATGCGACTGCCCGAAGCTTCCAGCTCCCGCAACCCGTTACAGGTAGCAAGCAAATTGCGCAGCAACCGCCGATTCGTTCTCACCATGACGCTGGGATTCAGTTTGCTGTTGGGAGCCGTGATTCTAGGCCTTTTGGCCGGGAGCATGTTACTCAAGCTGGGAGATCTCGCCTTGTGGTTCCAGGATGATGCGCCCAAGCTCATTGCCCGAGCCTTCTCCGAACGTGCACCACGGACCAGCGCGGCGCTGGGTGCCGGAGCCGCCTTAGGACTGGCTGGTTGTTTGGTGCAGGGCGCCGTGCGAAACCCATTGGCCGAGCCCGGAATCCTGGGTATTACCGCGGGGGCAGGGCTGGGCGCGGCTGTAGTGGTCACTGCCTTTGGCGGTTCCCGCTCGCTACTGGTGATTTTTGCGGTGATTGCCGGGCTCGCGACCTTCGCTGCCATCACCGCGCTAGCCTGGCGTCGAGGATTCTCCCCTGAACGTTTTGTGCTAATCGGCATCGGTGCTGGCTACACGCTCTCTGCGGTCACCACCTACCTGCTGCTGAGCATTAATTCGTGGGAAACTCCGCGCATCTACACCTGGCTGTCTGGCTCAACTTATGGACGTCAGTTCGCAGACGTGTTACCTGTTCTGACGGTGTTGGCATTAGCTCTTCCGGTCGTACTGCTCATGGGACGCAAGCTGGACCTGCTAGCCATCGACGAAGACCTGCCCCGGGTGCTGGGCGTCAAGACCATTCGCATCCGATTAGTCTCATTGTCCATTGCCGCGCTGCTTGCGGCACTCAGCGTCGTGGCCGTAGGTGTGGTTGGCTTTGTCGGACTCATCGCCCCGCATCTGGCGCGGTCGTTGGTGGGTTCCCGCCATCACCGGGCGATCCCGGTGTCCATGGTTTTCGGAGCCTTGCTAGTTTGCCTGGCCGATACCTTGGGCCGTACCGCAATCGCGCCGGCACAGATTCCCGCCGGTCTGATCGTGTCGTTACTCGGCTCCCCGTACTTCATTTGGCTTTTGTACCGATCACGCGCCTAGGTGTTAAGCGAGGATCCTAACCGACGCCGCCTCCACCCCACCTAATAGTAAGGAATCATGGCGAAACGCTCTGCCCGGCAAACGAGAATCCAGGCCTTTGACCCCGAGCAGCACCCGGCGCAACTACGGCATCTGGGTTGCATATCAGGTCCGTGGGAAAGTCTCATGGCAACGGTCAACGCTCGGCTGCTCACGATACAGTCATCAGATGCCACCATACTCGGTGCCGCATTGCTTACCGCCCGTTCGGCGACTGCATACGTGAAGATCTCTGGGGTTCTTGCCCGCGACACAGCTGCATATGAAGAGCTCGTCCGTGCGGTGCTGGACTACGCCAGGGAAAAAGATCTGGCCTGCGTGAAATGGGAAAGCTGGTCGGAAGAACCGTGGCTCGCAGACCTGGCTGAACAAATGGGTTTCCAGTCGTTGCCTGCTCCACGCTTCACCACAGATGCGTCGGTATCGATTCCAAAATTCGGCTATGTGCACTGGTCACATCCAGCCCGATATCTGCGTACCTCGCACTACCAGCAAAGCGAGAACTTCACCTGCGCGGCGGTTTCCGCGCTGGCCGCGCACGGGGAAACGATGAGCATTGCAACGATGGATCGCCTGCGTACCGCCGAGTTGTTACTGTGGCGTCAAGCGACTAATTTCATGGCTTGCGAACCCGTGGGGCTCGGGCTGGCCATCGCTGAGCGCTGGCCAGCAAGCTCAGTTCAGGTGTCTTTGGATACCGATAAGCCAGTAATCGTCGACTATTATCCCGAGGTTGAACGTGGCTGGCGGGGCATCTTGCAGGCTGACTCGCGCCGCCGTGCAGAAGCTACCGGGTTGCCGGTGACCTCTATGCGTATGGAAATCTCACAGATTCACAAAGTATTAAGTCAGGGTGCCCGCGTCTTGTTGCTGGTGTCATTGCAGCAGATGCTCGGCTACGATGTTCCGCACTGGCTACTCTGCCATGGAACGGCTGGTTCCACGGAACGTCCCGTCATTCTCATCGAGGATCCTTGGGTCGATGTTAGTAGCGGGGAGAGCTGGGTGGATGCTACCTGCCTACCGATAGCTTTCCAGCAACTAGAAGCCATGTCTTGTCTCGAGTCAGATGGCTATCGAGCTGCGCTGATTCTGACTGAGAGTGCTCACTAATCACCAATCAAGTTCGTCAATAACAAAAGAGTTCGACACCCGTCCAGAGACATCTTTCAACTCAATGGTTGCGAGAAGTCTCGCCGGGCACCGCTCCCCAGCCGAGAACGAGAATCCTTGAGAACTCACTAGTCCTAGAATCTCCCAACCATGTGCCGCAACTAATTTCGTTGGATCGTGCGGGCCTCGTTAGTCGCGAGAGGCTTTTCAGGGACTCCACGACAAGTCTCATCGGATCCCCTCGCGGATCAATCAAGGCTAAGGCGCCGATCACCAAGTCCAGGGCTTCCTCGTCATTTGATTCCGCTGCGATGCCACTGGATTCATAATGAGCTATTCGGTTCGCTGGTAGGACGGGCCGAATTCGATACAGCCCTCGAAGCGATACTTCCCCGATGCTACTTCGGTGATCACGAACTTGGTTCGGCAGTAACGCTCGAACTAGATAACAATCGAACTCTCCGGTGAAGTTCGCGAATACGACCTCGAGCTGCGGGCCGCTGGCATCTATGGCAGTGACGCCGATCCGGGATTGCCGGTGGGCCCCATGGTTTTCACCGTCAAAGTAAATTCGACCCCAATGCAACTAGGAAGCATGCGAGAACGCACTAACGAATCCATCGCCAAATGCCAATCCAACGGAAAGACTTTAGCAGACGCCCACTAGTGCAAATATCAGAGCTGGCCTCAGATCGCCTCCACGCTGTTCCGGTCGAAGTTATACCTTGGCAGAGGAACATCCGAAGAGAAAAGGAATGCACAAAGGACCGTTGCATTTCAGCCAACTCGACCGAACGCATTCAAGCGCGGAGAGTGGCATGGCTTGATCCAGGCACGTCATCCTGACGCAACTCATTCGCCCGGCAACCTATGATTCCTGTCGAATTCATGAACTGCCCGCCCTGGTTCCTGGCCGTACAGACGTCTTGCTCATTAGCTGGGTTTCCAGTCAACTGAGGCCGCACAGTTAGCGATTTCCGGAGGAAAGAATCGAGTCGCACGCTGCCTTGGTTACGCATATCTCCCAGCGTTGATTCTGCATAACCCCTAGCAAACCCACTCAAAACCAACTAAAGCCAAAGATTCCCCAGATTTTCACTTGACGATGCCACATAATCGGGCATAAAGTCATGGAAACACAGATCAATGTGTTGCAGGTCATGAGGAATTGCGGAGGCAAGAATGTTCGCCGAAGAACGACACCGGCTGATCGTTGAGCAGCTGGAAGCTGACGGGAAAGTAACCGTCGCCCAGCTCGCGCAGCGCTTCGATATCACCCGGGAAACCGTGCGGCGGGATCTGGCCCAGCTGGAATCCGAGAACTACCTGCGCCGCGTCCACGGCGGAGCGGTCACCATCACCGAAGCCAGCACCCGCGAGGAAAGCTACGTGGTGCGCACCGCCATCCATTCAGAGTCCAAGGCCCGCATCGCCCAGCGCGCGCTGAGCCTGCTGCCGGTCTCCGATGCCTCGGTCATCATCGACGCGGGAACCACCACGGAAATCCTGGCCGAGCGCATGCTCAAGAGCACCGCGGGCACCGGACTGGTGGTCATCACCCACGCCCTGCCCATTGCCTCGGCGCTGGTCCACAGCCCGGATGTCGCCTTGGAGCTGATCGGCGGGCGGGTCCGCGGCATCACCGGCGCCTCCAGCGGAGCCCGCACCGTGCAGGAGTATTCCCAGTACCGGGCAGACATCGCCTTCATCGGCACCAACGGGCTGCATGCAGGATTCGGCCTGAGCACCCCGGACCCGCTGGAAGCTGCCGTCAAGCGCGCCCTGGTCGCCAGTGCCCGCCGCGTGGTGCTGCTGGCCGACGGATCCAAATTCGACCAGGAAACCCTGGTCTGCTTCGCCCGGCTCGAAGACATCGACACCCTGGTCACCGACCAGCAACCCGGCACTGAACTTGCCGCTGCGCTGGAAGCGGCGGATGTCGAGGTGGTGATCGCATGATTATCACACTGACCGTCAACCCGGCGCTGGACAAGACCATCGAATTGGTCGCCGCATTGCAGCCCGGTGCGGTGCAGCGGGCCGCTGGCAGCCACCTGCAGGCCGCAGGCAAGGGCGTGAATGTTGCGCGGGCCATCCTCGCCGCCGGGCAGCGGACCCTCGCTGTACTCCCCGGAGCTGGAAACGATCCGCTCATTGCCGCCCTTGCCGCCGACCAGTTGCCCTACCGGGCGCTGGAAATCAATGCTGCGCTGCGCACCAACACGACGCTGACCTCGCCGGATGGATCGACCACCAAAATCAACGAGGCCGGTCCTGAGCTGGACGCGGCCACGTTGGAGCAGCTCTCGGAGCTGGTGCGCGATTCCTGCGCTGGCGCCGATTGGCTGGTCATGGCAGGGTCGCTGCCACCCGGGGTGCCGGCGAACTACTACGCCCTGCTTACCGCGTCGTTGCGCGAGCAGCTGGGCTCGAAGTGCCCGAAGATTGCGGTGGACACCTCTGGGGAGCCGCTGCGCCAGCTCTTCGCCCACGACGAGATCCACATCCCGGATCTGGTCAAGCCCAACGCCGAAGAGCTTGCCGAGCTGCTGGGCGAGGACCTGGGCGAAGCCCAGCTCGAAGCGGACCCCGGGCTGGCCGCTCGCGCCAGCTCCAAGCTGCTGCGCCGCCCCGGGGCCGCGGTGCTCACCACCCTGGGTGCGCACGGCGCGGTACTGGCCACTGCCGAGGGCTGCTGGCACGGCTGGCCGCAGCCGATCACCCCGCGCAGCACGGTAGGTGCCGGCGATTCCTCGCTGGCCGGCTATCTGCTGGCAGACACGGCAGGCCACTTGCCGGCGTTCAAGCTGCGCCAGGCCATCGCCTACGGAACCGCGGCGGCCTCGCTGCCCGGCTCCGGCATCCCAACCCCAACCGACCTCCGCATCGATGCGGTCAGCGTCATCGAACTCACCCCAAGGCAAGGATCCTGACCATGAGCGATCTGATCGAAACCCGGCTCGTCACCCTGGATGCGCATCTAGGTTCCACGAGTACCGACGTCATCAAGTACCTGGCCCAGCAGATCACGCAGGCCGGGCGAGCCGCCAGCGCTGCCGAATTGGCCGAGCATGCCTTGGCCCGCGAGGCGAAGACGGCCACCGGCGTGCCCGGCGGCATCGCGATTCCGCATTGCCGCTCAGCAGCGGTCACCGTTCCCACCCTGGCCATGGCCCGGCTGGGCACCCCGGTGGACTTCGGTGCCAAGGACGGCCCGGCAGATCTGGTCTTCTTCATTGCCGCCCCGGAAGGCGCCGACAAGGAGCACCTGAAGCTGCTCTCCAAGCTGGCCCGCGCACTGGTGAAGAAACCCTTCACCGCGGCCCTGCGTGCAGCCAGGAGCAACGAGGAAATCGTCGCGTTGGTCTCCGAAGTACTCTCCGATGCCCCCGCCGCACCAGCTGCACCAGCAGCTGCACCCGCTGCCACGGCGCGGCCGAAGATCGTGGCCGTCACCGCCTGCCCGACCGGCATCGCCCACACCTACATGGCCGCCGATTCCCTGGCACAGGCCGCCGAAGAACTCGGCATTGACTTCGCTGTGGAAACCCAGGGGTCCTCGGGGTCCAAGCCGTTGGATCCGGCATTGATCACCCAGGCCGACGCGGTGATCTTTGCGGTGGACGTCGACGTGCGCGACCAATCGCGGTTCGCCGGCAAGCCAGTGATCCAGGTTCCAGTCAAGCGCGGTGTGGATGAACCCGAAAAGCTGCTCAAGGATGCCTTGGCCGCGGCCAAGGATCCGGCGGCCCGCAAGGTACCAGCCGGCAACGAAACGGCAAACGAGCGCTCCACGGATTCTGCTTCCGAGGGCTTCGGCGCTGGCCTGAAGCGCGCGCTGCTCACCGGTGTCTCCTACATGATCCCATTCGTCGCCGGTGGCGGCCTGCTGATCGCTCTGGGCTTCCTACTCGGCGGCTACGCCATCACTGATGCAGCAGACCAGTACTTGACCGAAAATACGCTGTTCAATCTGCCGGAAGCTGGCTTGCTGGCCTACCTCGGCGCGGTGGCGTTCAAGATCGGTGGCCTGTCCATGGGCTTCCTGGTCCCGGCGCTGGGCGGTTACATCGCCTATGCCTACGCCGACCGTCCGGGCATCGCCCCGGGCTTCACCGCGGGTGCCGTGGCAGGCTTCATGGGAGCCGGGTTCATTGGCGGCATCGTCGGCGGCGTTATCGCCGGCCTGGCCTGCCGCTGGATCAATTCCTGGACCGTGCCACGCTGGCTGCGCGGCCTGATGCCAGTGGTCATCGTGCCGTTGCTCGGTTCCATCATCGCTTCGGGCCTGATGTTCCTGTTCCTTGGCGGGCCGATTGCCCAGCTCACCGAAGCCCTCAACGGCTGGCTGGGGGGCATGTCCGGCACCGCGGCGGCGATCCTCGGCCTGGTCCTGGGCCTGATGATGGCCATCGATTTGGGCGGGCCGATCAACAAGGTCGCTTATTCCTTCGCGGTAGCCGGCTTGGGCGCCGGTTCGGTGGCCGAGAACCCGGCCCCGCTGATGATCATGGCAGCCGTGATGGCTGCCGGCATGGTTCCGCCGCTGGCGATGGCCCTGGCCACCGCGGTGTCCCCGAAGCTGTTCACCGGGGCGGAACGCGAAAACGGCAAGGCGGCCTGGCTGCTGGGTGCCGCGTTCATCTCCGAAGGCGCCATCCCCTTCGCCGCGGCCGACCCGCTGCGCGTCATCCCGGCCTCCATGGTGGGTGCCGGGGTCACCGGCTCGCTGATCATGAGCTTCGATGTGCTCTCCCAGGCACCGCACGGCGGCATCTTCGTCTTCTTCGCGATGGACAGCACCTGGCCGATGTTCCTGGTGGCCACCGTGATCGGCACGCTGGTTTCCGCGGCGCTGGTGATCATCCTGAAGAAATATGTCCGCAAGGCCCCCGCACGGGCCGCTGAAGAGGCAAAGGCCGCAGCATGAGCCAGAAATTCACCGGAGTAGGCGTCAGCGCCGGACGGGTCATCGGATCCGTGCGCCGCATGCCCGACCCCATCCTCCCGCCCGCCGACGGCGCGCCCCTGCCAGCAGGTTCCAGCGCGGAAGCCGAATCCCTGCGCCTGGCCGAGGCCACGCAGGCGGTCGCCGCGCAGCTCAAGGAACGCGCGGCGCAGGCCACCGGCGATGCCCAAGCCGTGCTCAAGGCCACCGCGCTGATGGCCAGCGACCGCACGCTGCTCAAGTCGGCCACCAGGCTGGTGGCATCGGGCACCTGCGCCGAATCGGCCATCTGGGAGGCCGCCGACGCGGTCGCCACGCAGCTGTCGGCGCTCGGCGGCTACATGGCCGAACGCGCCGGGGATGTGCTCGATGTGCGCTCGCGCATCGTCGCCGAACTGCGCGGCGTGCCCGCCCCGGGCATCCCGGACTCGGACCAGCCCTTCATCCTCGCCGCGGTGGACCTGGCTCCGGCCGATACCGCGACGCTGGATCCGGCCAAGGTCCTGGCGCTGGTCACCTCCGATGGCGGGCCGCAATCGCATACCGCCATCATCGCGCGCTCGCTGGGCCTTCCGGCCATCGTGGCCGCTGCCGGCACCACAGCGCTGGCCGACGGGGACCATGTCTTCGTGGACGGCATCGACGGGCTGGTCATCACCGGTCCCGGCGAGGCCGAAGAGCACCTGGCCGCCACCTACGCCAACCGCGAGGCGCTGCCGGAGTTCTCCGGCACCGGGCAGCTGCGCGACGGGCACCGCGTGCCGCTATTGTCCAATGTCGGCAGCGGCGACGACGCGCAGCTGGCCGCCGCGGCGGGCGCCGAGGGCGTGGGCCTGCTGCGTACCGAGTTCTGCTTCCTGGGCAAGGACAAGGAGCCCTCCCATGACGAGCAGGTGGCAGCCTACGGTGCGGTCTTCGCCGCCTTCCCCGGCCGCAAGGTCGTGGTGCGCACCTTGGATGCGGGAGCGGACAAGCCGCTGCCCTTCCTGACCGATGCCAGCGAGCCGAATCCGGCCCTCGGCGTGCGCGGCTACCGCACCGACCTGTCCAGCCCGGGCGTGCTCGAACGCCAGCTGCAGGCCATCGCGCAAGCCGCCGGCGAGCACCAGGCCGAAATCTGGGTGATGGCGCCGATGATTTCCACTGCGTCCGAAGCGCAGGAATTCGCGCAGCTGGCCAAGGCCGCTGGCCTGGCCACCGCCGGGACCATGATCGAGGTCCCTTCGGCGGCGGTGCTGGCAGGCCAGATCCTGCAGCGCTGCGATTTCGTCTCCATCGGCACCAACGACTTGACCCAGTACACCATGGCCGCGGACCGCCAGCTCGGTGCCCTGGCCGAGCTCAACGACCCCTGGCAGCCGGCAGTGCTGCACCTGGTGGCCGCCACCGCCGCCGGTGCGCAGGCGGCCGGCGGCAAACCCGTCGGGGTGTGCGGCGAAGCGGCTGCCGACCCGGCGCTGGCCGTGGTGCTGGTGGGCCTGGGCGTGGACACCCTGTCCATGAACAAGCGGGCGTTGGCACCGGTTGCCGCGGTGCTGCGCACCGTAGACCTGCCCACTGCGCAGCGCCTGTCCCAGCTGGCCTTGGACGCCGAGTCGGCCGAGGCGGCACGCACTGCCGTGCGCGCGCAGCTGGGCGAGCTGGACCGATTCGGCCTCTAGGCCCCCCGAATTTACCGCAATCAACCGTTCAATAGATCCTGAAGGAGCCATCATGGCAGAACGTACAGCAATCATCGGCAGCCGCGTCGGCCTGCACGCCCGCCCGGCAGCCATCTTCGCCGAGGCCGCGGCCGAGGCGCCGGTCGAGGTCACCATCGCCCTTCAGGGCGAGCCCGTGGACGAGGCGCTGGACGCGTCCAGCATCCTCTCGCTGATGGGCCTGGGCGCGGAATACGGAACCACCGTAGTGCTGCGCGCCGAAGGCGAAGGAGCCGAAGCTGCCCTGGAGCAGTTGGCGGCCATCCTGGAAACCGACCACGACGCCGAGTAGCGCGAAGCCGAGCTCCGGGGACCACGCGCCATCGCGTGGTCCCCGGAGTTATTTAATTACCATCCACTGATTGACAAACCTCAATCAGTGGATGGATGATAGTTCCTACGCACTACCGCAGGAGCTTCCATGAGCGCGCTCAAAACCTCTGCACTGCGCCTCATCAAGCCGTTCGCCTACCGCGACTACGCCCTGCTGGCCAGCGCACTTGTCCTCTCCACCTTCGCCGCCGGCATGTGGGCCGTGGCAATGGTCTACCAGGTGCGCCAGCTGGGCGGCGGGCCCATCCAGCTTTCTGCCGTGGCCACCGCCAGTGCCGCCGGGCTGCTCTGCTTCGTGCTGCTCGGCGGGATCATGGCGGACCGCCATTCCTGCCGGCGGATCGTGATGCTGGTCGAGGCGCTGTCGCTGGCGGCCATGGGCATCACCGCGGTGCTGGCCATGGCCGGTGCCCTGGAGCTGTGGCACCTGATGCTCGCCGGCTTCTGCGGCGGGGCCGGGTCGGCCTTCTTCTACCCCGCCTACTCCGCACTGCTGCCCAAGATGCTGCCCGCCGAGCAGCTGCTGGCCGCCAACGGATTGGAAGGGACAGCCCGGCCGGTGGTGCACACCGCCCTGGGCCCGATGGCCGCCGGATTCGTGGTGGCGGGACTCTCGCCGGCGCACGCCATCGTCGGCATCTGCGTAATCCACCTCGCGGCGCTGCTGATGCTGCGCCGGATCCCCAACCGCCAGGCGTACAACGCGCCAGGCCCCGTTGACGGCCAGGGACAGCCCGGGATGTTCCGGCAGCTGCGCGAAGGCATCGGCTATACGGTGCGCACCCGCTGGCTGCTGTGGACGCTGCTGTTCTCGGTCATTTCGGTGTTCACCTTCATCGGGCCCTTCGAGGTGCTGCTGCCCTTCATCGTCAGCGGCAACCTGCACGGGGACGCGAAACTGTTCAGCTTCGCGCTGGCCTTCTTCGGCCTCGGTTCGGCGATCGGCTCGCTGCTGGTCGCGTCCGCGAAATTCCCGCGGCGCTACTTGAGCTTGATGACCGCCTGCTGGTGCCTGGGCACCTTGCCCCTGGCCCTGGTGGGCTACGTCGATGCCGCGTGGATGCTCTTCGCGATCCTGCTGGCCTTCGGCATCACCGACGCCGTGGGCATGGTCATCTGGGGCACCTTGCTCCAGCGCCGGGTTCCCGGACACCTGCTCGGGCGGATCTCCAGCCTGGATTTCTTCGTTTCGCTGGCGCTGATGCCGCTGTCCATGGCGGCGGCGGGACCTTTGACCCAGGTGCTCAGCTTGCAGGCGATATTCGTCATTGCCGGCCTCGCCTCGCCGCTGTTCGGAATCATCGCATGGTGGGCCGGGAAATTTGCCCGCGACGAAATAGCGCATCCGCTCTCGGACCCCGTTCCGGCGGAGCTGGACGGCGAGCGCAGTTGACCGGTTGCGACCAGCTGGCGCTGGGCCGGCACTGATCAAACTCCCAGCAGATATTCGCGTGTAGTTCCCGGGCACGGACCGGGCATGACGGGAAGGTGGAAGGATGACTTCTCGATTGCCCGACATGGCGCGCCTGGCCCTGTTGGCGCTGTTGGCGCTGGGCCCGGCATTCCTGGTTTCCTGTTCCCCTGCACCAGCGCCTGCTCCCGATACGCAGCCCACGGGCTCCGCGGCAAGCGAGCAGGTGGATTGCGCCGTGGCTCGATGCGTGGCGCTGACCTTCGATGACGGACCTGGCCAGTACACCGGGCGGCTGCTCGACGAGCTGAAGGCCGCGGATGCGCCAGCCACCTTCTTCATGGTCGGGAAGAACATTGCCAAATACCCCGACGCGGTCAAGCGCATGGCTGCCGAAGGCCACCAGCTGGGCAGCCATACCTGGGACCATGCGGATCTCACGACGCTGACCAGAGAACAGATCCAGCATGAGCTGGGATGGACCAGCGAAGCGGTAGAAAAGGCCTCCGGCCACGAGCCCACCGTCTTCCGCCCGCCCTATGGGAATCACGGTGCCGTCTATGACCGGCTGGTGCCCTACCCGTTGGTGCTGTGGGATGTTGACACCCTGGATTGGAAGCACCACGATCCGGAGAAAACGGTGCGCATCGCCATGGACGAAGTCCATCCGGGCTCCATCATCTTGATGCATGACATCCATGAGAGCTCAGTCAAGGCACTGCCGGATCTCGTGGAGAAGCTGAAGGCCGAGGGCTACACCCCGGTCACCGTGGACCAGCTATTCAATGGCCAGCTGGAGAATTCGACGGCCTATGCTTCGGCTCCTGCTCCCGGCGCGACGAAATAGTCTTGCGCCGCGCAGGTGCTCAGGGGGCCTGCTCTGCGTACAGCCGCAGCTGGTCCAGCTTGTCCCCTTCGCTTTCGCGGATATTTGCCGCCAGCTCCTCGCACTGCTCCACCGTCAGATCCGGGTTGATGATTGCCACCTGCAGCACTACCTCGGTATGCCCCGCGTCGTCCTTCAGGTCGTAGCGGTAGGAGAGCCCATCGGGATTCTCCGAGGTGTGCAGGATCAGCAAGCGGTTCTCGATCAGGTCATGGACGCGATACACGCGTTCATGGCCGGCAACGCGGTATACCAGCTGGGTGCCGACCTTGAGCTGCGGGTCGTCCGAATGCATGGAGCCGATCCCATGGATCCACAAGGGTGTTGCTGCCCAATCGGTAAGCAGCTCCCAGACACGGTGCACCGGCAGGTGAATGACCACGGTGCTCTCGAAAACGCTGAACTGGCTCATATCCGCATAGTGCCACCCTCGGCGGCCAAATGGAATAGCTTCATGGCTGTTGGCATGCAATCCGGTTTCCGGCCGCCTGCAGCAAAGGCCGGCACCCAGCGCGCGTACGCTGCTGGGTGCCGGCCCCTGGGCGGCAGAAGGCTTACCAGTCTTCTTCGTCGTCGCCATCCGCCTCGGAGATACCGAGTTCCGGCTCATTCTCGAGGTCGAAGTTGTACCAGGCCTCGGTGAAGTCAACCATCGCATCCAACGCGTCCTGCGCATCGGAATCCAGGGCTTCCAGCGCCTCTGGGCTGTTGAGCACTGCGGTCACCGCGAGGAATGGGTGATTATCGAAGTAATCGGTGGGGGTGGCCTCCCCATTGAACGTCAAGTTCTCGCTCTGCGCGAATAGGTCGACGTACTGAGCCACTGCCTCGGGCAGACGGCTCAGATTAATGCCAGTCAGGGACTCATTGTAGATTTCAGCAGTTGCGTCAGCCCACTGCTCAATGAGCTCTTCGCTCATCTGTGCCATCAGATTATCCACCTCGTGGTTGGGGTTCTAGTGCTCACGGGAATCGGTAGCAATTCATCTTATTTCTTCAGCGGGCGCGTGCCAAGACAGAAAGGCCCACGGCGTTGTGATCTTTTCCGCGTAGGTTCCTGCTCACTGGTTCGGGACGCCGAGGGACGGAATATCGGGCATGTCCGGCAGCGAAGGGATCGAGTATTCACGGGGCTGGGAATCCGGAGTTTCCACATCCTTGAGCTGATTCAGCAAGTCTTCGTCGAGGACGCTATCCTGGCTTGGATGACGGGGCTCCGGTGGCGAATCCAGCGAACCCTCCACTCCCGATACGAGCAGCCCCAGCGAAGCAGCTGCGGCAAGCAGTCCGGCGAACAGATGCACTCCGATGAAATACAGGCCGCCGATATTGCCGCGCAGCATGGCCCAGTTCCGGTTTTTGGCCGAGGAGCTGACAGCCAGCCCGTAGGCGAAGGCATTTTCCTTGAACCCCAGGCGGACTTGGGCTGCCAGCAAGGAGACTCCGGGTACCAGCAGTCCGGCGGCCACCGATCCGGCTGGCACGGCAGCGATCCTGCTTTCATTGGCCAAGCAAATCCCTAAGAGCACTAGCTGGATGAGCGCCAGGCACGCCCGCTTCCAGAAGCCAGCCGCGTGCAAGCCGCTGCACCGGACCAGGTACCGGCGTTGCTCGTGGCGGTCGGAGCCCTTTCTTGGCGGGCCAGCATTTTCTTGCAGGATCCACAGTGCTCCTAGCTGGCTTGCCAGCACACCGAGCAGCATCACGATGATGCCAGCCACCGGCAGGAAACAGCCCAGGACCGCTCCGCTCGTGCTCAGGAGCCAACCAATCCGGTAGGAGCGAATAGCTCGGGGCAGTTTGGGGAAGCGCGCATCAATGTCCTTGGCGTAGCCGGCGGGCAACGACCTGGCCGCCTTGCTGTACGCCTTCTTGTTCCACCATCCAAAGAGCCCGGCCACGATGGCAATGGCGGCAATCGCCAGCAGTGCCCCGGTTCCACCAGCCCGCTGCCCCAGGGCGGCGGCAACTGCCAGCACCGGAGTGAAAAGCCAGAACCGATTAGCGTAGGCAGTTTGCTTCGCAACGAAGGTTTCCGCGTAGTCCTGATGCAGGCCTTCGTTCATCGGATCCATGGATATCAATCCACGCAGCACATCGCCTTGTTCTCCGACGATTTTTTCGCCATTGCCGATACTTCCGGCCGCCCGCAACAGCCCCTGGTGATTGGGGTCGATCTGCAGCCCGGATTGGAGGAATCCGAGAGCCGCCAGGTTGTCATCTTGGGCTTCGGCAGCAATTGCCGCGCCCTGGTAGTAATCGGGGTTCCCCGGCTCCAGCCGAATCGCGTGCTCGATGGCTTGGCGGGCCAGCACCCTGTCATCGTTGCTCCGAATATCGCTGAGCGTGATCATGCTCAGCCAGTAGTGCCCGTTGCCGTATTCCGGTTCCGTTTCGATTACCTGCCGGATCGCCAGCAGCGCCTCCTCCCGTCGATGCTGGCGCATCAGGGCGATGGCCAGGCACTCCCCGGCCACCGGGTTGGCAGGATCCAGATTCAGCCCGGCTCTGGCAGCGGACTCCGCTTCGGCCCACTGCTTGAGGCTCAAATGGCATGACGAATAGAGGATCCAGAAGGCAGGGACCTGATGGTGCTCGTTGAGGTTATCCTTCAGCAAGGCAATCGCTTCGGTTTCCCGTCCGATCGCCAGGTGGTGGGTGATCCGGTGATGCAGTCGCTCGAATTCCATGCGGTGTACTCCCCCGGTGCTTTCTAGAGCATGTTCTGCGAAACCAGATACTCGGATAAATCATCGTAGCGGCCATGCTGGTTGCTGAAGCGCACCACATTTCGCGCGGATTCCAGCCACGGCAAAGTCGACGCCTTGATTTCCGCCAGGGCAGTTCTGATATGGCCCATGTCCAAGGGGAGAACCTCGTTGCGCTCGATGGATTGCATCATTGCCTTCTCGGCGGCAGTGGTGCACACGTGCTCCAGGTCCGCGCCCGAGAATCCGTCGGTCTGTGCCGCAATCCATTCCAGGGCGATTCCGGCAATCGGGCGGTTCTTCAGGTGGTACCGCAAGATGGACTCACGTGCCGGCGCGTCCGGCGGAGTCACCAGCAGGGTCCGGTCCAACCGGCCTGGACGCAGCAGTGCTTCGTCCAGATCCCATGGGTGGTTGGTAGCCCCCAGAACGTAAAGGCCATCGTTGTTTCCCGCAAGCGAATCCATCTCGATCAGCAGCTGATTGACCATCTGGCGCATCCACGCGCCCGATCCAGTCAGCGAACCGCGGCGGATGCCGATGGCATCAATCTCATCGATGAAGAGAACCGTTGGAGCATTCTTGCGGGCCTGGTCGAAAATCGCCTTGAGCCGCTTTTCCGTTTCACCGATGTAGGAGTCAACCACATCGGTAATGGTGACAGACATGAAATTGGCTTTCAGCTCACCGGCCACCGCGCGAGCCAGGAAAGTCTTGCCGCATCCCGGTGGCCCATACAGCAGCAGCCCGCCGCGCAATGATTTGCCAAAAGCCTTGGCAATTGCGGCGTTGCGCATCGGTGCCAGGAAGGATTCGTGCAGGCGGTCCTTGACCGCCTGCAAGCCACCCACATCATCCAGGGTGACTCCCGGTCCGGCCGGGTTCTCGATGGGAGCTTCCGGAACATCGGACCCCGCATCTGAATGCAGTGGGACCCGTCCTTCAATAAAGGGCGCCGGCAGCGAACTGCCGAGTTCCTTGGAACCTGCTTCCCAGTCGTAGCCTGGTGGCGTATCGTTCTGCTGGTTTCCAGCCGGCGCGGCATCCGCTGCGGGTGCGACGGGCGCCTGCGGGGCCATCGTTGCGGCCATCGACGCGCTGATCGCTCCAAGCATTCCCAGCGCGGACGCGTTCCCCGGATCCTGCTGCAGCACGATGCTGACATGGGACAGCGCTTCGGCGGATCGACCGGCACCATCGAGCTGTTCAGCCAGGTGCAATCGCAGGGCATGGTCGTCCGGCGCTGCTTCTACGGCCCGGAGAAGGCTAGCAATAAGGGCATCGTTCATTCTAGGGCCGCTCCACGGTTGAAGGTCTCGGTCTGTTGCCTCTGCTGGTTAAAGCATCCAGCGGGTATCGCTAGAAACGACACCCGCTGGAATTATACGTCGCAGACCCGACTGTTCGCTGAGCGCACCCAGTGCCTAGTAGGCCTTGATTCCCTGCTCTACCACCAAATGGATCAACGCGAATTTCTTGTTTTCGTCAATGGCCTTCAGCGCATTTTCCAGGGCAGCCGGGACATCTGAATCATTCTCGACGCGGACGCCGAACCCGCCGAAGGACTGCGCCATCAGCGCGAAGTCGGGGTTGGCCAACTGGGTTCCGGAAACCCGTTCCGGGTACTGGCGTTCCTGGTGGGTGCGGATGGTGCCGTACTGCTGGTTGTCCATGACGATCACCAGCGGGGTGGCGCCGTACTGGGCAGCGGTAGCCAGCTCCTGGCCATTCATCAAGAACTCGCCGTCACCTGCGATGGTCACCACGCGGCGCCCCGGGTAGTTCAGCGAAGCGGCGACGGCGGAAGGAATCGAGTAGCCCATGGAACCGTTGCGTGCCGAGAGCATCGAAGCGTAGCCGTTGGTTGGGAAGTAGCGGTGGGCCCAGTTGGTGTGCTCGCCAGCGCCGAAGGTCACCAGGGCGTCTTCGGGCAGGGATCCAACCAGATTAGCCATCATGGTCGCCATCCTCGCCTGGCCCGCGGAAGGCTGCGCTGGTGGAAGTTCGGCGAACTTCTCCTGCTCGCCGCGCATCCGGGAAGTCCACTCCTTCCAGGATTCCTTGACCGGCAAATCCATCAGCAGCAGGTCGCGAACGAAGACATCGGGCTTGGCGACAATCTGGTGCGATACCGGGCCGGAACGTCCGCGCAGCGACGGGTCGATGGTGACCAGGAAGTTCTTCTTGTCCCAGTTCTGGCGGACATTGAAGCCGTCGGTGATGACGTCGCCTGGAACCGTGCCGACGAAGATCAGCAGATCAGTCTCTTCCAGCAGGTCATAGGTCGGCTTGGGGCGGCCGTAGCCGATCGGGCCAACATAGGATGGCGAGTTGAAAGGCACGGTACCCTCGCAACGCCATTCGGCAGCGGCTGGCAGGTCGTGTTCCTCGAGCCAACGAGTGAAGTCCGCTGCGCCTTCGTGGGACCAGTCGTTGCCGCCGAAAATGAACAGCGGCTTATCCGCTTCCTGCAAGGCAGTATTCAGCGCCTTCCAGTCGGTCACGGTCATGCCGCCGGTAGCCACCGGGATTTCCGGATGGACTTCGGCGGAAACTTCGTTGCGGATGATGTCTTCTGGCAGGCCGACGACCACCGGGCCCGGGCGTCCGGACATGGCAGCGAACATGGCCTCGGCGACGACTTCGCTGGCGCGATCGGCGTGGTCCAGGATCATCACGCGCTTGGCGCCGGTGCCGAACCATGCCTTGGGATCGAATTCCTGGAAGGCTTCCTTTTCACGGTGCTCGAACGGGATCAGCCCCACGAATAGCACCAGCGGGGTCGAATCCTGCCATGCGGTATGCAGGCCGACGTGGGCGTTGGCAGCTCCCGGGCCACGGGTCACCATGGCAATGCCGGGGCGCTGGTGCATCTTGCCTTCGGCTTCGGCCATGTAGGTGGCTCCGCCTTCGTGGCGGCAGACCACGGTTTCGATTGGCGAGTTGTGCAGCCCATCAAGGACATCCAGGTAGCTTTCACCCGGCACCACGTAGGCGCGTTCCACGCCGTGCGCGGCAAGCGTGTCGACAATGACGTGTCCGGCCGACTTCTTTGTCAGGCCCTGACCATTTTCACTCATCTTCTAGGCGTCTTTCTGGTTTCGAGAAATCGTCTGACGCAACGGCGGAGAAAACGGCCCTGCTGGCCAATGATGCAACGCTGCGTCAACGTGAAACAGTACTAAACAAGCTGCGATTGCACACATTGCCGATCGAATGCTACGCATATGTGACACGATGCCGTATGTGAATCATATTTGAGTGCAAAATGTCTAGAAAGTTTCACTGAATGGAACGGTTTGCTTCGTCACATTGCGGCTGGCCAGAGCAGTGCGGTGGGCAATGTTCGCGATTTCCGTTGATCGGCAGCGCCAGCGCTAGTAGCCTGTGATGCAACAAAAGTTTACTTAAGGTAAGCGCTGCTTTTATCCGGACATCGAGGTTCTCCATGGAATTCATCAACGGCGCGATTGTCGCCGCCTACCTGGCCGCAATGCTGGCCTTTGGCTGGTGGGGCAAATCCCGCACCAAGAACAGCAGCGACTATCTGGTGGCCGGCCGGCGCCTGGGCCCCTTCCTCTACACCGGAACCATGGCGGCGGTGGTGCTCGGCGGAGCCTCGACCGTGGGCGGCGTTGGCCTGGGCTACAAGCACGGGATCTCCGGCATGTGGCTCGTGGTGGCTATTGGCGCAGGCGTGATCCTGCTGTCGCTGGCTTTCGCCCCGACGCTGCAGAAGCTCAAGGTCTTCACCGTTTCGCAGATGCTGACCCTGCGCTACGGCAGCGCGGCGGCAACCAATACCTCCGGCATCGTCATGCTGGCCTACACGCTGATGCTCTGCGCCACCTCAACCAGCGCCTACGCCACCATTTTCGTGGTGCTCTTCGGCTGGGAGAAATGGCTGGCCATCGCCATCGGCGGCGCCATCGTAGTCATCTACTCCACTATCGGCGGCATGTGGTCCATCACCCTGGCCGACCAGGTGCAGTTCGTCATCAAGACCGTCGGCATCTTCGCCCTGATGCTGCCATTCTCCATGAATGCCGCAGGCGGCATGGATGGCATCCGCGAGCGCGTGGGCGCCGAATTCTTCAGCTTCACCGGCATGGGGCTGCAGTCGATCATCACCTACTTCGTGGTCTACACCTTGGGCTTGCTGATCGGCCAGGATATCTGGCAGCGCGTTTTCACCGCCAAAACCCCGAAGGTCGCCCGCTGGGGCGGGATGACCGCCGGCATCTACTGCATCTTCTACGGTGCTGCCGGCGCACTGATTGGCATGGCCGCGAAGGTGGCGCTGCCGAACATCGCCGGCGCGGCGGATAACAAGGACGTGGTTTATGCCGAGGTCGCCACTCAGTTGCTGCCCGTTGCGGTGGGCGGATTGGTCATGGCCGCGGCCGTGGCCGCGATGATGTCCACCGCTTCCGGTGCGCTGATCGCCGCCGCCACCGTGGCCCGCACCGACGTCACCCCATTTGTCGCCAGCTGGTTCGGCAAGCACTTGGAAGTGAATACCGATGAGAACCCGGAGCATGACGTGCGCGCAAACCGCATCTGGGTCATGGCCTTGGGCGTCGTGACGGTCGCGCTGGCGATCTTGGTGGATGACGTGGTCGCAGCATTGACCATTGCCTATGACATCCTGGTGGGCGGATTGCTGGTGGCAATCATCGGCGGCCTGCTGTGGAAGCGCGGCAACGGCCTTGGCGCTACGGCCTCCATGGCTGCCGGATCGATAGCTACTTTGGGCACCATGATCATCTTGGAGATCCAGGCCGAGAACAAGTTCGACGGCGTCTATGCCAATGAGCCGATCTACTATGGCCTGATCGCTTCGGCAGCAGCGTTCATTGCTGTTTCGCTATTGACCAAGTCGACGGACCGACAGGTGATTGAGCACTGGAACCTGCGGGTTG
The DNA here is from genome assembly GCF_044743255.1 of Glutamicibacter sp. NPDC087673. Taxonomy (NCBI): domain Bacteria; kingdom Bacillati; phylum Actinomycetota; class Actinomycetes; order Micrococcales; family Micrococcaceae; genus Glutamicibacter; species Glutamicibacter sp. NPDC087673. The sequence goes on from NZ_JBIUWB010000005.1 coordinate 327,197, forward strand.
CGGGCAAGATCCAGGACGCTCCGGTCAATGCCACGGCACAAGAGCCTACGCTCTAGTCCGCCAGGAATACCGAGTCGAGCAGATAGATTCGAGCCCTGTGCCCAGCGGTGAAAACCGCTGGGCACAGGGCTCGTTTGGTTCATCGAGCTTCAGTTCTTGGAACCGGCGCCCCATTTTGCCGCTGGCGCTTCCCACGAGGATAGGGCATCCAAAAGCGCTTCCGGTTCGCTGGCGACCACCAATGAGTCACGGAACTTCGGGGCCAGGAAACCCTGATCCGTCATGTGATCCAGCATGCTCAGCAGCGGCTGCCAGAATCCGTCGACATCCAGGAGTGCTACCGGTTTTGCGTGGATTCCAAGCTGTTGCCAAGTCCATACTTCAAAGAGCTCTTCCAACGTTCCGGCGCCACCAGGCAGGGCGACAAAACCATCAGCCAGTTCTGACATGCGGTGCTTGCGAGCATGCATGTCGGGCACAACTTCCAAGCTCGTTAATCCTGGATGCGCCAGTTCACCATCAACCAGGACCTGCGGCATAACTCCGAAAACGTCTCCACCGGCCGCTCGGGCAGCATCAGCAATTGATCCCATCAGGCCTACCCGTCCGCCGCCGTAGACGATGGCTCGACCCGAGGCAGCAACAGTGCGCGCGAAGTTTTCTGCCGCCTGCTCATAAATAGGTGAATTGCCCGAAGCGGAGCCGGTGAAAACTGCCAGCCTTCGAATCTTTCGGTGCTGGGCGGCCAAGACTGGGAAGACCACGTCTTTGAGCAAAGGAGCGAGCTCATCCAGTTCCGCTAATGGGTCAATCCACCGCAGCTGTTCAATTTCGGCCAGAGGTTCAGCAATCGGTACCAACGGATGTTCAAATACGGTGGCTTGAACGCTATGCCCTTCTTCGTTAGCCGCCGGGGCCGTGAAGGTTCCAATGAGACGCAGCAATGCTGAATCCAAGCTCACTCCCAGCTCTTCGCTCACTTCTCGCATCGCTGCATCAATAGCCGCTTCCCCTGGCTCTGGCTTGCCACCAGGGAACATGAATGATGCCGTACCCCGTTTGCGGACTGTCAGAACCTGCCCCGCATCGTTTCTGAAAATGACGGCGCTGACAATAATCTGTTCTGGCATTCGAGTTCCTTCTTGGTACATCCGCATACTGGTTGCGCCTGTTCGGCACAACCGGCAGGCACCATTCAATCCTAGAGTTTCATCTGGGTGTGACTGGATCTCGTGGCCAACATGCTTTGGCGCTACGCAAACGAAAAGGAGCCGCCGCAGTTCATCAGCTGATGAACTGCGGCGGCTCCTTGGCTACAGGAACTAGTCCTGGATCAGATCGTGGCGCACGATGGTCTGATCGCGGTCCGGTCCTACGCCGATGGCGGAGATCCGGGTGCCGGAGATCTTCTCCAGGGCCAGGATGTAGTTCCTTGCGTTCTCCGGAAGCTCTTCCATGCTCTGCGCACCCGAGATGTCCTCGGTCCAGCCCGGGAAGTACTCGAAGATCGGCTTCGCGTGGTGGAAGTCGGTCTGCGTCATCGGCATTTCGTCGTGGCGCACGCCGTCAACGTCGTAGGCCACGCATACCGGGATCTGCTCAATGTTGGTGAGCACATCCAGCTTGGTGACGAAGTAGTCGGTGAAGCCGTTCACGCGCGAAGCGTGGCGAGCCAGCACGGCGTCGTACCAACCGCAACGACGCGGGCGTCCGGTGTTTACGCCGTATTCGCCACCGGTCTTCTGCAGGTAGAGGCCCATGTCGTCGAACAGCTCGGTAGGGAACGGACCAGCACCCACGCGGGTGGTGTAGGCCTTGATGATGCCGATGGAGCGGGTGATGCGGGTCGGGCCGATGCCCGAACCCACGGACGCGCCACCAGCAGTCGGGTTGGAGGACGTCACGAATGGGTAGGTACCGTGGTCCACGTCCAGGAAGGTGGCCTGGCCGCCTTCCATCAGCACGACCTTGTCCTCGTCCAGAGCCTTGTTCAGCTCGTAGGTGGAGTCGATGACCAGCGGGCGCAGGCGCTCGGCGTAGGAGAGGAAGTACGAGACGATTTCCTCGACCTCGACGCTGCGGCGGTTGTAGATCTTGACCAGCAGCTCGTTCTTCTGGCGCAGTGCGCCTTCGACCTTCTGGCGCAGGATCGATTCGTCGAAGACGTCCTGCACGCGGATGCCCAGGCGTCCGACCTTGTCCATGTAGGCGGGGCCGATGCCGCGGCCGGTGGTGCCGATGGCCCGCTTGCCCAGGAAGCGTTCGGTGACCTTGTCCATGGTCTGGTGGTACGGGGCCACCAGGTGGGCGTTGGCCGAAACGCGCAGCTTCGAGGTGTCGGCGCCGCGCGATTCCAGGCCGTCGATTTCTTCGAAGAGGGCTTCAAGGTTCACCACGCAGCCATTGCCGATAATCGGAGTGGCGTTCGGGGAAAGGATGCCGGCAGGAAGGAGCTTGAGCTCGTACTTCTCGCCGCCTACGACCACGGTGTGCCCGGCGTTGTTGCCGCCGTTTGGCTTCACTACATAGTCGACCTTGCCACCGAGCAGGTCGGTAGCCTTTCCTTTGCCTTCATCGCCCCATTGGGCTCCGACGATCACGATTGCTGGCATGGGATCCTCCCCCTTGCTTAAAGCAGCGGTTGCGGCGTGCTTAGCGCCGTCCCGGCACGGTGCCGGACAAAAAATATGCCCCTGTCCTGCTCACTGAAACCTGAAGGTCCGTTGCAAGAGTTAGGGGCTCTTACGACCAAAGTTTACCGAAACGATTAGCGAATCTCGAGTTGCACGTCACGATGTCGCCCACGCAGGCCATAAGCGACAACCAGAAAAGCTATTCCCGCGAAGAGCACGGCAATGGAAACAACGTACAGGGCAATGACGGGGTATCCCTGATCCGGGTCGAGGAACGGGTAAGGAACCCATCCATCGGACGCTCCGCGAATCAGCACTACCCCGGTCCAGAGCAACGGGTAAATCAGCAATAGCGGCACCGCCCGGTAGGACAGGGAAGTACGGTCCCTGGCCAAGAGCCAATCGGCCAGAACCAGCAGGGGACCGAGAATATGCATTACCCAATTCGCCCAAGGAAGCGGAACCCCGCCTGCGGCCCCTAAGGGTGCCAGCAGCGTGAGGTAGATCAGCCCGACCACGACCATGCACACGCTCGCCATGGCACGCAGGCCCACAACCCAGCGGGGCATCGAAGCACCCTTGGCTAGGCCCATCAGTCCTGCGATAAGCCCGACCAGAACCACCACCAGATTCGACTGGATGGTGAAGTAGCCAAAGAAATTCAGTGGCTGCACCGGGCCCCGTGAGGCAGTGTCGGCGTAGGTCGCCACGATAGCGCCCAGGGTGGCCAGCGCCCACAGTATCCGAGCCAGGTTGAGGAAGCGCAAGGCGGTTTGACGGGTCTTCACCCTGGAAGACTATAGCCAGCTGCTGCCTCATCCAAGGATTCATGCGTAGCTGCTCGGAGATTCCGGAACTTTGCCGGCCGTCAAAACCGCCCGGGAGAACTCTCGCGATGCAACAATTATTCCAGAACCAGCCAAGGGCTTGACCCTGACACAGTGTGAGGGCGGAGAACTGAAGCATGCTATCCATCGGGGCGTTTGCGCAGATCGGCCAGGTTACCCACCGCATGCTGCGGCACTGGGATACCGCCGGGGTGCTCAAGCCCGCCCACGTAGACCCGTGCAGCGGCTACCGTTCCTACGACCCTTCCCAGCTCCAGCGCTTGCATCAGATCGTGGCCTTGCGCGAGCTGGGTTTCGGCCTGGAAGAGGTTTCCCTGATCCTGGATCAGGGAGCCACCGCGAAAAAGATTGCTGAGCACTTGCAGAATCGTGCCGCGCAGGTCGAGGCCGAACACCGGCTGGCCACGCAGCGGCTGCAGGATGTGCAACGGCGCCTGCGCTTGATCTCAAAGGAGAATCTCATGTCACGCATTGAAATCATCCACAAGCCACTGCCCGCAGTGCGCTTGGCCGCAGGCCGCTTCACGGTGTCCGAGCAACCTGAAATCGCTGGTCGCATCGGCCCGCTCTTCGACAGAATCGCGCAGTCCATTCAGGGCCAAAGCCTTGCCACGCCCATTGCGCAATACAACGGAACGGAGGATGGAGTAGAGGTCATTGCCGGATACGCCACTAACGCTCCCAACCTCGCCGATGTCGAAATCATCGAGCTCCCCGCGGTGCCCGAAGCCATCTGCGGAGTGCACCTCGGCTCCATGGACACCATCCATGAAAGCTGGCAGGCCGTGCACGAAGAAGTCCTAGCCCGCGGTTTGGTTCCGACCGGTCCGTGCCGCGAAGTCTACGTGCGTGCCATCTCCGAAGACCAAGGTGATTGGGTGACCGAACTGCAGCAGCCGGTAGGCGTTTCTCAACCCACCAGCTGATGCGGGGCCTCCAACAGGTCCCCCGCCACGCTGCGCGCGGCACCGACCAGCGCACCTGTTTGGCCCAGCGGCGAGCACAGCAGTCGAGCCTGGCCGGCGATGCTCGGCGCGTGCATCTGGAGGCTGGCTTCCATGGCAGGACGTAGCCACTGTTCCAGGGCGGCAAAGTGCCCGCCAAAGACTACCGTGGAAACGTCATACAGGCGCATGGCCGAGGCCACCGCAATTCCCAAGGATTTTCCGGCCTCGGCTACCGCGCTCAGCGCGGGTTCGGTTCCGGTTTCCAGCGCTTGGAATAGCTGGTGGATCCGCCGTTGGCGCGAGGCGCTATCGACCATCGCCCCTAGATCAGCGGCAGCCAGGATCGCTTCCTGCCCGGCAATGGTTTCCAAGCATCCACGACCGCCGCAGCTGCAGGCCCTGCCCTCGGGGGCAATCACCACATGCCCGAGTTCACCGGCGTGTCCCTGGGGACCGGCAAAAAGTTCAGCGTCGATTATCAATCCGCCACCGATGCCCACTTCCCCGGAGACAAACAGGAAGTCGCGTTCTTGGACGTCCATCAACTGCTGCTGGGCCAGCGCTGAGGCGTTGGCTTCGTTAAAGAGCCTGAAGCGGGTTTTGGCGTCGGGCAGCAATGCTGCGACATCCAGGTCTTGCCGCTCCCAGCCGAGGTTAGGGGCCTGCAGGACGGTGTACCGCTCCTCGTTGACCAAACCAGGAACAGCCAACCCGCCGCCGAGAATCATTAGCCCTTGGGCCCGGGCGGCAGCTTGGAGCCTTTGACTCAGCTCTCCCAGCGCAGCGAGCACTTCGCTGGCTGTTGAGCTGTGGTTGGCACTGGGCAGGATTTCGTGTGCCAGCAGTTTGCCGCTGAGGTCCACCAGCCCGGCGGCTATGTAGTCAACGTTGATTTCCATGCCCATGACACAGCGTGCGGGGTTCAGGATGAGCCCCACCGAGGGCCGCCCGCGTTCCCCGTCGCGGTGCACGCCAATTTCGATAACTAGTCCGGCCGCCAGCAAATCGGCGACCAGGCTGGAGACCGAGGCCTTGGTGAGCTGGCTGAGTTGGGCGATATCGGCGCGTGATAACCGCTGGTCTTCCCCTGCGCCTGCGACCACCGATAGGACCCTGGCCAGGTTGGCTTTGCGCACGTCTCCGACGTTACCCGGGGCCGAAGAGCTTGCGGCACGGGCGCTAGACGCTGGTTGGCGCATGCCTTCTCCTTGAGAATTTTTTGGGACGAATCGTTCACTGCTCGCTATTGACTCTAGCGCATCACCACCCATATAGTTCAGGACATAAACTAAATGGCATCAGCCAACCCCCGATCCAAGGATGCATCCCATGACTCTTCAGCCAACCGCCGCCGACCGCTTCACTTTTGGACTGTGGACCGTGGGATGGACCGGTGCCGATCCCTTCGGTGTCGCCACCCGCAAGAACCTGGATCCGGTGGAAGCTGTCCACAAGCTGGCCGAGCTCGGCGCCTACGGCATCACCTTCCACGACAACGACCTGATTCCTTTTGACGCCACCGCTTCCCAGCGCGAGCAGATCCTTTCGGACTTCCGTGCAGCACTCAAGGAAACCGGCCTGAAGGTCCCGATGGTGACCACCAACCTGTTCAGCCACCCGGTATTCAAGGATGGCGGCTTCACCTCCAACGACCGCTCGATCCGCCGCTTCGCGCTGGCCAAGGTCCTGCACAACATCGACCTGGCAGCCGAAATGGGCGCCGAAACCTTCGTCATGTGGGGCGGCCGCGAAGGCGCCGAGTACGACGGCTCGAAGGACCTGGCCGCGGCACTTGACCGCATGGGCGAAGGCGTGGACACCGCAGCCGGCTACATCAAGGACAAGGGCTACAGCCTGCGCATCGCGCTGGAGCCGAAGCCGAATGAGCCACGCGGCGACATCTTCCTGCCCACCGTAGGCCACGGCCTGGCCTTCATCGAGAAGCTGGAACACGGGGACATTGTCGGATTGAACCCGGAGACCGGCCACGAGCAGATGGCTGGCCTGAACTTCACCCACGGCATCGCCCAGGCGCTGTGGGCAGGCAAGCTGTTCCACATCGACCTCAACGGCCAGCGCGGCATCAAGTACGACCAGGACCTGGTCTTCGGCCACGGCGATCTGACCAGCGCCTTCTTCACCGTCGACCTGCTGGAGAACGGCTTCCCGACCGGCGGACCCAAGTACGATGGCCCCCGCCACTTCGACTACAAGCCATCGCGCACCGACGGCTACGACGGCGTGTGGGACTCCGCCAAGGCAAACATGTCCATGTACCTGATGCTCAAGGAACGCGCACAGGCATTCCGCGCAGACCCCGAGGTCCAGGAGGCGATGAAGCTCTCGGGCGTGTTCGAGCTGGGCGAGAGCACCCTGGACGCCGGCGAAACCGCGCAGCAGCTGATGGACGATGCGGCAAGCTTCGCCGACTTCGACGCCAACGCCGCAGCGCAGCGCAACTTCGCGTTCATCCGCCTGAACCAGCTGGCCATCGAGCACCTGCTCAACGCCCGCTAGACCGCTCACCCCCGCCCACCGCAGAAAGCAGCCGAAGAACAATGACGCTCGTTGCCGGCATAGATTCATCCACCCAGTCATGCAAGGTGGTCATCCGCGACGCCGCAACAGGCGCCCTGGTCCGCTCCGGCCGTGCCTCGCACCCCGATGGCACCGAAGTGGATCCGGAATCCTGGTTCAGCGCATTGCAGGAAGCGATCGCCCAGGCCGGGGGCCTGGACGACGTGGACGCCATCTCGGTGGGCGGGCAGCAGCATGGCATGGTGGTGCTCGACGCCAGCGGTGCGGTGATCCGCCCGGCACTGCTGTGGAACGACACCCGCAGCGCGCAGGCGGCCAGCCAGATCATCACCGAGGCAGGCCAGGGCGATGCCGCGGCGGGTGCCCGGTACTGGGCACAGCGCACCGGCACCGTCCCGGTCTCCTCGATCACGCTGACCAAGCTGCGCTGGCTGAGGGACAATGAGCCCCAGAACGCGGCCAAGGTCGCTGCCGTCTGCCTGCCGCACGACTGGCTGTCCTGGCGCCTGGCCGGCTACGGCCCGGGCTCCGGGGCAGCAGGGCTGGCCGCCCTGCGCACCGATCGTTCGGATGCCTCGGGCACCGGCTACTACCGTGCCGCCGAAAACGCCTATGACTACGAGGCGCTGGAGCAGCATCTGGGCCACGCCCCGATTCTGCCTACGGTCGCTGGCCCGCTGGAATCCATTGGCCGCACCGCGTCTGGCGCATTGATCGGTGCCGGCGCGGGCGATAACGCCGCAGCCGGATTGGGCGTAGGCGCCAAGGTGGGCGATGCGGTGATGTCCCTGGGCACCTCCGGCACCGTCTTCGCGGTTGCCGATTCCCCCTCGGCAGATGCTTCCGGCCTGGTGGCAAGCTTCGCCGACGCTACCGGCAACTACCTGCCGTTGGTATGCACCCTGAACGCCACCCGCATCTTCGACGCCACTGCCAGCCTGCTGCAGGCCAGCCTCGAAGAATTCAATGACCTGGCGCTGTCCGCCGCCCCGGGCTGCGACGGCCTGGCCTTGCTGCCCTACTTCGACGGCGAGCGCACCCCTAACCTGCCAGAGGCCACCGGCTCGCTGCATGGCATTACCCGAGCCAACTACACCGCCGCGAATCTGGCCCGCAGCGCGGTGGAAGCGGTAGTTTGCTCGCTGGCCGACGGCCTGCGCGCACTGGAAGCGCAAGGTGTCCAAGCCCAGCGCGTCATCCTGGTCGGCGGGGGCGCTCAGTCCCGCGCGGTCCAGCAGATCGCCGCACAGATCCTGGGCTTGCCAATCCTGGTCCCCGCCCCGGGCGAATACGTGGCCGATGGAGCCGCCCGCCAGGCGGCCGGCGTCCTGGCCGGAGAATTCCCCCACTGGGCACAGGGCACTGCCCAAGTCCCGGCGATGGAACCGGCCCCGCAGGTACTGGAACGCTACCGCGCACTGGTTTCCAGCCAGTGGCTCGACAAGTAGGGAATAGCCTTGGAACTGCGCAACAGGGAACTGAACTGGGCCGGAAATCTTGAATACCGGGCCAAAGAACTGCTCTACCCCACCAGCCTTGAACAGTTGCGGAACCTGGTGCGTGCTGCAAAATCCGTGAAGGTCTTGGGTTCGCGCCATTCATTCAATGACATCGCCGATACCGAGGAGCTGATGATCTCTCTGGCCAAGATGCCAGAAGCCATCGAGATTGATGAGCTGGCCATGGCCGTGCGCGTCAGCGCCGGCACCACCTACGGCGCCCTGGCTGATGCACTGCAACGCGCCGGCTATGCCCTGCACAATCTCGCCTCCCTGCCGCATATCTCGGTTGCCGGGGCGGTATCCACGGGAACCCACGGTTCCGGCGAAACCCATGGCAACCTCGCCACCGCCGTGCGCGCGGTGGAACTGGTGCTGGCCGATGGCTCGCAGCTGAGCGTGAAGCGCGGCGGCGAGGATTTCAATGGCATCGTGGTCGGCCTGGGTGCGTTGGGCGTGCTGACCCACCTCACCTTGGATATCGTGCCCAGCTTCGAGGTGGAGCAGACCGTCTACCAGGACCTGTCCTGGGACAAGGTGCTCGAGGACTTCGACACCATTCAGGCTTCGGCCTACAGCGTCAGCCTGTTCACTGACTGGAGCGGCGAGCAGGTAGGCCAGGCCTGGCTCAAGCGCCGCGTTGGCGACGCGCTGGCAGAGCATATTGACCAGGGCCGATTCGGCGGGTTCCCGGCGACCGCTGCGCTGCACCCGCTGCCCGGCGCCGACGGCGGGATCTGCAGCATCCAGTTGGGCCAGGCCGGTGCATGGTCGGATCGCTTGGCGCATTTCCGCATGGACTTCACCCCCAGTGCCGGCGATGAATTGCAGACCGAATACCTGGTTCCGCGCGAGCACGCAGTCGAAACGATCCAGGCTGTCCGCAGTCTTTCTCCTGCCATCACTCCCCTGCTGCTGGTCTCGGAAGTGCGCACCATTGCCGCCGATGACCTGTGGCTCAGTGGAAACTACGGCCGTGACGGCATTGCCTTGCACTTCACGTGGAAGCCCCAGCAGGAGGCTGTCGAGGCGCTCCTTCCACGGATCGAGGAAGCATTGGCACCTTTTGCGGCACGTCCGCATTGGGGCAAGCTCTTCGCAGCCACCGGCGCGCAACTGGCCGGGCTGTATCCGAAGTTCAACGACTTCATTGCCTTGGCGCAGCGCCTGGATCCGTCCGGCAAGTTCCGCAACGGCTTCCTGAACCGCACGGTGTTTGGAACCTGAACGCGCACAGGCGTTGCGACTAGACTTGTCACCATGGCATTGACTCAGTTAACGGTCGTGGACACCGCGGTCGGCATCCTGCAACAGTTCGGGTTGGCTGATTTGTCGATGCGCCGATTGGCCAAGGAACTTGATGTCCAGGTCGGTGCGCTCTACTGGCATGTGAAGAACAAGCAGGAGCTGCTGGCGCAGGTTGCCGCCCAGCTGCTGAACACCCCTGCGCTGTCGGTGGTTGCCGAGGACTACAATTCCCCATCCGAGGCAATCCTGCAGCTGGCGCGCAAGCTCTACCTCGCGTTGCTGCCGATCCAGGACAGCCCCGAGGTCATCGAAGTCGCCACCGCAATGCAGGCCACCGAGCTCCAGCCGGTGCTGCAGCTTCGCACCCTGCTGGAAGCAGCAGGGCTGCCTGCCGAAAATGCCCGCCATGGACAGCAGCTGCTGCTGAACCACGTGCTCGGCTCGGTCGCCTACCGCCAGAACCTCGTGCAGCTCGATGTCGATGCACCCCTGGCTGACGGCTTCGACTGGGGCCTGCAGCGGGCCGTTGCCGGCCTCATCGGCTAGCGCCTCGCGCCGGGGCGTCCTCAACCAAACTTGCCAGGTAGTCCTTCGCTTCCTGCACCGAGTCGACAAGCAGCCAGGCTGCTTTGCACTGGATCTCCAGTTACGCGAACTCGGCCAAGGCCATATCAGCCACCCAACGCGCAATCACTGGCGTGCCGCACATCCGAGCGGCGGCGATCCGTTCCTGCGCGAAATCCTGGTACGGTTGGGCGTCCTGCGCGCCAGGTCGTGGAGCACTGCCATGGCAACAGCTCCGGCAGTACACCCTTGCTCGATCGCATCATGCGTCAATTCCTTGTTCACGGCTCCCTCCTGGAACCGCTGGCATGTGCTTGCGGCCGGACGCAGGCCGTTCTTTCCGCCATGGGTTTTGCGCCTTCGAGGGATCCTGATGAGCCGGAGGCAAGGCCAGCGGGATGAATTTTCATTCTGCTCTTCGAGCTGGTCGTATCGTTCCCGCGCTTGTCCGATGCCGGGCATATGTTTCACTGTCCGGCACAGGAGCGCATCGATCGGTGCGCGCACGGTCTTGCCTATCGGCGCAACGCGGCACTCGACTGCTACCGGACTAGCCGCCACTGGGCAGACCGGCCGCTGGCTGCCGGTCCGAAAGGCTGCTGAGCTAGCTCAGCTTGCCGCCGGATGCTTCCAGATAGCAGGCAGCGCACAGCGACTCGTACCAGACCTCTTCACCGTCGATAGCGACCTGGTCTCCATCAAAAACAATGTGGTCACCCGATCGGCGGGTATTGAACATGGCCTTGCGCCCGCAGCGGCAGATGGTCTTCAGCTCTTCAAGCGAGTGCGCCAGTTCCATCAAGCGTGCCGAGCCCGGGAAGGCACGGGTGCGGAAGTCGGTACGGATACCGTAGGCAAGCACTGGGACATCATCGAGCACGGCAATGCGCAGAAGATCATCGACCTGGGTGCGGGAGAGGAATTGAACTTCGTCGACCAGCAGGCAGGCTACCGGCGGCGCATCCACATGCGGCAGCAAGGCATCAGGGTCATCGCCGAGGCAATGGGCCGCGAACTTCTCGCGGAGGTTCTCTTCCGGCCCCACGCTGAAGTCGACTTCGCGTTCGATTCCCAGGCGGGAAACGATTGATTTCTCGCCCTTGGTGTCAACCCCCGGCTTGGCCAGCAGGATACGCTGGCCGCGTTCCTCGTAGTTGAAGGCAGCCTGCAGCAAGCTCGTGGATTTGCCCGAGTTCATCGCTCCGTAGCGGAAATACAGCTTGGCCACCATTGCTCCTCGAAAGTTGCGGCGCCTGCCAACCGGCAGGCCCCTTAAGATCTTAGTGCCCGCGCCGCGGATCTCCAGCGAACCAGTACCGCGGACGACTGCCCTGCTACTTCGCCGCAGGCTGTTTCTTGCCGGCGAAAACCAGCCTGTAGAGCACCGACATCACGATGACGAAGGGAACACCGAAGATCAGGGTGTACTTGAATTCCGGCACGAAGAACGAGGTCACCAGCAGGCCGGCGAGCAGTACCGAGCCGAGAATCGACGCGGCCGGGTAGCCTGGCAGCTTGTACTCCAGGACGGCCCGGTCCAGGCGCACCTGGCGGCGGAAGGACACGTGGGTCACCAGGATCATGAACCACGTCGCCAGGGCACCGAAGGTAGCCAGCGACATCATGATGCCGAAGCCTCCCTCCGGAACCAGCGCGTAGACCAGTGCTGCCACGGCGATGCCTCCGGCAGACATCCACACCGCGTGGATAGGAGCGCCCGCGCTGTTGGTCCGGTGTGCCAGGCGCGGCGCGTGCCCGGAATCAGCCAGCGAATGCAGCATGCGGGTTGCCGCATAGAGCTGGGCATTCATGGCCGAGAGCGCGGCAATGATGAGCACGAAGTTCAGTACCGAATCGGCGAACGGGATACCCATCTGGGACATCACAGTGACAAATGGCGATCCGCCGGCCAGCAGTTCGCTGGTGGGCGCCACCGCGAGGATCAGGGCCATGGTGAACACGTAGAAGAGCAGCAAGCGCAGGAAGGAGACCTTGAAGGCCTTGCGTACGGCAATCTTGGGGTTCTTTGCTTCTGCGGCGGCAATGGAGATCGCCTCGATGCCCATGTAGGAGAAGATCGCCACGATGACAGCGGTCCACATGCCGAACAGGCCATTGGAGAAGAAGCCGCCTTCGGCCGAGTAGTTATGGAACCCGTATTGGTCGCTGGGGTCGTGGAACACCAGCCAGAGGGCAATGATGATGAACGCGACCACCGCGAAGACCTTGATCGCGGAGAACCAGTATTCGGTGGTTCCGAAGATCTTCACGCTGGAGAAGTTCACGCCCAAAAGCGCGGCCGAGAAGACAAGGACCCAAACCAGCCTTGGAATCTCGGGGAACCAGTACTGCATGTACTCGCCTACCGCGCTGACTTCGGTGCCCACGGCGAAGATCAGCGCAGACCAGTACAGGTACTTGGTCAGGTACCCGGCGAAACGTCCAAGATAGCGTTCGGCGTAGACCCCGAAGGAACCGGCCACCGGCTGCTTGACGGTCATTTCCGCCAATGCGCCCATGACCAGCAAGGCGACAACCCCGCCAATGAGGTAGCTGATGATCACCGAGGGACCGGCCATGGCGATGGCGAGCTTGCTGCCCGCGAAAAGGCCGGTGCCGATGGCACTGCCCAGCGCGATCATGGACATCTGCCCAGGAGTCAGCGACTTCTTCAAACCCGAACCGACTTCAGTGGCGCGTACCGGCTGCTTGCCCAACGATGCTCCCTTTAGACCTATGCGAACAGCACGGCATCGAAAATGCCGTGCTGCTCTTAAGGTTACTCTCGCGCAGATTCGCTGGCTTCGGGGCACCAAGGCCTGAAAGCGGCGGAATTTGCGTTATGTCACGGCATTACGCACGGCGTACTCTTCGCGCTGCCAGGCATTGGTGTGCAGAATTTCACGCAGTTTCTCCACGGCATCCCAGATATCGGTACGCGTCAGGTACAGCGGGGTGATGCCAAAGCGCAGGACTTCCGGTTCGCGGTAGTCCCCGATGACACCCCGGTCAATGAGCGCAGCGATGATTTCGTACCCATGCTCATGGCGGAAGCTGACGTGGCTTCCGCGAGCAGCATGTTCGCGTGGAGTCACCAGTTCCAGGCCGTAGCCGGCACAGCGGGTCTCAACCAGCTCGATGAACAGGTCCACCAGCTCCAGCGAGTTGGCACGCACCTTGTCCATGTCCGCTTCCAGCGCGATATCCAGGCCAACCTCGATCATGGCCAGCGAAGTGACCGGCTGGGTACCGCACATGAAGCGGCGAATGTCATTTGCTGGAGTGTAGCTATCAGCCATCTCGAAGGGCGACTTGTGCGACCACCAGCCGGACAGGGGCTGCCAGAAACGTTCATGGTGGCGGGCATTGACCCAGATGAAGGCCGGAGAGCCCGGGCCGCCGTTGAGGTACTTGTAGGTGCAGCCCACGGCGTAGTCGGCATCTGCTGCATTCAGGTCAATCGGCACTGCACCCGCGGCATGAGCCAAGTCCCAGACCACCAGGGCTCCGGAGCCGTGGATTGCTGCGGTGGTCTCGTCCATGTCCCACATGGAACCGGTGCGGTAGTTCACGTGCGACAGGGCAACCACGGCGACAGTCTCGTCCAGTGCAGCGCGCAGCGACGCCTCGCCATCGATGAGCTTCACTTCATAGGCCACACCTGTTTCCTGCGAGAGCGAGTTGACCAGATCAGCCAATCCCTCGGCGATATAGATATCTGTTGGGAAGTTGTCGCGTTCGGTGAGAATCACCCGGCGCTGCGGGGCATCAGCCTTCTGCGTGCGCAGTGCCGATGCCAAGGCCTTGAACAGATTCAGTGTGGTGGTATCGGTGATCGCGGTTTCGCTGGGGTTCGCGCCCAGCAGCCGCCCCAGCTTGTCGCCGAGCTTCAGCGGCATCTCGAACCAGCCGGCGGTGTTCCAGGAACGGATCAGGCCCTGGCCCCATTCTTCGGTCACCACCTGGGCGGCACGTTCGGCCGCACCCTTCGGCAACGCGCCCAATGAGTTGCCATCGAGGTAGATGACGCCTTCCGGGAGGTTGAAGCGGTCGCCAAAGGCCACCAGCGGGTCTGTCGCGTCCAACTGGGCAAGGGTCTCTCGGGTCAGTTCCGTGGTCATTGGATCTCCTGTTCAGCCAAGATCAAAGCGGGAGAACTTCCGTTCTCCATGGTGTTTCCATCGTAGAATCAGATTCGATATAGTGCGACTAAATCTGAACTTTCCCAAAGAATTGAGTTGATCAACCGTGGCAGGTTCATTATGGACAGTTCAAGGCGACGCCAAGCCGAATCCTGTTCGTGTAGACGAAGCGGATTTGTCCATTCTCGCCGAGCTGAGCAAGGATGCTCGAATTGCCAATAACGTCCTGGCTGCAAAAGTCGGCCTGGCGCCGTCCACCTGCTTGGGCCGGGTGAAAGCCCTCTCCAAGGCGGGGGTGATCACCGGCTACCATGCTGCGATCAATGAGCAACTTCTTGGCGTGGCCGTCAACGCCATGATCTCTATTGTGGTCTCGTCCACAGCCCGAGACCGCTTGCTCTCCTCGGCGCATCAGCTCAAAGAGCTCGCCGAGGTCAAGGAAGTCTTCGTTCTTGGCGGCTCGCCGGATTTGCTGGTTCGGGTGGCTACCAGAAGCATCGAAGACCTACGGGCATTCGTGGCCGCGCACTTGGGCTCCAACCGCGCGTTCTCATCCACCCAGACGGTAATTATCTTCGAGCACCTGGCTTAGCCGAGACAGGCTTTTTGTCATCTAACGGCGTCTCTCATCTATATCTCATTTATTTCAGCCACAATGAAAAACATGGGAAAGGAAGCTTTGCGCCGCGTCTTTGCGACAATCGCTGTCATCGCAGTCGTGTTTCTTGGCGCTTTCGGAATCAGCCAAGCCTTGGAAGGTCCGGCGGACCAGGACCTCGGGGAAGGGTTCATCTTCGAAGAAGCAACTCCGTCTCCGACGAGCGGCACCCCCAACAGCCCCTCCTCCTCGCCTTCTGCCCCAGCGACTGGATCCCAAAATCCGTCTTCCAGATCGAGCACCTCCGCCAAGCCGAAAACCTCGGAAAAGCCTAAGCCTAGCGCTACCCCGACACCGAAGCCCAGGCCGAAACCTCCAGCACCGGCACCGCCAAAGAAGACCGTCGTTCCGCTGCCTCCTTCGGGCACCCAGTACGACGATGATGACGACGACGATGACGATTACGACGACTACGACGATGACGACGACGATGACTAGAGCGCCAGAACGCCGCTGGTCCATCCGAGCACGGGTCCTGACCGGCATGATGCTCCTGGTAGGCCTGGCCCTGCTGACAGCGGGTACCGCGAGCTTTGCGGTTCAACGCCACGAACTGAATGAACGCCTCGACGAGTCATTGACCCGCACCGTCAAGGAATTCGAAGTTCTCACCGATACTGGTGTCGATCCGCGAACCATGGAACGCTTCAAGCACGCCGAAGACTTGCTGTATATCGCAATGCAACGCACCCTGCCCTCCCCGAAGCAGGGCATGCTCTCCCTGGTTGGTGACGAGGTGCGTTGGACCGCACCGGATATCGTCAACACCCGCCTGGAAGATGATCCGGAATTCCTCGAATGGGCCAGAAGCGTCCAGGACGCCAACCATATCCGCTTGGGAACTGTCGACACGGACATCACGACCTACCGTGCCGTCGTTGTTCCGGTTAGCCTTCCTGCAGACCACGAGCATGGCGCGTTCGTGCTGGCCTACGACTACTCTGCCGAGGCCATCGCCAACGACCGCAACTTCATGATCTATGGTGCCGTCGGCGCCTCGGTCATGCTCGTGGCCGCGCTGGCCGCCTGGCTTGTGGTTGGCCGAATGCTCGACCCGATCCGCCGCCTGCAAACTACCGCGCAGCAGATCTCGGAGACCGACGTATCCCAGCGCATTGAAGTTTCCGGAAATGACGAATTCGCCGAATTGACGGTCACCGTCAACGAAATGCTGGATCGCCTTGAAGGCGCGCTCAGCTCCCAGCGCCAGCTGCTCGATGATGTCGGGCACGAATTGCGCACGCCGGTGACTATCATCAACGGGCATCTGGAATTGATGGATCCCAACGATCCGGACGACGTTGCCCAGAGCCGCGATATCGCCATGGACGAGCTCGGGCGCATGTCCTTGCTCATCAATGACCTAGTCACCCTGGCAAAGTCCAACCGCACGGATTTTCTCCAGGTGGAGCCGGCAGAAGTCGGCAAGCTGCTTGACGACATCCTCGACAAAGCCCGCGGCCTGGGGCCTCGCCAGTGGCGCGTGGACTACCGCACCGAGGCCACCGTTGCTCTCGACCCGATCCGGACCACCCAAGCCATGCTGCAGCTCTGCGCCAACGCGGTGAAGTTCTCTGCTGCGGATAGCCGCATCGGCTTGGGCAACGAGATCGTGCGCGATGGGCATGGCAACACCACCTTGCGCTGGTGGGTATCCGATGCGGGCGTGGGCATCCAGGCTGAAGATCTTGAACGTATTTTCGAGCGCTTTGGACGGGGCCAGAACTCTGTTCGTTCTTCGGGGTCCGGCCTGGGGCTGAACATCGTGCAGGCCATAGCGGAGACCCACGGCGGACGCGTTTGGGTGAACTCGGAACATGGCAAGGGTTCGACGTTCTACATTGACATGCCGTTGACGACTGGAAGCAAGGAAGCATGAGCCAGATACTGATCATTGAAGATGAACCGCGAATCAGTTCGTTCGTAGCCAAGGGGCTGCGTGCTGCGGGATTGACCTCATCCATCGCAGAAACCGGGCATGATGGCTTCACCCAGGCCATTGACGGTGACCATGAGCTGATCATCCTCGACCTCGGCCTGCCGGATGAAGACGGCTTCTCGGTATTGCGGCGTCTGCGCGCCGCGCAGATCGATACTCCGGTGATCATCCTGACCGCACGCGGCAGCGTGGAAGACACGGTAGCCGGCCTGCAGAACGGCGCCGATGACTACATGGCCAAGCCATTCCACTTCGATGAGTTGCTGGCGCGGGTGCGCTTGCGCCTGCGCGCCGAGGACAACGCACCCGAGGTTTCCTCACTGGCCCACGAGGACCTGAACATGGACCTGCTGCGCCGCCGGGTGACGGTCAATGAGCGCGAAGTCGACCTTTCCGCGCGTGAATTCGCGCTGGCCGAAGCCTTCTTGCGCAACCCCGGCCAAGTGCTCAGCCGCGAGCAGTTGCTTTCCCGGGTCTGGGGCTATGATTTCGATCCAGGGTCCAACGTGGTGGATGTGTATGTCCGCTACCTGCGCAACAAGCTCGGCTCGGAACGTTTTGAGACGGTACGCGGATTCGGCTACCGACTCGCCTCCGAGCGCTAGCCGAATCCTGCACGGAATCTAGCGCAACGTCGGGTCCGGAACGAAGCTCTGCTGGAGCAAACGGCTCCAGCGATTGGCCGGCAGCTGCGGGTTCAGCAGTGCAATGCCGATGCAATACTTGGACATCGATACCTCTCGGATGCCCAGCTCGGCCAAGGCCTGGTCCGACGCGCCCCGGCCATCAGCGGACTTGGTCTCCACGACAACCAGGTCCGGTCCGTCAACCCTCGAATCGCCGTTGGCGTATTCCAGTTCAACGTCGCAGGTCAGCCGTTCGCCATCGATGGGGTTCACGAAAGTTGCACGCCGGTAGGCACTGTCCAGCACAGGTTGCAGTTGGGGCACGTCCTGCCCGTACTCGCGGCGCAGGACCGATTCCAAGAACTCGAGGTTCTCTTCGGTCAGCTCGCCGGCGCTGTCCAGATCCTGCTCGACGCGATGCTTCACCGTCGAGCCGCGAAGCCCCTTGGTCTTGATCTCGAACATCGACAGCCCGGTGTCAGCATAAGTGCGCGAGCGCACCTTGTATCGCCGTCGCCGCCCCTGGCGGTGGGCGCGGTACTGGTCGTAGTCCTCGGTATCGAAATACACCGATTCGTAGCGGAAGGTGCGCAGGCCATCGATCTGCATGATCTTGAATTGATCGCCCAAGCGCTCGGATAATGCCGTGAACTCCTCTGGGGCCAACAGGAACTTCTTGTCGACTCGGGTCTGCAGCGCCGCTTCGGAGATCACGTCTTCGAGACTGATCGGCTCCCGGCCGATGACGGCTTCTTCAAGAGCCGCGCGCGCCTGGGAGGCAACGACGTCCGCGCTCTTGGTTGCAAGCGCAGTCATCAGGACCACGTCTCCTGCTTGGCTCCGTTCTGCGCTGCCGGTGCGGACTGGCTGTTCGCCAATTCATAAGTGCCGGAGAAGCTCTCGGATGCGCTGGACTTGGCATTGGACTTGCTGCCGGCAGCGTTGGTACGGAAGCGGACATCAACGATGGTCAGATCGCGAACCATGTCCAGCTCGACAACTACGGTTCGCAGCACCTTGGCATCCAGCAGTTCTTCCAATGCAGCCTGCAGATCCGCCTTCTTCGGGTAGGCACGTTCCAGGGTCACGGTCTGGCGCTCGGTGCGCGGAGCGAAGCTCGGGTGGTCAGCAAGGAACATCACCAGAACCAGGGCCGCGGTGGCCGACGGCGCCAACCATGCCGGATCCGGGTGCAGGCCGTTGACCAAACCAATGGCCAGCGAAATGAAGTAGTAGGCGACTTCTTCCTGGGTCAGCGTGTCTGAGCGAAGGCGAATGATTGAAAGGATACCGAAGAGCCCCAGCCCCAGCCCCATGCCTGCGCCGCTGCCTGAAAGCAGCAAGGTGACCGCGAAGATTCCCATGCTCAAAGCGATATATGCGAGCACGAGGTCGCGGCGGAAGTGACGGCGGAAGTATACGAAGTACACCAGCACCGTAATGCCGATGACGTTTGAGGCTAGTCCCGTCCAGAATGACAACATCGCTATCCCTTTCAAAAGTGTGAAGTGATGATCCCTTCTAAATGAACTTTAGGTGAACTAAATGAGTCCAAAAGTAGAACAACATGAGAACGCCCTCATGTTACTGAATAGGCCTTGACTTGCATGTTTGCCTTCTGCTGACGGAGAGTGTGCCGTCTGGCTGGTTTTACTCAGCTTCCGCGCACACGAGTTCTCTTACTTCTTGAGCATGCCCTCGAAGCGTTAAACAGCTAACGGCGGCTATTCTCTCTGCGAGAATAGCCGCCGTTAGCTGTTGGAGTATCGCTTACTTGCCAGCTTCGATTTCAGCCTTGGCCGTCGAATCCGAATCGTTCAGGAACTTGCCGATGCGGTCGACTTCTTCAGTCTCGCCGATGGCTGCGGCCGCACGGCCTAGCGCATAGAGCGAGCGAAGGAAGCCTCGGTTTGGCTCATGGCGCCAAGGCACAGGGCCCTGTCCGCGCCAGCCGGCTTTGCGCAGCGAGTCCAAGCCTCGGTGGTAGCCAACTCGTGCGAACGCGTACGACTCCACGATGCGGCCCTCACTGTGCGCTTCGTTGGCAAGCAGCGCCCAAACCAGTGACGAGGCAGGGAACTTTGCCGCCAAGTCCGTGGCTTCATCACCGGCTTCATAGCGTGCCAGCACTTCGGTTTCTTCCGGAAGCAGGGTTTCCGGGATACCCAGCAGGTTTTCTCCGACCATGGTTACTTCAGCGACTTTCCGGCCGAGCCTAGCTGCTGGGCAGCTTCAACGATGCGGGCAGCCATGGACTCTTCAGCCTTGGCGCCCCAAACGCGCGGGTCATAGGTCTTCTTGTTGCCAACTTCGCCGTCGATCTTCAGCACGCCATCGTAGTTGCCCAGCATGTGGCCTGCGACCGGACGGGTGAATGCGTACTGGGTGTCGGTGTCGATGTTCATCTTGATCACGCCGTAGGCAACAGCGTCAGCGATTTCCTGCTCGGAGGAGCCCGATCCGCCGTGGAATACGAGATCGAATGGGTTAGCCTTGCCGATTTTCGCACCAACCTGGGCCTGGATATCCTTCAAGATCTCTGGGCGCAGCTTTACGTTGCCTGGCTTGTAAACGCCGTGGACGTTGCCGAAGGTCAGCGCGGTGATGTAGCGTCCCTTTTCACCGGCGCCCAAAGCCTCGATGGTAGCCAAGGCATCTTCGACGGTGCTGTACAGCTTGTCGTTGATCGCGTTCTCGACGCCATCTTCTTCGCCGCCCACGGCACCAATTTCAACTTCGAGGATCTGCTTCGCGGCAGCGGTGCGTGGCAGCAGTTCAGCAGCAATACGCAGGTTCTCTTCGAGGGTCTCAGCCGAGCCGTCCCACATGTGGGAGTTGAAGAATGGATCGCGGCCTGCAGCGACTTCAGCCTCCGAAGCGGCCAGCAGCGGCAACACGAAACCGTCCAGCTTGTCCGCTGGGCAGTGGTCGGTATGCAAGGCGATGTTCACGCCGTAGTTCTTGGCAACCTGGCGCGCGAAGGCCGCGAAGCCCAGCGAGCCGGTAACCATATCCTTGATGGATGCACCAGACCAGTATGCGGCGCCGCCGGTGGAGACCTGGATGATGCCGTCGGATTCAGCCTCTGCGAAGCCGCGAATTGCGGCGTTCAGAGTCTGCGAGCTGGTCACGTTCACTGCTGGGAAGGCGTAGCCGCCTGCCTTGGCAGCATCGATCATTGCATTGTACTTATCGGGGGTTGCGATAGGCATGCTTCACTCCTGGTGATTAGCGAGGTTACGCGTCTCCATTGACGGCGGTTCGCCATCCATCCTATCGGCTATGTCACTAACTAAGCCCTAAATCTCGTATCGTGACACGGGGAATTCCGCGGTTTACCGCAAAGCAAACGGCCAACCCAGATGAGAGCTTGTCTCATTATGGTTGGCCGCTGGCTTTTTACGTTCTCTATTCGGTTGTTGCGCTTACAGAGGTGCTTCCCGACGGAGCTAGCTGTGTCTTGGTCGTGGTGCTGGGCACTGATGCAGAGCTCTTGGAAGCCGCCGGAGTTTCAGTTCCGGTCGAGGCCGACTTCGACGAATCCGTCTTTGGTGCAGAAGCTGAGCCGGTTGGAGTATCCGTAACGGCTTCTTCTTCTGGCTTCGTTGGCTCTGGAGTTGGAGCCTCCACCTCATCAGTGGCATCCGGATCTTCGGGTCCGTCCGTAGCGCCTGGACTCTTCGTAGCGTCTGGACTCTTCGAATCGTCAGGGCTCTTGGAACTATCTGGGCTCTTCGAGCTATCAGGGCTCTTCGAACCGTCCGGGCTCTGTGAACCATCTGGAGACTGCGAACCGCTCGGGCTTTCACTCTCGCTCGGCGACGGGCGCTGTGATTCCGATGGGCTTGGCTTCGGCCGTGGAATGCTTGGAGTGTCATCCTCGGGGACAATGACGTCTGGATCCGGGCCGCTTGGAGCCCGATCAGGAACGCGGGAGCCGTTGCCCTTGGGAGCACTGCCCGCATTGACTGTCAGCCGCTGCGAATTAATCATCGCCTGGCGCTGGCCCGGAATGGTTGGCAGGTAGTTGCGCGGATCATGCCAACGGCCGTCGATGATGACCTCGAAGTGCACGTGGCAACCGGTCGAGTTGCCGGTAGTGCCAGCCAGGGCGATCAGTTCACCCTGCTCGACTCGCTGCCCCACCTTGGCAATCAACTTCGAATTGTGGCTGTAGCCAGTCTGGACATTGCTGCCGTGGTCGATAGTCACGCGCATGCCGGAGTGCCCAGCCCATGCCGATACGGTCACCGTTCCAGCTTCAGAAGCGTAGACCGGCGAGCCGCAGGAAATAGGGTAGTCCTGGCCAATGTGGATCTGGTTGCCAGGACCGGTAGGGTTGGCACGCCAGCCATAAGGGCTGGAAATACTGCGGGTCTTGACCGGGTGCATCAGTTGCAGGTCGCCAGGCAATTTGCCGAGCTCGCCGACCATGCCCGCAAGCAGAGCTGAGGATTCGTTGTCATTGCCGGACGCTTCTGAGCCCGCGTCAGCGCCATCAAGCATTCCAACGGGACGGCCGTCAATAGCCAGCTCCTTGCCGGAACCGCCAAATGAGTTCAGCGGCGCATCTGCACTGACGTAGACCGGTCCGTTGAACATTGATGGATCTGCCACAGCATCGATGCCTACAGGGATATCGCCCTGCCTGGAGTCACCGGCCTGTGCCATGATCGGGATCGCCAGGGCTCCCGTCAGTCCGAGCGCGGCGACGATAGAAGTGGACCATATAACCAATGGCCTTCTGCGTCGAGGCAGCCCGGGCAACAGCAAGTCACGGTTTACTTGATGACGTCGTTTCACGACCACCCTCTCCCAGATCACGTTTTCATAACTAAAACCCAGAGTAGGCGGAAAATGATAACTAATCCAGATGCTCGACTAAACTCGTCAGTATTAAATTTCTTGTTAACCTACTTTTTGCCCAAACACGTGCCTGCGTACCCACGCATGCATGGCAATCCCGGCTGCGGATGCCGCGTTGATTGAACGAGTCGAGCCGAACTGCTCGATGGACAAGGTGTCCTTGGCCGCAGCGTGGACTTCCGGGCTGAGTCCCGGACCTTCCTGCCCGAAGACCAGCACGCAGTCCTTCGGCAGGTCGTAGGTCTCCAGGGGAACGGAGTCCGGGAAGATATCGATTCCCAGAATCTTCAACCCCTCGCCCTCAGCCCAGGCAACGAACTCCTCCACCGTTGCATGGTGGCGTACGTGCTGGTAACGATCAGTAACCATGGCGCCTCGTCGATTCCAGCGGCGACGGCCGATGATATGGACTTCTTTGGCCAGGAAAGCGTTTGCGCTGCGTACCACGGTGCCGATGTTCATATCGTGCTGCCAGTTTTCAATGGCGATATGGAAATCGTGGCGGCGTTCGTCAAGATCAGCAATGATGGCGTCCATCGTCCAGTAGCGGTACTTGTCCGCGACGTTGCGCCGGTCGCCCTCGGCAAGCAGCTGGGGATCGTACTTTCCGTCGGTTGGCAGTTCCCCCTCCCAGGGGCCTACTCCGATCACATGCTGCGCGCTCGAGTCATTAACTGGTTCATGCGTTTCTTCGTTCACAGTATTAAGCCTAGTTCGTTATGTTCGTGCCCTTGTTCACGGTGCATTTGCGTGCGCCTGTGTAATCTCTTAATAGAACGGGATACTTTCAGTGCCGATAGCTCCCACCACATATTTCCCTAGGGAGGATCCACGCCTCGTGACAACTTCAATCCGCGGTACGCGAACTGTCCACGACATCAAATGCTGGCTCACGGACATGGACGGCGTATTGGTTCACGAGAACCAGGCCATCAAGGGCGCCGCCGAGATGCTGAGCTACTGGCGCGACAACAACCTGCGCTTCCTGGTCCTGACCAATAACTCCATCTACACCCCGCGCGATCTGCGTGCTCGCCTATTGGCCTCGGGCCTGGACGTCCCGGAGGAAAACATCTGGACCTCCGCGATGGCCACTGCAGAGTTCCTGGCTCGCCAGCGCCCCGGCGGCCGCACCTTCGTCATTGGCGAAGCCGGTTTGACCACTGCCCTGCATGATGCGGGGTTCATCATGACCGACCAGAACCCTGACTACGTCGTGCTGGGCGAAACCCGCACCTACTCTTTCGAAGCCATCACCAAGGCCATCCGCCTGATCGAAGGCGGGGCGAAGTTCATCGCCACCAACCCGGACGCTACCGGACCGTCCACCGAAGGCATTATGCCAGCCACCGGTGCGATCGCGGCCTTGATCTCGCGTGCAACCAACCGCGAGCCATACGTGGTGGGCAAGCCGAACCCAATGATGTTCCGTTCTGCCCTGAACCGAATCGATGCGCACTCGGAAACCACCGCAATGATCGGCGACCGCATGGACACCGATATCGTTGCGGGCATGGAAGCCGGACTGCTGACCGCATTGGTCTACACCGGCATCACCGCCCGCGAAGACATGGACACCTTCCCGTTCCGCCCGGACCTGCAGTTCCCATCCGTGGCGAATCTGCACGCGGAACTCGCCAAGGGTGCCGCTGCAGCGGAAGCGCCTGCAGCCAAGAAGTAGCAGCTAGCGGATTCAGCAAGGCCGGGCTTTTGCCCGGCCTTGCTGCGTTGACGCAAGATTCCGGAAGTATGCTGAAACCGTGACCGAGCACGTACCGAACGAGGTCCCGAGCGCGCGGAAGCGTGGACGGCCCAAAGGCAGCACCACGGGGACAACTAGAGCGGCGATCCTCAAAGCCGCGTCCAAGGAGTTCTCCCGTGCCGGATACGAGGCAGCCAGCCTCCGGTCGGTAGCGCGCCGAGCCGGGGTGGATCCAGCACTGGTTCACCACTATTTCAAGGACAAGAGCGACTTGTTTGTCCAGACCATGCGCATCCCCGTCAACCCAGGGGAAATCATCGCCGAGGCGGCAACAGCGCCGTTGGAGGAGATGGGCGAGGCGCTGACTCGCGCATTGCTCGCTACCTGGCGCAAGCCGGCTTTCTGCACGGCAGCAACGGCAATGATCCGGGGCTTGGTCTCCAGCAGCAGCGCGGCGAAAGTCCTCCGTCCATTCCTGCAAGAGCAGATCTTCTCGCGCTTGGGTGCGCGTTTGCCGGAAGAAAGCGCCGAGCCGAGGGTAGCCCTGGTGGCCAGCCAGGTTGTCGGCCTGATTGTCGCGCGCTACATCATTGGCTTGGAGCCTTTGGCCTCCATGGATGATGAGCAGGTTATCGAGCTGGTGGCCCCCACCATCCAGCGCTACCTCACCGGCCAATTGCCTGCGTTGAACCATTGACATGCCGCTGGCAGAGGTCCCTAATTCATTATGTGATGAATAAAACGGCTTGTGTCGATGTGCAGCGGCTCGACGTCAGACGCGGAAGGGCATTGGTCCTGGACCACGTGGAATTCCAGCTCGCGCCGGGACGGATCATCGGCTTGCTCGGCCCCAGCGGCAGCGGCAAGAGCACCTTGCTGCGAAGCATCGTGGGCAACCAGGTCATCAGCAGCGGAACAGTCTCCGTTCTCGGAAAGCCCGCCGGGCACAAGTCCCTGCGCAACCGGGTCGGCTACATGACCCAGGCAGCCAGCGTCTATGACGATTTGAGCGTCCGGCAGAACATCGCCTACTTCGCCAAGATCCTCGGCCAGCCCCCAGCAGAAGTGGATCGAGTCCTCGAAGCCACGGACCTGGCGGACCAGGCTGGCCGGCTGGCCATGGGCCTGTCCGGCGGACAGCGCAATCGGGTGTCCTTGGCCATCGCGCTGCTCGGCTCGCCAGAAATCGTCATCCTGGATGAACCCACGGTGGGTTTGGACCCGGTGCTGCGTGCGGATCTGTGGGCGATGTTCTCGCAGTTGGCGGCCACCGGCCTGTGCCTTGTCGTCTCCAGCCATGTCATGGACGAAGCCATGCGTTGCGATGAAATCCTGCTGCTGCGCGAGGGGAAGCTGCTCGGCCAGATGAGCCCGGCTGCATTGATGGAGTCAACCGGTGCAGACAATCCCGAAAATGCCTTCGTTGCCCTGATCGCGGCAAAAGGGAACCAGCCATGAAACGGACGCTCGCCACCACCGGTCGGGTCCTGGCCCAGGTGCGCCATGACCCGCGGACCATTGCCTTGATGCTCATCGTGCCCAGCCTGCTGATCGGCCTGATCGCATGGATCTTCACCGACACCCCGGCCTTCAGCCGCATTGGCCCGGCAATGATCGCCTTGTTCCCCTTCGTGGTCATGTTCCTGGTCACCAGCATCGCAACACTGCGCGAGCGGCGCAGCGGAACCCTTGAGCGCCTGCTGAGCATGCCGCTGGCCAAGGGCGAATTCATCTTCGGCTACGCGCTGGCGTTCACCCTGGTTGCGATCCTCCAGACCATGATCGCGGTCAGTTTCGCCATCTGGGTTTGCGGCTTGGAGATCGAAGGCAGTTTCTGGCTGCTGTTCGCGGTGGCCGCCCTCGACGCGCTGCTGGGCATCAGCCTCGGCCTGATGGCCAGCGCCTTCGCACGCACCGAATTCCAGGTGGTTCAGTTCATGCCGGCGCTGGTCATCCCGCAGTTCCTGCTGTCCGGAATCATCCTGCCCCGCGAGCAGCTGCCCGGCGCGCTGGAGGCCATCGGCGCCTGGCTTCCGCTGTCCCACGCCATCGACGCCCTCTCGGATGCCGCGGCGGGAACAGTGGATTCGGCGACGGCAAGAAGCATGCTGGTCATCGCCGCCTGGATCGCCGCCGCGCTGATCGTCGGTTCCCTGACCCTGCGGCGGCGCACCGCCTAGCGGCTACGCGATGTCCACCGGGGTGTCCAGCACGCGGCCCTCGGCCACTTCGCGCACCTTCCCGGTGATCCGGAACTCGGCCTGCAGTGGCAGGTCCTCGCTGCTGGTTCCCACCAGCGCGGTGAACTTGCCCGGTTCCACAATGCGCTTCCCGGACAGCCCGGTGAACGAGGTTCGGTCAGCATGCACGGTGAAAGCCACGCGCTTCGACTCCCCTGCCTCAAGCTGCACCTTGGCGAAGCCGGCCAGCCAGCGGCGCGGGCGCACCACCTGCGACACCGCGTCAGCCAGGTACAGCTGCACCACTTCGGCACCGGAGCGCGCTCCGGTATTGGCCACGGTGGCACTGACCCGAATGGTGCCGTCGGCAGCGATTTCAGTTTCCGGCAGTTCCAGCCCGGAGATCTCGAAGCTGGTGTAGGAGCTGCCGTAGCCGAAGGGGTAGAGCGGACGCGGATCGAGGTTGGTTACGCCTTCGGCATGCCACGCCAGCTTTGAGGCCAGGTAGGTGCCCGGCTGCCCGCCGATATGGTCGGGGATCTGCACCGGCAGCTTGCCCGAGGGGTTGACCTCGCCGGTCAGCACACTGGCCAGCGCCGGCCCGCCTTCCACACCCGGCATGAAGCACTGGATGATGGCCGCGGTGCGATCCGCGAACTGCCCGAGCGAGTACGGGCGCCCGGTGACCAGCACCAGCACCGTCGGGGTGCCGGTCGCCAGCACGGCTTCCACCAGATCCCCCTGCCGCCCGGGCAGGCGCAGGTCGACAACGTCGCAGCCCTCTCCCGAGGTGCCACGGCCGAAGAGGCCGGCGAGGTCGCCGACGGTGACCACCGCGACTTCGGCGTTGCGGGCCGCTTCGGCGGCCTGGGCGATGCCCGAATCATCCAGATCGGTGAAGTCCACGCCACGGGCATACTCGATCTGCGATCCGGCGAGCGCGGGAGCCTGCTGCAAGGCTTCGAGGATCGAGGCCATCGGCACGCCGTAGTCCTGCTGCTCGGCGAAGCGCGAGTAGACATGGTTGGTGAAGGAGTAGCAGCCTAGGTGGGTGCGCGGCTGGGAGGCGCTGGGCCCGATGACCGCCAAGCGTGCCGGGCTGGCCAAGGGCAGGATCTGCTCGTTGCGCAGCAGGATGATCGATTCCTCGGCCATTTTCCGGGCATGGGCACGGTTATCGGCCGAATCCAGTTCCACGTCATCGCCCAGCCAGGCCTGGCGCGGGTTCCAGCCCGGATCCAGCAGGCCCATCTGCAGCTTCTGGGCCAGCACGCGGCGCACCGCGGTGTCCAGGACTTCCTGCTCCAGCGCTCCGGCGCGGACCGCCTGGGCCAGGTTGGCGAAGGCGGTGGTCTCCGGGAGCTCAACGTCCATGCCGGCTTCCAGGGACAGCCGGCCCGCGGCGTCCTCGTCTTCTGCCACTTCGTGCATGCTGTGCAGGAAGCTGACGGACCAGTAGTCCGCCACGACGGTTCCCGCGAAGCCCCAGCGGCCCCGCAGCACTTCGGTGAGCAGCCGGTGGCTGCCAGCGGGCGCTTCGCCATCCACATCCGCATAGGAGTTCATCACGGACTTCACTCCACCCTCGCGAACTGCGCGTTCGAACGGCGGGAACACCGTGTCTTCCAGCGCCCGGGGGCCCATGGAGACCGGCGCGTGGTTGCGCCCGGCTTGCGAGGCCGCGTAGCCGGCGAAGTGCTTCAAGGTGGCGTGCACCCCCGAGTCCTGCAGGCCGCGCACGTAGGCTACGCCCAGCTCCCCAACCAGGTGGGGGTCTTCGCCCATGGTCTCTTCCACCCGGCCCCAGCGGTAGTCGCGGGTGACGTCCAAGACCGGGGACAGGCCCTGGTGCACTCCCATCTTCAGCATGTCGGCGCCGATGCGCCGGGCCATGCCGCCAATGAGTTCCGGGTTGAAGGTGGCGCCCCAGGCAATGGACGCCGGGTAGCAGGTCGCGCCAAGGGTGGTGAAGCCAGTCAGGCATTCCTCGTGGGCGATGGCCGGGATGCCCAAGCGGTTCGCGGCAATGACCTGTTCTTGCAGCTCGACCAGGCGTTCGCGGCCTTCGGCGGGGGCCAGCGGGATGGTGCCGAAGGCGCGGGTGATATGCCCCAAGCCGTCCTTGATGGCGGTTTCGAAGCTGGGGCCTGCGGTGAAGGTATCGGCCATCGGCGCGACGTTGCCTTCCCCGTCCTGGTTTTCTTCCTCCGGGCGGATCCAGAACGAGCCCAGCTGCCCGGCTTTCTCTTCCAGGGTCATTTCATCCATGAGCGCGGCGACGCGCTGTTCGGCAGGAAGTGAGATGTCGTGCCAGGTTTGCTCGACGGTTTTCATGGCAGTTCCTTGTCTTCAAAGATTTCGATTGCTTGCGGGGGCGGATCAGCCCTTGACTGCGCCCTGCAGTCCATTGACGATGCGCTTCTGCATGGCCAGGAAGAAGATCAGTGCCGGGATCATCGCCAGCGCGGTGAACGCGAAGACGCCGGCGGTGTCGGCCGAGTGCTCGCTGGAGTAGTCGGCGACGCCCAGCGGCAAGGTGCGCATATCCCCTTGCAGCAGCAGCAACGGCAGCAGGTAGGCGTTCCACGAGCCGACGAAGGCCAGTACGCCGACGGTGACCATGCCCGGCCCGGACAATGGCAGCAGGATCCTCCAGAAGAAGCCGATGCGGCTGGCGCCATCGAGCTGGGCGGCTTCTTCCAGCTCCTGGGGCAGCGCCATCAGGAAGGGGCGCAGGATGACCACGGTCATGGGCAGCGCGAAGGCCGCCTGCGGCAGGGCGACGCCCCACCAGGTGTTGCCCATGTCCAGGTCCCGGGTAATCAGGATGAACAGCGGAACAATCGCCACGGTGGCCGGGAACAGCAAGCCAAGCACGAAGACCATGAAGATCGGCTCGCGCAGGCGGAACGTGTAGCGGGCCAGCGGGTAGGCAGCCATGATGCCGAAGACCACCACGACGATGGTGGTGATCACCGCGATCATCGTGGAGTTCAGCGCGTACTGCCAGAAATCCGGGTTCTTCAGCACGCCGGCGTAGTTCTCCAGCACCCACGGCTCGGGAAGGCCTGCCGGGTTCTCGGCCAGCTGCGCGTTGGTGCGGAACCCGCCGAGCACCCCGTAGAGGACCGGGCCCAGGGTGATCGCGGCAACCGCCAAGGCGATGGCGTAGACCAGGACGTTTCCGCCTTGCCGGCCGTTGCGCTTCTTGGCGCGTTTTGCCTGGGCGGGGGTGTGCTGGGGCCTGGTAGCCAGGGTGGCGCTCATGCTTTGGCCTTCTTCCGCTTCGTGCGCTCATCATCGGGCTGCGAATCCCGCTTGAGGATGAACTGCTGGTAGGAGATGGCCAGAACCAGGGCGACGATGAACAAGATGACCGAGGCGGCCGCGGCGATCCCGAAGTTCTGGCGCTTGGTTCCTTCCGAAACCAGGAAGCTGGCCATCGTGGTGGTGGCGTTGGCCGGTCCGCCGCCGGTGAGGATCCAGACCATGTCGAAGAGCTGCAGCGAGCCGATCATGGACAAGAAGCCCCAGGTGCGCAGGGTGGGGCCCAGCAGCGGGATGGTGATCTTGCGCTGGATCTGCCACCAGGAGGCGCCGTCGATTTCCGCCGCTTCGTAGAGCTCGGACGGCACCCCCTGCAGCCCGGCAAGGAACAGGATCACCGCCAGGCCAAGATACTTCCAGGTCAGCACTGCCAGCACGGTCCACAAAGCGAGTTCCGGCGTGCCCAGCCAGCCCTGGGCCGGCCCCTGGATTCCCAGCTTGGACAAGATGGTGTCGATCACCCCGTACTGCGGCTGCAGCAGCTGGAACCAGACCACCCCGGCGATGACTTCGGACAGCACGTAGGGCACGAAGATGATGGTGCGCAGCAGGGACTGGATCTTCATCTTCCGGTTCAGCAGCAGGGCGATGCCCAGGCCGATCGGCAGCTGCAGGGCGATGGAGCCGCCGATGATGACCAGGTTATGGACCAGGGCATCGGTGAACACCTCGTTGCCCAGCACCCGGACGTAATTCTTGAAGCCCACGAAGTCCACCAGCGGGCCGAAGCCCTTCCAGTTGTACATCGAGAAGCGCACGGCCTGGATGATGGGGACCAGCATGAAGACCGCGATCAGCAGCAATGCCGGGCTGACGAAGAACAGGATCTCCAGGTTCTTGCGCCGCTGCGCGGGCTTGCGCGTGCGCTTGGCACCGGCAGGCGGCAGTCCGCTTGGCGTGGAACGCCGCCTTTCGGAAAGCCCTGGGCCACCGCTGGCTGGCGGACTGGCTGCGTAGGTTACTTCTGGGGCCACGGCGTGGATCACTTCTCCAGGTCAGCGGCATCTTGGCTGGCGTCGACGATCTTCTGCGCGTCGGATTTGCCGGCGAAGAGCAGGGCGATCTCGTCGTTCATGGCCCCGCCAATGGAGGCGCCGAACGAGGTGTCGAAGTACAGCTGGAAATATGGAGCCTTGTCGCGCACGTCCATCAGCGAAGCCAATGCCGGATCCGAGATCGCGTCCTTGGCCGCCGGGTTGGTCGGCAGGCCCATGTCCAGCTCGGCGAAACCGCGCTGGACCTCGTCGGAGAGCATGTGCTTCACGAAGTCCACCGCCGCGTCGGGGGCGCCTTCGGAAACTGCCCAGGCGTCGCCTCCGCCAAGCTGCGCGGCCGGGTCGCCCTGGCCGCCCTCAATGGCAGGGAAGGGGAACCATCCGGTGTCTTCCCCCATGCCAGTGCCGTCTTCGGTCAGGCCCTGCATGACCCCCGGCTCCCAGTGGCCAGCCAATTCCATGGCTACCTTTCCGGTGGCCAGCAGGCCCGAAGCGGAGGTGGGGCCGGACTGCGCCGGGGTAGAGAGGAAGCCCGGGTTGAATGGCTCGGACTTGATCAGCTGGTCCACGTCTTCCCCGGCCTTGGTGAAGCACTGGTCGCTGAAATCGAGATTGGCGACCGAATCGGCCAGGGTCTGCTGGGAGCATTCGCGCACTGCCGCGTAGTACCAGTAGTGGGCTGCCGGCCATTTGTCGCCGGCGCCGATGGAAATCGGGTCGATGCCTGCCTGCTTCAGCTTCCCGGTGGCCGCAATCAGTTCATCGAAGGTCTGCGGGGCCGAGTCGATGCCCGCTTCCTTGAACAGCGCCTTGTTGTACCAGAACCCCGCGCCGCCCAGCGAGAACGGCAAGGCGTAGGTCTTGCCATCGAGCTGCCAGCCGCCGGCGTTCTCGCCGAGGAAGGCGATTTCCTCGGAGGCCGCCTCGGTCAGGTCCTTGGTCAGCCCGGCGGCCACGTGGGCTGCGAGCTCCCCGCCACCACGTTCCATGTAGACATCCGGGGCGTCGCCGCTCTGGAAGGCCGCATCGAGCTTGGTGAGCATGTCCTCGTGCTGCATTGCGCTGACTTCGACCTCCACCCCTTCATGGGCGGCTTCGAAGTCGGCTGCAACCTGTTCGTAGTAGGCCTTGCCGTCGCCGTTATTGGAGTTGTGCCACCAGGTGATGGTGGTGGTTCCGTCTGCCGACGTCCCTTCCTGGCCTGCATCGGCGGCGCAGCCGGTGGCCAGCAGGGCAGTCGTGGCGGCCAGCGCCAGAATCTGCGCACCTCGGATCTTGGATAACATGCTCGTGCTCCTCAGCTGTGATGAAGACCTGCCGGCATCGGACGGCAGGCGATTGGCTCCACCAAGAATTGCACCGTGACGCAGGTCATGTCAATCGTTTTCGATAACGTTTTCGAAATCCATTGCGAAAACGTTGTCGAAAGATCCGCAATCAGTCGTCATGCCCCCGTGAAGTCACGGAATTCCGGAGTATTTTGCGCTACTGTTAGTGACGTGATGACCCCTCAGACCGGAATCCCCGGGATCGCCAATGCCCAGCAGCCGCAGATCCCCGGCGAGCCTTCCAGCACACGCGTGACCATCAACGACGTCGCGCGCGCCGCGCAGGTCTCCGTCTCCACCGTCTCGAAGGTCGTCAATGGCCGCTACGGGGTCGCCCCGGCCACCATCGCCAAGGTCCACCAGGTCATCAGCGAACTGGGCTACGAGACCTCGCTGGTCGCCTCCTCGCTGCGCAGTACCCGCACCAACATCATCGGCATCCTGGTGGCGGAGTTCGAGCCCTTCTCGCTGGGCCTGCTCAACGGCATCTCCGCGACCCTGCGCGGAACCCAATACGATTTGATGGCCTACGCGGGCAACCTTTCCCCCGAAGGGCATGCCGGCTGGGAACGCCGCTCCCTGTCCCGCTTGGGCGGAACGCTGATCGACGGCGCCATCATCGTCACCCCCACCGTGGAAGTCCCGCACAGCTCGGTGCCGGTCGTCGCCATTGACCCGCATGCCGGTCCGGAAATGCCGATCGCCATCGACGTGGACAACCGTTCCGGGGCCTATACGGCCACCCGGCACCTGCTGGATCTGGGCCATCGCCGCATCGGGCACATCCGCGGGCGCGGGGACCTGGCTTCCGCGCACCTGCGCGAGCAGGGCTACCGCCAAGCGCTGGAAGAGGCCGGCGTGGAATTCGATGGGCAGCTGTCGCACGATGGCGATTACCAGCATGATGCCGCGGTGCAGGCCGCCCATGACCTGCTGGACCTGCCCCAGCCGCCCACGGCAATCTTCGCGGCCAATGACCTCTCAGCCCTGGCCGCCTTGCAGGTGGCCGGCGAACGCGGGCTACAGGTTCCCGGCGATCTTTCGATCATCGGCTTCGATGACATCCCGGCCGCGGCACAGTCCTCTCCCCCGCTGAGCACCGTGCGCCAGCCGCTGCATGAGATGGGCGCCCAGGCGGTGAGCATGCTGCTGGGCCTGCTTGCGGGCGAGGACGTCCGCTCCCCCGGCCACCTGCCTGCCGTGCTCGTCCCGCGCGAGACCACGGGCCCCGCGCGCAGCAGCTAGCCGGGAAAAGCAGAGCACCCCGCCGCGCACCGGGAATTCTCCGGTGGGCAACGAGGTGCTGTGCAGGGAATCGCTTGCCGGCTACAGGCCCAGCTCGTTCTTGCCGTAGGCGAACAGGTACGGAACGCCGGCTTCTTCTTCGATGCGTTCCTTGGCTCCGGTGTCGCGGTCAACGATCACGGCCACGGCAATCACGTTGCCGCCGGCCTTGCGCACGCCCTCGACAGCGGTCAGCGCCGAACCGCCGGTGGTGGAAGTATCCTCGAGCACGATGACATCGCGGCCTTCGACGCTCGGGCCCTCGACCTGGCGGCCCATGCCGTAGGACTTCTGCGCCTTGCGGACCACGAAGGCGTCGATGGCGCGGTCCTTGGCCCGGGCGGTGTGCATGATGGCGGTGCCTACCGGGTCAGCGCCCATGGTCAAGCCGCCCACATTGCTGAATTCCAGCTTGGCCTCGTCCAGCAAGCCAAGCATGACTTCGCCAACCAAGCCCGATGCTTCCTGGTGCAGGGTTACACGGCGCAGATCGATGTAGTAATCAGCTTCCTTGCCCGAGGACAAGGTGACCTTGCCGCGCACAATGGCTAGTTCTTGGATCAGTTCTTTTAGTCGCTCACGGGCGCTGGTTTCGCTCATACCCTCGATTCTAGTCGGCATCATGGCTAGGCTGATTCCATGAACGCAAAACGCCCCTTGGGTTACTGGCTGAAATTGGTGGATTCGCTGATTGACGAGCAGTTTGCAGCGACTTTGGAAGAGCACGGTGTGACACGCAGGCAATGGCAGGTGCTCAACCTGCTGGAGCAGCAACCTGCCACCGAGGCGCAACTGGACGCCGGGCTTTCCCCGTTCTTCGCCTCGCCGGATGAACCGCAATCATTGAGAGAGCACCTTGCCGAGTTGATCGAATCCGGCTGGGTTACGGCAATCAACGGCGAGTATTCCATCACCGATCGGGGCCACACCTCGTTGCTCAAGCTCAGTGAGCTCGTGGAAAAGATCCGCACCCAGTTCGGCCAGGATCTGGACGGTTCCGAATATGACGCGGTGGTCGAAGCCTTGGAAAAGATTGCGCGCAATCTCGGCTGGAACCCGGACCAGGATTCCGAATAGCCCCTCCGGGATTTGTTGAGAACAGATTAACTTTCGTTCCCAGCCTGTGCAGCGGTACCGCACGGCGAGGGCTCATGCCTAGGATTAGAAGCATGCGTGAACTGCAAGCAAAGATCATTGAAGAGCTGGGCGTGCGCCCGGAAATCGACGCGGCCGACGAAATTCGCCGTCGTATCGACTTCCTCAAGGACTATCTGGCCGCTACCGGCGCCCGGGGTTTCGTGCTGGGCATCTCCGGCGGCATCGATTCAACGCTGGCTGGGCGCTTAGCCCAGTTGGCCGTCGAAGAGGTGCGCGAATCCGGCGGCGAGGCGCACTTCGTGTCGGTGCGCCTGCCGCATGGCGTGCAGAAGGATGCGGCCGATGCGGAAGCGGCCATGGATTTCGTGGCTGC
Organism: Glutamicibacter sp. NPDC087673; assembly: GCF_044743255.1. Taxonomy (NCBI): domain Bacteria; kingdom Bacillati; phylum Actinomycetota; class Actinomycetes; order Micrococcales; family Micrococcaceae; genus Glutamicibacter; species Glutamicibacter sp. NPDC087673. The sequence goes on from NZ_JBIUWB010000005.1 coordinate 361,992, forward strand.
CGACGAGCAGTTCGAGGTGAACATCCAAAAGCCTGTCGCCGCTTTCGATGAAGCCCTGGCCGATGCGGGCCACCTGGCGCTGAGCGATTTCAACCGCGGAAACCTCAAGGCCCGCACCCGGATGATCATGCAGTACGCCATGGCCGGGGACCGCGGGATGCTGGTCCTGGGCACCGATCACGCGGCCGAATCGATTACCGGCTTCTTCACCAAGTTCGGCGATGGCGGAGCGGACCTCCTGCCCCTGGCCGGGCTGAATAAGCGCCAGAACCAGGCACTGCTGCGCGAGCTGCAGGCTCCTGAGCTGCTGTGGGCCAAGGAGCCTACCGCGGACCTGCTGGACGGCCAGCCGCTGCGCGCAGATGAAGAGGAACTTGGCCTGACCTATCCGCAGATTGATGACTACCTCGAAGGCCGCGAGATTGACCCTGCGGCGGCCGAGGTCATCGAAAGGCGCTTCGTGGGATCCCGGCACAAGCGCACCGTACCGGCCACCTACTGGGACAAATGGTGGCGCGCTTGAGGATTACCCCAAGCCGGTGATTTCCTTCAGCGCCTGGACATGTTGCGCAAAGGCCTCCTGCCCAGCTGAAGTCAGCTTCGCCCAGGTACGAGGCCTTTTGCCCACATACCCTTTCTTGATCTGCACGTAACCGCCGGCTTCCAGTGCGCTCAGATGCCGGGAAAGCACCGAATCCGAAATGCCGATGGCTTCTTTCAAGGATTTGAAATCGGCTTCGTCCACGGCTTGCAAGGAGCCCATCAGTGAAAGCCGTACCGGGTTGGAGAAGTCGTCGTTGAGCCGTTCGCGAGCATGGGCATTCACTTGCGCACCATCGCAATTCCGGTCAGGAACAACGGCGCGGCAACGATAATCCAGATCAACGCGATGGCGCCCCAGCCCATGGGTCCCGCCCCGAGCAAGGCCACTGCCACCGCGTAAAGCACCATGCTCGCAATGAACCCCCGAAGATACATCTTGGAATGCCCGCGCGGCAGCGAGCGGTAGAGCTTCCCGTAAGCCAAGGACATCGCTGCAACGGATACGCAGAACAACGCCATGATGACGATGAAGCCGATAAAATCCGCATCGGGACGAAAGACCTGCAGCAGAGCAGCCAGGCCGCCCATGAGCACTCCCAAGATGATGCAATAGGTGCCCAGCAATTTGGCTCCGTACCCGGCGGCACGCTGCATTCCCTGCTGCGCCAACCCCAGGGCGGCCAGTTGCTCTTCAGGGCTCATTTTCTTGCCGGAACTCATTTGCTGGCCGCCTTGCGAGCCTTCTGCTGGCGCTGTGCGTAGACGGACGTCATGGTCATGCAAATTGCCATGAAGAAGCCCATGCCAATGAAGATCAGGGAGTTGTTGCCCGTGGCATAGGCGGTCATGGCCATTGCCGCGAAGGCCAGACCTGCCGCAACGGTGATGATGGTGTACCAGGTGCTGAATGGAATCTTCATTGTCCTGCTCCTTTGGCTTTGATCTTCCGAGTTCCCCAACCATAACAAGTACTTTCCGCTTTGGAAAGTACTTGTTATGAATTAGCTGGAAAGATTCCAACGGACGGATGCCCCGGCTACACGAAGGCACTGACTCCGGTCAGGGCACGTCCCACAATCAGCGAATTGATTTCATAGGTGCCTTCATAGGTATGGAGAATCTCGACATCGCAGAAGACCTTGGCCATTTCGAAATCGCTCACAATGCCATTGCCGCCAAGCATCGCTCGGCCCAAGGCGGCCGAATCCCGCGCCAGGCGGGTGGCAGTCGACTTCGCCATTGCCGCATCCACCATGTGCAATTCCGCGCGCTCTTGCTTGCGGGCAATATCGCCCATCATGGAAAGGCAGGCGCTCAGGTTGCCTGCAATTTCGGCCAGGGGCTGCTGAATCAACTGGAAAGCGGCCAGCGGCTGCCCGAACTGCTGGCGCTGCGCGACGTAGGCGCTGCAGATGTCGAGCGTTGCCATCATCGCGCCGACAGCCTGCCACCCCACCCACGCGCGAGATTGCATTAATAGCTGGTTTGCCGCAGCGAAGCTGGTCACCCCTGGAAGCTTATTCGCGACGGGAATCCGCACATTCTCCAGCCGAATATCCGCATTCTGCATGCTGCGCAGCCCGATCTTGTGTTCGATCTTGGAAGCGCTATAGCCAGGGCGGTCCGCTTCAACGAGGTAGGCCCCGACCTGCGAAGTTTCTTCGTCCTTGGCCCAGACCAGCGCGAAATCGCTGAAGGTGCCCATGCCGATCCACCGCTTGGCCCCGTTCAGAACGTACTGGTCCCCGTCGCGCTGCGCGGTGCTCCGTATGCCGCCGGCGATATCCGATCCATGTTCCGGTTCGGTCAGCGCAAATGCGCCGTAGGCTTCAAAGCCGGCGAGCTTGCCCAGCCACTGCTCGCGCTGCTCTTCCGAGCCCAATTCGCGGATCATCCCGATCACCAGTTCGTTGTGGATGCCGACCACGGATGAGATTGAAATATCGGCGCGGGCGAGTTCTGCATGGATCAGCCCCCGCAGCAAATGCGAGCTGTCCCCCAGCTGCAATCCGCCCAGTCCGAGTTCGGCCAGTTTTCCAATCAGCTCGGTCGGAAATTCTTCGCGGTTCCAATAGCCAACGGACTGCTTGCGCACCTGATGCTGCGCTACCTGCCTGATTCCAAGCAGTCGCTGCCGTTCGGTTCCACTTAGTTCTCCGGCCACATTCAAGAGGTCCATCCGGGGATTCCTTCCAAACCATAGGATGTCCAAGTATATTGTTGGACTAAGTCTTCTTTTGGGGGTATGCACATGACTTCTCCGCTCTCACGCGATCCAATCGCGCAAGCCAGGGAACAATGGATTTCCCATGGATGGTCAGCCGAGGCCGACTCCATGGCCGCAATTACCGCGGTGATGCGCACGGCATCGATTTACCTGCAGCGAGCCGATGCCATCCTCAAGCCGCACGGGCTGACCTTTGCGCGATTCGAAGTACTCGCCTTGCTCGGTTTCTCCAAGCGCGGCTCCCTGCCCATGAGCCAAGCCAGCCAGCTCCTGCAGGTCCACGCCACCAGCCTGACCAATTCGGTAGACCGCCTGGAAGCTACCGGTTTGGTGCGGCGCATCCCGCACCCGACCGACGGCCGCACCCGCCTTTTGGAACTCACGGCCGCAGGCCAGCAAGTGCTGCCAGCGGCCCGCGGCGATCTGAACGAAAAGCTCTTTGCCCAGAGCGATCTCTCCGGCAACGACGCCACCGAGATTTTCGAGATCCTGGCCCGATTCCGCAAGGCCTCCGGGGACTTCCTATAGCGATCCGTCGCGGATCGCGTTGATAATCCCGGAAAAATCGGTTCCCGCATCGCCCTCATCGCTGAACTTGCGGTACAGCGCTGCGGCCAGGGAGCCGAGCTGGGCATCGGTACTCGTATGCTCCAGCGCGCTAGCTGCCAGGCCGAGGTCCTTGGCCATCAGCGCTGCGGCAAATCCTGGCTGGTAATCGCGATTGGCAGGGGAAGCAGGCACAGGTCCGGGCACCGGGCAATTGGTGGTGACCGACCAGCATTGCCCCGACGCGGAGGAAATGACATCGAAGAGCGCCTGGTGCTCCAAGCCCAGCCGTTCTCCGAGCACGAAGGCTTCGGCAGCGCCAATCATCGAGATGCCCAGCAGCATGTTGTTGCAGACCTTGGCGGCCTGGCCTGCGCCGTACCCGCCGCAGTGCACGATCCGCTTGCCCATGTGCTCCAGCAGCGGGGTGATCTCTCCGAGATCTTCGGCCTGCGCACCGAGCATGAACGTCAAAGTCCCCGCTTCTGCCCCGACCACGCCCCCGGACACCGGAGCGTCGGCGCTTCGATGCCCCGCGGAGACCGCAAGCTGCGCCGCTTCACGGGCCTGCGCTACGTCGATGGTGGAGCACTCCAGGAACAGCGTATTGGGCTTGGCGCTATCGAGCAGGTATTCGCGGTAGGCATCGAGCACGTGCTTGCCCGAAGGGAACATCGTGATGACGATGTCCACGCCGGCGGCCGCCTCGGCTCCGGTAGCCACGGTGCCGATGCCTGCTTCTCGGGCGGCCTGCACCGCATCAGGAACCACGTCGAAGCCCTTGATCCGGTAGCCTGCCTTGTGCAGGTTGATGGCCATGGGCAATCCCATATGGCCCATGCCCAGGAATCCGATAACTGGTTTTGCGTTCATGAGTGGCTCTTTTCCGCTAGATCTTCACCGAGCAGTGCGAAAGTTAGTTCTGCCCCGAACAGGGGCTCCAAATGCCGTTGCGTGCGCTGGCCCGGGCTTAGCCCCGGGACTGCTTCCGTCCATTGCGGGGTGCGGTCCTTGTCGATGACTGCGGCGCGAATCCCCTCGGCGAAATCGGGGTCATCAAGCCGGTGAACGGCAGCCCGATACTCTCGCCGCAGGTCTTTTCTCAAATCCGCTCCAGCCAGGTGGATCAGTTCTTCGGCCAAGCGCACCGAGCTCGGGCAGGCGGCGCCCAATGCCTTCAACGCCTCTTGGGCTTGCGGGCAGTCGTGCAGCTCCAGTGCACGCATGACCGCTGGGGTGCTTGCCTCGCCAAAGGCCTGCACCCATTCTTCGTGCAGGAAGCCAGGCTCCGGAGTCTCGGCATAGATGGCCAGCACCGATGCGGCCGGCTGGGCCTCGAGGTCTGCGAGCACGTCGGGGATCCGGGCCTCGGGCACATACGAGTCGGCCAGGCCCAAAGTGATGGTGTCGGCCGCGCCGAATTTCATTCCAGTCAATGCCGCCAATCGTCCGGCCGCATGCGGGGCACGCGCCAGCAAATGCGTTCCGCCTACGTCCGGGAAGAATCCGATACCGACTTCCGGCATGCCGCAACGGCTGGTTTCGGTAACTATGCGATGGCTGCCATGCGCCGAGATGCCGATGCCGCCGCCAAGGACGATTCCGTCCATGAGCGCAATGTACGGCTTGGGGTACTCGTCGATCAGGACGTTGAGCTGGTATTCAATGCGCCAGAAGTCAGCCGAAGCACCGCTGCGGTCCAAGATATCCCGGTAGATCGCCACGATATCCCCGCCGGCGCACAGGCCGCGCTCCCCTGCGCCCATAACCGCTACCTGGGCGATATCCGGGTCATCGCGCCATTCCAGCAGCACGTCGAGGAAGTCGCGGCACATGTCCGCGTTGAGGGCGTTCAGGGCCTTCGGCCGGTTCAGCGTTATGAGTCCCAGGTGCCCCCGGCGTTCGGTCAGAATCTCAGGCAACAGACTCTCCTTTGAGTGATTGAGGTCACCTATTAGTGTCGAATATACTCGGACTTCCAACTAAATTGAAGTGGCACAAGACAGCAAACTTGATAGGTTGAACTAGTGAAGATTGCAACCTGGAATGTGAACTCGCTGCGAGCCCGCGCCGACCGTGTTGAGGACTGGCTGCGACGTACCGATGTAGATGTCCTGGCTATCCAGGAAACTAAGTGCAAAGACGACAATTTCCCCTGGGAACTGTTCGAGAACAACGATTACGAGGTAGCGCACTTCGGAGTCAACCAGTGGAATGGCGTTGCCATCGCTTCTCGCGTTGGCCTCGAGGATGTTGAGCGCACCTTCCCCGGGCAGCCGGAATTCGGCAAGGCCGGCAAGAATCCGATCCAGGAGCCTCGCGCCATCGCGGCAACCTGTGGCGGGGTGCGCGTCTGGAGCCTGTATGTACCCAACGGACGCGCGTTGGATGATGAGCATATGGGCTACAAGCTGAACTGGCTGGATGTGCTCAAGCAGGAATCCGCCCGATGGCTGGCGGAAAACCCCGAAGCGCAGATTGCCTTGATGGGCGATTGGAACATCGCGCCAAAGGACGAAGACGTGTGGGATATCGGCTTCTTCCTCGAGAACAAGTTGACCCACGTCTCGGCGCCAGAGCGCGCCGCCTTCGCTGCCTTCGAGGAGCTGGGCTTCACCGATGTCGTGCGCCCGCACACCGAAGGCGAATACACCTACTGGGATTACACGCAGTTGCGTTTCCCCAAGGGCGAAGGCATGCGCATCGATTTCTCGCTCACCTCGCCTGCGCTCACCGCACGCGTAACCGGCGCAAGCATTGACCGCGAAGAACGCAAGGGCAAGGGCGCCAGCGACCACGCCCCGGTCATCGTGGAGCTGGCCGACTAGTCATGGTGGCAAAGATGATTGGGCCCGCCGCAGAGCTGACCGCAGCGACAGCGCACCTGCGCGTCTACGAGCCGCTGGATGCTTTCGAGGATTGGGCCCAGTCCATCATCCTGCGTACCCCGCGGCGCACCGCGGAGCAGTGGGATGACTTCGAGAACGAGCGGCTGTGGAGCCGCACCCTGCGCCATGTCTCCGACCCGTTCCCGCATAATGAGCCGGAATTCTTCCGCAGCGTGAAGTCCTTGGACTACCAAGGGGCCGAGCACACGCGCTATTGCCCGGGGCAATTGCAGGCACGCAGCCTGCTCGCTGCCGAACAAGCCGAAGAAGCCATGCGGGCCGAGGTTTTCGACCTGCTGGTACCGCCGGCAGCGCGGCAGGCTAACGCACAACGCGTTGATGCCGACCGCCTGGCCAATGACCTGACCCATCTGCACACGAGGACCTCTTCATGGGGCATCCCGCTGGGCTGGTTTGCCCTCTTCCGCGAGGACGACGAGCACGAGCTGCTTCACAGCGGTGAGCAGCTGAAGACGGTTCGCATGTACGCCACTTTCGAACAGGCCATTGACCGCCTGGCTTGGGCAGTCCAAGCGCTGGCATCCCATGCGCCGCAGTCGCAGCTCTTCGAGGAGCTGGGCAGCCTTGGCGGCTGGCTGGAATCCTTCGACAACAGATCGGTCATTGAACTGGATTATGGCCTGTTGGCAGAAATTGTGTGGCCCGATGATTCCGCGAACGACTTGATGCACGGCATTCAGGCGTTGGAAGACGAGGACATGACTAGCGCCGCCGCCGCATACCGCCGGCTGAGCAATCGCTGGATTGGTCCGCGGCATCTTGGCCGCGCGAACTAACTGCCCCTGGATACAGCAAAAGCCCCGGAATCCGGAGCTTCTGTTTAGTGTGCGACCCTGACGGGACTTGAACCCGCGACCTCCGCCGTGACAGGGCGGCGCGCTAACCAACTGCGCTACAGGGCCTAGTGCTTTGAATAAATTCAAGTCACACAGTAAAACCCCCGGGATAAACCGAGGGCCTGCGTGGCTCCGACCGGCGTCGATCCGGTGACCTTTCGATTTTCAGTCGAACGCTCTACCAACTGAGCTACAGAGCCTGGTACCACTAAGTGGACACCAAATCTACTATTGAAATAGTAAATTGAGCGACCCTGACGGGACTTGAACCCGCGACCTCCGCCGTGACAGGGCGGCGCGCTAACCAACTGCGCTACAGGGCCTTGCTTTCGCAAGCCAATGGATTTCTCCATCTGACAACCACATAATGGTTGTTTGTACCCCCAACGGGATTCGAACCCGTGCCGCTGCCGTGAAAGGGCAGTGTCCTAGGCCGCTAGACGATGGGGGCCTAAGTTGTTCGCTTCGGTTTCTTGCTTCTCCGTAGCGGACTCCAATAACTATACGCAGTGTTTTTTGCTTTTGCAAAATCGGCACCTGGACGAGTTTCATCCATGCCAAATCGGGTGCGCGGGCCTAGTCTGGAAGCATGCTTTTTGAGATGGATGACGACGAATTCCAGACCCTGGTCGAGCAGGCCATCGACGCCAATCCGGAGGCTGCATTCGCCATGATGGACAACGTCATTTTCTTCATCGAAGACGAGTATGAGCCGCTTCCAGGAGAACCCAAAAACCCTGAAATTCTGGGGTTATACGAGGGTATTGCGCTCACGGAACGGGACCTGGACTGGGGCACGGGCGCACTTCCCGACCGCATAACGATCTTCAAGAATCCGACGCTTCGAGCCTGCGAAACACGTGAAGATGTAGTGCGGGAAATTGGGATTACAGTGATGCACGAAGTGGCCCATCACTTCGGAATCGACGACGCGAAATTGCACGATTTAGGGTGGTCATAGCCCCAAATCCGCAGAATCTTCTTTTGAGATCTGCCTCACAAAAATACTCGAATACAGTGGTCGCGTCGAGGTCGAAAGAGACCCAAAGCACAGGCGTGGCGCTTGGAACCGCCATCCGGGTCCAGTCGACCGGCGGGCAAGCCGCCCAAAAGCCGTTTCGCAACGACTGGCGCGCCGGTCGGTTTCCCGTTGCCCCGCTAGCGGCTGCTTTATCCGGGCGTGATCAGGTGCAGCTAGCCGGAGGAACCTGGCATGTCCCTTGCCCTTGTCCACCCAGCGGCTCTGGGCCCCTCCGCCACCAAGGGCAGCGAGGTGATCCCGATTGGGAGCACGGCACCGCACCCCTTCAAAAGGATTTCGCCATTGGAGCCGGCGCCTCCGAGGCAGACCCAGCGAAGCAGAGCTTTGCGCCCTCCCGGAGTACCTTCCCTTTTAAAGGCAAACCTTTTTTGCAGCCGCACATTCCCCTCCGGCACGTTACCCAAGCTTCACGACAATCGATACCTTGGTAACGAGGCGAGATATATGTCTGAGTAATTTCCCAGCCACTCTTGATCAGCCACACAGATCCCAAATGCCACTATCTTCGCAGATCACCGCCGAATACCCAGGCGAATTACACGAATGGGATTCATGTGACTGATGTGAACAGTGTTGCCAAGCGTGTCTTAATTGGCCTAATGTGCTATTTGGAGTCTTATCCGAATCGTGACCTACTCATCGGTGAAGGTCACGACTCACGCACTCCGCGTCATCCAAGTACTTAGTGAGGAACGATATGGCTACTCGCCACACGCTCGGTGTTGCTGCAAGCACCCTAGCCCTAGCGGTGTCCTGCATTGCAGGCGCTTTGCCCGCTTCCGCATCTACTTCAGCTCTGCTTCCTCAGTCTGTGGCCATCGCTGCCGCACCTAGCGCTTCCGCGCTACCTTCGGACGCAGAGGTCCAGGACGCAAAGAAGGATAAGGCTTCGACGAACGCGATGATCGCGCGCATCGAAGCTTCCCTGGCTTCCAGCCGCGCCGAACTGAAGCGCGTTGAAACTGAGGCCGCTCAGGCTCAGGAATCCCTGCTCACCGCCGGCGAAGAGCGCGATCTGCGCACCGCTGCGGCCGAGAAGGCTGTAGAACAGCTCGAGTACGCAAAGACTTACCTGGAGCAGAGCCGCAACGATCTGGGTGCTATCGCTTCGGATATCTACCGCAATGGCGCAGGCACCTCGACCCTGAGCCTGCTCCTTGATGACAACCAGGAAGGCGACCTGTTCTACAAGGCCGCTACCATCGACGCGTTGAGCGAACAGAAGGTCCAGTCCGTCAACACCGCCACCGAGGCCGAAGGCCTCGTTTCGGCTTGGCAGGAATATGCTGATGCGGCACAGAACGCCGCCGAAGAAGCTGCAGCCAACTATGACGCAGCCGCAGCGACCGCGAACAGCACCCTGTCCACCTACGAAGCAGCTATCGCACCTGAGAAGCAGCTGCGCGATGACTTGATCGGCCACCTCGCCACCTTGAAGCAGAAGGAAGAGGCCGAGGTTCGCCAGGCGGTTGAAGAGCGCGAAACGCAGGAGCAGGAAAAAGCTCTCGCGGACGCCATCGCCGAAGAGGAAACCGCCAAGGTTCCCGAAACGAAGCAAGACTCCGTTCAGCCGCTCTCGGTTGAAAAGCCACGTGAGCTGGAGCAGGCCGAACCTGAAGAGGAAACGGTCAAGCCGGAGCCTGAGAAGGTTGAAGAGGAGCCGGAAGCTGTTGAGCCTCCCGTAGCGCCGAAGTCGGAGCCAACTAAAAAGGCCGAGCCAAAGCCGGAACCGACCAAAAAGGCCGAACCGAAGCCGGAGCCAACCAAAAAGGCCGAGCCGAAGCCAGAGCCAACCGAGAAGGCCGAGCCAAAGCCGGAGCCAAAGCCAACCAAGAAGGCCGAACCGAAGCCGGAACCCACCAAAAAGGCCGAGCCGAAGCCGAAGGCTACCCCGAAGCCGGCACCCAAGCCTGAGCCAAAGCCGGAGCCCAAGCCGAAGGTCACCCCGAAGCCAGCGCCTAAGCCTGAGCCAAAGCCGGAACCTAAGCCGGAGCCGAAGCCTGAAGTCGCGCCGCAGTCCGGCAGCAACTACTCAGCAGCGTTTTCCTGGGCCTTGAAGACCGCGGATGATCCCAGCAAGTACTACGTTTACGGTGCCAACGGTCCCGATGCTTTCGACTGCTCGAGCTTCTCGCAGCGAGCTTTCGGCAAATCCGGCATCAGCCTGCCACGTACTTCGTCCCAGCAGTTCGCTAGCGCCCCGCAGTACGTGTCGCTGAGCAACCTGCGCCCAGGCGACTTGGTGTTCTCGTCTTCCAACGGCGGTTCCTCGTTCTACCACGTAGCCATCTACATCGGCAACGGCCAGGTCGTCCACGCTCGCAACCCGAACGCCGGCATCTCGGTGACTCCACTGAGCTACGTCAACAACCTCTACCCGAAGGCAGCCCGCTACTAAGTGCCACCCCCTCGAGCACGAAGGCCGCACACCCTTTTGGGTGTGCGGCCTTCCTGCATTCTGGCTACAGGCGTGCGGTCACTGCTCCTGCGCCCGCGTATCGAAGTCCTTGCGGTTCTCCAGGCGAGGGTCATCCGAGTCCGGCACGACCATCACCGGGCCCTTGGAGTGGTGCAAAACGCCCTGCGAGGTTGAGCCAAGCAGCATCCCGGTAAAGCCGCCGCGGCCCCGCGAGCCGGTGACGGTCAGTACCGCATGCTCGGATTCGCGGATCAGCACCTCGACGGGAGGCCCGGAGACCACATCGGTTTCCATCTTCAGCGACGGATAGTGCGACTTCAGCCATTTGGAGCCCACACTCATCTGGTAGCGCACATCTTCCAGCACGGCTTCCTGGTCAACGGTCGCCGGCATCCATGCCAGCGCCGCCCCCACCGGCGGCACCGCGCAGATCAGGCGCAGCGTCAGGTCGCTGGCGATGGCCGCGTCCGCGGCCGCCAGCACCGCTGAACGCGCGCGGTCTGAACCGTCAACGCCGACCACGATGCAGTTGCGGTTCGACGCCGCGGCGGCACCGGCCTCTTCCTGCTCCTTGGCCATGGCCAGCGGAACCACGACGGTCGGGCACTTGGAGTGCGCGGGCAGTGCCGAGGACACCGAGCCGAGCAGGCGGCCAACGAAGCCACCGCGGCCACGGGTTCCGACCACTACCAATTCGGCGTCCTGGCTCAGGTCCAGCAGCACGCCGGACGGGTCGCCGGATTCGATATAGGTGCGGATGGCCGCCGTGCTGCCTTCAAGCTCTGCGCGGGCCTGGCGCACAATGTCCTCGGCTCCCCCGCGGATCAGGTCGTCATCCAGGGTCGAGTAGCCTGCGTCCATGGAGGACGCGGCGAACACCGGGATGGTGTAGGCGGACACGATATTCAACACGCTGCCGCGGCGTACCGCTTCGCGTTCGGCCCAGCGCAAAGCGCATCTGCTCTGCTGGGATCCGTCCACGCCAACGACAATTCCTTCAATCTTCTCTGCTGCGACTGGTGCTTCGTCACTCATCAGACTCGCTCCTCAACTACCTCAGATATAACGGGATGTGATTTCCCTTACCACCAATGTACTTGCTTCCGCAGTTCTAGGTGTGAGTTGGGTCTAAAGTTTTCGCGTACAGCCTACTGGACACTCGGATCGATATGAATCAGCGCCCGAAACGTCATAGAATTTTTCCATGTCCTCCTCCACACAAACCGCGTCCGGGAATGCTATGGCCGCGCGCATCGACCGATACTTCAAGATTTCGGAACGGCGTTCAACGTTCTCCACCGAAGTTCGCGGCGGCATCGCCACCTTCTTCGCGATGAGCTACATCGTCGTCCTCAACCCGCTGGTTCTTTCCGGTGCCGATTCCTCGGGCGGCGAGTTGGGCATCCAGCGCGTTGCCGCGGTGACCGCATTTGTCGCCGGCATCCTGACCATCCTGATGGGCATCTGGGCCCGCCACCCATTCGCCATGGCTACCGGCTTGGGCGTCAACGCCTTCGTCGCTATCACCGTGGCAACCAACCCGGAACTGACCTGGGCTGATGTCATGGGCCTGGTGCTCATTGCGGGTGTGGTCATGTTCGGCCTGGTGCTCACAGGGTTCCGGACCGCGGTGTTCAATGCGGTTCCAGCCGGATTGAAAACCGCCATCGTGGTGGGCATCGGCATGTTCATCGCACTGATCGGCCTGGTCAACGCCGGCTTCGTCCAGCGCCTCCCGGATGCCGCGAACACCACCGTTCCGGTGGGCCTGGGCTTCGACGGAGAGCTGATGGGCTGGCCGATCCTGGTCTTCGTGGTCGGCCTGCTGCTGACCATGGCCCTGGTGGTGCGCAAGGTCAAGGGCGCGATCCTGATCGGCATCGTCGTTTCGGCGATCCTTGCCAACATCCTCGAAGCCGTCTTCCACATCGGCGCGATGGAGACCAATACCTGGTCGCTGGTGGTTCCGTCGCTGCCCGAGTGGACCCTTCCGGACCTGTCGCTGATCGGCCAGGTCAGCGTATTCGGCGCCTTCAGCAAGATCGGCGCCACCGCCGCTTCGCTGCTGGCCTTCGTCATCCTGCTCTCGATCTTCTTCGATGCCATGGGCACCATGGTGGGCCTGGCTTCCGAAGCGGGTTCCATGGACGAGAACGGGCAGATCCCCAACGTGGACAAGGTCCTGCTGGTGGATGCGGCCGGCGCGATCGTCGGCGGCGGCACCTCCAGCTCCTCGGCGCAGATCTTCGTGGAGTCCGGTGCCGGCATCGGCGAGGGCGCCCGTACCGGCCTGGCCTCGGTAGTCACCGGCCTGCTGATGATCGTCGCGATGTTCCTGAGCCCGCTGATCTACCTGGTGCCTTTCGAAGCCGTGGCGCCGGCACTGGTCGTGGTCGGTTTCATGATGATCACCCAGGTCTCCAAGATCGATTGGAACGACTGGGGCATCGCGCTGCCGGCCTTCCTGACCTTCACCCTGATGCCGTTCACCTACTCGATCGCCAATGGCATCGGTGCCGGCTTCATCTCCTACGTCTTCATCCGCGCCACGCAGGGCCGCGCCAAGGAAATCCACCCGCTGATGTGGGTTGTTTCCGCGGCTTTCGTGCTGTTCTTCGGCATCGGACTGATTGAGATGTGGGCCGGGGTCAAATAGCCCCGAAGCCCTCCAGGCGCCCCGTCATTGCTCCGGCGATGGCGGGGCGTTTTTTGCCTCCGGCCCGGCGGGAACTGGCTAGGATGGGCACTATGAGCGATCAGCAGAACACCGCTGGGCAGTGGATCCAGGTGGCCGCAGGCTTGAAGAACCCCTCGATGCGCCGGCTTCTCGGGGCGGTATTGAGCGGGCACGGGGTACCCGAGCAGGCCAATAAGTCCGAACGCAAGGACTTGGAGCGCTGGGCCAGCATCGGGCTTCTGCGCCAAGAGGGGTCCGGCTGGGCGCTGAACGACGAACTGCTGGAGAAGACCTTGGCTTCGGCCTCGGCCGCGAAGGCCGACCGCGTCGGGATCCGCCGCTTCTTCGACGAACACAAGCTGCATAGCCTCCCGGCGAAACCAGCGGACCGCCATGAAGTGCTGGTCTACCTGCGCAATGCGGTGATAGGAGCCGGGGACGAACTGCGCGAAGAGCAGCTCAATGAACGGCTGCGGGTATTCCACCCGGACGTCGCGCTGCTGCGCCGCTACATGGTTGACCACGGCCTGCTGCAGCGCGCAGCAGACGGGAGCGGATACCGGATGGGCCCCGGGAGCTAGCCGGTAATCGGCACGGCCCCGGTGGCGAAGCGCTGCACTGCCGCCCCTGAAACCAGCTGCGCCGGCAACGGCGCAGTGCGCAGGCTGCGTTCGAATGCAGGGCCGAGCTTGAGCGGTTCGTCGCTGGCCAGGAACACGATGTTCCCGTAGCGCCGGCCCTTGAGCATCGGCGGGTCGGCGATCATGGCCACATGCTCGAAGACCTCCAGCAGCGTCGCGGCTTCCGCCTTGGCGCCGGACAGGTCCGCGGTATCGCCGCAATTCATGATGTAGACGCCCCCGGCATCCAGCACGCGCTGGGCTTCGCGGGCGTAGTCCGCCGTGGTCAGCACGCGCGGGGTGGTGCTCCCGGCGAAGACATCGCGGATGATCACATCGCGGCTCGCATCGCTCAAGGTGGGCAGCACCTGGGCTGCGTCTCCCACGCGCAGGCGTACCAGCGGAGCGCGCGGAACCTCGAAGTGGACGCGCACCAGCTCGGCCAGCTTGGCATCCAGCTCCACCACGACCTGCCGGGCGTTTTCATAGCTGGCCGCGACCCAGCGGGCCATGGAGCAGCCACCTCCGCCAAGGTGGAGCACGCGCAGCTTGCGGGCGCGCCCGTCGTATTGCCCGGCCGGGAAACCGATGGCGAAGACCGGTTCCATCCAGCGCATGTACTCGAAATCGAGGTAGGCCGGGTCCTCCAGGTCCACATGGGAGGAGGGCACGCCGTTGACCTTCAGGATATAGCGGCTGGCGCCGTAGGGATCAGCTTCAATGATCGCCGTTCCGGTGTCGATCGGATACTCTCCGAGCATTGATTCCTTGGCATCCCTAGCCACGCGCGCGCACCATTCGTTGTTCGATTAAGCCATTCCAGCTGCCAGTCAGGGCTTCACTGGTTCCATCAGGCGTGAATCCCTGCTTCGCGAAGAAGGCCAGGGCCCTCTCGTTGCCTTGCAGGACCCAGACCAGGGCGTCGTGCTGTCCAAGGACAACATCGAAGAGGTGCTGGCCCAGTCCGGTACCGTAGTACTCTTCCAGGACATAGAGCATGCCCAATTCGACGTCCACACCGGCATCCTGGTCTTCTTCGATGGCCGGAGTTCCACCGGCTAGCCCGATGATGCGGCCATCACGGTCTTCCGCGATGAAGAATTGCGCTCCGGATGCCAGCCCGCGTTCCCACCAGGCTGCCTGGCCATCAAGTTGGCCATCATGGTGGGCGAAAAAGGACTCATCGCGAAGTGCGGCGTACGCTTCTCGCCAGGCTTGCAATTTCATTTGCAGCGCTGGGCGGACGTCTTGTTCAGTAGCCAGTCGGATTCGGTAGTCGTTCATTTGCGGCACTTCTCTAGCCTACGGCAGTGACTTCGCTATTTTCTTCCAACGCACCAAGGCCCCCTCCTACTAAAGTAGTATTGCGGACTGTCCAAATGCTTGAAAAAATATTCACGTAGTCGTAAACTTTTTGGCTCAAAGGGGGGGCGGACTTGAACCGGAATACAAAATACGCTGCCTTGACTGGTGGCCTTGTCGGTTCCCTGACCCTGACCATCAGCCTTTCCTCGACCTTCTGGGTGATTTTGCTCGGTTGCGTTCTCCTAGCCGCCGGCTTCAGCATTCTGGCCAGGTTCGAACGCTTCTGGGGCCCGGCCGAACCGGACCACTACTACTACATCGTTCCCATGCTGGTTGGCCCGGTAGTTGCGGGGCTGGTGCGCAATACCGGTTATGCCCTGTGGGTCGGCCCGCCGATGGGTATTCTCTGCGGATTGGGCGTGTACTTCTTGATCCTGAAGTCGCCGCCGTTCAAGCACGATGAAGCCGGGGAACTCGAATTCGAGCGCCCCGAGCGCTATCCAACGCGCTAGAGGACTCGCGCTAGCGCGAACCCGTCCCACCCCTTGACGCCTATAGTCTGCAGCGCCGTGGCTGATACGCGCGGGTCATCGCGCAACCACCGCAAAGAGTCCTGGATTCCGCGAACATCGGCTTCTTGCGTCCCATGCCGGGATGGGTCATCCAAGACCGCGCCGCTGCGCACCACGTTGTCGAGCACCAGCACGGTGCCTGAATGCGCCAGCTCCAGTGCGCGTTCCAGGTAGGGCACGTTGTTGCGCTTATCGGCATCTATGAAGATCAGGTCAAATGGTGCAACGCGTTTGGAAATCAGCGAATCCATGGAACCCTGAGCGGCCCCCAACCGGATTTCAACACGTTCTGAAAGCCCTGCCCGCTGCAAGTTCTCACGCGCAATCGAGGCATGCAGGGGTTCAAATTCGCAGCTGATGACGGTACCAGCTGCACCGACGCCCCGGGCGAGCCAGCTGGTGGAGTAGCCTCCGAGGGTTCCGATCTCGAGGACCCTCCGGGCACCTGTGATCTCGGTGAGCAGCTGGAGGAACTTTCCCTGGGCAGGACTGACTTCAATCCGTGGAAGCCCGGCACTATGGGAATGCTCCCGGCCTGCCTCCAAGGCATCAACGCGCAACCCCAGCGCCTGTTCCAAATATTCATCGACGGCTGCGGCATGGTTCTCTGCAGAATGGTGGATCATGACGACATGTTCTCCTCACTATCCTCAATAGCCTTCTCCAGGCGTTGGATTTTGCCATCGAGCTCACCTTCGTAACCGGGGCGGATATCGGCTTTCAACACCAGCGATACGCGCGAACCGAATCGGCCAACGGCCATGGTGGCTTGCTTGACTACCTCCATGACTTCGTCCCATTCACCTTCGATCTCGGTGAACATGGAGCTGGTGCGATTGGGGAGGCCAGAATCGCGGACGATTTTCACCGCTTCGGCCACTGCATCGTGGACCGAACCGTTGGGGTTGTCGTTACTTGGGGCTACGGAGAAAGCTACAATCATGCTTCCACTGTCCCACTACGCCTTGTGCTTGTCATCCGCCTTGCAGGCAATATCTAGGCAGCTAGTCCGCTCGCCCTCAAGACGATGGCCGCCAGAGCACCGACGACAACGACGACAAGATAGGGTGCCTTGAAAGCCAGTGCGATAATCGCCGCCGCGAGCGCACCGATACGGGCGTCAATCACCAGTTCCTGCCCGGAGGTGAAGGCGTTGACCGTCACCAACGAGGCGAGCAACGCAATGGTCAGCGTGGCCGCGACATGGGACATGGTCGGCGAGTCCAGAACCTTGCGTGGCACAAAGTAGCCGCAGAGCTTGATTGCGTAGGCCGTCAGACAGGCTCCCAGAATCCACCAGCTCAATTCGCTCAAGGCTGGTCCTCCTCAATGCTTTCCAGATCGCCGTGCTCGGTCGCAGCCGGGGTCCGGCGGCCGGTGGCCACCGCGTAGATCGCAGCGCAGGCCGCGGTTACCAGAATCGGCAAGCCCGGCGCGGTGACCGGCACAGCCAGCGCGGTGAGGATTGCGGCCGCAATCGCGATCATGACCGGTTCAACTGACTTCAAGCGCGGCCAGAGCAAACCGATGAAGGCGGCGACCGCGGCGCCATCGAGCCCCCAAGCCGCGGGGTCCCCCATGCGTTCTCCGAGCAAGGCTCCGACGAGGGTGAACAGATTCCACAGGACGTAGACGCCCACCCCGGCGGTGAAGAAACCACGGCGCTTCTCGGCCAGGTCCGATTGCCCCAAGCTGACTGCGGTGGATTCATCGATGGTCACCTGAGCCATCCAGGGCACATGCCGTCCCAAAGGCCGCAATGCCTGCTTGATCTGCATCCCGTACACGGCATTGCGGATTCCCAGCAGCGAAGCGGCGGAGAACGCTGCCGAGGCAGCACCTCCGCCTGAGATCACGCCGATAAAGGCGAACTGCGATCCGCCGGTGAACATCAAGGCGCTCAAGGCAACGGTTTGCCACAGATCCAGTCCTGCAGCAATGGACAGGGCCCCGAAGGAAATGCCGTAGAGCCCGGTGGCGATCGCGATGGAAAGGCCCATCCTGGTCGCCGGAGTGAACCAGCTAGCGGACGTGGCGTGCATCGTACCTGACCTTGTAGACACCGCGCTTGACCTTTGCGTCGCCGATCTCGACGTGCTGCAGCTGGTTCAGGTGCTTCACGTGGGTGCCACCGCAAGGTTCGGCATTCACCCCGGCGATGCTCACGGTACGGATGCCCTGAGCATCGGTGGCCGTTGTGATTTCTCCGCCGCCAGCGATGAGTTCATCGACGCGTCCTTGGAGCCAGGCCTTGGCGGCGGCCCGTTCGTTCTCATCGCCCAATGGCAGGTCGAGGCTGGCCGGATCGAAGTCGAGGCGCGACTGCCCAGGGAAGTGCGAGTGGCCCTGGTGCTGCCAGCCGCGGTCTTCGCCAGCGAAGCCCAGGACGTGCCCTGCGGTGTGCAATGCGGCATGGGAAAGGCGCAGCTCGCCATCGATCTCAGCTAGGACCTGATCACCCACCTGCCGGGCGCCGGCGCCGTACAAGACCACCAGTGCATTCGCGTCGCGCTGGACTGAGACAGGCAGCCCGTCCACGGTGCCTGAGTCTTCGGGCTGGCCTCCACCACGGGGATGGAAGATATTGGGGCTCAGGGCAATCCACTGCCCGTCTTCGCCGCTTCCCGTTGCAATGACTCGGGCCTCCGCAGCAAAAATGTACGTGTCCTGCAGGTACAGGTTGACCTGTGCGATTTCTCCGGTGTTCATGTGGCCTAGCTCAGCTCCAATTCTTTGCGCAGTTCTGCCGGGCGGTTGCTCGTCAATTCCCCGACACCCAGGTCCACCAGGAATTGCGCATCCGCGGGACGGTCAACCGTCCAGATGCGCGCCTTCAGCCCTTGTTCCAGCCAGCGGCGCACAAGATGCTCATTGGCTCGGGTCCAGGCGACCCCGGATCCAATGATGCCAGCTCCCCCTGCGTTGATCAGTTCGATTCCTTCAGTCACGGAGCGGTAAAGAACATCGTAGACACCTGCTCGCCCCAGGTCGCCGGAATCAATGAGCTGCCGGACATAGTCCGGGTTGACCTCGGTCATCAGCTGGCACAATAGTGAAGTGCTGACGGTGCGTGCCAGATAGCGCAGGGAATTCGGCTCAAAGCTCATCAGGGTCACCGCGATCTGCCCTTGCGAGCCGGCCGTGCCCGTCTGCGGGTCGAAGCCATGGGCTGCGAGAACCTGCAGCACACCCTTTTCGAGCAGGTGGCCATAGGGGCTTGGATGCTTGATTTCGATAGCCAGGCCAATTGGCTTGCCGCGTGCTTCAATGAGCTCGAAAAGTTCGCCGAGGCTCAGGAGCTGTTCATTCTCCGCCCCGTACTCGGCCGGGACCATGCTCGGAACGACTCCAGTGAAGTCCATGGCTTTCATCTGGGCCAAGGTAAATCCGGCAACCAGACCGGCTGAATCAGAGGTGCGGTCGACTGTTGGATCGTGGTGGCAGACGACGATTCCGTCTTTGCTCAGATGGACGTCGCATTCGATTCCATCGGCGCCTTCGTCGATGGCCTGCAGATAGGCAGCACGAGTGTTCTCCGAATATTTATGGGAGCTGCCGCGATGGGCGAAAAAAAGCGTATCCATAATTCCTACGCTACGCGATCATCGCTCCTTGGCAACGCAGATTGGCCTCTGCCAAGACGCTAATTTCTTCGACTGCTTTCGTGGCTTCGGCCTGCGAATGCAAGCACTTGCTGCCATCGTGCAAAACACGAAGTTACCCGGCAAGAAAAGGTGTCCGCTTTCCTGATTCTGCCCCGGAATTCCAAGGCAAAATCGCCATCGTCATGGGAATCAGCCTGCACGCCGATAGCTGGCTGCGATTGCCCCGCTGGCCAGCGGCTGCGCTGATATCAACTGGAGGTGACGGGAATCCTGCAATCCTGCCTCATGCAGGGTTGGTCCGTGCCCGGCGATGACTGGATGGACTAGGAAGTGGTATTCGTCGATAAGTTCCATCCGGTCCAGAACCGTTGCCAATTTGCCGCTACCGAGCAGCACTCCATTGGGGTACTGGTCCTTCAGCTTCTGCACCGAGGCGCGTAGGTCGCCGCTTAGCAAGTGCGAATTCTTCCACGAGTACGCGGTGCGGGTGCTTGAGACAACGTACTTGGGCTTCTCCTCCAGCTGCTGCGCCCAGCGAAGCAGCGCTGGTGGCGCTGCGATATCTCCATGAGCGACGGCCGGCCAGTAATCTTCCATCAGCTCGTAGGTGGCACGCCCCCAGAGCATCGCTCCGTGCGCATTCATCAGTCGTGTGAAGTAGTCGTGCAATTCGTCGTCGGCGATGCCTTCGCGATGATCTACACAGCCATCCAGCGTGACGTTGATGCTGAATGTCAATTGTCCCATCGCAAGCTCCTGTAGCTATAGCCTCACCACCAGGTCCCCGGTGCCTTGACTGTAGGGTTGCCGGCCAGCCACGTCAAGCAGCGACGATGCATCATCAGGCAACTGGTGCGAAAGCAGAGACAGGCCCGTTCGCATCGGCGATGTCCGCCCAGCATCTGCGTTGGATGCAGAACCTGTAAGCGAAACACAATTTCACGCTCATCTTCCGGGAGACTAAGCGTCAAAGGTAGGCTCGCAGTGTGCCGCCACCAGACTCATCCCCAAGTTTGTCGCCTGGTCCCCGCGACCTCATGCCCATTGTCCAGGGCCTGGTCCAAGGCCCCTGGCCAAAGACCGAAGTCGAGCGTGAAGTCCTGTTCGGTGCCCTTGGATTCGTTTCCGGAAACAACGTTGATGCCGAAGACCACGATTCACCACATCAAATGATGAGCCTAGACCTCGGCCTGCCAGGAAAAATGGTGAGTTTTTGGGATACTTACCGTCGGCAATTCCTCAGCGTCTGCACCCACCTCTACGGATCGCTGAACGCCCAGGACCCGGTGGCCCAGTATGGCTACGAAGCCCTGCAGGCGCAGCTTTCCCAACTGTATGGCACTCCTGAGCGCCCTTGGGACGACGAAGATCAGTCGGTGGGCATGTGGCGCTGTAATGGCCGGAGCATCACCCTGCAGCTATTTGACCGGTCGGATAGCACCGTGATGCTCACCATCGAAGACCTGGTACTCGCGTCAATAATTGAAGCCGAAGAAGCAGCCCACTAGTCTTCTCACTCCTTGGACTGCTTGAAGCGGTTCAAAGCGATTGCGATGCTTCGATAATAGGCAGGCCGCAAGCCAACAGGAACAGTGCTTAAACAAGTGCAGGGGCCAGGCTTTCATGCCTGGCCCCTGCACGGGTTAAACAGGTGAGGCCCCGGCACCAAACGGTACCAGGGCCTCAAACCATCTACTCAAGTTAAGTCC
Source organism: Glutamicibacter sp. NPDC087673 (assembly GCF_044743255.1). Taxonomy (NCBI): domain Bacteria; kingdom Bacillati; phylum Actinomycetota; class Actinomycetes; order Micrococcales; family Micrococcaceae; genus Glutamicibacter; species Glutamicibacter sp. NPDC087673. The sequence continues at coordinate 383,002 of NZ_JBIUWB010000005.1, forward strand.
GGCGGTGACCTACTCTCCCACACCCTCA
>NZ_JBIUWB010000006.1:0-325455 GCF_044743255.1 Glutamicibacter sp. NPDC087673
GGTGTGGGAGAGTAGGTCACCGCCGGACTTAACTTGAGTAGATGGTTTGAGGCCCTGGTACCGTTTGGTGCCGGGGCCTCACCTGTTTAACCCGTCCCCTGGTAATCGACTTGCTACAGCCTATGGGTTCAGTTTCATGCTGGGCCCTTTTTGTCGTTAACCCCTTTTAGAAGAGTTGAATCTTTCAAGGGGCTTCGATCGGCTACGCATGCGTCGATGGCTGGGGGGACAACCTTAGGGCCGCCACTGAGTGTCTTGCCACATTGGACCCGTTTCCCTATGGTATGACTCGTGCCTCCCGTAGACTTGAATTTAGATGTACATGCCTCGAGGGCATGCTGAATAGTTAATAGTGAAGTGATTTGCAAAGGCAAACACGAAGGTTGCGGTATTGAGATAGCCGCTGAAGGGGACATTAGATGTCTAACGAATTCCGCCGTAACTCCGACAACGGACGAGGCGACTTCCGGAACTCAGATTCAAACCGCAACAACTCCCGCGATGGCTTCAAGCGTCGCGACGACCGTAGTGATTTCAAGCGCACCGACGATAACCGTGGTGGCTTCCGCGGTGACCGTAATGCTGACCGCGGCGGTGACTTCAAGCGCGACGACAACCGTGGTGGTGGCTTCAAGCGTGATGACAACCGCGGTGGTGGCTTCAAGCGTGACGATAACCGCGGTGGCGGTTTCCGCATTGATGACCGTGGTGGTTTCCGCGGCGAGCGTCGCGATGACAACCGTGGCGGTGGCTTCCGCAATGATGACCGTGGTGGTTTCCGTGGCGAGCGTCGCGATGACAACCGCGGTGGCGGCTTCAAGCGTGATGACAACCGTGGCGGTGGCTTCAAGCGTGATGACAACCGCGGTGGCGGTTTCCGCAATGATGACCGTGGTGGCTTCAAGCGTGATGACAACCGCGGTGGCGGTTTCAAGCGTGATGACAACCGCGGTGGCGGCTTCAAGCGTGATGACAACCGTGGCGGCTTCAAGCGTGATGACAACCGTGGCGGTGGCTTCAAGCGTGATGACAACCGCGGTGGCGGCTTCAAGCGTGATGACAACCGCGGTGGCGGCTTCAAGCGTGATGACAACCGCGGTGGCGGTTTCCGCAATGAAGACCGTGGTGGTTTCCGCGGCGAGCGTCGCGATGACAACCGTGGCGGTGGCTTCAAGCGTGATGACAACCGTGGTGGCGGTTTCCGCAATGACGATCGTGGCGGCTTCAAGCGTGACGATAACCGTGGCGGTGGCTTCAAGCGTGATGACAACCGCGATGGTGGCTTCAAGCGTGCCGACGACCGTCGCTCGAAGGGTGAGTACCCAGCACGTGAAGACCGCTTTGCTGATAAGCGCGGTGACGCACCGCGCGCACATAATCCTGGCGATCTTCGCATCTCGAACCGTGCCGATCGTGAACAGTCCCCAGATATCGATGAGGATGTTACCGGTAAGGAGTTGGACCGCGTAGCACGCGCCCAGCTGCGTTACCTCGAAGAGCGCTCGGCAAGCTGGGTCGCAAAGCACCTGGTGATGGCTGGCCGCCTGCTGGAAGACGACCCAGAGCTGGCATACGAGCACACCCTGGCAGCATCGCGCCGCGGCGGCCGTGTCGCGGTGGTTCGCGAGGCCGTTGGCATCGCTGCCTACCACGCTGGCAAGTACGCCGATGCACTGCGCGAACTGCGTACCCACCGTCGTATTTCCGGTTCGGACTACAACCTGCCATTGATCGCTGACTCGCTGCGTGGCCTGGGCCGCCCAGAGAAGGCAATCGAGCTCGCCCAGTCCGAGGAATGCGCCAATCTGGAAAGCGCCGTCAAGGTTGAAATGCAGATGGTTGCTGCCGGTTCGTATGGTGACTTGGGCAAGCTGGATAAGGCTCTGGCTGAGCTGGAGTCGCTGGAACAGCTGAACTTCAACCGTGCCTTCTCCTTCAGCCCACGTTTGTTCACTGCCTACGCTGATCTGCTGTCGGCTGCCGGCCGTGCAGAAGACGCGAAGCGCTGGAACGCTCAGGTCGAGGTTGCAGAAAGCGCCCTGGGCATCGAGCGTGAAACCGAATCCTTCATCATAGACCTGGCTCCGGAGATGGATGAGGAAGAGGAAACCCCACGCGCCAAGGATCTGATCGAGCCTTCGGAAGCTGAAGAAGCAGATGCCGACGCCGAGGCTGAAGAAGCAGATGCCGACGCCGAGGCTGAAGAAGCAGATGCCGACGCCGAGGCTGAAGAAGCAGATGCAGAAGCCGAGGCCGAAGAAGCAGAAGAGGCAGAAGCCGAGCAGACCGGCATCGACGAGGAAGATGACCTGAACGAAGTCATCGAATCCGACACGGAAGCTGGCGAAGCTGACGTGGAAGAAGAATCGGCGAAGTAAGCTTTGGCGTAGTAGCCAAATACCTCAAGTAGTAGGAACCACCACCGAATGCTGATTTCCGGATTTGATTCCGTCCTCTCCGACTTGGACGGCGTCGTCTATGCTGGCCCGAACGCCATTGACGACGCCGTGGAGTCGCTGAACACCCTCGCGGAAGTGAATGTCACCTTGGCGTTCATTACCAACAATGCTGGGCGTTCGCCGATGTCCGTCGCGGCCCACCTGCGCCAGCTGGGCGTGAAAACCAGCGCTGAGCAGGTTTTCGGTTCTGCCGACGCCGGTGCGGAGATGCTGGCCCGCGAATTGAATCCGGGATCCAAGGTTTTGGTGGTGGGTTCCCCCTACCTGCGCGAATGCATTGCCGTGCGCGGGTTGGAAGTCGTCGAATCCCATAAGGAAGAACCCGTAGCGGTGATCCAGGGGTTCGACCCGGACATCTCGTGGAAGAACCTGGCCGAGGCCAGCTACGCGATCAATCACGGTGCCCAATGGGTTGCCACCAACACCGACCTGACGATTCCGCGCGCCGAGGGCCTGGCCCCGGGCAACGGATCGCTGGTCAATGCGGTGAAACTGGCCACGAGCGTGGAACCACGCGTGGCGGGCAAACCCGAATCCTACCTGTTCGCTCGGGCCGCGGACCGACTGGATTCCCAGCGCCCGCTGGTCGTCGGCGACCGCCTGGATACCGACATCCTTGGAGGCTTCCGTGCCGGGTTCTCCACCGCGCTGGTGCTGACCGGTGTGGACACTCCGCGCACAGCACTGGGCGCACCGGTCGAGCAGCGCCCCAACTACCTCATCAATTCGATGGCTGATCTGTACCGGCCGTACCCGACCATCAAGGTACTGGGCTACGGCGTGCAGGTCGGCGACGCGGTTGCCAAGGTCGATAACGGCGCGATCGAAGTCTCGGGCAGCGACCAGGACCTGAATGCCTGGCGCGCCGCCTGCCATGCCTGGTGGCTGGCCCATCCGCGCCAGTCGGGGCACGAAGAACCGGAAATTCGGTTTACCGAACGCGGGCTCGATGCCCTGCGCAAGATCCGGGGCTAAGCATGCAGCCGCAGAATCCTCTTCCGAGCCCTGGCCCTCGCGGGCCGGATGATGCAGCAGTGGAGCAGGCGCTGTCTTCCCTGGCCGACCATGACATTACCGAGCATGCCGGAATCTATGAGCAACTGCTCGCCGGCCTGCAGCAAGAACTGAATCGTACGGAGCACGGCGCGTGAATCGCCTGGATCAAGAACTTGTCACCCGTGGGCTGGCGCGCTCGCGCACCGAAGCAGCCAAGCTGATCGATGCCCAGCGGGTGCTGCTGAACGGGCAGGCCGCCACCAAGGCCGCCAAGAAGGTTTCCGCCACCGATGAGCTGGCGCTGGTGCCCAGCGAAGGCGAAGAATACGTCTCCCGTGCCGGGCATAAGCTCGCCGGAGCCCTAGATGCTTTTACGACTATTGACCCCGCTGGCCTGCACTGCCTGGACGCCGGTGCCTCGACCGGCGGCTTCACCGACGTGCTGTTGCGCCGCGGTGCGAAATCTGTGGTCGCAGCCGATGTAGGCCATGGCCAGCTGGTCGACGAGCTGCGCGAAGACCCCCGCGTCACGGTCCACGAAGGACTGAACGTCCGCTATCTGGCCCCCGAAGATATTGGGGGACCAGTCGACCTCGTAGTAGCCGACTTGTCCTTTATTTCGCTGCGCCTGGTGATCGACGCCTTGGCCGGGGCCGCCAAGGACGGCGGCTTCCTGCTGCTGATGGTCAAGCCGCAGTTCGAGGTCGGGCGCGAACACCTGAACCGCACCGGCGTGGTCACCGATCCCGCCCTGCGCCGCAGCTCCGTTGAAGCGGTGGTCGCCAGCGCGCAAGCCGCGGGACTGCACCTGCGCGGGCTGGCACGCAGCCCGCTGCCGGGACAGGACGGCAATGTCGAATTCTTCCTTTGGCTTGCCGCAGGAGAGGATCCACAGCCTGCCGATGTTCCACGCATCGGGCAGGATGTTGACTATTCTTAGTAGTGACGTGTTTTAGCCGTGGTCGATAACCACGGTCATTTTGCACCTCGCGATGCTGAGAGGGGCCGACCGCCTTGCGCCGAATCCTGATTTTCACCCATACCGGACGCCAAGAAGCGATCACCGCGGCCATAGAAACCTGCGCCCTGCTCAACGCCGCCGGAGCTATCCCGGTGATGCGCGGCAAGGACCAGCTGGCGATGACCGAAGCGATCGGCGCGGCTGTGCCTTCGGTGCAGGTGCTCGGCGAGGATTGCCAGATCGAGGACGTCGACATGGGCGTGGTGCTCGGTGGCGATGGCTCCGTGTTGCGTGCCGCGGAATTGGTGCGGGAATCCCCGATGCCGCTGGTGGGGGTAAACCTCGGGCATGTGGGTTTCCTCGCCGAAGCTGAACGCAGCGAACTGGCCTCCACCGTGGAAGCACTGGTCAATGAGACCTACACCGTGGAAGAACGCATGACCATGGAGGTCAAGGTGTGGCTGGACAACGTCTGCCTCGCCGAGACCTGGGCCTTGAACGAGGCCGCGGTGGAAAAGGCCAACCGCGAACGCATGGTCGAGGTCGTGATCGAGGTCGACGGCCGGCCGATCTCCACCTTCGGTTGCGATGGTGTCGTGATGGCCACGCCTACCGGTTCCACCGCGTACTCCTTCTCCGCCGGCGGCCCGGTGGTCTGGCCGGACGTGGCGGCGCTGATCATGGTGCCGATCTCCGCTCACGCACTGTTCGCCAAGCCCCTGGTCATTTCCCCGGATTCGATCATGGCCGTCGAAATGCTGACCCGCACCGATGCCGGGGCCGTGCTCTGGTGCGATGGACGGCGCACCATCGAGCTGCCGCCGGGAGCCCGTGTGGAAGTAACGCGCAGCGACCGCCCGGTGTACATGGCGCGATTGAACACGACGCCGTTTTCCGAGCGCCTGGTCAACAAGTTCGAGCTGCCCATTACCGGTTGGCGCGGACCAGCGAAGGAAGAGGCGCGCCGTCCGGCCACTACGGCACTGCCGGTGATCGGACCAGGCCTGCAAAGCGTCGATCCGCATTACCGCGATGAACCGGGCATTCCCATGGTGGGACGCCCCGAGGACCAGGACTGAATAGCGGCCTCGAAGAAAAACTTTCCACACGCTCGAACATAGTTACGAAAAATAGGGTTAGAACACATATACTAAAAGCGCACGGTACGACTTGAACTCGACATTCGGGAGCAGGCATTGATTCAGGAAATCCAGATATCCAACCTTGGGGTGATCACCGAGGCCACGCTTCCGCTTGGTCCGGGACTCACGGTAGTCACCGGTGAAACCGGCGCTGGCAAGACCATGGTGATCACCGCCTTGTCCCTGCTGCTCGGGCGCCGGGCCGATGCCGGTGCGGTGCGCAACGGCGCCAAGCACGCCCTTGCTGAAGCCGTGGTGCACTTGCCGCCAGATCACCACGTGCTCGATGCCGCAGGCCAGGCAGGCGCATTCATCGAACCAGCGGGGGAGAACAGTGAACTGCTGCTTTCCCGCTCGCTCTCGGCCCAAGGCCGTTCACGCGCCACCATCGGCGGACGCAGCGCCCCTGTCGGCCTGCTAGCCGAACTGGGGCACGATCTGGTGGCCGTCCATGGCCAATCGGACCAGATTCGCCTGAAAGAGCCGGTGGCGCAACGCGATGCCCTGGACCGCTTTGCAGGTAGCTCGCTGTCGCGCACGCTAAGCAACTACCAGCGAGCCTACCGCCAGTGGCGATCGGCTTCCAAGGAGCTGGCGGGGCTCAAAACCGAATCGCGCAACCGTGTTCGCGAAGCAGAAAACTTGCGCCTGGCGCTGGACGAGATCGATTCCCTGGATCCGCAGCCGGGCGAGGACGAAGCCTTGCGCGAGCAATCCATGAAGCTGGGCAATGTCGAGTCCCTGCGCACCGCCGGCCGGCAGGCGCAAGCCGTCATCGACTCCGAGGATTTCGAGAACCCGGGCGTTACCACCTTGGCGGAGACCGCCCGCGGCGTGCTGGCCCAGGCCAGTGACGATGACACTGCGCTGGCCGCCTTCGCGGAGCGGGCAGCGGAACTGGGCATTCTCGCCTCGGAACTCTCCAGTGATCTTGCCGCCTACGTTGCCGACCTCGATGAGGAAGGCCCGGAGCGCTTGGCGCAGATTGAAGCCCGCCGTGCCGATTTGAGCAAGCTCATGCGCAAGTACGCACCGAGCATTGATCAGGTGCTCGCCTGGGCTGCCGAATCCCGTACCCGTCTGGAAGAACTCGGTGGGGATGACTCGCGCATCGAGGAGCTGGAAACAGAAGTCGTTGAATTGGAGCACAAGGTGGCCTCGCTGGCCTCGGACCTCTCCGACGCGCGCCGCAAGGCTGCCAAGAAACTCTCCGCGCAGGTTTCAGCCGAGCTCAAGGCCCTGGCGATGCCGGATGCCAAGCTCGTCATCGAGGTGAAGGAACTGGAAGAACCAGGTGCCTTCGGCCAGGACGCGATTTCCATGCTGCTGGCCCCGCATGCCGGAGCCTCGCCGCGACCGCTGGGCAAGGGTGCCAGCGGCGGCGAGCTCTCCCGCGTCATGCTGGCCATTGAAGTCGTCCTAGCGGCGGTCGACCCGGTGCCGACCTTCGTCTTTGACGAGGTGGACCAGGGCGTGGGTGGCAAAGCGGCGGTGGCCATTGGCGAGCGCCTGGCGATGCTGGCAAAGCATGTGCAGGTCATCGTCGTGACCCACCTGCCCCAGGTGGCCGCCTATGCGGATCGGCACATTCGTGTGATCAAGAATTCAGATGCCAAGTCGAAGGCGGGAGCTGGCTACACTGCCAGCGATGTCATCAGCTTGGATCAGGAAGCCCGCGTCAAGGAACTTGCGCGCATGCTCGCCGGCCAAGAGGAATCCGGCACGGCGCAGGCGCATGCTGAGGAGTTGCTTGAAGAAGCGCAGAACCTAGTGTCATCGCTCACCTCCAATAAAATGGCGAAAGCCTAAAAGTCTTGGTGAGCCCCTGAATTACGGCAATGCTAGGGCATTGGCCGGAGGTGCACTAGAGTCTTATGAGGATGCGAAATATTGGAATGGTGATAGGATGAAATCCCGTGGTGCAGCGTAATTCAACTCGTGATTCTCGGTCGTCTGAAACGACAAAGCATATCTTCGTCACCGGCGGTGTGGCCTCTTCCCTGGGTAAGGGATTGACGGCATCCAGCCTTGGACATCTACTTCGAGCTCGTGGTCTCTCAGTGACCATGCAGAAGCTCGACCCGTACCTGAACGTCGATCCAGGTACTATGAACCCCTTCCAGCACGGTGAAGTCTTCGTTACTGACGATGGCGCAGAAACCGATCTGGATATCGGACACTATGAGCGTTTCCTGGATGAGAACCTTCCGGGTACCGCCAACGTGACCACCGGACAGGTCTACTCGACCGTTCTGGAACGCGAACGTCGCGGTGAATACCTCGGCGATACCGTTCAGGTCATCCCTCACATCACCGATGAGATCAAGCGTCGTATGCGCTTGGCAGCAACCGAACCAGGGGCCGGCAAGTCGGCACCTGACGTGATCATCACGGAAATCGGTGGCACCGTCGGCGATATCGAATCCCAGCCATTCCTCGAAGCAGCACGCCAGGTCCGCCAGGACATCGGCCGCAAGAACGCATTCTTCGTACACGTTTCCCTGGTTCCATTCATCGGCCCAAGCCATGAACTGAAGACCAAGCCTACCCAGCACTCCGTTGCCGCTTTGCGTTCGATCGGTATCCAGCCAGATTCGCTGGTAATCCGCTCGGACCGTCCAATCCCGGCAGAAATGCGCGCCAAGCTCGGCCGTACCTGCGATGTGGACACCGAAGCAGTGATCAACTGCGCCGATGCTCCAAGCATCTACGACATCCCAAAGGTCATCCACTCCCAGGGCCTGGACGCTTACATCGTCCAGACCTTGGAGATGAAGTTCCGCGACGTCGACTGGGCTTCGTGGGATCGCTTGCTCGAAGTCGTGCACAACCCCGCAACCGAGCTGACCGTAGCTTTGGTGGGCAAGTACATCGATCTGCCCGACGCCTACCTGTCGGTCACCGAAGCTCTGCGTGCCGGCGGGTTCGCAAACAACGCCAAGGTCAACATCCGCTGGGTACCAGCAGATGACTGCGCTACCGAAGCAGGGGCCGCCAAGGCGCTTGAGGGTGCAGAGGCAATCTGCGTCCCCGGTGGCTTCGGCATCCGCGGTCTGGAAGGCAAGCTGGGCGCGCTGCGCTTCGCTCGCGAAAACAAGCTGCCAACCCTGGGCCTGTGCCTGGGACTGCAGTCGATGGTCATCGAATACGCCCGCAACATGGCTGGCCTCACCGATGCATCGTCCACCGAATTCGATCCTGAAACCTCGACCCCGGTCATCGCGACCATGGAAGAGCAGCTGGACATCGTTGAAGGCAAGGGCGATCTGGGCGGCACCATGCGTTTGGGCCTGTACGACGCAAAGCTGCTTGAGGGATCGGTTCTGGCTGAGACCTACGGCAAGACCGAGGTTGCGGAGCGCCATCGCCACCGCTACGAGGTCAACAACTCGTACCGCGCGCAGCTCGAAGAGGCTGGCCTGGTCTTCGCTGGCACCTCGCCAGATGGCAACCTGGTCGAGTTCGTTGAACTGCCAAGGGAAGTACACCCGTACTACGTTTCAACGCAGGCTCACCCTGAGCTCTCCAGCCGCCCGACTCGCCCGCACCCGCTGTTTGCAGGTCTGGTCGAGGCAGCTCTGGGGCTGCGCAAATAAGTAATACAGCTTGCCGGAGGTAAAACTCTGAAGGCACTGCGCGCCGGTCGTTACTGACCGGCGCGTAGCTGTTTAAGCTGGAGAATACCGACCAGCTTTTTCTACCGAAGGACGATCCTCGTGCCGCTGCATCCGATAGCCGATGAATTCTCACCACGTGAATTGCTGAACCGTGAAACCGTGTATGAGGGACGGATCTGGGACGTCGTCCATGACACGGTGAAGCTCTCCGAATCCGGGGCGACCATTGAACGCGATTACATCAACCACCCCGGTGCTGTATGCGTTCTGGTCATGGATGCTGAAGAACGCATTTTGATGGTCAACCAGTACCGCCACCCGGTAGGCATGCGGCTGTGGGAAATCCCTGCCGGGCTGCTCGATGTGGCTGGAGAACCACCTTTGGAAGCTGCCAAGCGCGAATTATGGGAAGAAGCGGATCGTACCGCCGAGCACTGGTCGATCCTCACCGATGTCTTCTTGAGCCCGGGCTCCTCGGCCGAGGCAGTGCGAGTCTACCTCGCGCGCGATGCGAAACTGGTTGCCGCCGATCAGCGCCATGAGCGTACCGAGGAGGAAGCTGAAATGATCAGCACCTGGGTGCCGCTGGAGGAAGCCGTCGCAGCCGTGCTGGCAGGCAAGATCCATAATCCCACCGCGACAATCGCGATCCTTGCCGCTCATGCAGCCCGTACCAGCAAGTACTTGGACCTGCGCGATGCGAACGAGCCATTCGATGTGCACCCATACCTGCGCGAAGGATGAGCGGCCACTTCGAGACCCCGCTCAAGCGCTACCTGCAGCATCTGGCGATCGAGCGCGGGCTGGCCGAGAATACACTGGCTTCCTACCGGAGGGATCTGCTTCGCTACGTTGAAGCGCTGCAGGCAGCCGGCGTAGCACAACCGCAGCAGATTACCGAGCTGGTCATCAGCGGCTACCTTCAGGATCTATCCCGCGGGGACCAAGAGCATAAGCCGTTGAGCGCCCGCTCCGTCGCTCGCCATTCGGTAGCCATCCGCCAACTGCACAAGTACTGGGAGCTCGAAGGGATTTGCGCGCCTAACCCAGCCCGCGAGATCCAGCCTCCGGCTATCGGGCAATCCCTGCCCAAAGCGATCTCCATCGACCTTGTTACCAGGATCCTCGAATCGGTGAGCATCGAAACCCCTGCCGGGCTGAGGGATCGCGCGATTCTGGAATTCTTGTACTCCACCGGTGCGCGCATTTCCGAAGTCGTGGACCTGGACGTCGATGACCTGCACTTTGCAGACGATGCGGTGGTGCGCTTGTTCGGCAAGGGATCCAAGGAGCGGGTCGTTCCGGTGGGCGGTTATGCCCAGCGTGCGGTGAGCGATTATCTGGTGCGTGCCCGTCCCGGGCTAGCCGCCAAGGGCAAGGGAACTCCAGCGTTGTTCCTGAACCAGCGCGGGGGACGGCTTTCCCGCCAATCGGTGTGGCTGTTGCTTTCGAAGGCCGCTGAGCGCGCCGGGGTTTCCACCGAGGTTTCTCCGCATACGCTGCGCCATTCCTTCGCCACTCATTTGCTGGAGGGCGGCGCGGATGTGCGGGTGGTCCAGGAGCTGCTGGGACATGCATCGGTCACCACCACGCAGATCTACACCAAGGTCACCGTGGATTCGCTGCGTGAGGCCTACCAGTTGGCCCACCCGAGGGTGAACTAGTGGTCGCCGGCCACCAAGTGCGTTCTGCCAAGCAGGTAGCCCTCGTGGCGCTGCTGCAGGAGCGCGAAGGACGGCTGCACGTGTTGCTCGGACGCAAGCGTCGCGGATTCGGCAAGGGCAATATCGTGTTGCCCGGCGGCAAGATCGAGCAGGGAGAGAGCGCGCGGCAAGCGGCCGTCCGGGAATTCTCCGAGGAAACCGGACTGCTTCTCGCTCCGGAGGATCTGGAGCCTGCGGCGCAGGTCATTTTCCGGTTCCCCGCCCAGCCGGCAGCCGACATGGAATGCGCCACCTTCATTGTCTGGAAGGCATCGGGCCAGCTGCACATCACCGAGGAGCTCGAGCCGCTGTGGGCCGATCCGGCGGCCTTGCCCTTGGAGCAGATGTGGCAGGATTCCCCGTTGTGGCTGCCGCAACTCGTAGCCGGCGGGAAATTTACCGTCGAGATCGTGCTGGCGCAGGACAACACCTCGGTGCAGAGCATCAGCTTCGAGAACTGGGACTAGCCAGCGAGCTGCATCTAGTCCTGTTCGGTTTCGAAGATCAAGAGGTCGCCGGGCTGGCATTCCAATTCCCGGCAGAGGGCTTCAAGTGTGCTGAAACGTACGGCCTTGGCGCGCCCGTTCTTGAGCACCGCGAGGTTGGCCGGGGTAATGCCGATGCGTTCGGCCAACTCGCCGACGGCCATTTTGCGGCGGGCCAGCATCACGTCTATATCTACGCGGATTCCCATTAGATCACGCCGCCCAGTTCGGTACGGAGCGCATCGGCTTGGGCTTCGGTCATCGCCGCTTGTGCGAGCAACTGCCGCAGTACGAGCACGATGATGCTGATGCCGATCATCAGCACTCCGGCTCCACCAACAAGAAGCACGACTCCGGGTGCAATTTCCGTGCTGGCGGCGAAGATCGCTCCGAGGGCAAAAGTGGATAGGGCGCCGATCGTGAAGGCAATGATGATCGGTGTTACATAGCCCAGGGAAGCGGGATCGAAAACGGTGCCGCGTTTAACTCTCGTGGCTAGTTTCCACACGCTGTAGACGCAGGTTTCAATGATGAGCCCGGCGAGAAGCAAGTAGCCGAGGAAGGAGGCTTGAAAGAACTTGTCGGTGCCGTTGCTCGGCGACTCGTGGATCAAGATCATCGGGATCATGAACAACTGCACAAAAAGAGTGCCGGCCAGGATCACGGCCAGAACTACCTTCAAACCGATAATGCTGAATTTCCCCATGGCAATAGACCTTATCGTTCTTCGGAATGTATCTATCGTTAAACGATAGGCCCATTGGCCTGGAACTGCAACTTCGGGCAACGACGGCAAGCCGATGCCGTTCCGCAGCTGGCACGGCAATGGCCACGGGCTGGCACGGCTGTGCCATACCCGCGGCCAATACCGGGAGTCGAAGTGTGTCTACAGCGAGCGCTGCTCCACGCCGTTATAAGCCGAAAGCGGGCGGATCAACGCATTGGCTGCGCGCTGCTCGAAGATGTGGCTGGTCCAGCCGGTGATGCGTGCCGCGATGAAGATCGGGGTGAACATCTCGGTGTCGAAGCCCATCAGATGATAGGTAGGACCGGCCGGGTAGTCGAGGTTCGGCTTGATGGACTTGGCCTCGTCCATGGCTGCCTCCAGGCCGTCGTACAAGCCCAGCATCTCATGGCGGCCGTAGTGCTCGATCATGCGATCCAGCGCGGCCTTCATGGTTGGCACGCGGGAGTCGCCGTGCTTGTAGACGCGGTGGCCGAAGCCCATGACCTTCTTCTTGGCGGCCAGTGCCTCTTCCATCCACGACTTGGCGCGCTTGGCAGCATCCTCGCGGGATTCTTCCTTGTCGATGCCGATCTCGTTGAAGGTATGCATGACAGCTTCGTTGGCGCCGCCGTGCAGGGGGCCCTTCAGTGCGCCGATCGCCCCGGTGACGGCCGAGTGCAGGTCGGAGAGGGTCGAGGTGATCACGCGCGCGGTGAAGGTCGAAGCGTTGAAGGAGTGCTCGGCATAGAGCACCATCGATACGCGGAACGCGTCGACAACCTCGGGGGCTGCTTCTTCGCCGAAGGCCATCCACAGGAAGTTCGAGGAGTAATCCAGATCTCCGCGCGGTGCTACCGCGTCCTGGCCGCGGCGGCGGCGCTGGTCGTAGGCAACCACCGCGGGGAAGGCCGCGAACAGCTCCTTGGCCTTGAGCAGCTCTGCCTCGGGGGAGGAGTTCTCGGCCTCGGGGTGGTTGGCGCCGATTACCGAGACGGCGGTACGGCCCACATCCATGGGATGGCAGTCAGCTGGCAGCAGGTCGATGGCGGCCTTCACCCGCGGGTCCAGCGCGCGGTTGGCCCGCTCGAAAGCACTGAACTCGGTCAGTTCGCTTTGCGTTGGCAGCTCGCCGGTCCAGAGCAGCAAGGCGACCTCTTCGAAGGACTTGTTCGCGGCCAGGTCCTGGACCGGGTAGCCGCGGTAGAGCAGCGAGTTGGTGTCTGGATTGACCTTGGAGACGGCGGTGTAGTCAACGACGACGCCTGCTAGGCCCTTCTTGATTTCCTCGGTGGCAGTCATTCTTGCTCCTCTTCATTGCCGGAGAATAATAATGCTTTGGGTCGCGCCGGCCGGCGGGTGCCGGCCGGCGCAGGGGGTAGTAGGTGCTTGCGAGCCTAGAGGTTCGCGCTGTTGGAATCAATGTCCAGGGTTGGGACCTGGAAGTTGAAGATTCCGGTGTCGAAGCGGTTGTAGGCCTCGTAGTCCACGAGCTCGTACAAACGTGACCTGGTCAACATGCTATCCACTTCACGGGCCTGGGTGCCATCCTCGCTGATGGCATCCAGTACGCGTTCAGCCGCGCCCATGGCGCTGCGCAGCAAGGTGACCGGATAGATGATCAGCGCGACGCCTGCATCGGCCAGTTCCTGGCGGTTGAACAGCTCGGACTTGCCGAACTCGGTCATGTTCGCCAGCACTGGCACGTCTACCGCGTTGCATACTGCCTCGAATTCGGAGACGTTTTTCATCGCCTCCGGGAAGATCGCGTCGGCACCAGCATCGACCATCGCCTTGGCGCGGTCGATCGCCGCATCCAGGCCCTCGACCGCACGGATATCGGTGCGGGCCATGATCAGGAAGTTCTCATCGATGCGAGCATCAGCGGCAGCGGCGATGCGCTTGAGCATGGTCTCGGTGTCCACCACATTCTTGCCATCCAGGTGCCCGCAACGCTTCGGGTTGAACTGGTCCTCGATGTGGCAGCCGGCCAGGCCGGCGTATTCGAGTTCCTGGATGGTGCGGGCCACATTCATCGGCTCGCCGAATCCGGTATCGGCATCCACGATCGCCGGCAGGTCCGACATGCGCGCGATCTGCCCGGCGCGGGTTGCTACCTCGGTCAGCGAGGTCAGGCCGATATCCGGAAGGCCCAGATCGTTGGCCAGGACCGCGCCGGAGATGTAGATTCCGTCGAACTGCTTCTCGCTGATCAGCTTGGCCGAGAGCGGGTTGAAGGCTCCGGGGAACTGGCGCGCAGCTCCCGGGGTGAGCATCTCGCGCAGCGCAAGGCGCTTTTCTGCGGGGGTTTTGGTTGAGTACAACATGCTAGAACAGGCCCTTCGGTGCGGCCGCGGCGTCGATGACACCCGCTGCGGCGGCGATGTTCAGCTGATCCAATTCGCCGGCGGCCAGGTTTTCCAGGTTCTGGGCGGCCGCGATGAAGCGGTCGATCTCAGCGTCGTCCACCAGGCCGGTGGCCAGGGTGCGGAACTTGTTGATGTACTGCTCGCGGGCGAATGGCCGTGCGCCCAGTGGGTGCGCGTCGGCTACGGCAATTTCATCGGTGATCACGGTGCCATCGTTCAAGGTGATTTCCACCGAGCCGCCGAAAGCCTTCTCCGCGATATCCAGCGAGTGGTAGCGTCGGGTCCATTCGGCATCTTCTTCGGTGGTGACCTTGTTCCACAGATCCACGGTGTCGGCGCGGCCGGCACGCTCTGGCGAGTACGAATCCACGTGGTGCCATGCGCCATCCTGCAGGGCCACGGTGAAGATGTAAGGGATCGAGTGATCCAGGGTCTCGCGCGATGCGGTCGGATCGTACTTCTGCGGGTCGTTCGCTCCGGAGCCGATAACGTAGTGCGTGTGGTGGCTGGTCTTGATCAGCACCGACTTGACGTTCTGCGGGTCGGTGGCCTCCGGGTGCTCGCCGTGCAGCTTGCGGGCCAAATCGATCCAGGCCTGCGCCTGGTACTCGGCCGAGTGCTCCTTGGTGTAGGTGTCCAGGATGGCGCGCTTGGCTTCGCCAGCCTCCGGCAGTGGCACCTCGTAAGCGGCATCCTTGCCGTCAAGCATCCAGGCGATCACGCCGTCTTCGCCTTCGTAGATTGGCACTGGGGAGGTCTGGCCGCGCATCGCGCGGTCGGCAGCCTCGACGGCCATCTTGCCGGCGAAGGCCGGGGCGTGGGCCTTCCAGGTGGAGATTTCACCCTTGCGCGACTGGCGGGTGGCGGTGGTGGTGTGCAGGCCCTGGCCAACGGCCTGGAAGATGGTCTCGACATCCAGTCCCAGCAGGGTGCCGATGCCGGCAGCGGCCGATGGGCCCAGGTGCGCTACGTGGTCGATCTTGTGCTTGTGCAGGCAGATGGCCTTGACCAGGTCCACCTGGATCTCGTAGCCGGTGGCGATGCCGCGGATCAGGTCCTTGCCGGAAGCTCCGGTGTGCTGGGCAACCGCCAGGATCGGCGGGATGTTGTCGCCCGGGTGGGAGTACTCGGCAGCCAGGAAGGTGTCGTGGTAGTCCAATTCGCGCACGGCCACGCCGTTAGCCCATGCGGCCCATTCCGGGGAGACCTTCTCGGAAATGCCGAAGACGCTGGCGCCCGCACCGCCGGTGGATGGGGCGTGGGCCAGTGCCTGGGCACGGGCGGCGACGATCGGGCCGCGGTTCAGCGAAGCGATCGCGACCGAAGCATTGTCGATGATGCGGTTAATGATCATGCCGGCCACTTCTGCGGTGACCTCTACCGGATCGGCAGCAACCGTGGCGATCTTATGTGCCAGCTGGTCTTCGCGAGCCAGGTTTTCCTCTGAGCGGTATACGCGTACGGGGTGGTTGATCATGGTAACTGCCTTTCTGATCCGGCCGCATGGGCCATGATGTGGGTGAAGGATTCGTGCAGGTGAACTGTGGTGGCCGCGGCCGCGACCTCTGGGTTTCCGCTGGCGATTGCCCTGGCGATGGCCGCGTGCTCGGAAGCGGAAGCCTTGAGCCTTTCGGGATTGTCCTTGGCCATGCGCCGCACCCGTTGCAGGTTCACCCGCAAGGTGCGCAGGGCGTTGGACAGGTAATTATTGCCAGCTGCTTCGTCGATGGACTCGTCCAGCAGCTGCACCAGCTGGTAGTAGGACTCCCGGGATCCGGGAAGCTCCACCTCCGTGAGAGCTGCTTCGAAGCGGCTGGCCAGCTGCGTGAAGGCCGATCGCTGCGCGGACTTGGCAGCTTCGCGTGCGCTGGCGCATTCCAATGCCAAGCGCAGTACGAACAGGTCTTCTACATGGTCTTCGCTGACCTCGGAGACGACAGCGCCGCGTCCGCGATGCTGAACCGCCAAGCCGTCGGCGACCAGCCGGCCCAAGGCCTCGCGCACCGGAGTGCGGGAAACGCCCAGGCGTTCTGACTGTTCCACTTCGGCCAGGACGGTCCCTGGAGCCAGGCGCCATTCGACAATGTCGGCGCGGAGGCTCTCGTAAACCTTGTCGCTTGCTCTCATGGCTCCAGTGTATACATGAAACCCGAAAATGTGTGAGTTGCGCCAAATTCTTTTGGAATTTTTTCGAAATCTGTATACAAAGTGGTTGTGGTGATGTGATCGTACTCATACAATTAACGCCAAGAGGACGACCTCAACCACCACACAGGTGCCGGGTGATGATGCCCGGAGCCAGGAGGAGAGAACCATGGTGCAGGAATACCGCCAGGCCTATGACCAAGCCACCAATGACCCCGCCGCATTCTGGCTGCAAGCTGCCCGGGATATCCACTGGGACAAGGTGCCGCGGATTGCGCTGGATGATTCGCGCAAGCCGCTGTATGGCTGGTTCCCGGATGGCATGCTGAACCTTTCGGCCAATGCGCTGGACCGCCACGTCGAAGCCGGACGCGGAGAGAGCACCGCCTTGGTCTACGATTCGGCAATGCTGGGCACCGCCACCAAGTACTCGTACTCCGAACTGCTGCGCGAAGTGGAAATCTTCGCCGGGGTGCTGGCTGGACGCGGCGTGAAGGCCGGTGACCGCGTGCTGGTCTACCTGCCGATGATCCCGCAGGCGGCCATCGCGATGCTTGCTTGCGCACGCCTGGGTGCAATCCACTCGGTGGTCTTTGGCGGCTTCGCGCCCAAGGAACTGGCGGCCCGCATCACCGACTGCGCCCCGGTCGCGATCATTACCGCCTCCGGCGGCATCGAGCCAAGCCGCCGCATCGAATACCTGCCGGCAGTGGCCGAAGCGCTGGGCCTGGCCGAGCCTGCGGTCAGGGACGTGATCGTTGCCCACCGCGATGGCTTCGAGCACGGCCTGGACGAATACCAGGCAAAGCCGGTCAACGGCCAGCAGATCAATTGGCTGGACTGGGATGAGCAGGCGAAGACCGCCTCGCCGGCCGGGCCGGTCTCCGTGCCATCCACCCACCCGCTCTACGTGCTCTACACCTCGGGAACCACCGGTGCCCCCAAGGGCGTGGTGCGCGACACCGGCGGCTACGCCACGGCCCTGCAGTACTCCATGAACGCGGTATACGACGTGCATCCGGGAGATACCATGTTCACCGCCTCCGACGTGGGCTGGGTGGTCGGACACTCCTACATCGTCTATGCGCCGCTGATCGCCGGGGCTACCACGGTCCTCTACGAGGGCAAGCCCATTGGCACTCCGGATGCCGGCGCGTTCGGCCGGATCATCGAGGACCACAAGGTCACCACGATGTTCACCGCGCCGACTGCGCTGCGCGCGGTGCGCAAGGCCGACCCGGAAGGCGCGATGATCGCCAGCCATGATCTGTCATCGCTGCGTGCACTGTTCGTTGCCGGCGAGCGGCTGGATCCGGATACCTACCACTTCGCCTCGAAGCTGCTGGGCATCCCCGTGGTGGATAACTGGTGGCAGACCGAATCCGGCTGGCCGATCGCGTCCAACCCGCTGGGCCTGGAAGAGCTGCCTGCCAAGGCCGGTTCGCCGACCACCCCGGTACCGGGGTTCGACGTGCAGATCCGCGATGCGCTGGGCGAGCAGCTCGGCGCGAACCAGGAAGGCAACATCGTTGTCCGGCTGCCCTTGCCGCCCGGCGCCTTGACCACCCTGTGGGGCAACGACCAGCGCTTCATCGACACCTACCTCTCGCAGATCCAGGGGTGCTACCTCACCGGCGATTCCGGCTTCCTGGACGACGACGGCTACCTGTTCGTCATGGGGCGAACCGATGACGTGATCAACGTGTCCGGGCACCGCCTGTCCACCGGTGCCATGGAGCAGGTGCTGGCGAGCCATCCCGCCGTGGCCGAATGCGCGGTGATCGGCCTGGCCGACGCGCTCAAGGGCCAGCGGGCCAGCGGCTATGTGGTGCTCAAGTCCGGTGTGCAGATTCAGGAGGAAACGCTGAAGAAGGAAATCGTCGCGCTGGTGCGCCAGCATATCGGCGCGGTGGCCGACTTCCGCGAAGTCACCGTCGTGGCGGCGCTGCCCAAAACCCGTTCGGGCAAGATCCTGCGCAAGACCATGCGGCAGATTGCCGATGGCAAGGACTACTCGGTCCCGTCGACCATCGAGGACACCGCGGTGCTCGACGAGCTGGTGCCGCTACTGCGTCCCGAAGCCTAGGGGAAACCAGAGCCTAGCTGCGCGAGGCTGCCCGGTATTCGTATTCCGGGCGGCCTCGCGTGCCATGCCGGGGCTGCTTGACCACGGCCTTGACCTCGGCAAGATGCTCCAGATAGCGCCGGGCGGTGACCCGGGAGATACCCAGCTCTTCTCCGAGCTCGGTCGCTGACAGGCAGGTATCGGGCTTGCTGCGCAGATGGTCAGTGATCTGCGCCAGCGTTTCCGGAATCAGCCCCTTGGGCAGGGACGCGGAAGCGCTGGTGGTGCGCAGGGCCGAGAACGCATTATCCAGCGCGGCCTGGCTGGTATCCGGGCCGGTGGAGCTGATCTCGGAAATGAACCGCCGGTGGTTCTCCAATTTCTCGGTGAACGCCGCGAAGGTGAAGGGCTTGATCAGGTACTGGGTGATTCCGGTGGCTACCGCCGAACGCACCACAGCCAAATCCCGCACCGCGGTAATGGCGATGATGTCGGTGGTCAGCCCGCGGCCGCGCATGCGCTTGGCGACGTCGATGCCGTGCAGGTCGGGCAGGGTCATATCCAGCAGGACCAGGTCAAAGGGATCCTGGGCATCGCGGGCCGCGGCCAGGAGCCCGAGCGCCTGCTGGCCGTTGGCGGCAATGGCGCCGGTGGCGAATCCCGGAACGCGGTTGACGTACTTGGCGTGGGAGGCGGCAGTTTGCGGCTCGTCGTCGACCACGAGCACCTTGAAGCTGTGCGAGGCGGTGCCCGGCGGGGGCGTGGCTGCAGGGGATTCGTGCACGGTACCCTCCTGGGCTAGTCGCTGATTCTCAAGGGCAAGGTGACGGTGAAGATTGCGCCGGCATCGTTATCAACACCCATTGTGCCACCTAGCCGCAGCACCGCCTGCTGCACCAGTGCCAGCCCCAGGCCGCGCGGCTGGCCGCCGGCCTTGGTGCTGGCCCCGAAGCGCAGCAGCTGATCGAGGAACTCGGGTTCGATGCCCGGGCCGGAATCGGCCACCGCGATGATCAGCTCGTCATCGGCCGCGGCCACTTCCACCCACACCGTCGCGTCCTGGGTGCCCGCCGAAGCATCCAGCGCGTTATCCAGCAGGTTGCCGACGATGGTGACGATGTCGGTGGCGGCAAAGGCATTGCCCGGAATCATGCCCTGCGCGTTGATATCGAGCTTCACGCCGCGCTCATGGGCTTGGGCGGCCTTGGCCACCAGCAGGCTGGAAAGATAGACGTCGTCGATGGAATGCACGATCGCATCGGTGAGCTTCTGCGAATGCTGGCGGTCATCGACCGCGAAGGCCAGCGCCTTGTCGCTCTGGCCATTTTCGATCAGCGTGGCAATGGTGTGCAGGCGGTTGGCATGCTCATGGGTTTGCGCTCGCAGGGCGGTGGAGAAGGTCTTCAGCGATTGCACTTCGCCGGCCAG
Organism: Glutamicibacter sp. NPDC087673; assembly: GCF_044743255.1. NCBI lineage: Bacteria > Bacillati > Actinomycetota > Actinomycetes > Micrococcales > Micrococcaceae > Glutamicibacter > Glutamicibacter sp. NPDC087673. The sequence continues at coordinate 20,095 of NZ_JBIUWB010000006.1, forward strand.
TTCCTGCACTTCGGTCAAATCGCGCAGCGTCATGACCTGGCCGGTCACCGGCTGGGAACCGAACCAGCGGGCCGGCAGCCCGCCGCGGCGGGGCAACCGCGCGTTGGTCAGGCGGGCCGGGCCCTGGGAAATGGACAGCACGGTGTGGGTGCCCAAATGGATTTCGTCCTTGCAGCTGCGTCCGGTCGCCATCAGGGTGCGCAGGGTTTCGGGGATCTGCACCTGGTCGAGGTCCAATCCGCCGGAAGGCACCTCCTCGGGGAAGCCGAGCAATCTGGAAGCTTCCTGGTTGTAGAGCACGATGCGGTGCCGCCGGTCCAGCAGGACCAGGCCCTCGCGAACCGAGTGCAGGGCCGAGAAGTAGAAGGCGTAGAGCCGGCGCAGCCCGTGCGGGCCGAAGCCGAGCGTGGCCTGGTTGACGTAGCGGGAGAAGGACCATGAGCTGAAACCCGCCAGCAGCAGGGCCAGCGCCGAAACGGTCATGATCTGCGGAAGTTCGCTGCGGTAGATCGACTCCAGGCTCTCCAGCGTGATGCCCGAAGAGACCATCCCCACTAGCTCGCCGTCGTGGTAGACCGGGGCGATGGTGCGCACCGATAGGCCCAAGGTGCCCGCGGCCACCTCGTTGTGGGTCTGGCCGGCCAGTGCCTGGTTGATGCTGCCCGAATATCCCTTGCCCAGCTGCTCGGGGTCGGGGTGGGTGACGCGCAGGGCATCGGGGGTCATGATCGTAATGAAATCCACGCCTTGCCCGCGGTCCAGGATCTTGTCGGTGTAGGGCTGCAGCTGCTCGGTGGGGCGATCGCCGGCCAGGGCCTGGGACACGAAAGGATCGTTGGCCAGGGTGATGGAAATCGTGGCCACCGTGGCCTGCTTGTCATCCTGGATCACCTGCGCCTGGTGCTGGTAGGTGGCGACCGCCAGGCCCACGACGACGAAGATGACCACCAGCATCTGGGCGGCGAAGATGACTACCGCCAGGGACCAGCCGTCGCGGCTGAGCGGTGCGGGGGAGGCGGCCTCGCGGGTGGGGCGGGCCAGCGACAGGTCGGTGAAATGATCGGTCACTGCGCTCATCTCCTTGTGCTGCCTGGTCCTTGTACTGTTCACCGCGTGACCAATATGAACGCAATGGAGATGCGGATCACTTCGAGCCGCACCATGGATACAGAACGATTCTACGTAATGCCGGCTGTGCAAGGGTGCACGGTTCGGTTCCATGCGCTCACAAGGGTAGGACTACCATGGCTGTCACAGACCAGATGCCGCCGGCAGGCAATTCGCCGCAGGCCGGAACGAAGAAGAAAGACAAGACCCACTGGCTGTACATCATGGTGATTGCCGCCGTGGTGCTCGGCGCAGCGGTCGGCCTGCTGGCCCCGGAGGTGGGCAAGGCCCTCAAGCCCCTGGGCACCGGATTCGTCGCACTGATCAAGATGCTGATCGGTCCAGTCATCTTCTGCACCATCGTCCTGGGCGTTGGTTCCATTGCCAAGGCGGCAACCGTCGGCAAGGTCGGCGGCCTGGCGCTGCTGTACTTCATCACCATGTCCACCTTTGCGCTGGCCATCGGCTTGGTCGTCGGCAACATCATCCACCCGGGTTCGGGGCTGAAGCTCGAGCCGTACGAGTCGGGATCCGGCGGCGGGGAGAACTCCACCGTGGCCTTCCTGCTGGAAATGATTCCGGGCGACATCCCCGTGCTGCCGACCCTGGTGCTGGCCCTGCTGGTCGGCTTCGCGCTGCAGTCCATGGGCAAGTCCGGCGAACCTGTGCTCAACGCAGTCAAGCACATCCAGGCGGTGGTCTTCCGCCTGATGATGATGATCATGTGGGCTGCCCCGATCGGTGCCTTCGGTGCCATTGCCGCAGTGGTCGGCGCTACCGGCTGGGCCGCCATAGGCTCGATGGCGATCCTCATGGGTGCCTTCTACGTCACCTGCGCGCTCTTCATCGTCGTCGTCCTCGGTTCCCTGTTGCGCCTGGTCACCGGCCTGAACATCTTCCTGCTGCTGAAGTACCTGGCTCGCGAATACCTGCTGATCTTCTCAACCTCATCCTCCGAGTCGGCACTGCCGCGCCTGATCGCCAAGATGGAGCACGCAGGGGTGTCCAAGCCCGTCGTGGGCATCACCGTGCCTACCGGCTACTCCTTCAACCTCGATGGCACCGCCATCTACCTGACCATGGCGGCACTCTTCGTCTCAACGGCCATGGGCATGCCCATGAGCCTGAGCGAGCAGATCGGCCTGCTGGTCTTCATGATCATCGCTTCCAAGGGCGCAGCCGGCGTGACCGGCGCGGGCCTGGCCACCCTGGCAGCCGGCCTGCAGTCGCACCGCCCGGAACTGCTGGACGGCATGGGCGTGATCGTGGGCATCGACAAGTTCATGTCCGAGGCCCGCGCGCTGACCAACTTCACCGGCAACGCCGTGGCAACCTTGCTGATCGGCAAGTGGACCAGGGAGATCGACATGGACCAGGCCAAGGCCGTACTAGCGGGCAGCCTTCCATTCGACGAGAGCAGCGTCGAAGGCCACTAGGACCTTGCTGGAAATCCGTTATCCGACACGTTCGGGTAACGGATTTTCTGCGTCTGGGCGCCTTTGGCAAGATAGGGCCCAGCCGGGCGCAGCAGCCAGCAGGCGGAAAGGCATCATGGGTTCAGCGGTACGAGTGTGCTTTGTCGGCGATTCCTTCGTCGCAGGAGTCGGCGATGAAACCCATCGCGGATGGGCGGGGCGGCTGGTCGCCCGGGGAATCGAACGGGGCCATGGGCTCACCGGCTACAACCTCGGTGTTCGCGGCGATACCAGCGCCATGATCCGGCAGCGATTCGAAGCTGAATACGCCGCACGCTTTCCGCCAGGGGACTACGCGCCAGGCGTGGTGCTCTGCTTCGGGGGCAACGACGTGATCCGCTGGGACGCGAAGCCGCGGGTGGCCGCCGGAGAACGGATCCAGAACCTCGAGGCCATCCTGGATGCGGCAAAGGAACGCAATTGGCCGGTTCTCATGATCGGTCCGCCGCCGATCGCCGATGATGCATTGAACGCGGAACTGCGCGAGCTGGATGCGCAAATGCGGGCACGGTGCGCATCGAGGAATGTGCCTTATCTAAGCGTGTTCGGGGATCTCGCGGAACATGAGCTGTGGCGCCGCCAAGTGGCCGCCGATGATGGAGCGCACCCGCGCGCAGCAGGCTACGACCTGCTGGCGGAGATGGCCAGCCAGGCTTGGGACCCCTGGCTTGCGGAACTGTGCAGCTAGGCTGGAGCAATGAACGGGACACCGCACCGGCAGCAGTATCGTGCACTGGCAGACGCCGAAGAAGAACTGGTCGAACTCGCCCGGCGGACCATTGAGGCAGCAACCGACGCGCCCGATGGCGGCGACGGAGTGCACACCATGGGTGCCGCGGTGCTGGCTGCCGACGGCGCCATGCACGCGGGCGTGAATTTCTACCACTTCACCGGAGGCCCGTGTGCAGAGCTGGTGGCCTTCGGTGCGGCCCGTGCGGCCGGGGCAAGGGATCCGCAGGTGGTGGTGGCAGTGGGCAACCAGGGGCGCGGCATCAAAAACCCGTGCGGGCGCTGCCGCCAGGTGATGGCTGATAGCTATCCGTGGCTGCGGGTCATCGTCGATACCCCGCACGGGGCGCGCAGCATCGGCATTCGCGAGCTGCTGCCGTTGTCTTTCGACTGGTTGGCCGAGCAAGCCTGAGAGCCTGATGCCCGGCTCAGCGCGAGAGGCCGGGCAAGGGCGAAGCGAGCACCACCCGGTTGCCGTCGGGATCCTGCAGCTGCACGATCCGTGCTCCGCCGCCGGGCTGCGGGCCGTGATGCCCGATGCCCGCATCCAGCAGGCGCGCGGCCTGCGCGTCGAGGTCGGCCACTTCCAGAACCAGCGTGCTGTATCCGGCACGGTCGGGCTCCGCGAAGACCTGGACTCCGAATCCCGGGGCCAGATGCCATTCGAGCAGCCCGTCCATGGGCCGCTGGTCCGGCGCCCGGTTGAAGAGCCGCGCGTACCAGTGCTCGGCTCGGGCCAAATTCGATACCGTGCAATTGCTGAGCATTCCCGTGAACATCTGCCTCGCCCCTTATGCCGCCGGATGCCGGCGCGTGTGGAACCATTCGACCACCGGAATGCGCCAGGATCAAGAACTTATCCGAATAGCCAGCGGATGATCGGGATGGGCACCAGGGCGCTGCCCAGCCGGGGACTCCACGGCAGGATCACCCTCCAGTGCCTGGCCGGTGGCTAGGGCCAGATCGCAGAGGTGGTCAAGCAGTTCGCGTACCGTCCAAGCGGTGCATGGCGCGGGAATCCTGGTTCATGATGATTCCGGTTTTCGGCCCAGAAGCACGCAGGTCAGTGGCCGGCCGCGGTGAGCAGGCGCTGCAGGCGCGGGCCGAACTGGACCTCATGATCCAGAGCCATCAGCTCGTCGATCGACGCGTGCAGCTGTTGCGCAGCGAGAATCGACTGGATGTACTGCCAATAAGCATGCAGCTCCTCGGCCCGTGTCCACCCCGGTGCCGGTTCATCCGGGCCCACCACAACCAACGCGGTTTCGCGGATTCCGGCCGGCGTCACCTGCGCCCATTCTTCGCTGCTGGACCATCCGCGGTCGTCGAGCACCACGATGAATAGCCCGTCGTCCAGTTGGGCCTGGAGGAGCACACGGACCCTTGCCTGCTTGCTGCCTGGCTCGGCTTCCGCCCAGCTGGCGAGCTTTTCAATGGTGCGCATCGCGCCCTTCCCGTAAATGCCAGATTGCGTTCAGCTCGCATACAACATTAGAGCTAAGGTTCAAGGTAAAGGCTCGCCGTGGAAGAACCCAAAAAACCAAGATCTTTTGCTTCGACCGATAACCTTGAAAAGAGCTTACAGCTCGAAGAATCAGGTTTATCGAACGGGAAGTGTGGTTTACCCATCGTGAGCGAGGAACAGGGAAACAAGCACCGCGGAGCGGGGATGCTCAAGGAGCCTCGCCCAGTGGGTCCTACTGGCAAGCCATTGACAGATTTCCCCGTGCCAGCACCGTTGCCATCGCACGGCCCGGCACGCGTGATCGCCATGGTGAACCAGAAGGGCGGCGTTGGCAAGACCACCTCCACCATCAATCTCGCCGCCGCGCTCGCCGAGTACGGCCGCAAGGTGCTGCTGGTGGACTTCGACCCGCAGGGCGCGCTGTCTGCCGGCTTCGGAACCAACCCGCATGAAATGGACATCACCGTCTACAACGTGCTGATGGACCGCAAGGTGAAGATCACCGACGCCATCGTGAAGACCGACGTCGAGAACATCGATCTGCTGCCAGCCAACATCGATTTGTCCGCAGCCGAGGTGCAGCTGGTCAACGAGGTCGCCCGCGAGCAGGTGCTGGAACGTGCGCTGCGCAATGTCATCGACGACTACGATGTGGTGCTCATCGACTGCCAGCCATCGCTGGGCCTGCTGACCATCAACGCGCTCACCGCCGCCCATGGCGTGATCATCCCGCTGACCGCAGAGTTCTTTGCGCTGCGTGCGGTGGCATTGCTGATGGAAACCATCGACAAGGTCAAGGACCGGCTGAACCAGGTGCTGGAGTTGGACGGCGTGGTGGCCACCATGTACGACGCCCGCACCCTGCACAGCCGCGAGGTCATCACCCGGCTGGATGAGGCCTTCGGCGACAAGCTCTTCGAGACCGTCATCAAGCGCACCATCAAGTTCGCCGACGCGAACGTGGCCGCCGAACCGATTACTTCCTACGCCGCCAACCACCCGGGCGCTGAGGCCTACCGCAACCTCGCCCGCGAACTGATTTGGCGTGGTGGTGCCCCGTAATGAGCGCCACGCTCAGCGAAGAAGCCGCCACCGATTCCACCACGCCAGCAGGAGCTGAGCAGGAATCGGCTGGCGGTTTTCGCCTTGCCCTGCAGAATTTCAACGGGCCCTTTGATGTGCTGCTGCACCTGATTACCAAACGCGAGCTGGATATTACCGAGGTCGCGTTGGCAGAGGTCACCGACGAATTCATCGCCTACCTGCGCGAGCTGCAAGCCACCAGTGCCGCCGAGGGGAGCGACGGGATGAAGGTGCTCGATGAAACCACCGAATTCCTCGTGGTCGCCTCCACGCTGCTGGATTTGAAGGCGGCCCGCTTGCTGCCGCGCGGCGAAATGGCCGATGAGGAGGACTTCGAGCTGCTCGAAGCCCGCGACCTGCTTTTCGCGCGGCTGCTGCAGTACAAGGCCTTCAAGCAGGCCGCCGAGTTCTTGGGCGAACGCTACGGAATCGAGGGAGCGCGCCATCCCCGCGAAGTCTCGCTGGAACCGCAGTTCGCTGCCCTGCTGCCGGAACTGGTGTTCAGCATCGGGCCCGACGCCTTGGCCGCGATGGCGGCCAAGGCGCTGGCGCCGAAGCCGGAACCGGAAACAGAGGTCGGCATCGGGCACCTGCACGGGGCGAACGTCACCATTGCCGAGGAAGCCGATGCGATCACCGCCCTGCTCGAAGCCCGCGGCACGCTGGCATTCACCGAACTGGTGGCAGACGCGGATGCGCAGCTGGTGGTGGTCGTGCGTTTTCTGGCATTGTTGGAGATGTTCAGGCAGAGAGCCATTAGCTTTGCGCAGGAAGATCCGCTCGGCCCGCTGCTGATCTCGCTGGTCCAGGAGTCCAGTTTCGATGCGCAGGCCGTGCAAGACGACTACGAGGGGAGTGGTGGTGAGGTGGATCATGAGTGAGATTGCACCCATTGACCAGCTGCCAGGAGGCCTGGAATCGGGCCTTGAAGCGGTGCTGATGGTCGCCGATATCCCCGTATCTTCGGCGCGTTTGGCCGAAATCTTCGAAGTCCCCACCGCCAGGGTTGCCGCCGCTTTGGAGACCCTTGCTACCGAGTATGATAGTAAGGATCGCCCGCGCGGATTTGAACTGCGTCGCGTCGCCTCCGGGTGGCGCTTCTATTCGCGGGCCGATTACGCCGATTTCGTCTCCAGTTATGTGCTCGACGGGCAGACAGCACGCCTGTCACAGGCCGCCCTAGAAACCCTGGCTGTCATCGCTTACCGACAGCCGGTCTCGCGTGGACGTATTTCGGCGATTCGAGGTGTCAACGTCGATTCAGTGGTGCGCACGCTGCTCACCCGCGGATTGATCACGGAGTATCCGGAAGTTGGGGATGGCGGAGCGACGCTGTACCAAACCACCGAATACTTCCTGGAACGACTGGGACTGGGCTCGCTTGATGAGTTGCCTGCGCTGTCCCCGTATCTTCCCGGGGTGGCCGACCTCGAATCGCTCGATTCGGCAACCTACGACGACTAGGTAGCTGCCAGCCGGCAGCTACAACGGACCAACCACGCGTGAAGCCCCAAGACTGGCGGGCTCGCGCAGCGAACACGTAACAGCAAGGGACACAGGCAAGCATGAGCAGGGGACCATCCTCAGGCCGCAACGATCGCGGCAACAATTCAAACTTCGGCGGCAAGCCAGCAGGCGGCCGCGGCACTACCGGTGGCAAGTCCTTCGGCGAGAAGCCATTCGGCGAGAAGCCGTATGGCAAGTCCGCCTCGGGCAAGCCAGGGGAAAAGTCGAATTCGGCCAAGCGCAACACCGCAGCACCGCGCAAGAACTCCGAGCGTGCTTTCGGCAAGGAACGCTTCGGCAACTCCGTGCCGACCAACTATGCGCGCCCGACCCAGCGCGCCCGCGCCCAGGCTCGTGCCGAAAGCCAGGCAGCTCGCGAGATCAACGGCGAGCAGCAGGACGGCATCCGCCTGCAGAAGGCCATGGCCAACGCCGGGGTGGCCTCGCGCCGCGTCTGCGAGGAGATGATCCTCGAAGGCCGCGTCGAGGTCAACGGCAACCTGGTCGTCGAGCTGGGTTCGCGCGTGGATCCAGCCAAGGACCGCATCCACGTCGATGGCATGCGCATCCAGATGAACCAGGCAAACCGCTACTTCGTCTTCAACAAGCCGAAGCACGTGATGTGCACCATGGATGACCCGGAGGGCCGCCGCACCATCGCCGACTACTTCAAGAACGAGCACCACTCGCTGCGCTTGTTCCACGTTGGCCGACTGGACTACAAGACCGAAGGCGTCTTGATCCTGACCAACGACGGCGAGCTGGCCAACCGCCTGCAGCACCCGAAGTACGAAGTCCCCAAGACCTACCTGGTGCAGATCCCCGGCCCGCTGCCGCGTGCGGTAAGCAACCAGCTGCGCGAGGGAATCAAGCTCGAAGATGGCTGGATCAAGGTCGATGACCTGAAGATCATCGCCACCACCCCGAAGCACGTGATGGTCGAGGTGACCCTGCACTCGGGCCGCAACCGCATCGTGCGCCGCATGTTCGACGCCGTAGGCCACCCGGTCCAGCGCCTGGTGCGCGTTGCCGTGGGTCCGGTGCTGCTGGGCGACCAGAAGCAGGGCACCATCCGCTCCCTGGGCAACCAGGAAGTCGGGCACCTCATGGCCATGGTGGGGATGTAGCCCATGGCGTCTTCTCACCTTGCAGGCCCGGTGCTGGTCATCGGCACCGGCTTGCTGGGCACCTCGGTGGGATTGGGCCTGCGCGCCAAGGGCGTGCACGTCTACCTGTCGGATATTTCGCCGACCGCTGCCGGAGTAGCCCAGGACATTGGCGCCGGGGTGCTGCTGGAGCACCAGCAGATCGCCCCGGAACTGGTCGTGATCGGTGCTCCACCGGATGTCACCTCCGCCCTGGTGGGCGACGCGCTGCTGGCCTATCCGAACGCGGCCGTGGTGGACATCGCCAGTGTCAAGGGCTCGATCCTGGCCGGCGTGCTGGCGGACGAGCGGCTGGGCGAGGCCGAGACTTCCCGCTATGTGGGGACGCACCCGATGGCGGGCCGGGAGAAGTCCGGACCGGCCGCGGCCCGTGGCGAATTGTTCACCTCCATGCCGTGGGTCATCTGCGCCCATGAAGGCGCGCAGGCTTCGCGGGTCAAAGCCGCCGAATCCCTGGCCATCGACCTGGGTGCGACCATGTACCGGATGAGCGTGGCCGAGCACGATGAGTCCGTCGCGCTGATCAGCCACTTCCCGCAAGCGGCCAGCTCGATGATCGCCTCGCGCCTGCTGAACGCCGAAAGCCACCAGCTGGCCTTGGCGGGCAACGGGCTGCGCGACACCACGCGCATCGCGGCCAGCGACGAGAAGCTCTGGATCCAGATCTTCTCGCACAATGCCGCCGCACTGGTGCCGATCCTGACCGGGATGAAGGAAGATCTGGACCGGCTGATCAGCACGCTGCAGAACCCGCAGGGCCCCGGCGCGCTGCTGGACCTCTCGCAGCTGATGACCGAAGGCAACGCCGGCAAGGCCCGGATTCCGGGCAAGCACGGCGCACCGCCGCAGGCGTTCGCGTTGGTCACCGTCGTGATCGATGACCGGCCGGGGCAGATCGCCCAGTTGCTGACCGAAATCGGCGACGCGCAGATCAACATCGAGGATTTGCGCATGGAGCACTCCGCGGGCCATCAGGTCGGCATGGTGGATGTTTCGGTCGTGCCCGGCCGGCGCGATGAATTGATAGATGTATTGACCAAGAACGGATGGAAGGTAGCCCAGTGAGCACCTTGAACAACGACAAGCTGGTTATTGCCATCGACGGCCCTAGCGGCTCCGGCAAGTCCTCGGTCTCCAAGGCCGTCGCCCGCAAGCTGGGCGCAGCCTACCTGGACACCGGCGCCATGTACCGTGCGATCACCTACTCGGTGCTCGCCGATGGCACCGATCTGTCCAACGCCGAGGCCATTGCCCAGGCCGTGCGCGATGCCAAGCTGTCCATCTCGGTCGATCCTGATGCTGAACTGGTTGAAATCGGCGGTGTAGACGTGACCGCGGCAATCCGCGAACCACGCATCTCCGAGCAGGTTTCCACCGTTGCCACCAACCTGGACGCGCGTGCCGAACTGGTCCGCCGCCAGCAGGAAATCATTGCGGCCAACACCCGCATCGTGGCCGAAGGCCGCGACATCACCACCGTGGTCGCCCCGGATGCCGATGCGCGCATCCTGCTGACCGCATCGGAAGAAGCCCGCCTGCGCCGCCGCGGCCTGCAGCTGGGCGGATCGCAGAACGAGTCGCAGCTGGCTACCCAGGTGCTGGCGCGCGATGCGAAGGACTCCACCGTGGTGAACTTCACCCAGGCTGCCGACGGAGTCATGACCGTAGACTCCTCGGACCTGGATTTCGAGCAGACCATCGACGCAGTGCTTGACGCAGTCGGCACTGCAACGAAAAACTAGCCTAAAGCTGGTGCCCATCCTCGGCGAGAGCCGATGAAGATTACGATCGCTGTGAAGGGAAAATCATGAGCGAGAACAACTCCACCCACGACGAGGAATACATCCCCGTTGGAGACGACGATATCGCCGAGCGCCTGGCCGAACTGAGCGAGGAAGAGGCCGCGGTTCGCGCCCAGGCCCTGCTCAGCGGACTGGAAGACTACGAACTGGACGAAGAGGACTCCGCCCTGCTTGCAGGCCTGGATAGCTTCGATGACGACGATGAAGACGTTGTCATTCCGCCGGTCCTGGCTGTTATCGGACGACCTAACGTCGGCAAGTCCACCTTGGTCAACCGCATCCTGGGCCGCCGCGAAGCGGTAGTCGAGGATACCCCGGGCGTCACCCGCGACCGCGTGTCCTATTCCGCCGAGTGGGTGGGACGCCCATTTACCATCGTCGATACCGGTGGCTGGGAGCACGATGCCAAGGGCATCCACGCCTCGGTTGCCGACCAGGCCGAAATTGCCGCCGACGTCGCTGACGCCATCCTCTTCGTGGTCGACTCCCACGTGGGCGCGACCGCAACCGACGAGGCTGTGGTGAAGATGCTGCGCAAGAAGGGCAAGCCGGTCTTCCTAGTGGCCAACAAGGTCGACGACTTCAACCAGGAAGCCGAAGCCGCCGCGCTGTGGGGACTGGGATTCGGCCAGCCATGGCCAGTCTCGGCCCTGCACGGCCGCGGCACCGCCGACCTGCTGGACGCTGTCATGGAGAAAATGCCGGCCCATTCGGCTTTCGGCGGCATGATCCCATCGGGCGGTCCGCGCCGCATTGCGCTGATCGGCCGTCCGAATGTGGGCAAGTCCTCGCTGCTGAACAAGGTGGCCGGCTCCGAGCGCGTAGTTGTCGACGATCTGGCCGGCACCACCCGCGATCCCGTGGACGAACTTGTCGAGCTGGGCGGCGAAGTCTGGCGCTTCGTGGATACCGCCGGTATCCGCCGCCGCCAGCACATGGCCGTCGGCTCGGACTACTACGCGTCGTTGCGTACCCAGACGGCGCTGGAGAAGGCCGAAGTCGCCGTCATCCTGCTGGCTGCCAATGAAACCATCTCCGAGCAGGACGTGCGCATCATCCAGCTGGCCATCGAAGCCGGCCGCGCGATGGTCATCGTCTACAACAAGTGGGATGAGGTGGATGAGGATCGCCGCTACTACCTGGACCAGGAGATCGAGCGCGACCTTGCCCATATCGAGTGGGCACCGCGCGTGAATATCTCGGCGAAGACCGGCTGGCACAAGGACAAGCTCGTTCCCGCACTGAATACCGCGCTGGAATCCTGGGACAAGCGCATTCCAACGGGCAAGCTGAACGCCTTCCTGGGCGAACTTGTCGCAGCCCACCCGCACCCGGTGCGCGGCGGCAAGCAGCCACGCATCCTGTTCGGCACCCAAGCTTCGGCCCGTCCGCCGCGCTTCGTGCTGTTCACCACCGGCTTCCTGGATCCAGGCTACCGCCGCTTCATCACCCGGCGGCTGCGCGAAACCTTCGGTTTCGAAGGAAGCCCCATCGAGGTTTCGATGCGAATCCGCGAGCGCCGCGGACGCAATCGCTAAATTTCGAATTTAGCCCTTCACTTGGTGTAGGCTAATAAAGGAGCTTTTCGCAGACGGCACCCTTGGTTCTCACGACTTGGGGATAACGGCTGCGAGGGCATCGGGCTATGGCGCAGCTTGGTAGCGCGCCTCACTGGGGGTGAGGAGGTCGCAAGTTCAAATCTTGTTAGCCCGACGATCCAATCGGAAAACCCCGTCGAGAGTTTCTCTCGGCGGGGTTTTGCCGTGCCTCCCCAGAATTCCACACCCACGGCGAAGATCCGGAAGATGGTCCAATGCAACGCAGATTCCAGCAGGTCGATGTCTTCGGCGCCACCCCGTACAAGGGCAACCCGCTAGGCGTGGTGCTCGACGGGCAGGGCCTGGATACCGAGTCGATGCAGGACTACTCGCTCTGGTCCAATCTCTCCGAGGTCACCTACGTACTGCCGGCCAGCGATGAGCGGGCCGACTACCGTTTCCGCATCTTTGCGCGCGAACGCGAATTCCCATTTGCCGGCCACCCTGCCTTGGGCACAGCGCGTGCCTGGCTGCAGGCCGGAGGAGTGCCGCAGGATCCGAAGCAGCTGGTCGTCGAGTGCGAAGCTGGTTTGGTACCGATCAGGATCGAAGGTGAAACGCTTTCCTTTGCTTCGCCGCCGGCTGTTCGAACCGGTGCAATTGCGCCGCACGAACTGACGGAAATGATCCAGATCCTGGGCATTGAGCCCGAGCAGATTGTGGATTCGCAGTGGACGGACAACGGGCCGGGGTGGGCCGCGGTGCTGCTGGAAAACTCGCAGCAGGTTTTGGACATCGCACCGCGGATCCCCAATAGGCCGGGACGCTGGAAAATCGGGGTCTTCGGCGCACTGCCGCAGTCGTCGGCACCGGAAAAATTCGAAGTCCGAGCTCTGGCCATCGAAAACGGGGGCTTGCGCGAGGATCCGGTCACCGGAAGCCTGAATGGAGCGGCCACGCAATGGCTGATGGCCACCGGGCACGCCACCGCGCCACTGGTCAACCGGCAGGGTGCGAAAGTCGGACGCGATGGGCATGTGCATCTGGACTTGGCCGACGGCCAGCTTTGGGTTGGCGGGGCCGCGAACGTCCTGATTGAGGGCATCATCGAGCTGTAGTGCGCAAAACCTTGCCTGTTGTGATGGCTTGGGCTTAGCCTTGAATGGTGGGAACGTTAATTCATGGAGTCCATTTCCTCTAGGCGGTAACCAGTGTCGAGCTTCGCTCCGCTGACGCCATATTCATTGCACCTTTGTGGTGCCCGCCAACCACCAGCACCGCACCGGCCCTGATTACTCGGCGAACCGGTGCTAGGCAGGAAACTCCCATGACCCAGTCCCAAAATATCCACCAGTCTTCCCAGCATGAGCGCGAAACCGAACCGGACTACGTATGCTCATTGCAAGGCATCGCAGTCAGTTTCGGCGAACGGGATGTGCTGACCGGCATCGACCTTGCAATTTCCGGTACCGACCGCATCGCAGTACTTGGCGATAACGGTTCGGGAAAATCCACGCTGATGCGCGTGATTGCAGGGAATCTCGAACCCGACCACGGGCAGCGGAAGATGAACGCGCCCGGTGCCGTTGCCTACGCTGCGCAGAACCCGAGCTTCGCTGCGAACATGAGCGTGCAACAGGTGATCGATTCCTATCATCGGCGCTTCCGTGAACTGGAAGGCTTGATGCGCGTCGTCTCGGCCAAGCTCGAAGATGCTCCAGAACCTGTCGCCGAACGTTTGATGAAGCAGCTGCAGCAGGTTACCGACCTGTATGAGGCGGCCGACGGCTATTCGCTGGCTCCGCGCCTGGATAGCGCCTTGGAGCAGCTGGGCCTAGGAGATCTGGATCGCCAGCGCCTTGTGTCCCAACTTTCCGGTGGGCAGCGATCCCGGCTGTCGCTGGCCTGTGTCCTGTGTTCGGGTGCGCAATTGCTCCTGCTCGATGAACCAACGAACGACCTGGACGAGGCGGCCATGAACTGGCTGGAGCGCACCCTGGATAAGCATCGCGGTGCGCTGGTGCTGATCAGCCATGACCGGATGTTCCTCAAGCGTTTTGCCCGATCCATCGTTGAGGTTGCCGACGGGTCGGTCGCGCATTACGGCAATGGCTATGACGGTTATCTGCATGCCAAGGAGCAGGAGCGCATCGCGATCCGCGTCGCCTACGAAAATTGGGTGCAGGAGCTTGAGCGTTCACAGAACTTGGTTGATAAGTATGCTTCACGCGTCAGCGCCATTCCGCGCAAGCAGGAGAAATCCAGTTTTGGACATGGAAATTTCCGGGCCCGCGATTCCAGCCATGGGTCGACCTCCAAGATCCGCCAGGCAAAATCCCGAATCGAAGACCTCGAAACCCACCGGGCACCCGAGCCGGCTGCTGAGCTGTCGTTCTTGATGCCCGGCAGCACCCAGGACCAGGCTGGTGGCGAAACCTTGCTGCAGGTGATGAACGCCTGGCGCGGCTCGGATCCGAAACTGTCCACGCCACGCTTCGACATCAAGCTCGGCGAGCGCTGGCTAGTCACCGGCCCCAATGGTGCTGGCAAATCCACATTGCTCAAAATGCTCGCCGGAGAACTGGAATGCGCCGAGGGGAAGATCGAGCGCGCTGCCAACTTGCACTGCGGTTGGCTCCGCCAGGAAGTCGGAATTTTTCCTGGCAGCACCCTGGTTGAAGCCTTCGCCGCGGCCACCGGCCAGTATGTCCAGGACGCCGGTGCGTCCCTGGCCCAGCTGGGCCTGTTTTCGCCGCAGGATTTCCTGCGGCACCCCATGGCGCTTTCGGTAGGCCAGCGCCGCCGCCTGGAACTGGCTATTGCGGTCAGCACCAAAGCGCAGATGCTGTTCCTGGACGAGCCGACGAACCATCTCTCACCGGCCTTGGTGGAGCAGCTGGAGTCAGCGCTGGCGGAATATCCGGGCGCCGTGGTCACGGTCAGCCACGACCGGCGCTGGCAGCAGAAAATGCGCGAGCATTCGGTGGTGCATCGGCTCGGGGTGGAAGCAGGACGCGTCGAGCTGATCAGGTAGCGCTGGAGTTCTGGCTTCTCAAGTTCAGTCCGCCATCAAACAGGTGCTGCGGGTCAGTTCTCTCGGACAGGGCACGCAGCCGGGTTCCGGTCTGCCCAGGCCAGGCGAGCTCGGCAGCCGAACGGCGAACGTCCGAAGAGTAGGCGCCGTACGCGCCGGTGCCCAGAACCTGCAGGGCAGCGAACGACTGGTCCTGCTCGGCGATGCCCAACGGGTGGATCCAGGTAGCTGCCAGCACTTCTTGATGCCGCGACCCCCAGGCGGTGGCGTGGGCCGGAACCCGGGCTACGGCACCGCCCAAGGCCCGCAATTCGCCGACCAGGCTGGCCCGATGGGCCAATGACTGCGCCATGGCATCGCCCAACTGCTCATCCGCCTGATCGACCAGGACATCACGCATTTTGATGCGCTGCTGACCGGCATGCGGCGAATTCGGGGCTGGCACGATCAGCGGATAAGGCACTAGCTCGGTGCGCGAATCGTGAAGTTGGGCCAGGCCCAGGGCCTCGCGCAAGACCGGTGCTGCCTGGTCCTGGCCATCATTCGCGAGGGAGCGGATCGGGAACCATCGGCGATCCTGCGATTTGCCGCGGATTGCGCTGCCACGGCCAGCATCATCCGCCCCTATCTGTCGGCCACCAAATGGAAGCCGTGGCTGGTCGGAGATATCTCGTCCTCGCGCGACTTGGAGATTGGCGGGAAGTTCAACGCGGTGCACGGAGCCTATGGGTGTTCGCAACTTAATGAAGAGCAGATGCTGGAGTATGCCGGACCCGAGTGGGAGCATCGGTAGCAGCTGGCATCAGTGATGGGCCCCGGCGCGAGGTTATTGCGCCGGGGCTTCTGCCCATCTGCGGCTTAGGGTGGCCGGCGCAGCGTGCGTGAACTTGTGCCTGAGCTCACAGATTGTATATGATTAGTGTGCGATAAAAGATCATGCAGTTCTAATATCGAACATCATATTTATTGACTGAGGTCATCACAGGGAATTGGGGGATGAAACGGTGCAGTTTCACCACAACGGATACATTTCAGCCGATCCACGGGTGCAGCCAGCGGCTGGCGTGGGCATAAACCGTCCCATGGAGATGCCCGATGTCATGGATGTGCTGATCGTCGGTGCCGGTCCCGCAGGCATCATCACCGCCGCCCAGCTTTCCCAGTTCCCTGATGTGCACACCCGCATCATCGACCGACGGCCCGGCCGCCTGGAAATCGGCCAGGCCGACGGGATCCAGTCACGCACGGTGGAGACGTTCCAGGCTTTCGGTTTTGCCGAGCGCATCACCGCCGAGGCCTACATCATCAAGGAAACCACCTTCTGGAACCCTGATCCGCAGAACCCGGATCAGATCATCCGCACCGACCGCACCGCCGATGATCCAACCGGCGTCAGCGAATTCCCGCACCTCGTGGTCAACCAGGCGCGCGTTATCGACTATTTCGCTGATTTCGCGGCGAACTCCCCAGCTCGCACCGTCCCGGACTACGGGTGGGACTTCAAGGAACTGGTCGTTGAAGACGGCGAAGAGTACCCGGTGAAGGTCACCCTGATCGGCTGCGGCGAGAGCAATGACGGCATTGAGCGTGTAGTGCGTGCCAAGTACGTGGTCGGTTCCGATGGGGCCAGAAGCAATGTCCGCCGCTCGATCGGCGCGAAGCTCTCCGGTGACAAGGCCAATCACGCTTGGGGCGTCATGGACACCCTGGGCCTGACCAACTTCCCGGATGTGCGCACCAAGTGCGCCATCCATTCCAAGGCTGGTTCGATCCTGCTGATTCCGCGCGAAGGCGGGCAGCTCTTCCGCCTCTACGTCGACCTGGGTGAAGTTCCGGAAGGGGATAACGGCAAGGTCCGCGAGACTCCGCTGGAAGAAATCATCGAGCGCGCCAAGGCGATTTTGAATCCCTATACCCTCGAGGTCAAGGACGTCGCGTGGCACAGCGTCTACGAAGTAGGCCACCGGCTGGCTGACCGCTTCGATGATGTGCCGGTTGAAGAGATCGGTACCCGTGAGCCGCGCGTGTTCATTACCGGCGACGCCTGCCACACCCACTCGGCCA
This sequence comes from Glutamicibacter sp. NPDC087673, assembly GCF_044743255.1. Classification (NCBI taxonomy): domain Bacteria; kingdom Bacillati; phylum Actinomycetota; class Actinomycetes; order Micrococcales; family Micrococcaceae; genus Glutamicibacter; species Glutamicibacter sp. NPDC087673. The sequence goes on from NZ_JBIUWB010000006.1 coordinate 37,064, forward strand.
AGGCCGGCCAAGGCATGAACGTCTCCATGCAGGACGGGTTCAACCTGGCCTGGAAGATCGGCTATGTGCTCTCGGGCCAAGCTCCGGAAAGCCTGCTGCGCACCTACTCGGACGAGCGCAAGGTGATCGCCAAGGACCTGATCGACTTCGACAAGAAGTGGTCCTCCATCATGGCTGCTACTGCGAAGGAGCTTGAAGGCCAAGAAGGCGTTGCCGAGTTCTATGTACGCACGGCCGAATTCCCTGCCGGCTTCATGACCGAGTACGCGGCATCTGCGCTGGTCGCCGGCAAGGAGCACCAGGAGCTGGCCGCCGGATTCCCCGTGGGCAAGCGCTTCCGCTCTTCGGAAGTCATGCGCTTGGCCGATGCCAACCCAACGCACCTGGGCCACCACCATCGTGCCGACGGCCGCTACCGCATCTACGTCTTTGCTGATCAGCAGCCGGTGGGAGAGTCCCAGAAAATTGCCGCCTTGTCGAGTTGGCTGCTGGAGAATGAGCGCTCGCCACTGGTTCGCTTCACGCCGAAGGGTGCCGACGCCGACGCGCTGTTCGATGTCAAGGTGGTCTACCAGCAGGACTACACCACGATGAACGTGAATGACGCGCCGAAGGTGTTCCGTCCGGACACCGGCGTGTTCGGCCTGATGGATTACGAGAAGGTCTACACCGCATTGGACGGCTCGGACATCTTCGAGGAGCGCCAGATCTCCCGCGATGGCGCGATCGTGATCGTCCGTCCGGATATGTATGTTGCCAGCATCCTGCCATTGGATGCGGCCAACGAGCTGGCCCGTTTCTTCGAGCCGATCCTGCTGGAGCAGAACTAGTAGCGCCCTCGCTCCACATATCACCGATGGCACCGCGAGTATCTCGCGGTGCCATCGGTTTCCCTGCGCAGGGCGTCGCGTGGAAGTGCGGAATATTTTTCGGCGCAACGTGGTTGAACCACCAAGGGACAGGACTTCGATGAAAGGTGCCACGGTGAGCCAGGAATTCAGCTTTGACCTTCAGCAGGTGGTCGATTCGGATATGGTGTGTGCCGACGGCGTGTGCTTCGTGCCGCCTACGGACCAGAGAGCTGATCGAGCAGATAGTCACGCAACACCACAGCATGATTAGCCTGCTCATTTTTTGCTCCGTAGACCAAAGTGACCACGGGATGCTGGTCCAGTACTTCCAGAAAGCCATCGACAGCGGGGTTCTGATCTAGCTCGGCGCGATAGTGCTGCGCAAATTCGCCAAAGCGGTCGGCATCGTGATCCCAGCCTTTGCGAAGCCCGGTGCTCGGTGCCAAGGCCTTGGCCCAGTGATCCAGCTGAAGGGCAGCCTTGCTCTTCCCGCGCGGCCAGAGCCTGTCAACCAGGATCCTGTAGCCGTCCTCGACGCTGGGCGCGGTATACGCGCGTTTGAGAAGTATCTTCGTCATGATTCACCTGAAAGTTCCTGAATTCTCATTGCATCGCCTCCATCTGTGGGAAAGGATCGAAGTGCAGGGGCTGCCAAGGCATCATCGTCTCTCTTGGCATCTTGCCACACTGGCAATCCCTTGCAGCGGAAAATATGTACTTTTCTGTTATCAGTTGGGCAGTGAGTAGGCTAATCTGTAAATAGTTTGGTATTACTGACTGTGCCAACACAGAACTCAAGGTCGTCACGCACGAACTGTTAACAGAATTTTCTGGAGGACCCCATAATGTCGGAACATCGGCCGGTTGACCCGCACAACGAGTCTGCCTCTGAGACGACCAATATCGCTCTTCCTGCGGTGCACAAGGGTGCTGAACCTTCGGTCATCTACACCCTGAGTGAGGATGAGAAAAACGCAGTTAACGCCCTGCCAGCTGGTTCTGCGCTGCTGATTGCCCATTCCGGACCAAACAAGGGCGCACGCTTCTTGCTGGACACCGACGAGAGCATCGCAGGCCGCCATCCAAACGCGGATATCTTCCTGGACGATGTGACCGTTTCGCGTCGGCATGCCAAGTTCTCCCGAACGGACGCGAGGTTCACGCTCAGCGACATCGGATCGCTGAATGGTACCTACATCAACGGCGACCGTATCGACGAGATCCCGTTGAGCACTGGTGTTCAGGTTCAGATCGGCAAATTCCGCCTGAATTTCTACCAAAGCGTTCCGAACCTTTAAACTAGTAGAGTTCGAGGTTTTGTCCGCCGGCGTCTGGCACGCCGACATATCCATACATCCGAGGTGTAGACCCTTTGCCGATCTTTGACGCAGCCCGCAGCCCACGTCTCGAGGCTCAACGCCACGAGACCTTCCGGCAGGCCGCGCTGAATATCGGCGAGGTGCTCTCGGAACTCAAGGATGAGTTCCCACGTGTCACTGCGTCCAAGATCCGCTTCCTGGAAGACAAGGGACTGATCATCCCGCAACGTACCTCCGCTGGATATCGAAAGTACTCCGCGTCGGATGTGAGCCGCTTGCGTTTCATCCTTTCGGTTCAGCGCGACCAGTACCTGCCGTTGAAGGTCATCAAGGACCATCTCGACTCGGTGGATCGCGGTGAAGCGCCAGCAGCATTGCCTGGGGGAGCCCCGGTGGCGCCCCAGGCGGTCAACGATGACATGGCTGAGGCCGTGGAGCGCAAAACCCGTTCGGTGTCCTTGGCTGAACTGCAGGGGCTGACCGGTGCCAGCGAGGAGCTCGTTGGCGAATTGATAAAGTTCGGCTTGATCGAACCGGTTGCTGGCCTGTTCGACGCCAACAGCATCAAGGTCACCAAATCGGCCGTTCAGCTGGCGGGCCATGGCGTTGAACCTCGCCACCTGCGGCAGTTCCGTACCGCAGCTGATCGCGAGTTCTCGCTGATTGAATCGATTGTCGGCAACGAACTGAAGAAGCCTGAAGTCTCCGCTCGTGCCCGCGCTGCGGAAGAGGCCCAGGAAATCTCGCGCCAGTGCCTGGAAATTCACGAGGCCCTGGTGCAACGTGCTATTTCCCAACTGGATCGCTAGGCTGAATTCGAACAGGCAACAACAACTCTAAGGGGCTAGCATGCTGGAACTGGAGTTTGCCGGAATCCGTATTCAATTGCCGGCGAATCAGCCGCTGTTGCTGCTCAAATACCCTGAGCGTAATCTCTACCTTCCGCTGTGGATAGGTGCGCCCGAAGCCTCGGCCATCGCAATGTCTGAACAAGGGCTCACTCCGCCTCGGCCGATGACCCATGATCTGCTGCTCAGCGTCATTGAAAGCATGGACGTGAAGCTTGAGCGGATCGAAATAGTCTCGGTAAACAATGCCGTGTTCGTCGCGGAGCTTGTCCTTTCCAACGGCAAACGCGTAGATTCCCGTTCCTCGGATGCCGTCGCCCTTGCCGTGCGCGCCCAGTGCCCGATCATGTGCGCCGAGCACGTCCTGGAAGAAGCTGGCGTGGCCATCGAGAATGAAACTGGCGGCGAAGAGGCACCCGAAGAGCAGTTGCGCGAATTCCGTGAATTCTTGGACAATATTGATCCAGAAGATTTTTCTTCGTAGATATCGCGCGTTTGGTTTCAGTGGAATATTGGCCTTGAATTGGGTAATTCCCCAAGCCTGCGCGACACGCCTTAAAGTTAAGCTTGAAGGTCTTTGACCATTAGTCGTTATCGCCGTACCGTCTTTGCATAGGGACATTTAAAAAGAGCTGTTTTTTGATGGTCATCACTCGCATCTGCGCGGTTCTCATTCGGTCCCTGGATACTCGTTTAGGAACGTGCTGACACGCAAGGAGCAATTGGATGGAGTCTCGCCAGACTGGGCCTCACTATGGGGTCGACGGTGGCAACAAGCAATCCAGCACCCAGGGACTGCTCTTCACCGATGACCTGCCTGAGCTGGATGAACATGCCGGCTACCGCGGTCCAATTGTGTGCAAGGCAGCCGGCATTACCTACCGCCAACTCGACTACTGGGCACGTACTGGCCTGGTAGAGCCGGCAGTGCGCGGAGCCAAGGGATCCGGCAGCCACCGCCTTTATTCATTCCGGGATATCCTCGTGCTCAAGGTTGTCAAGCGGCTGCTGGACACCGGAGTATCCCTGCAGCAGATCCGTTCGGCCGTTTTGCACCTGCGTGAACGCGGCGTTGAGGACCTTGCCCAGATCACGTTGATGAGCGATGGAGCTTCGGTCTACGAATGCACCAGCGCCGACGAGGTCATTGACCTTGTCCAGAAGGGCCAGGGCGTATTCGGCATCGCCGTAGGCCGTGTTTGGCGCGAGGTGGAAGGTTCCCTTGCCCAGCTGCCTTCAGAGAGCTCTGTGCAGCAGACCCTGCCAGAAGATGAATTGGCTGCCCGTCGGGCTGCCAAGGCGGCGCGCAACGTCGGCTAGGGCCGGCAGATAATTCAATTGCTTAAGCTGCTATCCGTATCCGGGCCTAGGTGTTGTTCGGGCCTGCTGCGGACATGACTTCCTTGAGCAACGCGTCGAACTGCGCCAGCATCGGAGCAGTAGCCTTGGAAGGCCACTGGTGCACCGAGTACGCGGCACCTTGGATCTGCTGCCATTCCGGGTGTTCGGGAATCTCGGGCTTGACCATGGAGTCGCCGAACATCTGGCGCATTTCGCCCAAACGGAAGGTATGCTCCGCGGAGTCCTTGCGGACGCGGTTGGCGACAACACGTACCGGTCCCAGGGAAGGAGCGAATTCACGGCGGAAGAGTTCCAATGCGCGCTGGGTGCGCTCGGTGCCGGCCACGGAGAACAAGCTGGGTTCTGCCACTAGCACGAGCTGATCCGACGCGCTCCATGCCATGCGGGTCAAGCCGTTCAGCGATGGCGGGCAGTCGATGAGAACCAATTGGTAACCGCTGGTGCGGCTCAGAAGCTGGGAGAGGCGGCGTAGGTCGCGGGTCCGCAGATCTGGTCGATCGTAGATGCCGGTGAATGCGTCGCCAACGGCAACATCGAGCACTGGAATGCGGGTACGGGATTTCTTCTCTGCTGCCTTGGACTGCCAAGCGCTGGCGACAACCTGATCTTGCAGACGGGCGCGACGAGCGTTCTTGAGCATTTGCCCAATTGGCTGCTTCCCATTAGCCCGGACTCCAAGGCCAGTGCTGGCATCCGCATGGGGATCCAGGTCAATGACGAGAGTCGGAATGCCGGCGGCAAGTGCTGCTGAAGCCAATCCGAGTGTCACGGAGGTTTTTCCTACGCCACCCTTGAGGCTGCTGATGCTCACTACGTGCACGGACCAGACCACGCCTTTCACTGTTCGTTAGTTTAAACGTCCCACCGAATTTTTAGTCTCTCATCATCATAGTGTGCCGAGCCGTGTTTCTCCGACTTTGCAACGTCAGTTTTTGCCATTAGGCACCAGTTAGTGATTAAAACTTCAAAGATCCAATTATTTCATGTGGTCTGACCACAAGGCGAAATGTTTGGACGTTCTGGAGAATCCCCGTGTAGTGTGTTTCACAGAAGTGGCAAATGCTAGCTGCTTTTCGAGACCCGACACGCTGGGATGGCGGGCCTGCACCTGAGGGGAACAGTCCTGATTGTGCCGTTGAACCAGCGTGTACAGATTCGATGTAGGGACACTATGTTTGAAAAGATCTTGGTCGCCAACCGCGGTGAGATTGCGATTCGCGCTTTCCGCGCCGGCTACGAGCTGGGCGCAAAGACCGTTGCTGTCTACCCACATGAGGATCGCAATTCGATCCACCGTCAGAAGGCCGCAGAGGCCTACCAGATCGGCGAAGAGGGCCATCCGGTCCGCGCCTACCTGGATATCGACGAGATTATCCGCGTTGCCAAAGAAGCCGGCGCGGATGCAATCTACCCGGGCTACGGCTTCCTCTCGGAAAATCCTGACCTCGCACGAGCTGCCGAAGCAGCAGGCATCAAGTTCATCGGTCCAAAGGCGGACGTGCTTGAACTGGCCGGCAATAAGGTAGCGGCGCTGAAGGCTGCTCGCGAGGCAGGCATTCCGGTACTGGAATCCTCCGAGCCAAGCGATGATGTTGATTACCTGATTGCCGAGGCCGATCGCATCGGCTTCCCGATCTTCGTCAAGGCTGTAGCCGGCGGCGGCGGTCGCGGCATGCGCCGTGTCGACAAGCGCGAAGACCTGCCGGAGCTGATGGGCGCGGCAATGCGCGAAGCCGGCACCGCCTTCGGGGACCCCACCGTTTTCCTGGAACAAGCAGTGCTGCGTCCGCGCCACATCGAGGTGCAGATCCTCGCCGACGAGCAGGGCAACATTGTCCACCTGCATGAGCGCGACTGCTCGCTGCAGCGCCGCCACCAGAAGGTTGTCGAAATCGCTCCAGCACCGAATCTGGATGAATCGATTCGCCAGGCGCTGTTCCGGGACGCCGTGAAGTTCGCGCAGACTCTGGGCTACCAGAACGCAGGCACCGTCGAATTCCTCGTTGATACCGTGGGCGACCGCGCCGGGCAGCACGTATTCATTGAAATGAACCCGCGCATCCAGGTTGAGCACACGGTGACCGAAGAGGTTACCGACATCGACCTGGTGCAGGCGCAGATGCGCATCGCTGCTGGCGAGTCGCTGAAGGATCTGGAGATCAGCCAGGACACCATCCAGGTGCGTGGCTGGGCCTTGCAGTCCCGCATCACCACCGAAGATCCAGCCAATGGCTTCCGTCCGGATGTTGGAACCATTACCGTCTACCGCTCCGCCGGCGGCTCGGGTGTCCGTCTGGATGGCGGCACGATCTACACCGGCGCCGAGGTGTCCCCGCACTTCGACTCGATGCTGGTCAAGCTCACTTGCCGTGGCCGTGACTACCAGACGGCTGTGGCTCGCGCCCGCCGTGCGCTGGCCGAGTTCCGCGTGCGCGGTGTGGCCACCAACATCCCGTTCATCCAGAATGTGCTCAGTGATCCGCAGTTCCTGGCCGGTGATGTCGCTACCGACTTCATCGACTCCCGCCCGGATCTGCTCACCGGCAATGAATCCCAGGACCGCGGTACCAAGGCGCTGAACTTCCTGGCCCATGTCACGGTGAACCAGCCAAATGGCAGCCGTGTCGAGGGAATCGACCCGCGCAAGAAGCTTCCTGCTTTCCCGGGTGACAAGACCGACGAGCCAGAGCGTTCGCCATTCGATGGCCCCTCCAAGTCCGCCGTGCCGGCCGATGGCTGGCGCCAGAAGCTGCTGGATCTCGGTCCGGAAGGATTCGCCAAGGCCCTGCGCGAGTCGAAAGCGGTGGGCATCACCGATACCACCTTCCGCGATGCGCACCAGTCGCTGCTGGCCACCCGCGTCCGCACCCGCGACCTGCTCGCGGCAGCACCGGCCTACGCGCACAACGTCCCGCAGCTGTTCTCCATGGAAGTCTGGGGCGGTGCCACCTACGATGTGTCCCTGCGATTCCTGGGCGAAGATCCCTGGAAGCGCCTGGAGCTGCTGCGTGCGGAGCTGCCGAACATCCCGTTGCAGATGCTGCTGCGCGGCCGCAATACCGTGGGCTACACTCCATACCCAACCGAGGTCACCGACGCTTTCGTGAAGGAAGCCGCGTCCGCAGGCATCGACATCTTCCGCATCTTCGATGCGCTGAACGATGTTTCGCAGATGGCTCCGGCCATCAAGGCGGTACGCGACACCGGCACCGCAGTCGCCGAAGTGGCCCTGTGCTACACCGGCAACCTGCTGGATGCCAACGAGAAGCTGTACACCCTGGACTACTACCTGGAGCTGGCACAGCAGATCGTCGACGCTGGCGCGCATATCCTCGCAATCAAGGACATGGCCGGCCTGCTGCGCCCAGCGGCAGCAACCAAGCTGGTCACGGCCCTGCGCGAACGCTTCGATCTTCCGGTGCACCTGCACACCCACGACACCTCCGGCGGGCAGCTGGCGACGTTGATGGCTGCCATCGACGCCGGTGTGGACGCCGTCGACGTGGCCAGCGCGGCCATGGCGGGCACCACCTCGCAGCCATCGGCCTCTGCACTGGTCGCAGCGCTGGAGTTCACCGAGCGTGATCCCGGCCTGTCACTGGATGCCGTGGCGTCGCTGGAACCGTACTGGGAAGCAGTGCGCGCCATGTACAAGCCATTCGAATCCGGACTGCCAGCGCCAACCGGCCGTGTCTACCAGCACGAGATTCCGGGCGGCCAGCTTTCGAACCTGCGCCAGCAGGCCATTGCATTGGGCCTGGGCGAGCGTTTCGAAGCGATCGAGTCGATGTACGCCTCGGTCAATGACATGCTCGGCAATGTGGTCAAGGTGACTCCATCGTCCAAGGTCGTCGGCGACCTGGCCTTGCAGCTGGTGGGTTCCGGAGTCCCAGCCGCGGACTTCGAAGCGAACCCGCAGAACTACGACATCCCGGATTCGGTCATCCAGTTCCTCTCGGGCGAGCTGGGCAACCCTCCAGGCGGTTGGCCGGAACCGTTCCGCACCAAGGCGTTGCAGGGACGCAATGTCAAGGCCCATGTCGAGGACCTCTCGGCAGAGGACCTGACAGCGCTGCAGGCGGATTCGCAGACGATTCGCGGTACCCTGAACCGGTTGCTCTTCGCTGGCCCAACCCGTGACTTCGAGAAGTCGGTGGAGAACTACGGCGATTTGTCCGTCCTGCACACCCGCGACTACCTCTACGGCCTGGTTCCCGGCTTTGAGCATGTCATTTCGCTGGGTACCGGTGTTCGATTGCTGGTCAGGCTGGTATCGGTATCGGAAGCCGATGAGAAGGGCCTGCGCACCGTCGTGGTCAACCTCAACGGCCAGTCCCGCCAGCTCAAGGTCCGCGACGAATCGGTAGAATCCACCGTGAAGTCCGCGCCGAAGGCCGATCCGAACAACAACGGCCACGTCGCTGCACCCTTCGCGGGAGCGGTGACTGTGAACGTCAAGGTCGGCGACCTGATCGAGGCCGGCCAGTCTGTGGCCACCATCGAAGCAATGAAGATGGAAGCTGGCATCACTGCCAACGCGGGTGGCGTGGTCAGCCAGGTAACCCTGAATGGCACCAGCCAGGTACAGGGTGGCGATCTGCTGCTGGTGATCGAACCCAAGTAGCATCCGCAGTACCCAGAGCACGGGGGCTCGTGACCAAGGTTGCGGGCCCCTGCGCTCTGCCAACTAATCGTGCGAACCACAAAGCAGAAGGAGCTGTGATGCGCCCAAGCAAGATGACGCCCGGGGCTGTGCCCGCCCGGCTGAGGCAGCAGGTTGCCGAGCTGGGATCCAAGGGCCAGCCGATCACGGTACTGGTCTTCACCCTCGACACGCATCTTCCGTTCTGCGAAATCGCAGAGCACCTGGCCGAACAATTCGGCGAATTGGATTGCAAGGCCCAGGTGGCCACGGCCGGACCGCAGCGCGTGCAATCGGTGATGGACGGGAAATTCACAACCACCAACGTGTTGGTGGTTGTGGGCGATACCAGTGCCGACTCGGAAGACCGGCTCATGGAATTGGTCGAATGGCTGCTGGCCAATGGCCGCAAGGACCTGGCTGGGAACCTGATCTACGCGGTGCTTGGCCACGAGCACCAGAATCACGCCACCCAGGCATTCAGCCGCGTGGTATTGCCGCGCAGCTACTATGCCCGAACACAGCAAAGCGGCCTCAAGTTGCCTTGGGCCGCCTCAGCTCGCGAATCGTGGGAGCTGGCTAATGCAGTGCTGGACTATGCTGTCGGCTTGGGCGCCGAGTAGATGCCTTCGATCACGGCCTCGTAGTCCTTGAGCACTACTGCACGCTTGATCTTCATCGAGGGAGTCAAATGACCGGTTTCCTCGGTGAAGTCAGCAGGCACAACGCGGAAGGACTTGATCGCCTCGGCCTTGGATACCGAGGTGTTGGCCTTGTCGATGACCGCCTGCACGGTTTCGAGCACCTTTGGATGGGTCGATAGCTCGTCCAGCGACAGGTTCTGGTCCATCTGGTGACGGGCCAGCCAACCTGGCAGGGCTTCTGGATCCAAGGTCACCAGGGCCGCAATGAACGAGCGGCCCTCGCCGATGACCACGCACTGGGAAACCAGCGCGTCGGCGCGGATCTGGTCCTCAAGCAGCGCAGGAACCACGTTCTTGCCGCTGGCGGTGACGATGATTTCCTTCTTGCGCCCGGTGATTCTCAGGAATCCGTCGGCGTCGAGTTCGCCGATATCCCCGGTGCGGAACCAGCCATCGGTGAAGGTCTCATCCTGCAGCTCTGGACGGTTGCGGTAGCCGCGCATCACGCAAATGCCCTTGGTGAGGATCTCTCCGTCCGCGGCGATGCGCACGGCGTTGCCCGGCAGCGGCTTGCCTACGGTGCCGATCTTGATCCGGTCCAGGGTGTTCACCGTGATCGGTGCGGTGGTTTCAGTCAGGCCGTAGCCTTCCAGAATGGTGACCCCGATGCCGTTGAAGAAGTGGCCGAGGCGCTCGCCCAGCGGACCTCCGCCGGAGACCGCATGGCGGATGTTGCCACCCATCGCGGTGCGCAGTTTCTGGTAGAGCAGGGCGTCGAAGAGCTTGTGCTTCAGGTTCAGCACGAGCGGTACCTTGCCCTCCTGCTTGGCGCGGGAGTATGCCACTGCAACGTCAACGCCGGCGTGGAAGATCTTGCCCTTGCCGCTATCTTCAGCCTTGAGCATGGCCGAGTTGTAGACCTTCTCGAAGACGCGTGGCACAGCGAGGATGAAGTTCGGCTTGAAGGACTGGAGGTCCTCGAGCAGGTGCTTGACATCGGGGGTGTGTCCGGTGCGGCAACCAGCGGCAATGTTGACTACCGAGATGAAGCGGGCGAAAACGTGAGCCAGCGGGAGGAACATGATGGTCGATGCGCCCGGGTAAACGGCGCCGGGCAAGGTAGCCACAGCGTTCTCCGCCAGCTCCACGAAGTTGCCGTGGGTCAGCTCGCAGCCCTTGGGGCGGCCGGTGGTGCCCGAGGTGTAGATGATCGTGGCGATGTCATCCAATGCTGTGCCCGAACGGCGGGCTTCGAGCAACTGGTCATCGACGTTCCGGCCATCTTCGGAGAGCTGTTCCAGCCCGCCATCGAACTGCCAGACGTGATCCAGTCCGTCGAGCTGTTCCTGATGGGCGGCGCGGCGGACCACGGCTTCCTGGGCGGCGGCCTCAACGACGACGGCCTTGGCACCGGAATCGGAAACGATCCAGGCAACCTGGCTAGGGGAGGAAGTTTCATAGACGGGGACGGTGACGCAGCCGGCGAACCAGATGGCGAAGTCAACCAGCGTCCACTCGTAGCGGGTCTTGGCCATCAGCGCGATGCGGTCGCCAGGTTCGATGCCATTGGCGATGAACCCCTTCGCAATAGCCCGGGCGTCGGCAGCGAACTGCGATGCCGTGACATCATTCCACGTTCCGTCGGTTCCCGGCTTTGAGAACAATGCCGGGTTGGCCGCTGAATTCGCGTGGCGTAATAGCAGATCTGTAATATTCGACTGCTGTGGCGAATGAATGCGAATTGGCGAGCTGTATTCGCGCATCTGGTCTTCAACTCCTGAAACTCTGTGTGACCCCATTAGCAATAGCGGGTAACCCGCATCACATATTTATTACTATAGAGTAACCTACCGTGTGGTGTACTCAAAGCCGTTTTCTATACTTGAGCCCCATCATCTCCCGGATCGCGTTCAGTGGGAAGACGTTTGAGCAAGTAGGCGATTCCGAGCAGGGCGGCGAGTGCCAGCCCGAAATAGATGAACACCGGAGCTGCGCGGAAAAACACCACGCACAGCAGCAACCCAAGCGGACCGCCAGCGGCGCCAACCCAGGCGAGGTTCAGCATCGGATCACCTGAACCCAGCGCGGCGGGTTCTTCTGGAACGAACTCTTCCGGGGTCTGCTCAGCAACATAGTCGCGCGGTCCGCGAACCGCGGCAGGCCCGGTGTTGAAGAGCTTCTCCAGTCTCGCCGCGCGCTCGTCGGCGCTGGGTTCGCGGGGTACCGAGGCATCAAGCTGACGGAAATTCTCGACTAGCTCATCCCACTGCGGATCATTCTGGTTTGAAGGATGGGCATCTTCCGGATTCATGCGCGCTCCTCCTTGCGCTTCTGTTCCGTGGCGGCCAGCTGCGCGAAGAAGCGAGCGGATTCGTGGAAAATCTGCTCCGCATCGTAGTCCAGGGTGGCTACGTGCTTGGAGTGCAAGAGCATGTGGTGCTCGGCCAGGGTGCCCGAGTTCAGGCCCTCGACCAGCTCGCGCACCGACTGCTCTGAGACTACGTTGTCGACGGTGGAACGGAAGAGCTGCACCGGGGCGTTCACCAGCTCCAAGCGCCGGCGGGTCTGGGCAAAGAGCGAACGGAGTTCGGCTACGGCTGCTACCGGGGTGCGCGGGTAGGCCCCTTCATCGACACCGCGCTTGGCGATGTCATTGCTGATAGGGGCAACGCTGCGCACTACATGCTTGAGCCAAGGAGTATAGGAGGACAAGGGGGAGTCCACGACCAGGCCCGGATTGACCAGCGAAACACCGGCTACATTGCGGCGGGTCGCCAGATGCAGGGCCAGGGCGCCGCCCATGGAAAGGCCAGCGGCGAATACCTGCTCGTGCGTGCGCGCGAGCCTGTCAAAAGCCGCTTCGGTAGCGTGGATCCACTGGCCATAACCTCGACCGACCATGTCCTGCCATTGCGTTCCGTGCCCGGGCAAAAGGGGAATGTCCGTGTCGAATCCGGCCTGCTCCAAGGAATCCGCCCATGGCTGCATGGAAACAGCGGAGCCGGTAAAACCGTGGATCAAAAGTACTGCACATGGACGTTTGCGCTCGTCCAGCGGAGTATTGCCTGCATCAAGTTTCATCGTGAACCCTCCGGATTTCTGCCTTCACCTTCGAGCGTAGTGCACAATTGAAGGGTGCGGAGTGCGCTTCGACCAGTAAGGTCGCGGTTTCTCTTCCCGCGTAGCTGGTCAACTAGAAGAAGGAATTTTCCCGCTGTGCTGTACGACTTCCTCAAGCGTTTCGCTGTCCGGCCGCTAATACGAATTTTCTTCCGCGTCAAGATCCAGGGCATCGGCAATGTGCCTGAAACCGGTGCGGCGATCTTGGCTTCCAACCACCTGTCGGTGAGCGACTCGGTGTTCCTCCCAGCGGCGCTGGATCGTACCGTGATTTTCCTGGCCAAGGACGAGTACTTCAACGGCAAGGGCATCAAGGGCCGGATCACCGCGTGGTTCTTCCGCAATATCAACCAGCTGCCCATGGACCGTTCAGGCGGGCAGAAATCGGCTGCTTCGCTGGCCAGTGCCAAGAACGCACTGGCGCAGGGCCAGGTGCTGGGCATCTATCCGGAAGGCACCCGTTCACCGGATGGACGGTTGTACCGGGCCAAGCTCGGCGTCGCCAAACTCGCCCTGGAAACAGGTGCACCGGTGATACCAATTGCAATGATTGGCACCGACAAGGTCCAGCCCATCGGCCAAAGCCTGCCGCATCCGGGCCGGATCGGGATCAAGATCGGCAAGCCGCTGACCTTCGAGCACCTGAACGGCAGGTCCGCGAATCCTGAAACGCTTCGCGCTTGCGCCGACGAGATCCGCAAGGCAATCAATGTCCTGTCAGGTCAGAGCTACGTCGACATCTATGCTCCACGCAAACCAAAGAAGTAGCAGGCCGCTATGCGCAGTGTTACGGCGACTTGTTACATTCATCGCGGTCCTTTGAGCTGATGCCACGTAGAATGGGCAAGGTGAGCGAAGAAAACCGAACCCCATTGCCAGGCTCCTCCGTAGCCGGCCCCGCCACCGATCCGCAACTAGATTTGTGGCGTGAATTGCCAATTGCCCAGCAGCCGACTTGGCGTGAGCACAAGGACTATCAGTCCTCCATCAACGAATTGGGTTCGCGTCCGCCACTGGTATTTGCCGGCGAAGTCGACGTACTGCGCGAACGCTTGGCCGCAGCAGCCCAGGGCAAGGCCTTCTTGCTGCAGGGCGGCGACTGCGCCGAAACCTTTGCCGATGCAACCGCCGACAAGATCTCCTCGCGAGTTCGCACCATCTTGCAGATGGCTGTGGTGCTGACCTATGGCGCTTCGATGCCGGTAATCAAGATGGGACGCATGGCTGGCCAGTTCGCCAAGCCGCGCTCCTCGAATGACGAAACCCGAGATGGTGTTACTTTGCCGGCATTCCGCGGCGACATCGTCAACGGCTTCGACTTCACACCCGATTCCCGTGCCCACGATCCGAAGCGCATGGTGCAGGCCTACAACACCTCATCGGCCACGCTGAACCTGATCCGCGCGTTCACCCAGGGCGGCTTCGCAGACCTGCGCAGCGTGCACTCGTGGAACAGCGGATTCATGGCCAACCCGGCGCACTCCGCCTACGAGCAGCTGGCCGGCGAGATCGACTCGGCCATCCGCTTCATGGATGCCTGCGGTGCAGACTTCGAGGCGCTCAAGCGCACCGAGTTCTTCGCCTCCCATGAAGCACTGCTGCTGGACTACGAGCGTGCGTTGACGCGTACCGATTCGCGGACCGGCCTGCCGTACGACACCTCCGGCCACTTCCTGTGGATCGGTGAAAGAACCCGTCAGCTGGACCACGCACATGTGGACTTCCTCTCGCGCGTGCGCAACCCAATCGGCGTGAAGCTGGGCCCGAACTCGGATCCGGAAGATGTCCTCGCGCTGATCGAAAAGCTCGATCCGAACCGCGAACCAGGACGCCTGACCTTCATCACCCGCATGGGTGCGAAGAACATCCGCGAGAAGCTGCCAAACCTGATCGAAAAGGTCACGGCCTCCGGCGCCCAGGTGCTGTGGGTTACGGACCCAATGCACGGCAACACGGTCACCAGCCAGAACGGCTACAAGACCCGCAACTTCGAAGATGTCATGGACGAAGTCCGCGGCTTCTTCGAAGTGCACGACGCGCTGGGCACCTTCCCAGGCGGCCTGCATGTGGAGATGACCGGCGACGATGTGGCTGAGTGCCTCGGCGGAGCGGATCCGATCCGCGAGGAAGACTTCGACTCGCTGTACGAGTCGCTGTGCGACCCGCGCCTGAACCACCGCCAGTCCCTGGAGATGGCCTTCCTGGTCTCCTCGGCACTGCAGAGCCGCAGCCGAAACCGCTAGCAGCTAGAGAATAATCCGGTTCCCGACAGCGGGAACCGGATTATTTTTATGCCTGGGGGAACGGCGCAGGCCTCAGAAGGCGTAGATGCTGATCTCGCTGCCGCGCACGGCTTGCTGGTGCAATGGAGACTGCATGCGAACGGTCTGGCTGAAACCGCCAAAGACATTGTGCGTCTTCACGGAAAAGCCGGCGGCTTCCAGTGCAGAGAGTGCTTCCTCGACGCCCATGCCGAGCACGGATGGGATCTGGACGTATTCTGGTCCTTCCGAGAGATTCACTGTCACGGTGCTGCCGTACGCAACGGTGCCCTGGGCCGGGTCCTGGACGGCGACTAGGCCTTTTTCGGTCGTCGTGGAATGGACGGATTCACCGGTTTCCAGCTTCAAGCCCATGGACTCAAGCTTTTCCTTGGCCGCATCCTTGCCAAGACCAATGACCGCAGGAACAGGAACCGGAGCATGTCCCTTGGAAACAGTGAGGGTGATGATGTTCTTCCGCGGCAATTTCTTGCCGGCGGCAGGGGAGGAACTGATAATCTCGCCCTTCGTCACCGATTCCGAGTAGGCCTCGGCTTCCTGGACATCTTCGAAACCGATTTCATCGAGCAACTTGGTGGCCTGATCCAGGGTTTTCCCGGTGAAATCCGGAACTGCAAAAAGCTGAGGGCCTTGCGAAACGATCAGATCGATTCCCTGGAACTTCATGATGTTCTCGCCGGTCCCCGGCTGCGAGTCGACCACCCTGCCGATGGCAATCTCATCGTTGTAGGTCGTGCCTACCCGAACTGGAACACCTTGGCCATCCATTTGCGCGACTGCCTGCGATTGAAGCATGCCGGTCAATGACGGGATGCGGATGACGGTTCCGGGGCCGCGGCCGAAGAACCATCCGGCACCTGCGACCAGAGCCACGATGAGGATCCACATCACGGTGATGACGAACTTCTGCGTACCCGAGCGAGGCTGACGCAACCGGTGGGTGGGTACCTGTGCTTCCTTGCGCCACTTTCTTGCAGCCTGCTTCTGCGCACGCTTTTGGCCACGTACCGACAGCGGTGCTTCGGAATCGGCGTCATTCTCGTGGGCCGGTTCCAGATCGCGGCCGCGGGTGTACACCGACGTTGCGGCTATGCCAGAATCAGCGGCAAGATCAGTGGGACGAGGCTGGGCCAGTGTGGCTTGCGCATCGCGAAGATCCAAGACTTCGGTGGCGTCAACCGCGGCAATGACGGTTGTCTGGTCAGGATCGGCGGGGGCATCATCGATAACGTAGCTGTCCTCGTGCTGAGCAGTATTCCGCTTCAGCCATAGCTGTTCACGCTCATCTTCGCGCTCGCGTTGCATCGCATCAAGACGCTGCTGCAGCGTAGTGGGCATCTGCGCCATAGTTTGCGGGGTGAGATCTTCAATCCCGCCGAGGTCCTCGGCGCCCAGGTCCAGTTGCGCATCGTTGAGCGTTGAGCGGATCTGGATGATCTCCTCCAGCAGCAGCGAAGCATCTTGCGGGCGCTTCTCTGGATCCTTCTCGGTGCACCATCGAACCAACTCATCGAGATCTTCGGCCAATCCCGGAACCAAGTCCGAGGGCATGGGCATGGGGGAGTCCAGATGATGCTTCATTAATGCAGCGGCATTGGTCTCGGTATACGGTGCTTGTCCAGTCAGCATCTGGTAGATCATGATGCCCAGTGCGTAGATGTCGCTGCGCGAATCGGCTGGTGCCCCTGAAACTAGTTCGGGGGAGACATGGGACAGCGTGGCGACGAGCGTGGCTGACTGGGTATGGGCGCTGGCAGCACGGGCCAAGCCGAAGTCGGTAACTTTCACTTCGCCGGTATCGGAGAGCAGCACATTTGCCGGTTTCATATCCCGGTGGATGATTCCCTCGCTGTGCGCGGCGCTGAGACCGTGGCAAATTTGTTCAAGGACGCTTAGCGCCTGACGCGGAGTAAAGCGGCCGCGTTCTTCAATGACCTGTTCGAGGTTCCGTCCTCGAACATACTCCATCACGAGGTACACCAGATTATCGCTCACGTTGTGATCGCGGATGGAGACCACATTCGGATGAGTGATATTCGCAGCGATGACAGCTTCGGATTCGAATCGCTCACGCACTGTATGCTCGCTGGAGAAGTTGTCGTTCAGGATCTTCACGACAACCGCTCGATGCAGGCGCTTGTCCATGCTGCGGTAGATGCGTGACATGCCACCCAGGGCAAGCAGATGGTCCAGTCGGTATCGACCATCCAGCGTCTTGCCCAGGTTGGGGTCGGTCAGGGCCGGGCTCATTTTGCGGTCGCACCTGCCTGAACGGTGCACGCGAAGCGGGCCAGAGTCACTAACGGATCCTTTCGAACATGAATACTACTTTTAATGTACCTAGCTGAGCTGACAATTTGTCGCTTAAACTCGAAATCCGCCAGTGGTGTTTACCTCTGGCGGATTTCGTATAGCGTCTCGGGTTGCGAGAATTACCTCGAGCGCAGCTTAATTAGGAAGCGCGGCGAGCTCGTGCTGCACGACGCTTCAAGGCACGACGCTCATCTTCGCTCATGCCACCCCAGACGCCTGCATCCTGGCCGGACTCAATAGCCCACTGCAGGCAGGTTTCGGTTACTTCACATCGACGGCAGACGCTCTTGGCCTCTTCGATCTGCAACAGGGCCGGACCGGTGTTTCCCACTGGGAAAAACAGTTCCGGGTCCTTTTCCAGACACGCCGCGCGGCTACGCCAATCCATGCTTATTGATGCTCCTTGAAATCTGAGAGGGTGTGAAACACCAACGACAATCAACACACAGGCAAAAAATAACTAGGAGTGAAATGAAATCCTGGTTGCCTAGCGGTTAACATCTGGCGTCTCGAAAGGTCGGAGAAGTCCATTCGGGCACTTCGTTTAACCGACCACATAAGGTTTTCATGTAACGCGGAAGTAAACAAGAGTCACGGTAGCGAAATGTTGCTGAATGCCTGAGTGCTTTCTCACATGGCATTTGGCACTAGGATCCGCTAGTTATCAGAGGTGTGGCGCGAGCAACAGCAAAAGTCAATTGTTGCGGTTTGAGTTCCTGCAGAAGGTCAACGAAAATTGTTGATGTGAGCAACGAAAATGCAATCTCGTCCCGCCCAACCAGTGTTTTCGTGGTTGCCGCGCTTGTCCTAATTGAGGCCCTGGCTGTTCTGGCGTACGCCATCAGCTACATGTTGAACCTCGACACCAACGGAACAGTCAATATGGGCGGGCAGTTATTCATGCTGGCCCTGTGCTTGCTTCTTGCCGTTTGGCAAGGCTCGGTAGCTGTCAACTTCTTCAAGGGAAAAGCGTTCACTCGTGCTCCGATTGTCGTTTGGCAACTATTCCAGCTCATCCTCTCTGTTTCATTCCTGAGCTCCAATATCCCGATGGTGACGGCCGCGGCGGTACTTTCCATCGTGGTCGCCGGAACCACTGTGGTGATGCTCTTCGCGCCGAAGACCACCGCATTCCTCGGAGACCGGCCAAACCGCTGAATTGCCAGCAGATAATTCGTACGGAATATGAATCATCCGCGGTTTGCCTCGTTTGGAGATGACCGCGCACCAATAGTCTTTGGCTCCTTGATGAGGCACCTGATGGATTGGCTGCCAATTCATCGGTTGAAGATCTTGCGGATGATGGGCTTCGACAGCGACTACCTGGCGATCATCGAACCCGTTGGCGCTCAATCCCAGGTCGAAGGCCATCCTGCTGGACGGCGGAACGAATAGCGCGACACCGATTCCCCTCGAATTCAGAGCGTTCAAGAGCGGTGGCAACCGAGAGTCATTGGTGGTTTCGAGGAAGAGGCAAAGCAAGTCCTGCCGAACACGGTACGAGCCGTCCTCGAGAGAACGTACGAACCGTTCAAAGTCCGGTAGGCCGCAAATATGCGGGGAGTTCCAACGCACAGCGAGTACGGCAGTCAGCTGCCGGCGCTGTTGCGTATCGGGGCACAGCACAACAACCATCGGACCTGCTGGTCGAGGGACCGCCTCACCATCGAAGGGCGAGTATCCCAGAAAGTTTGCCGGTTGAAGGGCAGAACCTGAAGGCATCTGCCAAGCCGAAGGCACTTCGGGCCAGGTGCTTCCCGGGATTTCAGCTAATTGAACTTCGGTGAGTTGGAAGACCTGCGGAGGATGCCCCGAACTCAGCTTGACCCCTCGACCCGGCAAAAGCGAACAGGCCGGGATCTTGGGCCACATCATCTTTAATGACTCGGTAGCGTTGAATGGGAAGAACCATTGCTCTGTACAAAGACCGGTGGACTTCAACGCGTTTTGGTCGCGGTCAACTGAACAAATCACCATAGGCGATTGCGGGCCGCCGAAACGCAATAGCGTACCGAGTGCTTCGTCCAGGCGTTGGAAATGTTGCGGGTGGATATTGGACTGCAACTGGGCCAGTGAATGAACGAGAATGATCAATGCTGGATCACTGGGCATGGATTCCAGGAAGTCGACAGCATCGAAAAAGCCATAGGGATCCTCACCCGTGACAACCTTGACGTTTTCAGTGGCATCCGGGATCGGCGACGGACCGAAGCAAAGTATTTTTCTGGGCGAACGGGCGAGGGAAGCGAACAGGGTTCGGGCACCGGCTTCTGGCAAGCCGCAGATCAATGTTGATCGTGAACGGGCAGGGTCAAGAATCAAAGGTTCAAGCCGGGCCAAATGCAGATTATCTGCAACGCCGCAGTAAATCGTTCCTCGTTCCTTCCCATCCCACGTATCTGGCGAGTGCGTTGGTTCTGCTGGCCGAGGCAACGCTGGAGCAAAACCAGATACCGGGAGCTCCGAAGTGGACCACTGTGAGGAAAGTTCTGCTGCATGGTTTTGCAAGCGATCTCCAGCGACTGACGCGATGCTCTTTTCGAATCGGCACAACGGACGAAGGCTGAGATCTTGACGATTCCGCTCGAATAGTTCGCCGTGCAGTGGCGGCTCGATGGCCAGCTGGAATTGCATGTTCCTAGTGGGCTTGGAAGCGCCCTTGATGATCGCCTGTCCGGAGTGGAGGAGTTTGGACGCCTCGGTGGAGCCCACCAGTTCCACGGACTCACCCGGGTCGTTTACCCTCAATGCGATTGTCGTGTTTAAGTTCGCCTTGGTTTGTCCCGTCAAAGCGCCAGCCGGACGCTGCGTGCTGAGAATCAGATGGATTCCTAGAGCTCGACCCACCGCAGCTAAACGATCAATTCTGGCGCTGGCTTGAGGAAGCGTCTCGACGAAAACACGGAATTCGTCAATGACTACCAGCAAGCGAGGCAGAATCGGGCCTGATTCGTCGAGATCTTGATATTCCGCAATGTCGCTGCAGCCTTGTGCTGCCAGAAGCTCCTCGCGCCGCCGCACCTCATGTTCTAGTTGTTCCAACGTGCGCTGAGCCGCTGCCTCATCGAGGTCGCTTGCGAAGAGCTGGACATGGGGCAAACCTGCATAGACGCCTAGTCCAGCTCCACCCTTGAAATCAATAAGTGCGAAGGCAAGCTGAGTCGGCGGGTAGTTCCGGGCAAAATCAGCAATCAGGCGCCTGAGCGCTTCTGACTTGCCTGACCCTGTAGTGCCGCAAATCAGTACATGCGGACCATCCTCATGAAGATCAAGGAACACGTCCTCTTGCTGTTCATCGAGGCCCAGATGTGCCCGTACGGCTAGTGACGGGGATGCAATGGATTCTGCGTTCTTGGTTATTGCCTGCTTTTGCAGCTGCACATACTGCTGCACCATCCTGTCGAACCGCGAAAGGCTCAGCGTGCTTAGGTTCTGCAGCACTAAGCGTTCGTCGGGCAAACGCGAGGACACGGGGCTTGGAACAATCCAATTCTCCACGGATTCGGCCAGCACCGGTGAAACGCCCAGCACCAGGGCGCCGGAAATAGGTTGAGGTTCCTGGGCAGTGACGTACAACGTCGCCAGGTTGGTTTCCTCTTTCCTGGTGAAGCTCGATTCTTCGGGAATCGACAGGTGGGCCACGGAAACGTTGCTCACCAAAAGCAGCGACGCCGGAAGACACCTGACACTGGGATCGAGCACGAGCCGTATCTGGCCGGAATGTATGGCCGGGAGATAGCGTGCAAGTACTGCGGCCAGAATAGCCCCAGCGCTTTGCCCTTGTGCAGAATTCAGCTGCCAGACGCTCGGGGTACTCGGGAAAAATACTGGACCGAACCAGGGCGCGTCCGACTTCGTCTTCCTGAGGCTACGAAATACTTTGCGGATCCCCGTGGGATCAGAACGAGAGGTGTCCTGCGGAGACCACAGTCCCTCGCCCCAAACCAGTGGTGGTATCCGGGCATGCGACAGTCCCAAAGAAGCGGAATCCAGTCCGGCTACGAACGATTCTCCGAGAGCCGGAGAATATTTACTTCTCGCGATAATGGCGGAAGCTCGTTGCACTTCCATTTCCCTTTTCCATTCGCGACGCTCCACGAACAGTTGACCGGCAGGCACCATACCCATAAGGGCCGAAACGCCACTCAAGATCAGAAAGAGCATCGAACCGGTAACCAAGGCAAGCAAGACGCCGGAGATGATCGGAACGAATGCTGCGAGGACCAGAGCAATTAAGCGGGACAGCTCGGGCTTGGAAGGTACTTGGATTTCCAATTGTTCGGGGGTTACCAATTGACCGGATTGGGCGGTTAATGGATCGCCGACAGCGAATTCAGTGTTGCCCAGAAAGAAGCGCGATCCGTGTTCCAATTCCACGGACTCGCAGCGGCTGCCATCTGGCATGGCAAGTTGCTGCTCAGAGCAGGCTACCAGGCGCAAGCTCCGGGTTGTCACGAATAACTTCGCGTGAACCCGGGACACCAGCGGATCTTCTAACCATAATGGGGCGGTTCTGCCGATGACATGTTCTCCCTTTGTGAGCGGAATCCAGGCACCAGCGTCGGGGCCGCGAACTACATATAACTTGAGGCACGAAGCTGTGGTGCTTGTGGCGCGAACAGGTTGGGGCAATTCATTGAGCAGAAGACGTTCAGACGCATGCAGGATCCCCAACTCTTCTATCCGCGTTATTCCCGAATACCATCGTTGTCCCGGGAAATGCTGCTGCAGCAGTGCGGCGAGCTGCTCGCCCGATATTCGTCCGGACATGACAAGTTCGAATTGCCGCGGATGCTGGAATTTTCGGGAAATCAGAAGTAATTCATAGCGGACCATGAGGTCTCCTGAATGTAATGGAATGTTGTCGTTCCCATCTAAACCAGCATTGAGGGCGGCGCTGGAAGATAAGAATCTTGGTGTGGAGAAAGTACCAAGAACTATCCACAACTTCGGGAACCTCTTGAAAGCGGTCTCTGCTGCAGATAGCATCCCTTGTCATACGAATAGGTATGCTGCACCGACGACGCGCTCGCCGATAGTCCCCGAGATCGGGATCCTCCAGTAGGGAAGCCAAAGGAGTCAGTCGTGGATGCGCTGTCCATTGTCGAAGACGAAGTACGCGAGCTGGTTCCCCGGCGTGGATTGGACCCGGCAAAGCAGCCAGCGATGATCCGATCACTTATTGAAGAGGTCATTCGCGACTACGACGAACGCGCATTGCTTGGCGCCGTGCCTTCACTTGGATCGCTAGAGGCCGCCCAACGTTCAGTATTCGATAATGTGGCCGGGTTCGGAGCGCTGCAACCCTTATTGGATGATCCTTCTGTTGAAGAGATCTGGGTAAATTCTCCACATCAAGTATTTTGCGCCAGAGGTGGCCAAAGCGAACTGACCCACATACGCATGGAATCGGCAGAAATCGCGGCTCTAGTAGAACGCATGCTCAAAACGTCGGGCAGGCGTCTGGACCTTTCCCAGCCATTCGTCGACTGCCAATTGCCTGATGGGTCTCGTCTTCACGTCGTGATTCCAGACATCACCCATGAGCATTGGGCCATCAACATTCGTAAGTTCATTGCTCGCGCGGGAAAACTTGAAGATCTAGTTGAGCTGGGAGCCTTGAGCGAACAAGCAGCGAGGTTCCTTTCTACGGCGATCAGTGCCGGTCTGAATGTCATCGTTACTGGCCCTACACAAGCCGGCAAAACGACAATGCTCAACTGTCTGGCATCAGCGATCGGCCCCAGGGAACGCATTATCACCATCGAGGAAATCTTTGAGCTGAATCTTTCACTAAGAGATGTCGTTGCCATGCAAACTCGCCTCGCCAATCTTGAAGGCACCGGTGAAATCACGATGCGCCGGCTGGTCAAGGAGGCCTTGCGCATGCGCCCGGAACGGATCATTATCGGCGAGGTCCGCGAAGCAGAGTCCTTGGATATGCTCATTGCCCTGAACTCGGGAATCGCGGGGCTATGTACCTTGCATGCGAATTCTGCCCGCGACGCTATCACAAAAATTTGCACTTTGCCGTTGCTTGCAGGACCAAATATCACCAGCGACTTCACCATCAAGACCGTGGCTGCATGCATTGACCTTGTGGTTCATTGCGTGCGGAGTCCACAGGGCCATCGCTATGTCAACGAGATTCTCAGCGTGCGCAACCGCGTGGAGGAAGGGCAAATTGAGTCCTCGACGCTATTCGAGCGGCAAGCCGATCGCCTGCTGCCGGCTCGGGGAGCCGATTGGTCCCATGAAAAGTTTGATGTCGCTGGAATCAATATTGCCGAATTGATGGCGGTGTAGCGGTGGTTGCTTTCTTTGCTCTCCTTGGCGGGCTAGGCATTGCCCTCATGGTTGACTGGTTGCTCTTCGCCCCGTGGGCAAAATCGCCCAAACGTAGCTCGGCCATCAAGAATGCTCTTTTGCATGCAGGAATGAGCAATCTGGCTCCGGCAAAATTCATCGTGATTTGCCTGGTCTGCGGGCTGACTTCCGCGTTGGTGACGTTGGGACTCACCGCTTCGTGGCTCTTCGCCTTGGTGTTTAGCATCTTCGGTTCATTCGCACCATGGGTCTACCTGCGCCATCAAGCCACCAAGCGCCGCACAGAATTGCAAGAACAATGGCCAGAGGTGGTTGATCACTTGCGAAGTGCCATCCGGGCGGGCCTATCTCTTCCCGAAGCATTGAGCCAATTGGCTGTCGTCGGCCCGCAGGTATTGCGTCCGCTATTTCGGGATTTCGCATTGGACTATCGAGCCACAGCGAACTTCTCCGTGGCGCTGGACCAGCTGGGCGAACGCTTGGCAGACCCGGTAGCCGACAAGATTCTCACGACATTGCGGATTACGCGTGAAGTCGGGGGCACCGACTTGGGGCATACGCTCACAACTTTGTCGGCATTCTTGCGCGATGACGTGAGAACACGAGGGGAACTCGCTGCCCGCCAATCATGGATTGTCTCGGCAGCGCGTTTGGCAGTCGCCGCGCCATGGATCTTGCTGTTGGTCTTGGGCACCCAGGAAGCTGCGAAGGATGCATATATGACGTTCGGGGGAGTGATAGTGCTATGCCTGGGCATGCTGGTTTCCCTCGTTTGCTATCGAATCATGCTCCGGCTGGGCACCTTGCCAGTAGAAGAACGAGTCCTGGCATGAACAGCTATACACCGTGGGCGGCGCTTTGCGGTTTGGGACTTGGCATAGGCCTTTGGCTGGTCTTTGTGAACCTGCCGGGCTGGCGAAGAATGGCCTTCGCTGATCGTATTGCGCCCCATGTTCGCGTTGGCGTTCGAAGCTCACGCATGCTGGAAGACTCATGGCACTCTGACTCCGGGCACTCGGCTTTAGGCCAACTCGCTGCCCCCATGTTGCTGCAAATCAAGAAGCTGGCTAGCCTACACAGTCCTTCGGCAAGTACTCTTCGGAAGCGTCTGAACGCTGCCGGATTGGACATGAGCGTAATTGACTACCGGTCTCAAGAAATTGTTTATGCTCTGGCAGGCCTAGTAGCAGGATCTGCGCTCATGGCCTTTGCCGCCGTTCAGTATCATGTCTCTTTGATCCTATCGGTGCTAGTCGTTATTGGTTTCGGGATTGTTGGCTATGCATTGCGTGGTTGGTGGCTTGGCGAACAGATCCATCGGCGGGCCAGGAAAATATTGACTCAGTTTCCAACCGTGGCCGAAGTGCTGGCGCTAACTGTCGGCGCAGGCGAATCAACCACCGGGGCCATCGAAAGAATTTCACGAATCTGCCACGGGGTGATCGGTGACGAATTCACCAAGACTTTGAACGACATTCACGCAGGCACACCGATGGTCCAAGCGATGCAGAATATGTCCGACCGGATGCAAGTTGGAGCCATGACGCGATTTGTCGATGCAATCGTTGTTGCAACAGAGCGAGGCACACCATTGGCTCAAGTGCTCAGAGACCAAGCACAAGATGTCCGCGATGCGTCCAAACGAGAACTTATGGAAGTTGCAGGAAAACGCGAGATTTCCATGCTGGTACCGGTCGTGTTCGGAATTCTTCCTCTCACGATCGTTTTCGCCGTATTCCCCGGTCTGGCGTTATTGGAGATGAGTTATTGATCGGAGCATAGAAAAGCTTGAATCTCCCACTTTGAAATCCTTTAGCAAGTTAGAAGGGCCGTCATGAATCACATACAAGAAATGATGCTCAAACTGGTATTGCAAATCACTGCAACCGGTGAACTACTCTTTCGTAAGGTTTCCCCGAAACTCAGGGATAGCAGAGGCGACGTGCCCGGATGGGTCATGATTACACTCATGTCCGCGTTGCTGGTTGCCGCCTTGCTGGCCATTGCAGGGCCTAGGCTGCAGGACCTGTTCAACCAAGCGATCGATCGAGTTTCCGGATTGGGATGACCGCGCATGTGGTCGAGTGCGGGGTCTCCTGGAAATTCGGAATCTGCGGAACTTGTAGATTGCGAGAACGGGTCTGCTGTAGCCGAATTTGTCATGGTCACAACGTTGCTTGTGGTCATCGCAATGACGCTCATCCAACTCGCGTTGGTACTGCATGTGCGCAACACCCTGATTGACGCAGCATCGAACGGCGCCCATTACGGTGCTTTGGCCAATCGGTCAGTATCCGACGCTCGAAGCAGAACTCGGATGTTGATCACCGAAAGCTTGCATGGCGGATTTGCCCGTGACATTGCTGTGAGCACAACCCGCGTTGGTGATAGCCAGTTGGTAACCGTATCTATTAACACGAGGGTGCCCTTAATCGGGTTCTTGCCCAACGGGTGGGATTTGCAGGTTCAGGGAGAAGCTGTGCGTTATGGGTAGAGCCAAGTATCTCGCTGCCGCGATGCACAAGAGAATCCGGGCCGAAGATCGCGGCAGCGCGATAGTGGAGTTTATTTTTGCTTCAACTGTCTTGCTGATTCCCATGGTGTACCTGATTCTGGCCGTCGGACAGCTGCAAGGCGGTAGCTATGCCGTGGTTGGAGCTGCTGATCATGCAGCGAAGGTTTTCGCCGCCGCCGATAACCCCGCCCAGGCAAGGTCAGATGCGCACGCAGTCGTACGAAGAACCATGAACAACTTTGGATATGCCGACGCTCGCACATCGATTAGTTGCGACAAGGAATGCTTGAGTCCGGGCAGTGTCGTCACTGTGACGGTAGCGTTGGATGTTCCCCTTCCTTTCGTTTCCGACTGGGCAGAGGTATCTGCTTTCACCGTGGATTCTTCAGCCTCGCAAAGGACTGATCGCTTTGGCTAGGACAAAACGCGCTGCCCTGAATCCACGGGACGAGGATGGACAATCCTTAGTGCTGGCAATCGGCTTGTGCGCCATCACTTTGCTGACAATTTCAGTGGTGCTAGCAGTCAGCGCAGTCAACCTCAAAGCGCGTCAGCTGTTGTCAATTGCCGACGGGGCGGTCGTGGCTGCCGTGGATGAATTCGAATTTGTTGCGGACAATGGCGACCCGAGGATTCAGTTGGACCAGCAGCGCGTGCAACAAGCCGTGCAACAGTACCTTTCGGATGTGGGTGCGGCCGGCCGCGTCGACAATTTACGCATTGGCCGGGTGCAGATCACGCCTGATGGGCAAGGCGCGAATCTCGTGCTGCAGGGCTCGGTGCAACCGCCGATAGTGGGGTGGATCGTTCCAGACGGAGTACCAATATCTGTAGATTCATCAGCAAGAACTGTACTGAGCAGGTGAACACCTCCGCGCAGAGCAGCATGGATGTTCCAGGGAAGCGGGAAATGCACAAGTACGGGGAAGCAAGAGAAAGAACGTGTCAGCGAGCAACGCTGCTGCATGCCCCAGGAGCGGAATCCAAGAAGGATGGATCCAGCGCAACCGGATCCATCATTTTTGCGGTAGTTCGGGCTTCTTTGGAAGCTTGCGGACCCCACCTCCAAATCCCAGTTCAGAAATACTGTTCGAGAACTGACTGGCCGGATTCCCGATCGACCCGTGGATGCAAGCCTTGCAAGTTGGCTAGGGGTTCCACAGCGCGATTTTCAGTGAAAACCTTGATTGGAACTTCTTTTCGGCGATAGCACCGGACTCATTGATCAATGGCTAAATGACGTAGTCTTAGAGGACCATGGCAAAAACTGACTTCTCCGCTGAAATCCGCTCACTGCGTTCTACATTCTCCGCAATTGAAGACGTGAGCGATGTCGAGCAGATCAAAGCTGACATCGCAGTCCTCTCGGAGGAAGCTGGCGTTCCGAACCTCTGGGATGATCCGGCCGCCGCGCAGATCGTTACCAGCAAGCTATCGCATCGCCAGTCTGAGCTGGAACGGCTGACCCGGCTGAAGACCCGCATCGACGATTTGGAAGTCTTGGTTGAGCTTGCTGAACTTGAAGACGACGATGATACGTTGCACGAAGCGGATAGAGAGCTCGTCAGCGTCCAGAAGTCCCTTGCCGAACTCGAAATTGTTACCCTTCTCAACGGTGAATTCGATGCTCGCGGAGCGGTTGTCACGATTCGCTCCGGTGCCGGCGGCGTTGATGCCGCCGATTTCGCAGAGATGCTTTTGCGCATGTACCTGCGCTGGGCTGAACGCCGTGGTTACAAGGCCACCGTTATGGATACCTCGTATGCCGAGGAGGCCGGCCTTAAATCGGCAACCTTCGAAATCGACGCACCGTATGCCTTCGGCACACTCTCGGTAGAAGCCGGCACGCACCGTCTGGTTCGTATTTCACCATTCGATAATCAGGGACGTCGCCAGACGTCGTTTGCCGCAGTGGAGGTCGTGCCGCTGATTGAGCAGACTGACACCATCGAAATCCCTGAATCTGAAATCCGCGTGGACGTCTTCCGTTCCTCTGGCCCTGGCGGACAGAGCGTTAACACCACCGACTCTGCAGTACGCATGACGCATATTCCTACCGGAGTTGTCGTCTCGATGCAGAACGAAAAGTCGCAGATCCAGAACCGTGCTGCCGCACTTCGAGTTCTGCAATCGCGGTTGCTGCTTCTGAAGAAGGAACAAGAAGACGCCCAGAAGAAGGAATTCGCCGGAGATGTGAAGGCATCTTGGGGCGATCAGATGCGATCCTATGTGCTTAATCCGTACCAAATGGTCAAGGACCTGCGTACCGAACATGAAGTCGGCAATACCCAGGCAGTACTTGATGGTGAAATTGACGATTTCATTGATGCAGGCATCCGCTGGCGTGCAGGACAGCGTCGCCCTAGTAAGTAAGCGAAATCGCGAATTCCAGCTGGTCTAAACGCTTTTGCCACAGAGGGTGTAAGTATCATCACCGTTACGAACTCCGTTTCGCTAATTCCAGCTAGTCATGCCTAAGCTGGGCATTCTGCGTTAGCTGTATGTACGGCATGAATCTCGCAACACACCTTATATTTCGGCTGGTTAGCTACCTGGCACCGATAGTGTTTGGAAGACTGGCGCACCAAAAGACGTTTGATCTCGAGATTGGTATTCGTGGGTCGCGCCCCGACGAAGACTAGCGATTGAAGACATGATTAAATTCGAAAACGTCTCGATGGTTTACGAGCCAAAGCAGCAGAATGCAGCTTTGGACGATATAAACATCGAGATAGACCGTGGCGAGTTCGCCTTCTTGGTTGGCGAATCCGGTTCGGGTAAGTCGACCTTCCTCAGCTTGGTGCTGCGCGAAAAGCGCTCCACCGACGGATCCGTCTACGTGGCGGGACAGAACCTCAACCGCATTCCGAGCCGCCGTGTGCCTAAGCTGCGCCGTGACATCGGTTTCGTTTTCCAGGACTTCCGCCTGCTGCGCGAGCGCACGGTCTTCGACAACGTCGCGTTCGCCATGGAGGTCATTGGAGCTTCACGGGCCCAGATCCGCGAGCGTGTGCCAGATGCACTTAAAATGGTCGGCCTTGAAGATAAGGCGCGTCGCAAGCCAACTGAACTTTCCGGTGGCGAGCAGCAACGCGTCGGCATTGCCCGCGCCATTGTGAACAGGCCCTCGATCCTGCTTGCCGATGAGCCTACGGGTAACCTCGACCGCAAGAACAGCATCGAAGTCATGAACGTGCTCAACCGCATTAACCAGAACGGTACGACTGTCCTGATGGCTACGCACGCACATGAACTGGTGAGCGAATACCGCCACCGCGTTATTGAACTGAGTCGCGGGCAGGTCATCCGCGATGAAATTGATGGACAGTACGCCCCGATGACCACCGTGGTGAACCAGGACGGTTCGCGCGAACTGCTCGTCGGCGATTCCGCCGTGGAGTACGACGAAGAGTCACAGGTTGCTGAGGACAAGAAAGACGAGGACCAGTGAGACTAGGATTTATTCTCCGCGAAGCGGCGAAGGGCCTGCGGCAGAATGTCGTCATGGTCGTCTCTGTGGTGCTGGTGACTTTCGTATCGTTGACCTTCGTCGGTGCCTCGGTATTACTGCAGCTCCAGATCAACCAGATGAAGGGCTACTGGTACGACCGCATGGAAGTTGCGGTGTACCTCTGTGATGACACGAGCACTTCGCCCAACTGCGCTGGTAGCGCGGTTTCCGAAGAGCAGCGCCAGAGCATTGAAGAGATGCTCAAATCAGAGCAGCTTGCGCCGTATATCAAGGAATTCGCCTACGAGTCGAAGGACCAGGCATACGAAAACTTCCTCGACCAATACGAGAACTCGGCATTGGTTGACCAGGTCACTGCTGAGCAGCTGCCCGAATCATTCCGCGTCGCACTGGTAGATCCGGAGAAGTATCCGGTGATCAACGAAGCGTTCTCCACGGTACAAGGCGTTGACTCGGTCATTGACCAACGGGAACTGCTTGAAAAGGTCTTCCAGTTGGTGCGCGTGGCATCCGCCGCCGCTGCTGTCGTTGCAATCGTGATGATTGTTTGCGCGGTGCTGCTGACCGGTACGACTATCCAGCTCTCAGCCATGCACCGGCGACTCGAAACAACGATCATGCGACTGGTTGGTGCATCGAAAGCAACGATTCAGCTGCCGTTCATTATCGAAGGAGTCATCGCGTCGCTGATTGGTGGATTGCTGGCTTCTGGCACCTTGTGGTTGCTGCTGAAGTTCCTCGTCGAGGATAAGTTGGCCAATGAAAACGTCGGTGTAGCGTTCATCTCCACCAGCGAAATATGGCTAGTTGCTCCGATACTCTTGATTATTGGTATCGTTTTGGCCACAATTTCATCAGTGGTAACGTTGAAGCGTTACCTGAAGGTTTAGCTGAAACGTTATCTAGGCTTGAACTGAAGTACGCAATTTCTAAAAGGAGCTTTATGCTGTCGAACGCAGTGCGACGTAAATTCTTACGCGCCTCCATCGGTGGAGCAATGGCTCTCGCGCTCACGCTGCCCGCAGGGTTGGTAGCCGCCGATGAGCTGGACGACAAGAAAGCTCAAGTCGAAAAGAACATCGATACCCTCGAGAACGACATGGAATTCTTGGATGCCGACATTCAAGAAACCGACAGGAAATTGCGTGACCAGCAAGCACAGGTTCCTGTAGCCCAGCAGGCATTGGCTGACGCGCAAAGCCGCGTAGCCAATGCGCAGGCCACCCTTTCCGATCTCAACAACCGCTTAATCAGCGCGCAAGCGACTCGTGATGAAGTGGCTAAGCAGATCGAGGAAAACGCGGCTAAGCTTTCCGACGCTCAAGATGCGATGGCGCAGATCGCTTCTGAGGCTTATAAGCGCGGCGGCGTTTCTGGCGGGCTGGACATGATCCTCAACATGGATTCGGCGACCAAGATGGCCGATGGCCTGGACATGGCCAACCGCGCCATGGAATCCCAGAATGCCGCATACAATGACCTGGCCCAGGAACAAGCCAGCAATGAAAGCAACAAGCTTCGCCTGGTTGCTGTTGAAAAGGAAATTTCCTCCCTGAAAGCCCAGGCTGAGGAAGCCTTGGCGCAGGAGCAGGCGGCGCGAGATGCTGCGCAGAACGCCAAGAACGAACTGGATGCGCTGGTTGCCAGCACCGAAGAACTCAGTGCTGAACTTGAAGCGCAGAAGCCGCGTATCCAGGCGAAACTGCAATCGCAGCAGAAGGAATACGCCGCGGTCAACCAGCAGATCAAGGAACGCCAGGAGCGCTTGATCAGGGAAGCTGCCGAACGCAAGCGCAAGGCAGAAGAAAAAGCGCGCCGCGAAGCAGAAGCCGAGCGAAAGCGCATCGCCGAGGAAAAGGCGGCCTACGAAGCTGAGCAGGAGCGCAAGGCAGCAGAAGCTCGCGCAGAGAAAAAGGCCTACAAGAAGAAGGCCTATGTAGCACCCAAATCCGAGCCAAAGGCACCGACATATGCCGAGCCAAGCAGCTGGGGTTTGGTTAAGCCCACTACCAGTAACCGATTGACCTCGACCTTCGGGTGGCGCCCGACTCCAGCTGGAACAATCGACTATGGCGGCCGTGGCGGCTATGTCCACGCAGGCATTGACTGGGGATTCGGCGGCCAGTGCGGCTCGCCAATCACGGCTGCTGCCTCCGGTGAAGTGTGGATGGCCGGTTGGGGCGGATCCTCGGGTAACAAGGTCACCGTTTCTCACGGCGTCATCAAGGGCAAGGCCCTGGCCACCAACTATCACCACATGTCCCGCATCGCGGTAAGCGTCGGCCAGCATGTGAAGCAGGGCCAGGTTATAGGCTACGTTGGCACCACCGGCAATTCGACCGGCTGCCATCTGCACTTCGAAACGATCATCAATGGTTCACATGTGAACCCCTTGGGACTTCTCTAGCGCTAGACTTGTAATCTGTGCGCGGGAATCCGCCCGCGACATGCAAGGAGTAACGTGGCTAAGAAGAATCAAGAAGATCGAGTAATCGCGAGCAACCGCAAGGCGCGCCACGATTTCGAAATACTCGACACCTTCGAAGCTGGCATGGTGCTCACGGGTACTGAGGTGAAGTCGCTTCGCGAAGGCAAGGCCTCGCTGGTTGACGGTTTCGGCCAGTTCTACCGTGGCGAGCTGTACATCGAGAACGTCTACATCCCCGAGTACCTCAATGGATCGTGGACCAATCACGCGGCCCGTCGTCGCCGCAAGCTCTTGCTGCACCGCCAGGAACTGCTCAAGATCGAACGCAAAATCAGTGAAGCCGGCCTGACCGTCGTCCCGCTGAGCTTGTACTTCAAATCCGGTCGGGCGAAGCTGGAG
The DNA here is from genome assembly GCF_044743255.1 of Glutamicibacter sp. NPDC087673. NCBI lineage: Bacteria > Bacillati > Actinomycetota > Actinomycetes > Micrococcales > Micrococcaceae > Glutamicibacter > Glutamicibacter sp. NPDC087673. Next base: position 69,586 of record NZ_JBIUWB010000006.1, read on the forward strand.
ATCGGCGTTGCCCGCGGTAAGCGCGAATACGACAAGCGCCAGACCCTGAGGGAAAAGCAGGATAATCGCGAGGCGTTGCGTGCCATGCGCGAACGCAACCGCGGAAACGCATAAGGCTAGCTTGTGGCGCATTTCGCATTGGGGGAAACCCGGGCAGTGCGCTATGATTGGTAGACACGCCCTAGGGTGTGGTTGTACCCGGGAGACCGGGACTGACAACAAAATACGGGGATGATCGGTTTCGACGGTGTGAGTCGCGACAGATGAAGCGGGCCGAGGACGCAAAGTTATCTCGTAAACGCCCTTTGCAAACCAATAAGTGCCGAATCAAAGCGCACTGACTTCGCTCTCGCTGCCTAAGCAGCCAGACGGTCCGTTAGCCAGGGGACGCTATCGCCCCTGTTCCTAACGTCATTTAGATAGCCAATGTATCCAGCGGATGTTGCCGCTTCTGGATACACATTTAGGCAACTGTGCCCGGATCAACCACATGTTTGCGTGATGGTTGGGGCAGAGAAAATCCGCAGCAAACTGCGCCCGGAGAAGACCTGGCAACACCACATCGGACGGGAGTTCAATTCTCCCCATCTCCACAATATCCAGCTCCGGAGCCAGGCCCATAGGTCTGGCTCCGGAGCTTTTTGTTTGTTTCGGAGTCCGCAGTCACATCGCGAGCCTGTTCGCGGGATGGAGAATTTACACATAGACTTGAAATGAAAGTCCAAGGCTTTCGAAACGACAGCGTGTGCAGAAACGGAGTGAGATTGAAGTCGATGGGTAAAAACAGTTCCCAGCGGGTATCGCCTTTCCTTTCAGCAAGCTATGCGGCAGTTGCCTTCCTCTTGGAAGTAGGATTGCTTTTCGCCGCGGCACTAGCCGCTATCGCTTTCATCCCATGGCCGACAATTCCAGCAATCCTTGTAGTAGTTGTCCCGCTGCTGATCCTCTGGTCGATTTTCTTCTCGCCGAAAGCCGTCATCAAGTTGAGGCTGCGAACCCGTCTGCTCCTGGTCCATATCATTTACCTCATCGGAGCCTACGTGCTGTGGCTGAGCGTCGACCATTCCTTCTACGATCAATCGCAGATTTGGGCCATCGGAATGCTTGCGTTGACCGGCATCAGCGCCATTCTGGTCATCGCCACCGGCGGATACGTGGTCCCGCACGATCGAACCAAGCAGCCACCGAAGCAAGTTCCGAGCCGGGCACGAGCGGGTGCTCCCAAGGGACGCCGGGCAGCACGCTAGAACTGATGGAATGCCAAGCCGAAAGGCTTGGCATTTTTCGTTTGCGGCTAGAAGAGCCCAGCGACGTGGTAGCCGAGCAATGCCGCGAGCACCGCTCCAGCGAGGGTCCCCAATGCATTGGCCAGGCTGGCTGCGAGGCGGCCGGCCTGGAGCAGCCGGACAGTTTCGAAACTGGCCGCCGAAAACGTCGTGTAGCCGCCGAGCAATCCTGAACCTATGGCCGCAAGCCATTGCGCCGACAACAACTGCTGGGCCATCAGCCCGGTCAGCGCACCCAGCGCGAAGGAGCCGGAGAGATTGACCAGGATCGTGCCCCAGGGCAGCGGGGCCGGAAGCCACCGCTTGATCAGGGCATCGACCACGAAACGCAGGCAGGCGCCAAGGCCGCCGCAGAGCGCAACGATAAGAAATAAGCCGGGGGAGAGCACTAGTGAAGCCCTCCCGATTTCCGGGCCATGCGCCTAGCACCGGCGGCGATTCCGCACCAGGTTGCCAATGCACCGAAGAACACCGTGAACAGTGCGTAACCCAGGGCATGGAGCGCTGCGCCGGATGCGAACATCTGCATGCTGCCGGTGGCCAGCGCGCTGTAGGTCGTGAAGCCGCCCAGGAAACCGGTGCCCAGCAGCAGCCGCAGCCGGTGACGCTTGCCCTCGTCGAGGCCGGGATGCGAAAGCGCCTCGAGCAGCAGGCCGAGCAGGAACGCCCCCAGCATGTTGGCTAGGAAAATCGCGATCGGGAAACCGCCGGGATCTGGCAGCAGCAGGCCCAGGCCTTGCCGGCAGGCAGTACCGGCAGCGCCGCCAAGGAATACCAGCAGCAGGAAACGCGGGTTGAGGAAGGAACCCTGCGCGGGGCGCTGGGCCATGGGTGTTGGCGGACGGGTCATGAATTGCGAATCTGTTCTGCGCGGCGTGGCGGGACGAGGAGCACCGGATGGCGCTGTCGATGGGTCAGATGCACCGCTACCGAACCGTTGAGCAGTTCCCCAATAGTGTTGGCCATGGAACGCTCCCGAACCCCGAGCACAATCAGCGCCGCATCATGCTGCAGGGCAAGATGCGACAGCTGCTGACCGGGGCCACCGGCCGCGGCATGCGCCTGCCATTCCAGTCCCGATCCGCCGAGCTGGGCTTCGAGCTGCTGCAGAAGCCGTGCCGGGAAGCGCTCAATTGCTTCGTCCCCGGATTCGGGATCCAGCGGTGCGCTGCGGATGGTGCCATCGGGAAGCTCTTCGAGCGGATAGCGGGTGGGATCCACGTGGACGCAAAGCAACCGCGCTCCGAGCGCGCCTGCGAGGTCTGCGGCTGCGTCCAGAACGTGGGGATCGAGGCGATCCGGGATGCCCAGGATGATCGGTCGTGTCTCCAATGGCCCTCCCTTTGGCAGTGGGGCGCACCGTGCAGCGCGTCGCTGCTTTTAATTCTTGCACAGCCGGCAATCAGCTAGGCTTTGCGCACCCAGATCAGCGAAGCCTCAATGAAATCCAGCTGATGCGGCAGCTCGATGACCGCCCCGGGAACCAGCCCCTGGGCGGCGGCACGACGCAGGAACTGGGGATCTTCATCGCTGATCCGGTCGATGACGGCCCGGGCACCGGAGAAGCGGTCAAGCCGGATGGCCCCGGAGACCGGCAGTTCCCCTTCCGCGCTGGGAATCGCGTCGCCATGCGGATCGTGGCGCGGGTGGCCCAGCCGGGCTTCCAGGGCGTTGATGAAGCGGTCGGTGACGGTGTGCTCCAGGGCCTCGGCCTCGTCATGCACCTCATCCCAGCCGTAGCCCAGCTCATCACGCAGGAAGGTTTCCAGCAGGCGGTGGCGGCGCACCATGCGCAAGGCCTCGCGCCGGCCGGTGCCGCTGAGCGTAATGGCCCCGCGCGGCACGTGATGGACCAGGTGCTTGGCTGCGAGCTTCTGCACCATGGCGGTGGCCGAGGCAGGGGACAAGCCCAGCTGGTCGGCCAGCGCGCCGGTGCCCACTTCGGTGTCTTCCCATTCGGTGAGCAGGTACACCGCCTTGAGGTAGTCCTCTTCGCTGGTGGTCAGCCCGGCCGGCCCGCGTCGTGCAGTTGCCATCGTCCTCGCGCTGCCTAGCTGCGGTTCAGGTAGGGAAGGATCGCCTCGTGCAGCTTGCCGTTGGTGGCCAGGGCGTTGCCGCCATGGCAGCCCTCTTCTCCGGCCACCGAGGTGAAGCGGCCCCCGGCTTCGCGTACCACCGGCACCAGGGCGGCCATGTCGTAGAGCTCCAGTTCGGGTTCGAAGGCCGCATCGACCGCGCCTTCGGCCAGCAGCGCGTAGGACAGGAAATCCCCGTAGCCGCGGGTGCGCCACGCGGTATCCAGCAGTTCCAGGAAGCCCTCGAGCTTGCCGGCCTCCTTCCAGCCGTTCAGCGAGGCGTAGGCCAGCGAGGAGTCAGACAGCTCGCTCACCGAGGAGACCTTGATCTGGCGGGTGGCGGTGGTACCGGCGGTGGCACCCGGTTCGGTGACGTACGCGCCCAGGCCGCTCGCGGCATGCCAGCGGCGGGTCATGGCCGGGGCGGAGATGACTCCCAGCACCGGTTCGCCGTCGATCTCCAGCGCGATCAGCGTGGCCCAGACGGGTACGCGGCGCACGAAGTTCTTGGTGCCGTCGATCGGGTCGATGACCCAGCGCCGGGAGCCGGTTCCGTGCACGCCGAATTCTTCGCCGAGCACCGAATCATCGGGGCGGTGGGCGGCCAGCTCGGCCAGGATCAGCTGCTCGGCGCCGCGGTCGGCGTCGGAGACCGGGGTCATGTCCGGCTTGGATTCGACCACCAGGTCGTTGGCGCCGTAGCGGGCCAGGGTGAAGGCGTCGACCTTCCCGGCCAGAGCCAGGGCGAAGTCGAGATCTTGCTGCAGGGTGTATTCAGCCATGGTGTTGCGGGCGCCTAGAGCGCGCCGAGCTCCTTTTCGTGCGTGGTTTCCTCGGTGGTGACCAGCCGGCGGTAGGAGGCCAACCGGTCAGCGGCCTGGGTGCCTTCGGCATTTTCGGCCCAAGCTTCCAGCGCGCAGCCCGCCTCGCCGGCGGCATGGGTGCAACCGCGCGGGCAGCCGGTGGCGATTTCTGCCAGGTCCTCGAAGGCGGCCAGGATATTGTCCCGGTCTACCAGTCCCAGCCCGAAAGAACGGATGCCGGGGGTGTCGATCAGCCAGGATCCAGGGGTGTCGCCCAGGCGCAGTGCCAGGGCGTTGGACGAGGTATGGCGTCCGCGGCCGGTGACCGCGTTGACGTGCCCGGTGGCGCGGGTCGAACCGGTCAGGGCGTTGACCAGGGTGGACTTGCCTACTCCGGAGTGGCCCAGCACTACCGAGACGCAGCCGGAGAGGATCTCTTCGAGTTCGGCCAGCGCGCCGGCATCCAGCCGGGCGCTGGAACCGTCGGCGCCGCGCGCGTCCACGCCGGAGGCGTCGGCAGTGGTGGTGCGGGAGATGACCACGGGGAACTCCAGTCCCTCGTAGTGCTTGAGGAAGTCGGCCGGATCCTTCACATCCGCCTTGGTCACGCACAGCACCGGCTGGATGCCGGCGTCGAAGGCGGCGACCAGCGCGCGGTCCACGAAGCCGGTGCGCGGCTCGGGATTGGCGGCGGCCACGACGATGACCAGCTTGTCGACATTGGCGACGACCACGCGCTCGGTGGCGTCGGTGTCGTCGGCGCTGCGGCGCAGCAGCGTGGTGCGCTCTTCGATGCGGATCAGCCGGGCCAGGGTATCGGGCTTTCCGGAGGTGTCGCCCACCAGTCCCACCAGGTCCCCGGGCACGATCGCCTGGCGGCGCAGCTCGCGGGCCCGGGCGGCGATGACGATGCGCTCCGTGGCGGTGTCCTCATCCAGGATTGCGGTGTAGCGGCCGCGGTCCACGGTGATGATGCGGCCGATGACCGCCTGTTCGTAGGCCGGGCGGTCCTTGGTGCGCGGACGGCTGCCCTTCTTGTTGGGGCGGACGCGGACCGAGGATTCGTCGTAGTCGGAGTAGCGCATTAGCCCTGGCCCTTTACGGTAGCCGCCATGCGGGACCATAGCTGCGGGAAATCCGGCATGGTCTTGGCGGTGGTGGCGATGTTTTCCACGCGCACCCCGTCGATGGCCAGGCCCAGCAGGGCACCGGCGGTCGCCATGCGATGGTCCTCGTAGGAATCGATATCCGCTGCCTGCAGGGCTCCGGGAACGATTTCCAGCGCGTCCGCGGTGGCGGTGATTCTGGCGCCCACCTTGGACAATTCGGTTTCCAGCGCGGCCAGCCGATCGGTTTCATGGCCGCGCAGGTGCCCGATGCCGGTCAGCTTGCTCGGCGAATCGGCCAGCACGCACAGTGCTGCCAGGGTAGGGGCCAGCTCGGAGGCATCGGCGTAGTCGATGCCGCGGATGACTCCGGTTCCGCGCACGGTGAGCACGCCGTCGCCGCCGTGGCTGACTTCCGCTCCCATCGCGGCCAGTATTTCTACCCACTTGCCGCCGACCTGGGTGGTCCTGGCAGGCCAGAAGGGCACGCGCACGGTGCCATGGCTCGCCAGCGCGGCGGCCAGGAACGGTCCGGCGTTGGACAGGTCCGGTTCCACGGTGACGGTGAAGCCCACCAGCTGGCCCGGGGCGATGCTCCAGCCGCGCGCATCGGCATCGACGCTTACCTCTACGCCCAAATCGCGCAGGGTCTGGACGGTCATCGCGATGTGGTCCGGGGAAGCGATAGGCCCCGGCGCGGCGCGCAGCTTCAGCCCGCCGGGCAGTGCCTGGCCAACCAGCAGCAGCGCGGAGATGAACTGGGAGCTGCCCGACGCGTCGATGACCACTTCGGCATCCTGCTTCAGCTCGCTGGCATCAATGGTGAAGGGCAGCATGCCGGTGCTCCCGGCGTAGTCGATGCGGGCGCCCAAGGCTGCCAGCGCGTCCAGTACCGGGGCCATGGGCCGCACGCGGGCCGCGGCGTCGCCGTCGAAGGCCACCTTGGCGCCGGCGACGGCAGCCAATGGGGGAACGAAGCGCATCACCGTGCCCGCCAAGCCGCAGTCGATCGCCAGCGGTCCGGCGGCCAGCTGGCCCGGGGTGATGTCCACGGTGGTGGAGCCGTCGGCCTGCTCGGTGCGCTTGATCCCGACCCCGAATCCGGCCAGGGCGCTGAGCATCAGCTCGGTGTCGCGGCTGATCAGCGTGTTGTGGATCGTGGATGGCGAGGAGGCCAGGGCCGCAAGGATCAGGTACCGGTTGGTCAGCGACTTCGAAGCTGGCACCGGGACGGTTGCATCCAGTCCGGCGGCGGCATAGGGCGCTGCCCACCAGTTCTTTTCTGCGTCGTGCAGCTGATCGAGGGGGCTCCCGGGGGCGCTTGCAGTGCTGATTGGTAGATCCTTAGGCTCGAGGCTTCAATTCGGGGCCGCTGGCAGTACCGCAAGTACTGTGCGCCCACTGCCTAATTCTAGCCGAGATCGGTGCGGGAATAAGGCTTTAGCTCCGCTGGTTATACCTACTGTGACGATACGACAGGACACTTCAAACGCCGGCGGCACCGCTTGCGCCGTCGCCGAGCAACCGCGGCCGGCCCGGGCCCGCGCTGGCACGCGCATAAAGCCGTTCGAACGCGTAGACTCGGCAGTGATGAACAACAAGAGTGTGGACGAGAATTTGCCCGATGTGGCCTCCGAGTCCGAGCAGCAGCGCCGCGAACGCTTCGAGCGTGACGCGATGCAGTACGTGGACCAGCTCTATTCGGCTGCCCTGCGCATGGCGCGCAACCCGTCGGATGCCGAGGATTTGGTGCAGGAGGCCTACACCAAGGCCTATTCCGCCTTCCACCAGTACAAGCCGGGCACCAACCTGAAGGCCTGGCTGTACCGCATCCTGACCAACACGTACATCAATTTGTACCGCAAGCGCCAACGCGAGCCGCTGCGCACTTCCACCGATACGGTCGAGGATTGGCAGATGGCCCAGGCCATGGAGCATTCGCCGACCGGCTTGCGCTCGGCCGAGGCCGAGGCGCTGGACCACCTTCCGGATTCGGATGTGAAAGCCGCGCTGCAGTCGATCGGCGAGGATTTCCGCATGGCCGTCTACTTCGTGGATGTCGAGGGCTTCAGCTACAAGGAAGCCAGCGAGATCCTGGGCGTGCCGATCGGCACCGTGATGTCCCGGTTGCATCGCGGACGCAAGAACTTGAGGGAACTGCTGGCCGATTACGCAGCAGATCGTGGGATCGCCACCGGCACCCAGAGCAAGAGTGCCGCCAAGGCTGACCGAGGAGCGAAATAAGATGGATTGCAATTCAATGGGTGATTGCGCCGATGACCGCATCGTCCGCATCTACGAGTACCTCGACGGGGCGCTGACGCTCGATGACCTCAAGGAGGTCAAGTCCCATCTGGATGGCTGCCCGGAATGCACCGAGCAGTACGATCTGGAGTGCATCATCCGCTCGGTGGTGCGCCGCAGCTGCCAGGAGCATGCCCCGCAGACCTTGAAGGCCAGCATCATCGCGCGGATCTCGCAGATCCGCGTGGAATCAGGCCACTAGCACGGCAAAGAGAAACCCCGTATCTTCCGAGTTGATCTCGAAGGGTACGGGGTTTTTTTGTTCGCTTCGCTTAGCTGTTTGGGCGCTTGCCGTGGTTGGCACCGCCACGCTTGCGATCGCGACGCTTACGAGCGCGCTTCGACATGGTGACTCCTTAGAGGGAACAATATTGCTTCCCGAAAATTCGGGCCGGCTCATAGTCTTTCACACTTCCGGCCCATTTTCCTAACGGACCGGCGGCCCCTAGCCCTCGCCTGGCTCAGGCAACTCCAGCCAGGAATACCAGCCGCGGTGCAGCACCAGCCAGGCCATCAGCCCGTAGCCTGCCTGGCCGGGCACCCCGCCGGACGCGTTCAGATCGGCACGCCACTGGGCATGGGAACGCAGGGGCGTGAAGGTATCGACGTAGTGGTGGTTGCGGCGCAGCGCCACATCCGAGTAGACGCGGTTCAGTTCTGCCACGCGCTGGTTGCGCGCATCATCCAGGCCCGGGGCCGGGCCGACCAGCAAGGCCTTGATGTTCATCTGCGAGGCCGAATCCAGGATGTTGGCCAGGTTCAGCCGGCTGCGCGCGGTGGTGACATCCAGATCGACGTCGCGGTCCGAGAGCGCGATGACCAGGCGGTTTTCGTATTGGTCGCTGAATCGGCGGGAAGCTTCCCCCAGCCAGCGTTCGGCCAGCGCTTCGGATCCCTCGGCCGGGGAAGCCAGGACGAAGGACTGCAGGCGCAGGGCCGGATCCTGGGTGCGGGCCACGACGCGGCCGAACCAGCCCAGGCCCCGCGGGTCGCCATGTCCGGCCAGTAGCTCATCTCCGATTGCGGTAATTCGGATTGTGCGTAACTCCAACTGGGCGACCTTTCGTTGGCTCAAAAATGATGAATCGCTCCCCACCTTAGCAGTCGGAACGCTGGCATCGGGGGAGGCGGTCATTGGTTAAACCCCACAATTCCCTGCGAAAAACCAGCGCCGGGGTTAAAGCGCTGTTGCCGGCGAACGTCCGAGGTGGAACCCCCGGATAGTTCGCCGGCAACAGTTGGCCAGCAGCGTTCAGGCGATGCGGTCTAGCGGGCGAAAGCCTGCTGGATCAGCACTGCGTTTTCTGCGTCGTGGCGCTTTGCATTGCCAGCGGAGGTCGCAGCCGATGCCGGGCGGGAGATCAAGGTGATCTTCTGCTCCAGTGCCGGTGCAACGTACAAGCCGAAGAACGGCCATGGACCCTGGTTCGCAGGCTCGTCCTGGACCCAAGCCACCTCGGCGTTCGGGTACTTGGCCAGTTCGGCAGCGATCTGCTCGGCCGGAGCCGGGTAGAGCTGCTCGACGCGTACCAGCGCGGTCTTGGTGTCGTTCGCCTTGGTGCGAGCGGCCAGCAGATCGTAGTAGACGCGGCCCGAGCACAGCAGCACCTTGTCCACGGCGTTCGCATCGGTGATCGACGCATCGCCGATGACCTCGCGGAAGCCTCCGGTGGTGAAGTCCTCTACCGAGCTGGCCGCGGCCTTCAGGCGAAGCAGCTGCTTCGGGGTGAAGACGATCAGCGGCTTGCGCGGACGGGCGTAGGCCTGGCGGCGCAGCAGGTGGAAGTGGTTTGCACCGGTGGAAGGCTGGGCAACGACCATGTTGTTCTCGGCGCACAGCTGCAAGAAGCGCTCGATGCGGGCCGAGGAGTGATCCGGGCCCTGGCCTTCGTAGCCGTGCGGCAGCAGCATGACCAGCGAGGAGGACTGCGACCACTTCTGCTCTGCGGAGGAGATGAACTCGTCGATCACGGTCTGCGCGCCATTGACGAAGTCGCCGAACTGCGCTTCCCACATGACCAGTGCATCCGGGCGTTCTACCGAGTAGCCGTACTCGAAGCCGAGCGCGGCGTATTCGGAGAGCAGGGAGTCGTAGATCCACAGCGGTGCCTGGTCTTCGGCCAGGTGGTGCAGCGGGTACCACTCGGTGTCGTTCTCGCGGTCGTGGAAGACTGCGTGGCGCTGCACGAAGGTGCCGCGGCGCGAGTCCTGGCCTGCCAGGCGGACCGGCACGCCTTCCATGGTCAAGGTGCCCAGGGCTGCCAGTTCTGCGAAGCCCCAGTCGATGCCGCCTTCGCGGGACATCTTCTCGCGGCGCTCGAGCAGCGACTTCAGCTTGGTGTGCATGGTGAAGCCGGCCGGGATATCCAGGTGGGCGGCACCAATCTTCGCCAGCGTCTGGGCGGTGATGGCCGAGCCGCGTGCGCCGTCGACGGTGTTCTCGTCGGCAGCCTGGGCGAATGGCTTCTCCAGGTCGTTGATGGTCGAGCCCGGGGTGATGATCGGGATCGGCGAAGTCTGGGCCGCATGCGTCTCGGCGAAGATGCGCTCCAGGTTCTCCTTGTACTCGGCCAGCACGTTCTCGGCTTCTTCCTGCGTGATGTCGCCGCGGCCCACCAGGGCCTCGGTGTACAGCTTGCGGGTCGAGCGCTTGGCTTCGATCAGGTTGTACATGATCGGCTGGGTCATCGAAGGGTCATCGCCCTCGTTGTGGCCGCGGCGGCGGTAGCACACCAGGTCGATGACGACGTCCTTGCCGAACTTCTGGCGGTACTCGAAGGCCAGCTGGCCCACGTGCACCACTGCCTCCGGGTCATCCCCGTTGACGTGGAAGATCGGAGCCTGCACGGTGCGTGCAACGTCGGTTGCGTACACCGAGGAGCGCGAGGAGCTCGGCGCGGTGGTGAAGCCGATCTGGTTGTTCACGATCACGTGGACGGTGCCGCCGGTCTTGTAGCCGGGCAGCTGGCTCATGGCCAGTACCTCGGAGACCACGCCCTGGCCGGCGAATGCCGCATCGCCGTGGACCAGGATCGGCAGCACGGTGTTCTTCTGGTTCAGGCGGTCCAGCTTGGCGCGGGTGATGCCCTCGAGCACTGGATCGACTGCTTCCAGGTGCGATGGGTTGGCAGCCAGGTAGATCTTGGTCTGGTTGCCCGCATCCGAGGTGTACGAACCCTCGGTGCCCAGGTGGTACTTCACATCGCCCGAACCCTGGACCGAGCCCGGGGTTGCGGTGCCTTCGAATTCGCGGAAGACCTGTGCGTAGGTCTTGCCGGCGATGTTGGTCAGCACGTTCAGGCGGCCGCGGTGGGCCATGCCGATCGCGACCTCGTCCAGTTGCTCGTCGGCTGCGTCGGAGATGATCGCATCCAGCAGTGGAATCAGCGATTCGCCGCCTTCCAGCGAGAAGCGCTTCTGGCCAACGAACTTGGTCTGCAGGAAGGTCTCGAAAGCCTCGGCGGAGTTCAGCTTCGACAGGATGCGCAGCTGCTCTTCGCGGCTTGGCTTGGCGTAGCCGGACTCCAGCTTGGCCTGGAACCATTCGCGCTCTTCGGGGTTCTGCAGGTGCATGTACTCGGTGCCGATGGTGCGGCAGTAGGCATCGCGCAGCACGCCGAGGATGTCGCGCAGCAGGCCGCGGTCCTTGCCGCCCAGGCCGCCGGCCAGCCATTCGCGGTCCAGATCCCACAGGGTCAGGCCGTAGGAATTGATGTCCAGGTCCGGGTGCTTGCGCTGGACGTACTCCAGCGGGTTGGTATCGGCCATCAGGTGGCCGCGCACGCGGTAGGAGTTGATCAGGTGCTGGATGCGGGCAACCTTGTTGACCTGCAGGTCGATGTCGACCTGGTTGTCAACGGCCCAGCGAACCGGCTCGTAAGGGATGCGCAGCTGCTCGAAGATCTCGTCGTAGAAACCCTGCTCGCCCAGCAGCAGCGACTCGACCAGCTTCAGGAATTCGCCCGAACCTGCACCCTGGATGACGCGGTGGTCGTAGGTGGAGGTCAGGGTGATGTGCTTGCCGATACCCAGGGCGGCCACGGTCTTCTCCGAGGAGCCGCGGTACTCTGCCGGGTATTCCAGTGCGCCAACGCCGATGATCGCGGCCTGGCCCTTGGACAGGCGTGGAACCGAGTGAACGGTGCCGATGCCGCCTGGGTTGGTCAGCGAAACGGTGGTGCCTGCGTAGTCGTCAGCGGTCAGCTTGTTGCCGCGGGCGCGCTTGATCAGGTCTTCGTAGGTGGCCCAGAACTCGTTGAAGCTCAGGGTCTCGGCAGCCTTGATGTTCGGCACGGCCAGCATGCGGGTGCCATCCGGCTTCGGCATGTCGATCGCGATGCCGAAGTTCACGTGGGCTGGCTGGATCGCAGTTGGCTTCTTGTCGATCACGTCGTAGGTGACGTTCATCGACGGGATCTGCTTCAGCGCACGGATCACGGCGAAGCCGATCAGGTGGGTGAAGGAGATCTTGCCGCCGCGAGCGCGCTTGAGGTGGTTGTTGATGACAATGCGGTTGTCGATCATCACCTTCGCCGGTACGGCACGCACGGTGGTGGCCGTAGGCACGGTGAGGGAGGCATCCATGTTGGTTGCGATGGCCTTCATTGGTCCACGCAGCGGGGTGCGCTTTTCCTCACCGAAAAGTTCGGTGGACGGCGTAGCCTTCGGAGCCTGTGCCGGGATCGGCGCAGTCTTCGGTGCTGGCTCGGCCTTCTTGGCTTCAGCGGCCGGAGCTGGTGCTGCCTTGGCAGCCGGTGCTGGTTCGGAGGCACGGGCCTGGGCTGCGGCGCGTGGCGCGCCCTGCCCGTTGGCTGCAGATGCTGCGGCAGGTGCTGCCGCTGCTGGCGCCGGCTGCGCTGCCGGTGCTGCTGGTGCCTTCTTTTCGGCGGCGAGAGATTCGAAAATATCCCACCATTTCTTATCTACCGAGTTCTTGTCGACGAGATACTGTTCGAACAGCTCGTCTACTAGCCACTCGTTTCCACCAAACTCTTCAGTAAGTCGGTGGTGTGCTTGCTCTGGCACGTGCAACGCCTCTTCCCTGATTTCTACGTTGTTCTAGCTTGAGCCGGTGGTCTTTCGAGGACGTGATACGACCACTGCGGCCCACAAGATTTCTAGACCTGCGCACCAGTCTAGTGACTTTTCCGCCCACTTGGCCACGGCACGTATGTAATGTCACGAAAGTGTTGCGCCTAACATGCCGTTCAGCGTATCCAAAGCACCGCTGGGCGAGCATGTGTCGAAGTGGTGCGCAATGGCCCTTCGTTCGATAGACTAATTCGCACTATGGAATCCCACTCTCCAAGCCGGTGTGCCGCCCAAGGGCGCAGTGCCGGCCACAACAGTCCATGTTCAGGAAGTTCCGCCTCCCTTTTGGAGCCTTCTAGTTGCCGCCCTGTCGGCACTGGAACTGAACTTCGCACGCCAGTGAATAGGCGGCGGTAAACGCCTATGGAATGGCTCTCAATACTTTTCGGCCTGCTGCTGATTCTCGGCACCGGCTTCTTCGTGGCCGTGGAATTCTCCCTGGTCGCCCTGGATAAAAGCACCGTGCAGCGTGCCGTAAATGACGGCGAGCGTGGCGCCAAGCCGCTGCTGCAGTGCCTCACCTCCCTCTCTACCCAGCTGTCCAGCTGCCAGCTGGGCATTACGCTGACCACGCTGCTGACCGGCTACGTGCTTGAACCCGCAATGAGCGCGCTGCTCGAGCCGTTGATGGAACAATTCGGCATTCCGGCCGCAAGTTCGCTGGCCATTGCCGTGGTGATCTCGATGGTCGTTGCCACCTTGCTTTCGATGCTGATCGGCGAACTGGTCCCGAAGAACATGGCAATTGCCCAGGCGATGAAGGTTGGCAAGCTGCTGGCCCGCCCGCAGCTGGTTTTCACCGCCATCTTCAAGCCGGCCATCATCGTGCTCAACGGCTTCTCGAATGCGGTACTGCGCAAGTTCTTCGGACTCGAAGCCAAGGAAGAAATCTCCGCGGCCCGCTCCTCGCAGGAACTGGCATCGCTGGTCCGCCGTTCGGCTCAGCTGGGCACCTTGGATGTGCAGACCGCTCGCTTCGTGGAATCCACCATTGAATTCTCCGAGCGCACCGCCGCCGACGTGATGACCCCGCGAACCTCGATGTCCACCATTGATTCCGAGGCGGCCCTTTCCGAGCTGATCGAAGTCAGCGCGGACACCGGATTCTCGCGTTTCCCGGTCACCACCGGCTCCACCGATGAAATCCAAGGCATCTGCCATGTCAAGGCAATTGTCTCGGTGCCCCGCGAACGCCGCGCAGCGCTGCAGGTGGGCGAGTTCGCCCGCGACGCGCTGTACGTTCCGGAAACCATTCACCTCGATGTGCTGCTTGAGCAGTTGCGCGCCGCCGAGTTCCAGGTCGCGATCGTGATGGACGAATACGGTGGAACCGCTGGACTGGTGACCCTTGAAGACCTGGTCGAAGAAATCGTCGGCGAAGTTTCCGATGAGCACGACGAGGATGAAGAAGAAGCGGTCACCCAGCCCGACGGCAACTGGCTGTTCCCGGGCATGTACCGCCCGGACCAGATCAACGAGAACTTCGATACGGACGTCATCCCGGAAGAGTCGACCTACGAAACCATCGGCGGCTTCATGCTCGCCGAATTGGGCCGCTTGGCTGAACTCAACGACCGCGTCGCCACCGAGCACGGCACCTTCACGGTGACCGAGCTCGATGGCCGCCGCATCTCGCAGGTTCGTTTCGAACCAGCAGTGCAGGAGGATGGCAATGAATGACTTCATGGGCCTGGTCTGGCTGATTGTCTTGCTGGCTGGCAATGCCTTCTTCGTTGCCGGCGAATTCGCGGTGATGAGTGCGCGTCGTTCGCAGATTGAACCCTTGGCCGACGAGGGCAATAAGCGGGCAAAGATCGCGCTGTACGCCATGGAGCATGTTTCGATCATGCTCGCGGTGTGCCAGTTGGGCATTACCGTTTGCTCGCTGCTGATCCTGAATATTTCGGAGCCGGCGATCCACCACCTGCTGGCCGAACCGCTGACCATAATCGGCATGGCCGAATCAGCTGCGGACACCGTAGCGTTCCTGATTGCCTTGATCGTGGTGACCTTCCTGCACGTGACCTTCGGCGAAATGGTGCCGAAGAACATTTCGGTTTCCGTTGCGGACAAGGCCGTGCTGCTGCTGGCCATGCCACTGGTCGGCCTGTCCAAGGTGCTCAAGCCGATTACGGCGTCGCTCAATGGCGTGGCGAACCTGGTGCTGCACGCCTTCGGTATCGAACCGAAGGATGAGGTGGCCAGCTCGTATACCGCCGCTGAAGTCCGATCGATCATCGATGCTTCATCCGAGGAAGGCGCACTGGATGAGGACGATGCCGCACGCTTGACCAAAGCGCTGGAATTCTCCTCGGTTACCGCGCGCAGCTGCATGGTTCCGCTGGATGACCTGTTCACCTTGGAATACGGGCAGACGACCGCGCGCGCTTTCGAGAAGAAGGTCGGCAAGACCGGATTCTCGCGCATGGTGATCACCAAGAACGAGGTTCCGGTGGGCTACTGGCATGTGAAGGACGTGATGCTCATCGATGATGCCCACTCCACGCAGCCACTGCTTGATTTGCCATTGCACCCGCTGGGCCGGTTGGAGCAGGACACCGAAATCGAGGCCGCCCTGGAAGCGATGCGGCAGGAAGGCAACCACCTTTCGGCGGTTGTCGACGAGTCGGGGGCAACGCTCGGCGTGCTCTTCCTGGAGGACGTGATCGAGGTGCTGGTCGGTGAAATCACCGATACCACGCGAAAACGCGTCAACCCGCCTCGCAGCGAAAAACGGGCAAATTAGCTCAAGCTCACCCCTGAGTGCATATTGCGAATGACTCGCAACTGATACGATTGACTGCGGCACCCATTGCGGGTGCCGCAGTTTTTCGTTGCCGGCCCATCCTCAGCCAGCGCAATCCAGAAAGCAGTCAATGACAGAGACCCCCATCGTCAGGTTTGAAGACGCGCGCCTTGCCTATGGCTCCCGCGTGCTCTGGGATGAACTCAACCTATCCATAGCGGCGGGGGAGTTCCTTGCAGTTCTAGGGCCCAACGGCTCGGGCAAGACCAGCTTCATCAACACGATGCTCGGCACCACCGCGCTCAATCGAGGCAGGGTCTCGATCGCCGGGGAGGCCGTGCGCCGGGGGTCGGCTGCCGTGGGGTTGATCCCGCAGCAGCGCCCCTTCGGGGACAACGTTCCCCTGCGCGCTCGCGACCTGGTCGCACTGGGACTGGATGGAACCCGGCCCGGGATTCGCGTGGCCCGCAGGGCCGTGCGCAACAAGGTCGACGAACTGCTGGAACTGGTCGGCGCTACCGCCTACGCCAACCGTGCGGTGTCCGACCTTTCCGGAGGCGAGCAGCAGCGCCTGCGCGCAGCGCAGGCTTTGGCCAGCGATCCCCGGGTCCTGCTATGCGACGAGCCGCTGCTCTCCCTGGACCTCAATCACCAGCAGGCGATCAGCGAAGTGATTCACCGCCAGGCCGCAGAGCGCGGCAGCGCGGTAGTCTTCGTGACGCACGAGATCAACCCGATCCTGCCCTATGTCGACCGCGTCTTGTACCTGGCCGAAGGTCGCTTCCATCTGGGCAGCGTGGATGAAGTCATGCAGTCTGCGGTGCTCACCGAACTTTACGGTGCTCCGGTCGAGGTGCTGCGGGTCAATGGCCGCATCGTGGTGGTCTCGGGCGATGGCAATCGGGCATTGCCGGCCGATGGGCACGACCACGTTGAAGAAATCGATCTAGAGACCGGAAAGTAGGAGCAGGACATGGACTTTTCGGATCTCATCGAGAAGGCGTTCAACTTCCAGGATTACGGACTGCTGCTTCCGCTGGTGACCAATTCCCTGATTGCCGGTGCAGTCCTGGGCGTGGTTGGCGGTCTGATCGGCATCTTCATCATGATGCGGGACATGGCTTTCGCCGTGCACGGCATCGCTGAGCTGTCCTTTGCGGGGGCGGCCTTCGCTTTGCTCATCGGCGCCGACGTGGTGACTGGCTCGGTGTTCGGGTCCATGATCGCGGCGCTGATCCTTGGCATTCTCGGAACCCGGGCGAGGGATCGAAATTCCATCACCGGCGTGCTGATGCCTTTCGGCCTTGGCCTGGGCATCTTGTTCCTGTCGCTGTATGAAGGGCGAAGCGCCAATAAGTTTGGCCTGCTGACCGGCCAGATCGTGGCCGTGGATGACGTGCAATTGACAGGAATGCTGGTCCTTTCGGCGGTGGTAGTGATCGCGCTGCTGGTTATTTGGCGTCCGCTGACCTTCGCTTCGGTGGACCCGGTGGTTGCCAATGCCCGGGGCGTGCGCACTGCTGGCCTGTCCATCGTCTTCATGATGATCCTGGCGCTGGCTGTAGCGGTGACGATTCAAGTGGTCGGTGCCTTGCTGGTGCTGGCGCTGCTGATCACGCCCGCCGCAGCCGCCATGCGCGTGAGCTCCAATCCGGTCATCACCGTCGTGCTCTCCATCGTGTTCGCGGAACTGGCTGTCGTGGGCGGCATCCTTCTTGCCCTGGCTGGTTCCTTGCCGATCAGTCCATATGTGACCACGATTTCGTTCGTGATCTATGTGGTCTGCCGCGGAATCGAAGCGGTGCGTTCCCCTCGCCGCCACCAAGTCTAGGAGCTGCATTCGGCCAGCGCGCCCCCGCTGGTTCCGGGCCCGGTTGACTAGCAAGCAGCCGAACCTCCAAGCTGGAGCATGAGCAAAATTCCAGCCAGTGAGATCTGGCCATTGGTGCATGCCGAACGCCTGGCCCTGATCGACGATCTGGGAACTTTGGATCCGGATCAGTGGGAAGTTCCCTCCCTGTGCGATGGGTGGAGCGTCCATGACGTGGCTGCTCATTTGGCAGATAACGCGCGTGCGACTTTCTTCCGCCTGCTTGCCGGGATGGCCAAGGCCGGATTCAGCTTGGACCGCCAGAACGACAATGGCGTGGCCGCCGAGAAGGCCGCGACTCCCGATGGGACATTGCGCAGGCTCGTCGAGGTCGCGGCTTTGCGGGCCACTCCACCGGTTCCGCTTGCCAGCAGGTTGGTGGAGGAAATCGCCCATGGGGAAGACATCCGTCGTGCCGTGGGCCTGAAACGGGCCTATCCTGCAGAATCCCTGGAGCCAGCAATCAAATACCAGGCAGCGACCCCGCAGGGTGTCGGGGGTGCCAAGGAATTAGCGAGCAGGGTCCAGCTGTGCAGCGAAGACGAAGACTTCCGGCTGGGCATCGGCCCGCAGATCGCAGGACCGCGCCTTGAACTGCTGATGCTGGTTTCAGGCCGAGGCAAGCACGCTGTGGGCCTGACGGGTCCGGGGCTGGCCCTCGTGCGGTAAATTGCAGAATAGGGAGGGGCCGCGCGGCAGAACGCGCGCCGCTGCCTAGGTTTCAGTAGTTCCTGGTCCGTCGGGCCTGGTGAGCCGTTCCTTGAAATCAGCGAACCATTTCGAGTCGCGCATTAGTTGCGGGAATGGCTTGTGCATGAATCCAGTTGCCGGTGGCGCAGTGGATCGATAGGACATCGCCGAGCCCGGACAGATCATCATCGAGTGCCGATCGCGGAAAGCGGTGTACTCGTACCAGCCGTCGGCCTGCTTTGCCTTGTTGCAGGTCGCGCAACGGCCCGAGGCATTGGCCACGGTCGTCTTGCCGCCACGTGCATACTGGAGCACGTGGTCTGTTTCTTCGACCAGCCCGTCGCAGAAGGGCGTTCGGCAATGCCGATCGCGAATCCCGATGAACCTCTTGAGCTTATCCGGGAAGATCCGGGCTTTGGAATCCATCGCGATTAGTTCCTGGTCCCCGGGAGCGGTGTAGAGACGAGTTATCTCCGTCATCACTTCGATCCGCTCAATATTCTCGGGGGCGAGTTCGGCTTCCATTTCCGCGAAGGTCAGCTCGTTGGGAATCTGGTGGCCGCCAATGAGTTCCCGCGCAGTCTGCGCGGGGATGAAGCCGTAGCCTTCCAAGTAGGCCGGTTCGCGATCACCCATGAACAGCGCTCTATCGGTCATGACCAGTCCGAGCTGGACGTTGATCTTCTGCTCATTGTTTTCATCGAAGAACATGTAGCGGGCCAGCAGATCGGCCTGGATCTGGGTGCGGGTGCGGGCATCGCCCTTGCGCTTGATCCTGCATGACTGGTTTCGCAGCGTCATCTGCAATCCGGTTCCGCCAACGATAGGCAGACGGGCCTGGAGGAAGACGCACCCTGCTTCCCGATCGGTGCGGAAGCGAACGTAGCGTTGCTGGTTGGCTTCCTTCAGCTTCTTGTCTTCCCGGTCCGATGCGTACTTGATCGTGAAGCTGGTGACCGTTTCCTTGATGCGCTTGGGGCCCATGGATTCGAACATGTCTGGATTCTGCCCGTAGATCGCATCGAACTCGGTGCGGCGCAATGGCCGGACTTCCTGCAGCGGGGTGAGCATTGCGTTGATCTGCGCTTCGGTGAATTCACCACGGGAGAATGCGGCAGCGATATTCGGGGTGTCCTCGAAGAGGATGCGGCAATTGGCCAGGTAGTTCCTGGAACCACGTTGAGTCTGCTTGCGGGCGATGGCAACGCGGCTGGCCGCTCCGCGGACCTGGTCATCGATGTTGGTGCCGCGCTCTTCATTCTCGCGCAGGACTTCCTTCTCCAACTGGTGAGCCAGGCCGGCTTGCTGATAGCGCAAGGATGAGACCAGTCCTTCGACGGACTCGATAACCCGGGCGCACGCGGCCTTGCCGCCGTGGTCATGGAACCATGACAGGTCGTTCTGCAGCTGGATCAGGTGGGATTCGAAATCCGGCTGATCTGCTGGGCGGGCTAGGCTGTTTCCTTGCGCCTTTGCTTCGAACATAGTACTAGTATACGCCCATTGCTCGAATATGTCTTCGAATGATTCAGCTGTGGATTACCGAATTCTTGGGGCGCCGAACAGTCCGCTGGACCCAGGTCCAGGCAGCGGAAAGGGCTACGAGGCAGCGGGGGCGCCAGCCTTGGCTTTGGCACGGCAGTCGGCGCAGAGGCCGTAGATTTCCACGGTGTGCTCGGGATCGGAGAAGTCGTGCTCCGCGGCAACCCGAGCGGCCCAGCGCTCGACGGAAGGGGCAAGTACCTCGACGGTTTTGGAGCAAACGCGGCAGACCAGATGATGGTGGTGGACCTCGGTGACGCACTGGCGGAAGCGGGCTTCGCCATCTCCGCTGCGCAGCACATCGACCAGGCCATCGTCGGCCATGGACTGCA
Organism: Glutamicibacter sp. NPDC087673; assembly: GCF_044743255.1. Classification (NCBI taxonomy): domain Bacteria; kingdom Bacillati; phylum Actinomycetota; class Actinomycetes; order Micrococcales; family Micrococcaceae; genus Glutamicibacter; species Glutamicibacter sp. NPDC087673. The sequence goes on from NZ_JBIUWB010000006.1 coordinate 89,431, forward strand.
GCAGGCGGTACACGGTGGCCAGCGAAACCTTTTTCTCCGAATCCTGCAGCCAACGATGCAGCTGCTGGGCGGTGGCGAAATCATCGACCTCGCCCAGTGCCTCGGTGACGGCCAGGCGCTGCTTGGTGACCCGGGTTTCTGGCTGGGACATCGACGTGCACCATTCCTTGAGTTTGTTGCGGACCGGCGATGAGCCAGCGAACTGGGCCAATCACCTGCGGTTTCCCTCAATTTTAGCCAACTTTGCGTTGCAATGCGTGTCTGGCTCTGGCATGGGCGGGGCGCTGAGCCTACGCTAAGGATATGCGCATCAAACTTAGGGGCCATTCCTGCTTGGAAGCGAGCACGATCGACGGCAAGGTCTTGCTGGATCCGGGCGGATTTTCGCAGCTTGACGACGCGTTCGACGGCATCAATGCCGTGCTGGTCACCCATGAGCATGCTGACCATGCCGACCAGCCGGCCATTGCCGCCGCGCTGGAGGCGAATTCCATCCTGGAGCTCTACGCGCCGGCCGCGCTGGCGCAGGCGATGCGCGACCAGCTGCCGCCAGCGGCCCAATCCCAGGTGGTGACGGTGCGAGCCGGGGCCGACTTCATTGTCGGCGGCATTCGCGTACGGACTTTCGGAGGCACCCACGCCACCATCCACCATTCCATTGCAGTGGTTGCCAACGTGGGCTACCTCCTGGGGGACCGCGCGGTAGGCCAGCTGGAGGTCTTCCACCCGGGCGACAGCTACCAGGTGCCGGTGGGGGCGCAGCCGGATGTGCTGCTGCTGCCGGTGATGGCCCCGTGGGGCAAGATGGCCGAGGCTGCCGACTTCGCGGTGGCCGTGGATGCGAAGTGCTGGATGCCGATCCACGACGGGCTGCTCAACGCCGACGGACTGGGGCTTTTCGATCGCCAGCTCGGCGCGATCGCCCAGCGGGCAGGATGCAGCTATGTGCGCTTGGAACCTGGAATCGAACATCATCTCGACGAGTTGCTGGGAGGCACCAACGAATGAACCCCTTGATAAGCGCCGCGCAGCTTCGCGAAATCCTGGACGCCGGGGGCCAGCCGGTGCTGCTCGATGTGCGGTGGGTCCTGGGCCGCGACGACGGGGCGCAGAGCTACGCTGCCGGGCATATCCCCGGCGCGGTGTTCGCTGACCTGGAAAAAGAGCTTTCCGGTGCGCCGGGCGAGCATACCGGCCGCCACCCGCTGCCTTTGCCGGCGGACTTCGAGCAGGCCGCGCGCGGCTGGGGCATCAACGCCCAGAGCCACGTGGTGGCGTACGACAACTCCGGAGCCCTCGCCGCGGCCCGGGCCTGGTGGCTGCTGCGCCATGCCGGATTCGACCGCGTGCAGGTGCTCGACGGCGGGCTCGGGGCCTGGACGGACGCCGGCGGAGAGCTGGCGCTGGGCTACGAGCAGGCCGCCAAGGGCAGCGTTTCGCTGTCGTGGGGCCGGATGCCGGTGGTGGAGTACGAGGAGCTGGACACCTTGCCCGGCACCCTGATCGACTCGCGGGCCACCGCGCGCTACCTGGGCATCGAGGAGCCCATCGACCCGGTGGCCGGGCATATTCCCGGTGCGCTGAACCGTCCCACCACCGACAACCTCGACGCGCAGATGCGTTTCCGGGCGCCGGAGGTGCTGCATTCCAGCTTCGTGACGCTGGGTGCCCACAGGCCGGGATCGGCCGCCTACTGCGGTTCGGGGATCACCGCGGCGCACCAGGTATTGGCCGCGGCAAGTGCCGGGATCCCGCTGGGGCTCTTCCCCGGCAGCTGGTCCGAATACTGCTCCTACCCGGGTGCGCCGGTCGCTACGAGCGACGAGAAGCACCGCCACTAGAATTCAGCCATCGAGCAAGAAAGGCAGCAATGAGTACGCTGTTCACCAAGATCATCAACGGGCAGATCCCGGGCCGCTTCGTGTGGGAGGACGAAACCTGCGTGGCGTTCTTGTCCATCGGGCCGCTCTCCGACGGGCACGCACTGGTGGTTCCGCGCGAGGAAATCGACGAGTTCACCGATGCCTCCGACGAGCTGGTTGCGCACCTGACCCTGGTCGCGGCCAAGATCGGGCGCACCCAGAAGCGCGTGTTCTCCGCGCAGCGCGCGGGCCTGATGATCGCCGGATTCGAGGTGCCGCACCTGCATGTGCATGTCTGGCCGACCAACTCGCTGGCGGACTTCGACCTGTCCAATGCGGCCGATAACCCGGATCCGGTGGCCATGGACAAGAACGCGCAAGCGCTTCGCGCGGGCCTGCGCGAAGATGGCCACGGGGAATTCGTGCCCGAGGCCTAGCCGGTGCAATTCATCCGCTACCAGGGCACCGAGCCCAATCACCGCGGCGTGCACCTGGGGATTTTCGCGCTGGCCAATTCCCTGGGCCACGGCGGGAAGCTGAGCGCCGCCGAACACGCCATCTGGCGTGCGGGCAACGACTGGTACGACGCTGCCTATCCGAACCCGAGCCGCACCCATCGGGCAATCTACGATCATGCGATCAACCCCGGGGCCGTGGCGTGGTTCAAGGGCAGCGCGCAGCACCTGCTGGAGCGCGTCGAGCCGTATTTGCGGTTGCTCGACGCGCACCGGATCGGCTGGGAGAAGCTGGAAAGCAGTGCTCCGGGCACCATCATCTACGAAGATGACGTGCAGGTGATCGCCACGCCCGCAGTGCCCTAGCCCTTCACCCGGCGCATGGTCATGTGGGAGGTGACGCGGCGGACCGCCGGCAGCGCGGTCAGCTTGGGAATCAGGTCCCGGTCGTAGGCCTCGGCATCGGCCACCTGGATGCGCAGGAAGTAGTCGGGCTGGCCGTAGAGGCGGCGTATTTCGGTGACGCCGGCAACGGTGTCCACCGCCTTCTCGAATTCGTCGAGGCTGTGCTCGTTGTTCATTTCGACGTCAATGGCCACGGTAACCTCGAAGCCCCTGCCATAGGCCTTGGGATTGACGATCGCCTTGTAGCCATGGATGATTCCCTCGGCCTCCAGGCGCTGGACGCGGCGCAGGCAGGGAGCGGGGGTCAGGCCCACCCTGCGCGAGAGCTCGAGGTTGCTGATGCGGCCGTCATTTTCCAGTTCGGCAATAATTGCGCGGTCAAGATCATCCATGCATCTATTATTGCCGATCCAACCCGTCGGTTGGCTAGAATTGGCAACCATATTTGGCTTGGAATTTCCTAATATTGCTTCATGAGCGAAAAACTGGCAATTAAAGGTTCCCGGCCTTTGTCCGACGAGGGCCGATGGCAGCAGATCAGGCTGGGCGCGAAAAATGTGCTTCCCGCCAGTCTGGCGGTCATGCCATTGGGCCTGGCCCTGGGCGTGCTGCTGGTGCGCTCGGGATTGCCCTGGTGGTCAGCTCCCTTGCTTGCCGGGCTGGTGTTCGCCGGTTCCCTGGAATTCCTCTTGATCGGGCTGCTTGCCGCCGTGGCGCCGCTGTCCCATATCGCCCTGACCACGCTGGTAGTCAATTTCCGCCACGTATTCTATGCGATCTCTTTCCCGCTGCACCGGGTCAAGGGCCAGGGGGCGAAGTTCTACAGCATGTTTGCGCTGACCGATGAGGCCTATGCGCTGACCCTGCAGGCCGAGCGGAAGGACTATTCCTCGACGCCGATCCTGGCCATCCAGAGCCTGTTCCATGCAAGCTGGACCACCAGCGTGCTGGGCGGATCGCTGCTGGGCGCAATGATCCCCGAATCCATCAGGGGTCTGGAATTCGCGGTGACCGCATTGTTTGCCGTGCTGGCGATCGAAGCGTTCAAGGCCTACCGCAGTGTGCCGCTGTCCATGCTGGCGCTGATCAGCGCCGTGGCGGCCAGCTGGATCGCACCGCAGAGCATGATGGTGGTAGCCATGGCGATTTTCCTGGCCGGACTTGCGGCGGCCTACCTGCTGCGACGGCGCACCGGCACCGCTCAGCAGGCCGGCGGGCAGCAGGCGGGAGAAGCAGCCGATGCCCGATAGCCTCTACCTCTTCTCGGCCATCGCGTTGAGCACCGCAGTGACCTTCGGGCTGCGTGCCTTGCCCTTCGCCTTCATCGCCAAATTGCGCAGCAACGCGTTCATCAACTACCTGGCGCTGCGCATGCCCTTGGGAATCATGGTGGTGCTGGTTGCTTCCACGGTGCCTGCCGGCATTGCGGATCCGGCCGTGGCGTGGCCGGTGGCCACCGCCCTGGCGGCCACCGTGGTGCTGCACCTGCTCAAGTCCAATGCGGTGCTCAGCGTGCTGGGCGGTACCGCCGTCTACGTTGGGATCCTCAGCTGGCCGCTATAGCTGCGCCAGCGAATCCTTGATCGCCTTGCGGATGCGCTTTTCGCTGACCGAATAGGCGGTGCCCAGCTCTTGGGCGAACAGCGAAATGCGCATTTCCTCCAGCATCCACTTCACCTGGGCCAAGTCCGCCGGCACCCGGGCTCCGGGCGGAACCCGATCCAGGGCGGTATCGTATTCGTCTTCCAGCTTCTGGATCACGACCAGGGCCTGGGAATCACGGGTGACCGCACCTGCGCGCAGCTTCTCCAAGCGCTTCTCGATGCCCTGCACATAGCGCGGCAGGCGCATCAGGTTCGCTGCCCCGGTGGCCGCGATGAAGCCCGGATAGATCAGCTGCTCGAGCTGGGAGCGGATATCGGTGACTGCCGCGAACATCGCCAGGGAGTTGGTGCTCTTCAGATCCTTGTTGATCCGGGTCGAGGAGCCGAAGACCTTCGCCACGATCGCGGTAATCGTGAAGACCGTGTCGATCTGCTCGGCGCGCACCGTCTCGAACAGCGCCTCGAATTCGGCGCGGTTCATCGGCAGCTTCTCGGGCACCAGCTGGTCTACCGCGGCCATGGTGCAATCGGCAATCAGCTTCTCGATGGACCCGTGCGGGTTCTGCGTGAACACCAGCTTCTCAGCGTTCTTCAGGTGCGAAATCACGAACTTCCCGGCAGGCGGCAAGCGCAGCATCAGCAACCGGATGACACCGGTGCGGTGCGCCGCATCGCGCTCGGCCTGGGTGCGGAAAACACTCAGGTCGACCTTTTCGCCGGTGTCCATCAGCCCCGGATAGGCGGTGATCTGCTGGCCCATCACCGTGGTGGTGACCTTGGCAGGCAGCGTATCGCCCAGGGTATCGCCTGATGATTCCAGCTGCGGCCAATGATCCAGCGACTTCTGGTCCCAGGCGCCGGTGGCCGCCGATGCGGTGGCCGCGGCGCCCTTCTTCTTGGACTGCGCCTTCGACGCGGCCGCAGGCTTGCCAGGCACCCCCGGCTTGCCGGTGGCGACACCGGGGGAGTTGACCCCGCTGGCCAGCGCGGCGCGGTTGGCCGCGGCGAACTTGTACTGCAAGGCGGCCAGGTCACCGCCGCTGCCCAGCGCCTTCCCCGAAGCATCGGTGACGGTGAAGCCGAAGCGCAGGTGCGCAGGCAGGGTCGAGAAGTCGAAGACCGAAGGCTCGACGACCATGCCCCGCAGCCGGCGCAGCACCAAGGCCAGGGAATCGGCCAGGTCATCGGCCGCCGGATCGAAGTCCGCCTCCAGCATGGCCAGCGCCTTGGCCGCCACATCCGGGGCAGGCACGAAGTTCTTGCGGATGGCCTTGGGCATCGAACGGATCAGCGCGGTGAGCAGCTCGTGGCGCAACCCCGGAATCAGCCAGGCGAAGCGCGCGGGATCCAGCTGGTTCAAGAACACCACCGGGACCGTGAGCGACACGCCATCGCCTTCTCCTGGGGCGGCCGCCGGGTTGTACTCGTAGGACAGCGGCAAGTGGATGCTGCCCAGCTGCCAGGTGGTGGGGAACGCGGCCTCGTCAACCGCATCGGACTCGGCCAGCAGCGCCTCGGGGTCGAAGTCCAGCAGCGAGGGATCGGTGGCGCGGGCCTTCTTCCACCAGCGGTCGAAGTGGCGCTCCGAGTAGACCTCGGCGCCCACCCGGGCATCGTAGAAGGCGAACAGGTCTTCATCGGAAATGCGCAGGTCATGGCGGCGCATGCGGGTTTCGAGCTCTTCGACTTCTTCGAGCAGCGCCCGGTTCTTGGCGAAGAACTTATGGTGGGTGCGCCAATCGCCCTCCACCAGCGCGTGGCGGATGAACAGCTCGCGAGCCAGGTCCTTATCCACCCGCCAGTAGTGGAACTGGCGGCGCGGGATGATCGGCAGGCCGAAAAGCGTGACCTTCTCGTAGCCCATGACCGAACCGGTGCGCTTGGACCAGTGCGGCTCGGAGTGGGTGCGCTTGAGCAGGTGCGGAGCCAGCTCTTCCACCCATTCGGGGGAGATGGCCGCGTTGGTGCGGGCCCACAGCCGCGAGGTTTCCACCAGCTCGGCGGACATCACCCAGGTCGGGGACTTCTTGAACAGGCCCGAGCCGGGGAAGATCGCAAAACGGGTGCCGCGCGCGCCCAGGTAGTCGCGCTTGCGCTCATCGTAGAGCCCGATGTGCCCCAGCAGGCCCGACAGCAGCGACTTGTGCACCTGGTCCTCATTGGCCGCCGGGTCGATCGGGGCGGCCGCCATGGTGATGCCCAGCGGCTTGGCCAGCTGGCGCAGCTGGGTGAACAGGTCCTGCCACTCGCGCACGCGCAGGTAGTTGATGAACTCGTTCTTGCACAGCCGGCGGAAAGCGGAGGAGGACAGGTCCTTCTGCTGCTCCTGCAGGTAGGCCCACAAATTCAGCAATGCAATGAAGTCGGACTTGTCAGCGGCGAAGCGCTTATGCAGCTCCACCGCACGATCACGCTGCCCGGTTTCCTCGCTGGGACGCTCGCGCGGATCCTGGATGCTCAGCCCGGCAGCCAGCACCATCACTTCCTTGGCGACCCCGCGCTGTGCGGACTCGACGATCATCCGGCCCAGGCGCACATCCAGCGGCAGCACCGCCAGCGCCCTGCCGGTTTCGGTCAGCTTCGCGGCCTTGTCCTGCTCCAGTGCACCGAGCTCGCGCAGCAGGTTCACGCCATCGGTGATGGACTTGGCTTCGGGCGGCTGGACGAACGGGAAGCTGGCAACCTCGGCGGCCGAAGCGACCACGCCCATGGAGATCATCTGCAGGATCACGCTGGCCAGGTTGGTGCGCAGGATTTCCGGGTCGGTGAATTCGGGACGCGCCTCGTAGTCGGGCTCCGAGTACAAGCGGATGGCGATGCCCTCCGACACGCGGCCGCAACGTCCCGAACGCTGGTTGGCGCTGGCCTGGGAGACGCGCTCGATGGGCAGGCGCTGCACCTTGGTGCGGTGCGAGTAGCGCGAAATGCGGGCGGTGCCGGTATCGATCACGTACTTGATGCCCGGCACCGTCAGCGAGGTCTCGGCGACGTTGGTGGCCAGGATGATGCGCGGGGCGCCACCGGGGTGGAAGACCCGGTGCTGCTCGGCCAGCGACAGCCGGGCGAACAGCGGGAGCACCTCATAGCGCGGCAGGCGCTTATTGGCGGTGACCATGGCGCGCAAGGCTTCGGCCGCGTCGCGGATTTCGCGCTCGCCGGAGAAGAAGATCAGGATGTCCCCGGGCGCTTCGCCGCTCAGTTCCTTGACCGCGTCGGTGACCGCATCCAGTGGGTCGCGTTCTTCCTCCAGCGTGTTCTCCGCGGCCTCGTCCGCGTCGACATCGAGCTCGGCCTGCAGCGGGCGGTAGCGCAATTCGACGGGGAAGGTGCGCCCGGAAACCTCCAGGATCGGGGCAGGCTCGACGCCGCCGCCGGGCAGCGGCTTGCCGAAGTGCTCGGCGAAGCGCTGCGGGTCGATGGTGGCGGAGGTGATGATGATCTTCAGCTCGGGGCGCTTGGGCATGATCTGCTTGAGGTAGCCCAGCAGGAAATCGATGTTCAGGCTGCGCTCGTGGGCCTCGTCGATGATGATCGCCGAGTATTTCTTGAGCAGCTTGTCGCGCTTGATCTCGGCTAGCAGGATGCCGTCGGTCATCACCTTCAGCTTGGTCTTGCGCGAAACCTCGCCGGTGAAGCGCACGTGGAAGCCGACTTCCTCGCCGATTTCGGTGCCCATTTCCTCGGCGATGCGCTCGGCCACGGTGCGCGCGGCCAGGCGGCGCGGCTGGGTGTGCCCGATCATGCCCTTCTCGGCCAGGCCGAGCTCGATGAGCATCTTGGGAAGCTGGGTGGTCTTGCCCGAACCGGTTTCGCCGGCGATTACCACGACCTGGTTTTCGCGGACCGCGGCGAGGATGTCCTCGCGGCGGGCTGAAACGGGAAGGGCTTCGGGATACGTAATGCTGAGCGCCATGATGTTCCCATTCTATTCGCGCCACGCATTTTCGTGGTGGCCGCCGGGCCGAAGCCCGATTCGGGGCAGGAAATGTGCTCCCGGACGCATTGCTCCATGAGTCAAATTTTCAGATTGTCCAAGCAATTGTCGACAAGTTCGGGCCGGTAAATACAAAACTTCCAGATTCTGCTTCCCGGCGGAGCATTTGTGTCCACAAGAATCCGTATCAAGATGCAAACGTCTAGGAATCGACCTTGATTGTAGGCGAGGTGAGGTCGTTCACATGTAAGATCGGGGGTAATCATCGATGTGATGCCTGGACGGTTCCCGCATGCTGCGCACCAGTTGCGCTTCATAACCAGGCTTCCGCGCTATCGGTGGGAATCACTCGCAAGGGAACTTTGAAAGGAACTTCAATGAAGAGCTTCACCGCCATGAAATTCGCTGCCATCGCAGCAGCTGGCGCACTGGCCCTGACCGCCTGCGGCGGCAGTGGCGAGCAGGGCACCGCGGAGGGCGGCGACGAGGCCGTCAAGATCGGCATCTCCCAGTTCGTCTCGCACCCTTCGCTGGACGCAGTGGTCACCGGCTTCAAGGCAGGCATGGAAGAAGCCGGCTACACCGGCGAGAAGATCAGCTACGACGAGAACAACGCCGAAACCGATCAGGCTACCAACACCTCGATTGCCGGCAAGCTCGCCGCTGATTCGGATATCGACCTGGTGCTGGCAATTGCTACCCCATCGGCCCAGGCTGCGGCGCAGGCGATTACCAAGGTTCCGGTGCTCTTCTCCGCTGTGACCGACCCGGTTGATGCCAAGCTGGTCGCCTCCAATGAAGCTCCGGGCGCGAATGTCACCGGCACGTCGGACATGAACCCGGTCGACGAGCAGCTGCAGTTGCTCAAGGACCTGGTGCCCGATGCCAAGAAGGTCGGCATTGTCTACTCCTCGGGTGAAGCCAACTCCGCAGTCCAGGTGAAGATGGCCAAGGAAGCAGCCAAGGGCCTGGGTCTGACCATTGAAGAAGCCGCAGTCTCGGCGTCCAGCGAAGTCCAGCAGGCCGCCAGCTCGCTGGATGTCGACGCGTACTACGTTCCGACTGACAACGCTGTCGTTTCCGCCCTGGAAGGCCTGCTGCAGGTTGCCGAGAAGAACGGCGTGCCGGTCATTTCGGCTGACGGCGAGTCCGTCAAGCGCGGCGCTACCGCAACCTACGGCATCAACTACGAGAAGCTGGGCGCGCAGACCGCTGCCATGGCCGTGAAGCTGCTCAAGGGCGAGGCCGAGCCGGCAACCCTGCCGGTGGAGACCATCTCCGAGGTCGATCTCTACCTGAATGAAGATGCCGCCAAGAAGGCAGGCATCGAATTCACCGACGAGATGAAGTCCGAAGCCGTAGAGGTCTACTAAGCCCCGGCAACAACTTACCGACGCAAGGCGAGGCGCATAACCTGGTGCCTCGCCTTTCGTCGTGATTACCTGCAAAACTTACAACTCAAGGATCCACACATGATCACAGCGGTTGAACTCGGCCTGATTTACGCCATCATGGCGCTCGGGGTGTACCTGACCTTCCGTATCCTGGACTTTCCCGACCTGACTGTCGACGGCAGCTTCACCACCGGTGCCGCCGTCGCCTCGGTGGGCATCGTGAACGGGATGAATCCCTGGCTGGCCACCGTGCTGGCCTTCTTCGCCGGCATGGTTGCCGGTGTCATTACCGGCCTGCTGCATACCAAGGGCAAGATCGACGGCCTGCTCGCCGGCATCCTGACCATGATCGCGCTGTACTCGATCAACCTGCGCATCATGGGCAAGGCCAACACCCCCTTGCTGGGGGAGGAGACCCTGATCAGCCCGATGCGCGTCTCGGGCCTGCTCGGCTCATGGGCGTCGGTGGCCATCCTCTTTGCCGTCTGCCTGGTCTTCGTGGCAGCGATCGTCTGGTTCCTGCACACCGAGCTGGGCATGGCCATGCGGGCCACCGGCGACAACCAGGAAATGATCCGTTCCTTCGGCGTGAGCACCGACAACCAGAAGATCCTGGGCCTGGCGCTGTCCAACGGCCTGGTGGCGCTGTCCGGTGCGGTCATCGCCCAGTACCAGGGCTTCGCCGATATCGGCATGGGCATCGGCCTGATCCTGATCGGCCTGGCCTCGGTCATCGTCGGCCAGGCGATCTTCACCCAGCGCTATATCTGGCTGGCCGCCATCGCGGTGGTCTTCGGCGCAGTGATCTACCGCCTGGTGATCCAGATGGCCCTGTCGGCAGGTCTGGAGGTCAACGACATGAAGCTGATCTCCGCGGTCCTCGTCGTCGTCGCCCTGCTGCTGCCGAAGTGGAAGGGCTTCCAGAAGATCATCAAGAACTTCAAGCGCACCCCAGCAGCAGTTGAAACCAAGGAAGAGGTTCGCACCAATGCTTGAAATCAAGAACCTGTCGCGCACGTTCTTCCCGGGAACTGTCAACGAGCGCAAGGCGCTGCGCAACATCAACCTGAACCTGTCGGACGGTGAATTCGTCACCGTCATCGGCTCCAACGGCGCCGGCAAGTCCACCGTGCTGAATATGGTTGCAGGCAAGCTGCAGCCCGATGCCGGTTCGGTGTCCATCGCGGGGAAGAACGTCACCAGGATGGCCGACTACACCCGCGCCAAGTACATCGGCCGGGTATTCCAGGACCCGATGGCCGGCACTGCGCCGACCATGTCCATCGAGGAGAACATGGCTCTGGCCTACGCCCGCGGCCGTTTCCGCGGCCTGGGCCTGGGCGTAGGCTCCAAGCGGCGCGAGCTGTTCGTCGAGGAACTCAAGAGCCTGGAACTCGGTTTGGAAGGCCGCTTGAAGACCAAGGTGGGCCTGCTCTCGGGCGGCCAGCGCCAGGCGCTGAGCTTGCTGATGGCCACCTTCTCCAAGCCCAAGATCCTGCTGCTCGATGAGCACACCGCGGCCCTGGATCCGCAGCGTGCCGCGCTGGTCTCGCGCCTGACCAAGGAAATTGTCGAACGCCACCAGCTGACCACGTTGATGGTGACGCACAATATGGAACAGGCGTTGCAGCTGGGCACCCGGCTGATCATGATGCACGACGGGCAGATCATCCTGGACCTGGACCAGGAAGAGAAGTCCAAGATGACCGTCAAGGGCCTGCTGGAGGAATTCAGCAAGATCAAGGGCGCACAGCTCGATGACAAGACCATGCTGCAGTAGCAGCTGGCCAGTATCCGTGCAGGCTCCGCACCCGATGGGTGCGGGGCCTGTCGGGTTTAAGTCAGCGGTTTGCGCAGGCGGTGCTCGACGCGTCCCGAGCTCCGGTCGATGACTTGCTGTCCTGTCCATTGGTACCCGCAACGGCGATAGAGCGCCTCGGCACATGCATTGCTGGCGATAAGCAGACTGGACATGGCTGGGGCAGTGACCAGCAGGATGGATCAGTTCTACACCTGTCGGCCTGCCTGCGCTGTCAAGATCCTAGTTCACGAGGTACGGCATGCTAGAAGACTCGATTTCTGCCGTTTCAACTGCTAGCTCATGAGAGAGCGCGACATGCGCGGCCGCAGCTCTGGCATCGTAGGTGGCATTAATGGGTTTACTCATGCAGCTGATCTTCGATACTCAATATGAATTTGAGAAATATTCATGCAGTTAAAGATGCATTGCTATAAACCTGCCTAGGATTAACACCTTCTGCGAAACGAATGGTGGACTATTGAGAACCCGTAGCGCGTACATAGCTGCAGCGACAGGAGTCGTCGGTCTGGCTCTCATCACTGGATTGCTGTCGGGTTGCTCTTTGACTGGGAAATACTCCGATGAAACCTGCGATGGCCACAAACCCGTCAGCTCGTTAGAGCAGGCGGGCACGGAATTGGTAGTTGCTGCGTATGCTGGCGATCGCACTGGAGTTTGCCGGGTTACTTCGCCATTTCCAGGAGGAAACTTGGATGACGAGATGGTCAGCCAGACTCGGCAGATTCTAGAGAACCACGGCATTACACCTGAAAATGTGTCGGTCGTGGTTGGAGAGCAGTTTGGAAGCGCAGTATCCGTTCACCTGACTGACGGTAACCAGTATGCTCGGCACTCACTGTGGGTCGGTGGCCATAGTATCCGTGAGGAAGGATTCACTATAGGGCTACCGGAGGAACTGTATCCTGCTGCGCCCGAGCATCCGGCATCCCAGTCATCCACGGTTGATCCCTAAGCTTTGCAATTCTAGTGATTCAGGATTCTTGGCATCCGGGTATCTCGTAAGCGCGATACAAAGCGAAATTTCCCCGGCTATTGCTCTAAGTGGAGCTTTGGTTCCCTCTCGGCAATGCCGGTTAGGCTTTCGCCGAATCATTAGCGCGGACAGTCAGCTGCCGCGCGATGTCTTTAGGCTTTTCGCCTAGTGTCCAAATGAAACATCGGAAACGCCTGTTTATTCTTCATTCGTGGCATAAACAGTGACCCAGACTCCCACCGGCACTTTGAATTCGAGCTGTACCTCATTGGTGTTGATTTGATGTGCCGGGGTAGAAAGGCTCGTATATATTTCTGAATTCGAATCGCAACCACTCGCACCGGTTTTTGATCCACCTAGCAGGATAATCTCCCAAGGGGACGTTGCATCACATGAAATTATGAAGCCAACTGAATCAAATCCTCCGGGAAGATCCCCGAGGCGCAGAGTGGTCGAGCCCACGGAATGAGTTTCATTGAGAATCTTGAAGGAGTCTTCGCTCTGGGCGAGGAATTCGGCATGCTTCTTTAGGGGATCTGGCGATTCCGAGGTGCTGCCCGACGTATCTGACGAAGGAATCTCTCCAAGCGCTGTCTCAGGGGAAGTCGAAGGGCTGCATGAAGACAGTGCCAAAGCAATCACAGAAGCAAGTGAAATGATTCCAAAGAGGCGTTTCGTCATGTGTCAAGATTATCTTTTAGCGGGATAAAATCAAGAGTTCATGAGAGTACTTCGATTTCCCGCGTTTTCGCTCGGGTAGTTTGCCGAGGAACTCTTGAATGGTAGCGATGCGAATTCAGTGTCGAGTGGATGGAGTATCGCTCTTTCCATCAAGCGGTGGGCAGTTAGCGGCCGCGGGCAATTTGATGCGGGTATCGCCATCTCGGATTGGTGACGAGCCCGGTCCATGCCGGCAGTAGTTCCCGAATAGGCCGGTCGGGTCGACTCCGAGATCCCCTATGTGCAGTTCTGGATTTGAAGCAAGGTCGCCGAGCGGTCCCAGAGTTGCTTCGCTAGTACCTCATCATGGATCAGCGGGTTGACCTTCGATGCGATCTTTCCCGACTCGTAGTAGGCGCCCGGTTCGAATTGCACGCCAGGCTTCGCCTCCGCAAGCCAGACGAGCTGGTCGGCACCCTTGGTCGAGTCGACCGTGAAGAAGCGCCTAAGCGGACCGTGGTAAAGGAACTTCAATAACCCCTTGGAGTCCGAGGCGAAACTGGTGCCAACGATCCCGGGGTGGAACGCCACGGCGTTAATCCCGGAACCGCCAAAGCGCCGCTGTAATTCCGAGGTGAACAGAATGTTCGCCAACTTTGCATTGCCGTAGGCGGCCCTCGGTGAGTAGCTGTTTTCGCCCTGTAGGTCCGCAATGTCGAATTTGGCCATGAGACGCGCAGCCATGCTGGCGGTCTGAATGACCGTGGCACCCGAATCGATTAGTCGTTGCAACAACAGATTCGTGAGCAGGAAGGGCGCTAGATGATTGACTTGGAAAGTCTTTTCGAATCCATCCACGGTCAGTTCGCGCTCTGCCTTGATCCCGCCGGCATTATTAGCCAGCACATCAATTCGGGGATACTTCTGGAGCAACTGCGTGGCCAGGCCGCGTACCTGTGCGAGCTGGCTGAAGTCTGCCACGAAATAGCTGGCGCCTAGCTCATGGGCGATGGCCTGGGTTTTGGTTTGCGACCGACCGACAACGACAATCTGGTGCCCCTGTCGTGACAGTTCTCGGGCCGATGCGGCCCCGATCCCGTCGCTGGCTCCGGTAATGAGAATGGTTTTTTTCATGGTGCCCTTAAGCGCTTGTTGGTTTATCCGAGTTTAGGGCCTAGCCGAAGCTAAAGGTTGTGGCGACGGGGAAGCTGCCAGAAAATGCTGACAGGAGATTGTTCGCGGCCTCGCGCGAGCTGCGGCGTGAGAAGAAGAGCGAAAAAAAGCAGGCCCTGGTAACCAGGACCTGCAATTTAGGTGGTGCCCCTGAAAGGAATCGAACCTTCGGCCTTCTGCTCCGGAGGCAGACGCTCTATCCACTGAGCTACAGAGGCGTGTTGCTGGGCAACAGGAAAAATACTATCAGGTCGTCACTTGATCTGCGCAATTCCAGCACCTTGGCACGCATGTGTTGCAAAAGTCACCGGGTCGGGCCAGTCTCACAGTCGATGCAAGTCATGAATGCTGAAGAAGCACGGCAATTGCCGGTATTCTTGAACGGTGACTCCTGAAGAACTCTCCGCAGCAATATCCGCATGCCTCACCGAAGCCGTAGCCGCCGGCGAAATCTCCGTCGAGGTGCCAGAGACCGTACGCGTGGACCGCCCGAAAAGCCGTGAACACGGCGACTGGGCAACCAACATCGCGCTGCAGCTGGGCAAGAAGGCCGGCATGGCCCCGCGCGACTTCGCCCAGATCCTGGCCACCCGACTTGCTTCGGTCCCAGGAGTCGGCGCCGTGGACATCGCAGGTCCCGGCTTCCTGAACATCACCCTCGAAGCCGGCGCTGCCGGCGAGCTGGCCCGCACCATCGTCGAGGCGGGTTCCGCCTACGGCAGCAACGAGGCCCTGGCCGGCCACGTGGTCAACATGGAATTCGTTTCCGCGAACCCCACCGGCCCGCTGCACATCGGCCACACCCGCTGGGCCGCGCTGGGAGATGCCATCTCCCGCGTGCTGCGCGCTTCGGGCGCTTCGGTGACCAGCGAGTACTACATCAACGATGCCGGCAACCAGATGAACGTCTTCGCCCGTTCGGTGTACAACCGCATCCACGGCCTGCCAGTGCCAGAGGGCGGCTACCCGGGCGAATACATCAAGGAACTGGGCGACGCCGTCCTGGCCCAAGCCCCGCAGCTGCGCGAGCTGGACGAAGCAGAAGCAATTCCTGCCCTGCGCGACGCCGCCTACAAGGCGCAGCTCGAAGACATCAAGTCCACCCTGGCCGACTTCGGCGTCAGCTTCGACGTGTTCTTCTCCGAAACCACCTTGCATGAGGGCGGTGCGGTGGCTGACGCCGTGGCCCGCCTGCGCGAACAGGGCCACATCTTCGATCTGGAGGGCGCGGTTTGGCTGCGCACTACCGACTTCGGCGATGACAAGGACCGCGTGCTGATCCGCGCCAACGGCGAGCCGACCTACTTCGCCGCCGATGCCGCCTACTACCTGTCCAAGAAGGACCGCGGCTTCGAAGAGAAGATCTACCTGCTGGGCGCCGACCATCACGGCTACGTCAACCGCCTGAAGGCGATCGCCGCCTGCGCGGGAGATGACAAGGACAAGAACATCGAGGTGCTGATCGGCCAGCTGATCTCTGTCAACGGAGCCAAGCTGTCCAAGCGCGCGGGCAACATCATCGAGCTGCGCGATTTGATCAACTGGATCGGCGCCGACGCGCTGCGCTACTCGCTGGCCCGTTTCCCGGCTGATTCGCCGATCGCGCTGGACCCCGAGCAGCTGAAGAAGAACACCAATGACAACCCGGTGTTCTACGTCCAGTACGCCCACGCCCGTTCGTGCGCCGCGGCCCGCAATGCCGCCGCCAAGGGCGTGACCCGTGACGGCTTCGATGCCGCGCTGCTGACCGACCCGACCGAAAGCGAGCTGCTGGCCGTGCTCGGCCAGTTCCCGTCGGTGGTTGCCGGTGCCGCAGAATTCCGCGAACCGCACCGCATTGCCCGTTACCTGGAGCAGGTCGCCGGCGCGTACCACTCGTGGTACGCCGCAACCCGCATCACCCCGGTGGGCGAAGGCGAAGCGGTCGCGCCGGTGCACGGCACCCGGCTGTGGCTGAACGACGCCGCCACCACCGTTTTGGCAAATGGATTGGAACTGCTGGGCGTTTCCGCCCCAGAGAGGATGTAAGACCTTATGGCCGTATCGCCGCTAGCCCCGCAATGGCTGCAATTCCCGGAAAACATCAACGCACTTCGACAGATCGAGTGGGCTTCGGGGGTTTCCCGCGAGGTTGGCGGCGAACTGTCCATCCAGGGCCTTCCCGTCTCCCAGCTGGCCGCCGAGTTCGGCACCCCGCTGTTCGTGCTCGACGAGAACGACTTCCGCGCCCGCGCCCGGGGTTTCAAGACCGCCTTCGACGACGCGTTCAGGCAGCTGTGCGGGGGAGTCGACGTCTACTACGCCGGCAAGGCGTTCTTGTGCACCGAGGTGGCCCGCTGGGTGACCGACGAGGGCCTGCGCCTGGATACCTGCTCCGGGGGCGAACTGGCCGTGGCCAACGCCGCCAAGGTGCCCGCTGCCAACCTCTCGCTGCACGGGAACAACAAGTCGGCTGCCGAGATCACCCGCGCCATCGAAATGGGCGTCGGGCGCCTGGTCATCGACTCGCTGGACGAGCTGGACCGGGTGATTTCGATCGCCGACGCCATGGGCCAGAGCGCGCAGGTCATGCTGCGCATTACCCCCGGCGTGCACGCCTCCACCCATGAGGCCATCGCCACCGCGCACGAGGACCAGAAGTTCGGGCTGTCCATCCTGGACGATGCCTCCTGCACTTCTCCTGCGCTGCGTGCGGTCGCCCAGGCGATCGAGGCGCAGAACATCAACCTGCTGGGCCTGCACGCCCACATCGGTTCGCAGATCTTCGAGGCCGAAGGCTTCGCAATGGTCGCCCGCACCATGCTCGGCCTGCTGGCCAAGATCCGCTCGATCCATGGTGTTTCCCTGCCCGAACTGGATCTGGGCGGCGGCTACGGCATTGCCTACACCTCCGAGGACCACCCCTCCACCCCGGCCAAGCTGGCCGGCCAGATGGCCGAAGTGGTCTCGGCGACCTGCGCCGAACTCGAGCTGGAATGCCCGCGCATTTCCATCGAGCCGGGCCGCGCCATCGCCGGCCCGAGCACCTTCACCCTCTACGAGGCCGGCGTGCGCAAGGACGTCCAGGTGGAAGACGAGGCCGGAGCCCTGCACCCGCGTCGCTACCTTTCGGTGGACGGCGGGATGAGCGACAATCCGCGCCCGGTGCTCTACGACGCGCAATATACCGCCGTGCTGGCTAGCCGTATGACGCAAAACGACGCAATTATTTCTCGTGTAGTTGGGAAACATTGCGAGTCAGGTGACATAGTCGTGAAGGACGTTTACCTGCCCGATGACGTGGCGGCCGGCGATTTGATCGCCGTTCCGGCCACCGGCGCCTACTGCTGGGCGCTGTCGAGCAACTACAACTACCTCACCCGCCCCGCGGTGGTAGCGGTACGCGATGGCCAAGCCCGTCTGATCGTGCGCAGGGAAACGGAAACAGACTTGTTGGCCCGTGACATGGGAGTTTAATTGAGCGGCGAAAAGAACCTGAAGGTAGCCCTGCTGGGTTGCGGCACGGTCGGAGCCCAAGTGGCCCGGATCCTGCTGGAAGATGCAAACGAACTGGCTGCCCGCTCGGGCGCCGGCCTGCAGCTGATCGGCATTGCCGTGCGCAACCCGGATGCCAAGCGCGATGCAGTGCTGCCCCAGGAGCTTTTCACCACCGACGCCCACGGGCTGATCGCCCAGGCCGATGTGGTCATCGAACTGCTCGGCGGCATGGAGCCGGCCGGCGAATACATCGCCGCCGCCCTTGCCAAGGGTGCCAGCGTCATCACCGGCAACAAGGCGCTGATTGCGCTCAAGGGCGCCGAACTGAACGCGATCGCTGCCGGCAACGGCGCCCAGCTGCGCTACGAGGCCGCGGTGGCCGGGGCCATCCCGATCCTGCGCCCGATTGCTGACTCGCTGGCCGGGGACCACATCACCAAGGTGATGGGCATCGTCAACGGCACCACCAACTTCATCCTCGACGCCATGGACACCACCGGTGCCGCGTTCGACGACGTGCTGGCCGAAGCCCAGGCGCTGGGCTACGCGGAAGCCGATCCAACCGCCGACGTGGGCGGGCACGATGCCGCCGCGAAGGCCGCGATCCTGGCCTCGCTGGCCTTCCACACCACCGTGTCCTCGGACCAGGTCTGGACCCAGGGCATCACCGAAGTCAGCGCCGCCGATGTCGCGGCCGCGGCCGCCGCCGGCTACGTGATCAAGCTGCTGGCCATCGCCGAGCAGGCCGAAGCCGGGATTTCGGTGCGCGTCTACCCGGCCCTGGTGCGCCGCAGCCACCCGCTGGCTACCGTGCATGGCGCGTTCAACGCCGTGTTCGTCGAAGCGCAGAACGCCGGCGACCTGATGTTCTACGGGGCTGGAGCCGGTGGCAACCCGACCGCGTCGGCGGTCATGGGCGACGTCGTTGCCGTGGCCCGCCAGATCGCTGCCGGAGCCCCGCTGCCCAACGGCTCGGTTAACCAGGCGCCACGGATGCTGGACTTCGAGGCCATCGACACCCGCTACTGGATTGGCCTGTCGGTCAAGGACCAGTCCGGCGTGCTGGCCGCCATCGCCACCGTCTTCGGCGAGCACGGGGTTTCCATCGAGTCGATGAGCCAGCAGGTGGACGCCGAAGCCGGCGCGCAGCTGCGCATCCTGACCCACCAGGGCACCGAAGCGGCCCTGGCCAGCACCGTCGAGGCGCTGACCGCGCTGGACGCGGTGCACTCTGTTCTATCCGTTATGCGAGTTGAAGGAAACTAACGTGGCTCACCAGTGGCGCGGAGTGATCCGCGAATATGCCGATCGCCTGCCAGTAGACGAAAACACCAAGGTCATCACCCTGGGCGAGGGCGGCACCCCGCTGGTCTACGCCCCGGCGCTGTCGGCGCAGACCGGCAACGAGGTGTACCTGAAGGTCGAGGGCATGAACCCGACCGGTTCCTTCAAGGACCGCGGCATGACCATGGCGATGACCGCAGCGGTGGCTGCCGGCGCCAAGGCCGTGGTGTGCGCCTCCACCGGCAACACCTCCGCTTCGGCCGCCGCCTACGCTACCCAGGCCGGGCTGAAGTGCGCGGTGCTGGTGCCGGATGGCAAGATCTCCATGGGCAAGATGTCCCAGGCGATCGCCCACGGTGCGGACATCATCCAGATCGACGGCAACTTCGACAACTGCCTGGAAGTGGCGCGCAAGCTCAGCGAGAACTACCCGGTGTTCCTGGTGAATTCGGTGAACCCGGCCCGCATCCAGGGCCAGAAGACCGGCGCCTTCGAGGTCGTCGACTTCTTGGGCGACGCCCCGGATTACCACCTGCTGCCGGTAGGCAACGCGGGCAACATCACCGCGTACTGGAAGGGCTACAAGGAGTATTCCTCCAAGTGGACCAATGAGGCGGGCAAGGTGCTGGAGCCGGTGTCCACCAAGAACCCGGTCATGTGGGGCTTCCAGGCCGCCGGGGCCGCCCCGATCGTGGCCGGCCACCCGATCACCGAACCGGATACCATTGCCACCGCCATCCGCATCGGCAATCCGGCATCCTGGGAACAGGCCGAAGCCGCCCGCGATGAGTCCGGCGGGCAGATCGACTCGGTCACCGACGAGCAGATCCTCGAAGCCCACCGCTGGCTTTCCAGCCGCGAAGGCGTCTTCGTGGAGCCAGCTTCGGCAGCCGGCGTGGCCGGCCTGCTCAAGCACCACGCCGCCGGCACTGCGCCGACCGGCAAGAAGATCGTGATCACCGTGACCGGCCACGGCCTGAAGGACCCGGACTGGGCCCTGAAGCAGGCCGACGGCTCGGAAGTTGCGCCGAAGAAGGTGGCCTTCGACGTGGTCGAGGTCGCCGGCGCGCTGGGCCTGGCCTAGCAGCTTTTCGCCGGCCAGCCGCCGGCAGCACGACGGCCCGCCGCGTCATTGGCTCTCCCGGACTGGGGGAGCCAATCGCGGCGGGCCGTTGCGCACCTGATACCTATCGCACCGAATTCTTGAAGGAACCATGACGCAGCAGATCGCCCTGGGCCAGAAGTTGATCGTTTCCCCGCCGGCCACCTCAGCCAACCTCGGTCCTGGCTTCGATTCGCTGGGCCTGGCCCTGGAATACCGCGACCGCCTCGAAGTGCGCACCGCGCAGTCCAGCAGTGTCGAGATTTTCGGCGATGGGGCGCAGGAGCTGCCACGCGATGAGTCGCATCTGATCATCAAGGAAATGCACCGCTACTGGAAAGACGCCGGTTTTGAACCGGTAGGCGTCCAGCTGGTGGCGCATAACAACATCCCGCACGCGCGCGGCATGGGATCCTCGGCCGCGGCGATTGTCGCAGCCTACGCCGCCGCCGATGCGCTGCTTCCAGCCCAAGCCCGTGGCGGGACCGAGCGGATCTTCCAGTCGGCTGCAGCGTGGGAAGGGCACCCGGACAATGTGGCTCCGGCGGTCTTTGGCGGGCTGAGCATCTCTGCCACCGATGCCGCCGGCAGCTTCAGCTCGGTGCAGGTGCCCCTGCACCCGGACCTGCGCGCAGTGCTGGCGATCCCGTCCAACGGTTTGTCCACCGAGGTCGCGCGCGGCGCGCTGCCTGAACGGGTCGACCACGCGGTAGCCGCGGCGAACAGCGCGAGCGCCGCGCTGCTGATCCATGCGCTGAGCAACGATCCGCGCCAGCTGCTGGGCGGCACCAAGGACTACCTGCACCAGGACTATCGCGCCGCGGCCATGCCCGAAAGCGCGGCGCTGATTGCCAAGCTGCGCGGTGCAGGCCTGGCCGCAGTGGTTTCCGGTGCCGGACCGACCGTGTTGACCCTGGTGGCCAGCGATGAACAGGTCGCTGCCGTGCAAGCGGCCATCGATGAATTCTCTGCAGGATCTCCAGTGTCTTGGCGTGCTGAAGTTCCCAAGCTGGCCGCCAACGGTGTTACAGTAGAAGTGCTGTAACACCATGGCAGGCCGGATAGCTGGGCAGTAGCCCGGTCCGAATCCTTTGTGGCCAGTGTTGATGCGGATAAATTCGGTTCTCGAACCCCATTTCATCCGTCCAGCCGTCCCGGATCTTCCTGCAGTTCGCAGCAACTTTGATATCCCGCATTCAGGTACGTCTTCGTGCCTAGGAGATGTCAGTCTCTCTAATCCACTGCAGTTTTGCCCCGAATTCTGGGCCATCTTGCGGGGAGAAAGTGAAGTAGCCACGAAATCTTCGGCTGCTGAACATCATTTACGGCATAGTGGGCCTGCCTTGAAGCGGCCCATCCTACGAGTCAGAAGGAACTTTCGTGACCGAAACCACGAGCCTCAACGAAGGCGTGGACACCAAGACTTCCGAAAACAAGAGCGCCGGACTGGCCTCTTTGAAAATGACCCAGCTCCAGCAGTTGGCTTCGCAGCTGGGTATCACCGGCGGTTCGCGGATGCGCAAGGCTGATCTGGTCAAGGCCATCGGCGACCACCAGCGCGGTGGCTCCGTTGCCGCCAAGGACGCCAAGGCCGCACAGGAAGCGAAGTCTGCCAAGACCGAAGCTCCCGCAGCGAAGGCTGAAGCTCCAGCCGAGCAGGCCAAGGAAACCAAGACCCGTGCACGTCGTGCGCCAAAGGCCGCGGCCCAGGCGCAGGCCGAGACCGAGAACGCACCAGAGGCCGGCGCGGCTGCTGAAGATCCGGCGGAAAAGCCAGCTCGCGCACGCCGCACCTCGCGCCGCGTGACCGACTCGGGCAAGGTTGCGGCTCCTGCCGAAGCCAACGAAGCCGCTACCGAGGCACCAGCCGAGAACCAGGCACCAGCCGAGGAGCCCAAGGCTCCACGCCAGCGCCGCAACTCGCGGAACAACAAGCCGGTTGACCAGCCAGCAGAGCAGGTAGCCGAGCAGGCCGAGGCACCGGCGGAGAACGCCGAGAACAACGGCGAAGCACGCGAAGAGCGCCGCGAGCGCGGCAACCGCCGTGAGCGTGGCAACCGCCGCGATCGCAACACTGAGCGCACCGAGCGCACCGAAGTTGCCGAGTCGGAGAACGCTGAAGAGCGCACCGACCGCCGCGAAGAGCGCCGCGAGCGCAACAACCGCCGCAACGAGCGCAACAACGACCGCAACGAGCGCAACAACGACCGCAATGAGCGCAACAACGATCGCAATGATCGCAACGAGCGCAACAACGACTCGAACGACTCGGAGAACATCGAGGACCGTTCCGAGCGTGGCGACCGCAATGACCGCCGCGAGCGCCGTGAGCGCAACAACGACCGCAACGATCGCAATGACCGCAGCAACCGCCGCGAGCGCAACAATGATCGCAACGATCGCAACAACGACCGCAACGATCGCAACAACCGCAACCGCCGCAACCGCCGTGATGACGACGAGCCGCAGCTGAGCGAGGACGACGTCGTATTGCCGATCGCCGGCATCCTGGACGTGCTGGAGAACTACGCCTTCGTGCGCACCTCCGGCTACCTGCCCGGCCCGAACGACGTCTACGTCACCCTGGGCCAGGTCAAGAAGTACAACCTGCGCAAGGGCGACGCCATCGTTGGCGCGATCCGCCAGCCACGCGAGGGCGAGACCCCGAACCCCCGCCAGAAGTTCAACGCCCTGGTGCAGCTGACTTCGGTCAACGGCAAGAAGCCAGAGGACAACCGCGAACGCGTCGAGTTCAACAAGCTCGTCCCGCTGTACCCGACCGAGCGCCTGCGCCTGGAAACCGATCCGAAGCTGGTCGGCCCGCGCGTCATCGACCTGGTCGCGCCAATCGGCAAGGGCCAGCGCGGCCTGATCGTTTCGCCTCCGAAGGCCGGCAAGACCTTGATCCTGCAGGCCATTGCCAACGCGATCACCATCAACAACCCGGAAGTGCACCTGATGATGGTGCTCGTTGATGAGCGTCCCGAAGAAGTCACCGACATGCAGCGCACCGTGAAGGGCGAGGTCATCGCCTCGACCTTCGACCGCCCGGCCGATGACCACACCACCGTGGCCGAGCTGGCCATCGAGCGCGCCAAGCGCCTGGTGGAAATGGGCATGGATGTCGTGGTCCTGCTGGACTCGATGACCCGCCTGGGCCGTGCCTACAACCTGGCCGCTCCGGCCTCGGGCCGCATCCTCTCCGGCGGCGTCGACTCGGCAGCGCTGTACCCGCCGAAGCGCTTCTTCGGTGCAGCCCGCAACATCGAGAATGGCGGCTCGCTGACCATCCTGGCTACCGCCCTGGTGGAGACCGGTTCCAAGATGGACGAGGTCATCTTCGAGGAATTCAAGGGCACCGGCAACATGGAGCTGCGCCTTTCGCGCCAGCTGGCCGAGAAGCGCATCTTCCCGGCAGTGGATGTCAACGCTTCCTCGACCCGCCGCGAAGAGCAGCTGATGAGTGCCGAAGAGGTGCGCATCATGTGGCGCCTGCGCCGCATGCTCTCGGGCATCGATCCGCAGCAGGCACTGGAAGTGCTCACCGGGAAGATCCGCGAAACCGGATCGAACGCGGAATTCTTGATGCTGGTCAACAAGACCACTCCAAACAAGGATTAGCACCACCCACCGCCATGGCGTCCAGCCAGCTTGCCGCACCGGCAGCTGGCTGGACGCCATCGGCGCGTAGTGACACCTCGCACGCCGGCCCCGGCCGGCGCAGCGTTTAGAATTGAATTCCAGCAGTGCCCCAGCCGCAATAGCCGGCGGCACTGCGCGGAAAACGCCAACAAGGAAGCACACCCACCATGTTCGAGTCCGTCAAGTCGCTACTAGAAGAGCATGCCGCAATCCAGGCGCAGCTCTCGGATCCAGCGGTGTACGCCGACCAGGCGCTGGCCCGCAAGCTCGGCCGCCGCTCGGCACAGCTGAACGGCATCGTCGAGGCCTACAACAAGTGGCACGCCGCCACCGAGGACCTGGAAGCAGCCAAGGAAATGGCTGACGAGGATCCGGACTTCGCAGAAGAGGTGGAAACCCTCACCGCCGCCCTGCCAGAGCTCGAGGAGAAGCTGCGCCGCCTGCTGATCCCGCGCGACGAGAACGACGGCCGCGACGTGATCCTCGAAGTCAAGGGCGGCGAGGGCGGCGACGAAGCAGCGCTGTTCGCAGCCGACCTGCTGCGCATGTACACCCGTTTCGCCGAGCACAAGGGCTGGAAGGTGGAGATGATCTCCTTCAACGAGTCCGACCTCGGCGGCTACAAGGACGCCCAGGTTGCCATCAAGGGCAAATCGAATGACCCGGCCGAAGGCGTCTACGCCCAGCTGAAGTTCGAAGGCGGCGTGCACCGCGTGCAGCGCGTGCCGGTCACCGAATCCCAGGGCCGCATCCACACCTCGGCTGCCGGCGTGCTGGTCCTGCCCGAGGTGGACGAGCCCGAAGAAGTCGACATCCACCAGAACGACCTGAAGATCGATGTCTACCGTTCCTCGGGCCCCGGCGGCCAGTCGGTGAACACCACCGACTCCGCGGTGCGCATTACCCACCTGCCCACCGGCATCGTGGTGGCCATGCAGAACGAGAAGTCGCAGATCCAGAACCGCGAAGCCGCGATGCGCGTGCTGCGTTCGCGCCTGCTGGCCCACCAGCAGGAGATCATCGACAAGGAGAACTCGGCCCAGCGTGCAAGCCAGATCCGCACCATGGACCGCTCCGAGCGCATCCGCACCTACAACTACCCGGAAAACCGCATTGCCGACCACCGCACCGGCTACAAGGCCTACAACCTTGACGCCGTGATGGACGGGGACCTGCAGCCGGTGGTTGAATCCTGCATCCAGATGGACGAGGAAGAGCGCTTGGCAGCGCTGGGCGAGTAACGACGCCTTGGAAGAACTCACTGCCGTACGCCGCCAGGCGATTGCGGCGCTGGCCGACGCCGGGGTGCCAAGCCCCGGCGTCGACGTCGACCTGCTGCTGTGCCACGTGCTGGGCATTGACCGCTCGGAACTGAAGCTGCGCGAACTGCGTGGCGAGGACCTCGACCCTGGATCCCGGGAGCAATTCACCGCCCTGGTGGCCGCCCGGCGCACCCGCATCCCGCTGCAGCACCTGACTGGCGTGGCGTACTTCCGCTACCTGGAGCTGAAGGTGGGACCGGGAGTATTCACCCCGCGCCCGGAAACCGAAACCGTGGTGCAGGTCGGCCTTGATTTCCTGGCCGGCCAAGGCATCGGCACCCCGCGGTGCATTGATTTGTGCTCGGGCTCCGGCGCCATTGCAGCGTCCGTGGCCAGCGAAGTGCCAGCAGCCAGCGTCTGGGCCGTGGAGCTCTCGGAGGATGCCATCGGCTACACCCGGGCCAACTGCGAGCCGCACCGGGTCACCGTGCTGCACCAGGATGCCACGGCGGTCCCCGGGGAACTGGAAGGCACCATGGACCTGGTGATCTCCAATCCGCCGTATATTCCGCCCAACGCGGTGCCGCGCGAAGTGGAAGTGCGCGAGCACGACCCGGAAATGGCGTTGTACGGGCTCGGGGAGGACGGACTGGACATTCCGCGTGCCATTACCGCCCAAGCCATGAAGCTCTTGCGTCCCGGCGGCTACTACGTGATGGAACACGCCGAAGTGCAGCACGAAACCGCGGCAGCCATGCTGCGCGCGGCCGGTTTCACGCAGGTAGCTGGCCATGAAGATTTGACCGGGCGCGCCCGCGCCACATCCGGCTACGCGCCGCAATAACCAAACCACACCCAGTGCATGAAAGAATGATCCCGTGAGCACAACATTTTCGGTAAGCAACGAGCAGGAACACGCTGAAGGCATCACCGCAGCCAAGGCCGCGCTGGCGGACAAGCGCTGCATCGTCTTGCCTACAGATACCGTCTACGGGATCGGCGCCGATGCATTCAGCGCCCAGGGCGTGGCGATGCTGCTGGCTGCCAAAGGCCGCAACCGCACCATGCCCCCGCCGGTGCTGATCGCCCAGAGTTCCACCATGGACGGATTGGCCAGGGACATCCCAGAGGCCGCGCGCAAGCTGGCCGAAGCGTTCTGGCCAGGCGGACTCACCCTGATCCTGCAGGCCCAGCCTTCGCTGACCTGGGATCTGGGGGAGACCCGCGGCACCGTGGCGCTGCGCGTGCCCAACGACGACACCGCCTTGGAACTCCTGGGTCAGACCGGCCCGCTGGCCGTGTCCTCGGCCAACCGCACCGGCAACGCGGCGGCGCTGGATGTCGAGCAGGCTTTCGCGCAGCTCGGGGAGTCGGTGGATGTCTACCTCGACGGCGGCCCGCGCGGCGAGGCCGGGGAAGAGGTCCTGCCATCGACCATCATCGATTGCACCGGCCAGAACCTGCAGGTGGTTCGCTCGGGCGCGATTTCCATTGAGGAATTGCGCGTGGTCGTCCCTGGCATTCTCGATTTGGGACAGGACGCACCGGAAACCGGCGCATGAGAACATACGTACTGCTCATAGCATTCAGCTTTACGGTTTCGTTCCTGCTCACCCCGATCATCCGCACCCTTGGCCACCGTTTCACCGGCAACCAGCTGGTGCGCGAACGCGACCAGCACGAAAAACCGATCGTGAAGTTCGGCGGCCTGGCGATTATCGCCGCTTTCGCCGCAGGGCTATGGCTGGCCAGCAACTTCCACTTCTTCCGCGGGGTCTTCGGCAATGACGACGCAATCCGCGGAATCGCCTACGCCCTGGGCGTCATCGTGCTCATGGGCCTGGCCGATGACATGTTCGACCTGAAGTGGTGGCTGAAGCTCGCCGGCCAGATCCTGATCGGCTGGCTGGTCGCCACCAACGGAATCGTCATCCAGTCCCTGCCCGTGGGGTCGTGGCAGATCGATGAGCAATGGATGCAGATTTCGGTGACCATTTTCCTGATCGTGCTGACCATGAACGCGATCAACTTCTCCGATGGATTGGATGGCCTGGCCGCGGGCCTGGCCGCCATTGGCGCGGCGACCTTCTTCGTGTACTCCTATGTGCTGGCTACGCACGTGAGCGCCGATGACTACGCGAACATCGGGGCCTTGCTCTGCGCCTTGCTGCTCGGTGCCTGCCTGGGCTTCTTGCCGCACAACTTCAACCCGGCGAATATCTTCATGGGGGAGACCGGCGTTCTCGCCATCGGCATGATCCTCTCGGTGGCCGCGGTGGCGGTGACCGGTGATGTGCAGGGCCTGGAGGCCCGGCGCTTCCGCAACATCCCGGCCTACATGCCGATGCTGCTGCCGATGGTGATCGTCTTCCTACCAGTACTGGACCTTGTACTCTCGGTCTTCCGCCGGCTGGCCAACAAACGCTCACCCTTTTCCCCGGATGCCAAGCACATCCACCACCGGATGCTGGCCCAAGGCCACTCGGTGCGCCAATCGGTAGTTCTGCTCTACCTGTGGGCCGCCGTGATTGCAGTCTCAGTGGTTTCCATCGCCTTCATCCCGTTCATTCTGGTGGTCCCGATGGCCTTGCTGTTGTTCCTAGTGGCAGCGGTTGCAACGTGGCGTCCCCTGGTGATCAAGCGGGTCGAGGCCTTACGCAAGCGCATGGGCAAAGCCTAGCCCGATCAAATAGCAGGGTAACGCACAAGCAATCTGTTTCTATCTCGTGTAGAATTCAATCTGGATCTTCTTTCATCTGCTCTTTAGGGAATAGGTGGAAGTTTCAAGTTTCATCAGCATCGATGGGTGCACGATGGTTCCTCGGTGTTGACGAAGAAAGGTTGCGGACGTGAATTCTGGTTCTGCCCGCGTCAGTGCTTCGTCAGCCCCGAAATCCATCTGGTTGCCGATTCTTGGCTTGTCACTGGTGTATTCGCTGATCGCTACCGCCATATTTTTCCTGATTTCATGGTTGGTTGCCGATCTTCGCTACGCGCTTTCTGGCGCGCTGGCTGCCGGGATTGTGATTGGCTTTTTCGCGATTGGCATTCTCATTGCCGAAGCTGCAGGGCGAATTCGCCACTCGTGGGCCATGCCCGCGTTCTTGGGTGTCTTTGTCATCAAGGTTTTTGGCATCGCCTTCGTGTTGTTGAACCTGGGGTTGCCCGATTGGGTTAATCGCCAGGGATTCGTTCTTGCAGCAGCTATCTCCCTTGTTGCCTGGCAGGTTGGCGAGGTGCGTGCTTTCATGAAGGCGCGCCTGGCTATCTACAACGAGGAATAGAGTATTCCGCGCGACTTTGTGTCGGTGGGGTGCTGTGAGTTTGATAAGCTTACTTCGGGTCATTTTTGGCCGTCCGCTCAACTGCGGGCGGAATACGCAATATGCATCCGCGGGGTAACCCGCAGATGGACCTTCATCAGGGTTGATGCTTCTGGCATGGGCCATGATGGGATCCCCGTTTGATCTTTTCTTCACACGGTGAGAGGCAGTTACCGCCAGTCACCGCCTTTTGCCCGTGACCGTTACTGCAGAGAGGACAGCGCGTTGTTCGCGTTTGCGCTCCCAATGGCCTCAGAAGAAGGCGGCTTCGTACCGCCATCCGTTTCCGATACCCACCTCCCCGATCTTTTCCCGTGGATGGCTGAGTATGGCACGGGTTTCGGCAAGCAGATGCTCATGATCGTTTTGTCGATCGTGCTTATCTCTTGGTTCTTCACCGTGGCCATCAAGAACCCGAAGCTGGTTCCAGGCAAGATGCAGTACATCGCTGAGTCCGGTTACGCGTTTGTACGTAACGGAATTGGCCGCGACATCATCGGCGAGAAGAACTTCCGTCCTTGGATTCCTCTGCTGTTCGCGACCTTCTTCTTCGTACTGCTGAACAACCTCTTCGGCGCGATTCCGTTCCTGCAGCTTCCATCGTTCTCACACGCTGGTTCTGCATACGCGATGGCTATCATCATCTACGGCACCTGGATTGCTGTAGGCCTGAAGAACCACGGTATCCGCTACTTCAAGTTGGCCGTCGTCCCGTCCGGTGTTCCGGGCTGGATCATGCCACTGATGATTCCGTTGGAAATCATTTCTAACTTCATCGTTCGCCCGCTGACGCACTCGCTGCGTTTGATGGCAACGATGCTGGCCGGTCACATGATCGTGATGCTGGCAGCTGCCGGCGCTCGTCACCTGATCGTTGTCCAGGACTCCCTGGCCATGAACGGCCTTGGCATCCTGGTCATCGTTGGCTCGGTCGCCATGTACTTCCTGGAACTGCTGATCATGGTCCTGCAGGCGTTTGTTTTCGCCCTGCTGACCGCGATCTACCTCCAGGGTGCAATCGAAGCCGACGCCCACTAGGCCAACACTTCTTTTCTTCCAACCCATAAAGATCTTCCTTGAGTCGCTCAAGGAATACCTCACAACCTACCGGCAAAAGCTCGGTATCTTGAAAGGAACATAATCACATGTTGCACGGCTCCCTGAATATGATCGGCTACGGCCTGGCTGCTATCGGTTCGGCTATCGGCGTTGGCTTGATCTTCGCTGCCTACATCAACGGTGTTGCACGTCAGCCTGAGGCTCAGCGCATCCTGCAGCCAATCGCCATGCTTGGCTTCGCACTTGCTGAAGCACTGGCCATCCTGGGCCTGGTCTTCGCTTTCGTCATCGGCGCCTAGTCTTTTCGCAACTGTAGTGGCCTCGCCACTATCGCGAGGCGTACACACAAGCGGAAACTAGTAGATAAGGAATAGTGAGAATGAACAGCACTGATTTCATCCTCGCTGCGAGCGAATCGGTCAACCCGCTGTTGCCGAACCCGTGGGAAATTCTCGTCACGGGTGTTGGTTTCGCGGTCCTTCTGTTCATCGTCATCAAGGTAATTGCTCCAAAGTTCGAGCAGTCCTATGAAGATCGCGTCACCGCGATCGAAGGTGGCCTTGAGAAGGCTGAAGCAGCGCAGAAGGAAGCAGAGGAGACCTTGGCACAGTACAAGGCCCAGCTTCTGGAAGCACGCACCGAAGCAAACCGCATCCGTGAGGAAGCTCGTAGCGAAGGTGCTCAGATCCTTGCGGATCTGAAGACCAAGGCAACCGATGAGGCAGCTCGTATCACCGAGCAGTCGCACCGCCAGATCGAAGCTGAGCGCGTATCCGCTCTGGCTTCGCTCCGCACCGACGTGGGCGCATTGGCTACCGAGCTTGCAAGCAAGGTTGTTGACGAAGCTCTGCAGGACGATGCCCGTGCCCAGCGCGTGGTTGACAAGTTCCTGACCGATTTGGAAGCTCAGCAGAACGCAGGTGCATCGAACTAATGGCAAGTGTATCGAGCGAGTCACTGGCAAAGGCTTTGGCGTTCCTGGAACCCAAGCTGGCACTGGCATCTATTGAGCTGCCTAAGGAACTGTTCGCGGTCCTGGAAGTACTGGATGCAAATGCCGGTCTCCGCCGCGCAATGACTGACCCAGCCCGTGGAAATGCCGACAAGGCAGGCCTTTTGGCTCAGCTGCTGCACGGAAAGGTCTCGGCTGACGCCGAGGACGTCGTCGCACAGCTGGCTTCTACCCGCTGGAGCTCGGAACGCGACATTAGCGATGCGCTCGAATCGCTGGCTGTCACTGCGGTCACCGCAGTGGCAGAGCAGCAGGACGGCGCTTCGGGGCTGAACAAGCTGGAGCAGGATCTGTTCTCCTTCATCGAGGTAGT
Source organism: Glutamicibacter sp. NPDC087673 (assembly GCF_044743255.1). Classification (NCBI taxonomy): domain Bacteria; kingdom Bacillati; phylum Actinomycetota; class Actinomycetes; order Micrococcales; family Micrococcaceae; genus Glutamicibacter; species Glutamicibacter sp. NPDC087673. The sequence continues at coordinate 120,187 of NZ_JBIUWB010000006.1, forward strand.
GCGTGGCAATCACGAACTGCAGCGTGCGTTGGATGATGCACAGGCCCCAGTCGAGGCTAAGCGCACTCTCGCGCTGAAGCTCGTGCCTAACGCGTCGCAGACCTCGCAGGTTTTGATCTCCCAGGCAGTTTCGAACCCCCGCGGTTTGAAGCCAGCAGCCTTGGTTGGACGTTTCGTAGAGCTCGTGGCCAAGCGCCAGCAGCGCTGGATTGCCTCGGTAACCAGCTCTGTAGAACTTTCCGAAGCCCAGCTTTCGCGCCTGGAGACCAGCCTGAACAAGCTATACGGTCGTCAGCTCAAGCTCAACGCCACTACCGACCCATCGCTGGTCGGTGGACTGGTAGTCAAGGTTGGCGACGAAGTTGTCGACGCTTCCGTGGCATCACGCGTGGCCGAGTTGCGCCGCGCCTTGGCCAGCTAGGACTCATTGGGCTAGGGAGTGATCCTTCGCCTGGTGTTCCTGGCTGCCAGGACCACAACAGACTTCATTCACATTCGATTCGGTCCAATGGACCGGATCACAATTTAGGAGAGCAGGGACTGCAGATGGCCGATTTGACCATCAATGCCAACGACGTCCGCGATGCCCTAAACGAGTTCGCATCTTCCTACGAACCGGGTAAGGCAGAGCGCACCGAGGTGGGACGCGTCGTCGCCGCGAGCGACGGCATCGCCAGAGTGGAAGGCCTTCCTTCCGTCATGGCAAACGAGTTGCTGAAGTTCGAAGATGGCACCCTGGGCCTTGCCCAGAACCTCGATACCCGCGAAATCGGTGTCGTTGTGCTTGGTGACTTCACCGGCATCGAAGCTGGCCAGAAGGTCGAGCGCACCGGCGAGATCCTTTCGGTTCCAGTTGGCGACGGCTACCTCGGCCGCGTGGTTGACCCATTGGGCGAGCCACTGGACAATCTGGGCCCAATCGCTTCCGAGGGCCGCCGCGCCCTGGAGCTTCAGGCACCAGGCGTTACCCAGCGCAAGAGCGTGCACGAGCCAATGCAGACCGGTCTGAAGGCTATCGACGCCATGATCCCGATCGGCCGTGGCCAGCGTCAGCTGATCATTGGCGACCGCCAGACCGGCAAGACCGCTATCGCGGTTGACACCATTCTGAACCAGCGCGCCAACTGGGAATCCGGCGACCAGACCAAGCAGGTTCGCTGCGTCTACGTGGCAATTGGCCAGAAGGCATCGACCATCGCTGCCGTACGCCAGACCCTCGAAGAGCAGGGTGCACTGGAATACACCACCATCGTGGCTTCCCCCGCATCTGACCCAGCAGGCTTCAAGTACTTGGCACCATACGCAGGCTCGGCCATCGGCCAGCACTGGATGTACGGTGGCAAGCACGTTCTGATCGTCTTTGATGATCTGTCGAAGCAGGCTGAAGCCTACCGTGCCGTGTCCCTGCTGCTGCGCCGTCCGCCAGGACGCGAAGCTTACCCAGGTGACGTCTTCTACCTGCACTCCCGCCTGCTTGAGCGTTGCGCCAAGCTGTCGGACGAGTTGGGTGCAGGTTCGATGACTGGTCTGCCAATCATCGAAACCAAGGCCAACGACGTGGGCGCGTTCATCCCGACCAACGTCATCTCGATCACCGACGGCCAGATCTTCTTGCAGTCGGATCTCTTCAACGCCAACCAGCGTCCAGCTGTCGACGTGGGTATTTCGGTATCCCGCGTTGGCGGTTCGGCACAGGTCAAGGCCATGAAGAAGGTCTCCGGTACCTTGAAGCTGGAATTGGCCCAGTACCGCGACATGCAGGCATTCGCAATGTTCGCCTCGGACCTGGATGCTGCTTCCAAGCAGCAGCTGACCCGTGGTGCGCGCCTGATGGAACTGCTCAAGCAGGGTCAGTACACCCCGTACCCGGTTGAGGACCAGGTCGTTTCGATCTGGGCCGGCACCAACGGCTACCTGGACGATGTCCCGGTTGAGGATGTACGCCGCTTCGAGGGCGAGTTCATCGACTACCTGCGCCACCGCACCGATGTACTGACCGTGATTGGCCAGACCGGCAAGCTGGAGAACGAGACTCTGGAAGCCATGAAGACCGCTGTTGCGGACTTCAAGGCCGGCTTCTTCGGCGAAGGCGACGACAAGCTTGTCGCCGCCGGGCACGAAGAGCACGACGCTCTCGATTCCGAGTCCGTTGACCAGGAAAAGATCGTCAAGCAGAAGCGCTGACAATTTCCTTGCCAAGGGGGAGCGGCGCCGGTAACGGCGCCGCCCTCCCGAGGTAGGGGATAAGGAAAGGACACACATGGGAGCCCAGATTCGGGTCTACCGCCAGAAGATCGGATCGACCAAGTCGATGCGCAAGATCTTCAAGGCGATGGAACTGATCGCTGCATCCCGCATTGGTAAGGCACGTACGCGTGTCTCGGCCTCGCTGCCGTATGCCAATGCGATTACCCGTGCAGTAACCGCCGTCGCGTCCCAGGCCGATGTCGAGCATCCACTGACCACCGAGCCGGCGCAGGTACGCCGCGCCGCGGTCTTGGTGATGACTTCGGACCGAGGACTTGCCGGGTCCTACTCCGCCAGCGTTCTGAAGCAGGCAGAGCACCTCGTGGAACTCCTGCGTGAAGAAGGCAAGGAAGTCAAGACCTACTTGGTCGGCCGCAAGGCCCAGGCTTACTTTGATTTCCGTTCACGCGAGTACGCACGAGTGTGGACCGGGGAAACTGATTCCCCGCGTTTCGAAACCGCACGCGAGCTGCGCGATGTCCTCCTGGAGGACTTCGACACCGATTTCGAGCAGGGTGGCGTGGACGAGATCCACGTCGTCTACACCCAGTTCAAGTCGATGGTCACGCAGGAACCGACGGTCATCCGTCTGTTGCCGTTGGAGGTTGTCGAGGATGAATCCGAGACTCCAACCGACGAGCTGTTGCCACTGTACGAGTTTGAGCCATCGCCGGAAGAAGTGCTTGACGCACTGCTTCCGCGCTACATCGATTCTCGACTGTTCAACTGCCAGTTGCAGTCCGCTGCTTCCGAGCTCGCTGCCCGCCAGCGCGCCATGAAGGCCGCAGGCGACAACGCTGGTGAACTGATCAAGAAGTACACCCGATTGCTCAACAATGCCCGTCAGGCTGAAATCACCCAGGAGCTTTCGGAAATTATCGCCGGCGCCGACGCGCTGAACAGCTAATTACCGATACTCCGACCAGACAAGAAGTGAGAAAGATGACTGCCCAACTCAACGAGCAGGTTACCGCAGGGGCCATCGGTCGCATCGCGCGCGTGACTGGCCCGGTCGTGGACGTCGAGTTCCCAGCCGACGCACTGCCTGCTATCTACAACGCACTGACCGCTGAGCTGACCCTCAACGGCGAAACCAAGAAGATCACCTTCGAGACCAGCCAGCACCTCGGTGAGGGCCTGGTCCGCGCAGTATCGCTGCAGGCCACCGACGGCCTGGTCCGCGGTGCTTCGGTGACCGATACCGGCGCTGCTATCTCCGTCCCAGTAGGCGACGGCGTCAAGGGCCACATCTTCAACGTTCTGGGCGACGCCCTGGACGTTGACAACTCGGAGATCCAGGTCACCGAGCGTTGGCCAATCCACCGCCAGCCTCCGAAGTTCTCGGAGCTCGAGGGCTCGACCGAAATGCTGGAAACCGGCATCAAGTCGATCGACCTCCTGACCCCGTACATCAAGGGCGGCAAGATCGGCCTGTTCGGCGGCGCCGGCGTTGGCAAGACCGTGCTGATCCAGGAAATGATCACCCGTGTTGCACGTAACTTCGGTGGTACCTCGGTATTCGCCGGTGTTGGCGAGCGCACCCGTGAAGGCAACGACCTCTGGGTCGAAATGGACGAGGCAAACGTCCTGAAGGACACCGCACTGGTGTTCGGCCAGATGGATGAGCCACCTGGAACCCGTTTGCGCGTGGCACTGTCGGCTCTGACCATGGCGGAATACTTCCGCGATGTCCAGAACCAGGACGTGCTGCTGTTCATCGACAACATCTTCCGCTTCACCCAGGCCGGTTCCGAGGTGTCGACCCTGCTGGGCCGCATGCCTTCCGCCGTGGGCTACCAGCCGAACTTGGCCGATGAAATGGGTCTGCTGCAGGAACGCATCACCTCGACGAAGGGCCGCTCGATCACCTCGATGCAGGCTGTCTACGTCCCGGCCGATGACTACACCGACCCGGCTCCAGCAGCAACCTTCGCCCACTTGGATGCAACCACCGAGCTGTCGCGTGAAATCGCGTCGCGCGGCCTGTACCCGGCGATCGACCCGCTGACCTCGACCTCGCGAATCCTGGATCCGCAGTACATTGGCCAGGATCACTACGATGTAGCCATCCGCGTGAAGGCCATTCTGCAGAAGAACAAGGAACTGCAGGACATCATCGCGATCCTCGGTATCGACGAGCTGGGCGAAGAGGACAAGATCGTCGTTGCCCGTGCACGCCGTATCCAGCAGTTCCTCTCGCAGAACACCTACACCGCAAAGCAGTTCACCGGTGTCGAGGGCTCGACCGTATCGATCAAGGACACCATCGAAGGCTTCAAGGCCATTTGCGATGGCGAATTGGACCACATTGCAGAGCAGGCGTTCTTCAACATCGGCGGTCTTGACGACGTCGAGCGCCAGTGGGCCGAAATCCAGAAGGCCAGCTAATTATGGCTGAGCTTCAGGTCGAAATCGTCGCGGCTGACCACTTCGTGTGGTCGGGCGCTGCGAAGCTGGTCAAGGCTCGTTCGGTGGACGGCGAGATCGGTGTTCTGCCCGGTCACGTTCCGATGCTGTCCGTGCTTGCCGCTGGGGACCTGGAAATCGAACCGGTTTCCGAGTCCCGCTTCTCGGTCCAGATCGACGGAGGCTTCTTCTCTGTTGATTCGGATCGCGTAGTGATCGTTGCTGACAACGCTGTGCTTGGTACCGCAGCGTAGGCGATGAATTGTTTGAGATAACCGCACCAGTTCTGATCGCGTTGCTGATCCTGATCGGCATCGCCATGTTCTTCGGGGCCATGGCCGTGCGCCGCATCCAATTGCGGCGCACGCTGGGCACCTTCGATGCATCCATCCTGGCGCCTTCGGGCAAATGGATGATGGTCATCGGCCGCTACGGCGGAGCGCATGTGGACCTGTTGCGGTTTTTCTCTGTCTCCCCGGTCCCGAGCTTCGTGATCGAGCGCCGTGGCCTGGATATCACCGGGACACGCCAGCCCACCGATGAGGAAACCTCGCGGATCCCGCCAGGATTCATCATCGTGATGCTGGTGCGCAGCGGTGATGAGCTGCTGCTGGCCATGGACTACCGCGACTACACCGGCTTCTCGGCCTGGCTCGAAGCCGGGCCGATCGCCGGGAGCTGGCAGATCTAGAACTTGATAAAGCAAAGCCGCCGTTGCAGATGCAGCGGCGGTTTTCGCGTTCCCTGGCCAGTCAATGCTGGCAGGCAGCGTTGGCAGGCTGGGGGGCCGCTGCGGATCGCCTGCGTGCTCGGCGCACTGCTCAGCTGCGCGTGGCGGCTTGGGGGAGCACCTCCGGATCCCGGGCACCGCAGCCACCGATCCGGAAACGGCCGGCAGGAACTGCGCTGAGTGCGAAATGCCTGGGCGCGTGGCGCAGGACGTAGTTGACTGTTCGCATGAAACGAACCTTGATCCTTGGCGGCACCGCGTGGCTCGGCCGCGAGCTGGCGCGGCAGCTGATCCGCAGTGGCCACGAAGTAACCTGCCTGGCGCGCGGCAATTCCGGCGAGGTTGCCCAGGGCGCGCAGCTGGTGCGTGCCGACCGGAGCCAGCCCGGGGCCTATGATGCCGTGCAGGGCATCGGATTCGACTCGGTCATCGAGCTGTCCTATGAGCTGCAATGGGTGCACGAAGCGCTGGCGGCCCTGGCCGCGAATGCGCGGCACTGGACCCTGGTTTCTTCCATCTCGGTGTATGCCAGCGCGCAGCTGCCCGGTGCCGGCGAAGACGCGCAACTGCATGAACCGTCCGATCCCGGCGATTACGGGCATGCAAAGGTCCTTGCCGAACGGGCCAGCACGGCGATGGTTGCCGACCGGCTGCTCATTGCCCGTCCGGGGCTGATTGCCGGACCTGGCGATCCCAGCGACCGCTTTTCCTACTGGGTTTCGCGCTTGGCCTTGGCCGGTGCCGGCCAGGTCCTCATCCCGCCAACCGCGGGCCGCCATGTGCAGGTCATCGACGTGCGCGATGCCGCCGCGTGGATTATCGACGCCGCCGCGCGTTCGCTGACCGGAACCTTCAACGTGGCCGGAACATCACATGGCTTCGCCCAGTTCCTCAGTACGGCCGCACGGATTGCGGGATTCAGCGGGGAACTGGTCACCGCCCAGGACGCATGGCTGCGCGAACGCCAGGTCAATTACTGGGCCGGGGCGCGTTCGCTGCCGCTGTGGCTTGCGCTGGAGGACCACGGCTTCGCCCAGCGCAGCAACCAGCGGTACGCCTTGGCCGGTGGCCCGGAGCGGGACCTGGAGGACTTGCTTGGCGACGTGCTGGCCGATGAACGGGCTCGCGGACTGGACCGGTCCCGGCGTGCTGGCCTCGGCCGGGCCGAGGAGCTTGAGCTGCTCGGCCAGCTCGGGCGGATCCGGCAGGGCTAGCGCAGTCCGGGATTTTCGGTGGGCTAGAGGTATTCCCCGTTGCGGATCGTCTGGACCAGCTGCAGATTGGCATCCAGGATCAGTGCATCGGCGGCGAAGCCGTAGTGCAGGGAACCGACTTCGTCGGCCAGGCCGATCAGCGAGGCGGGGATGGACGTAGCCGAGTTGACCGCCTGGACCAGTGAGACCCCGGCCTGCACGGCGCGCTGCACGATTTCCAGCAGCGTGCAGGTGCCGCCGGCCAGGGAATTGTCGCTGGCCAGCCGTGCCTGGCCCAGGGCCACATTCACATCCTGCGGGCCGAGGGTGTACTGCCCATCGGCCAAGCCGGTGGCCGCCATGGAATCGCTGACCAGCAAGATGTTCTCCGCACCGACCAAGCGGAAGACCAGGCGCACGGTATCGGGGGACAGGTGCACCCCGTCGGCGATCAGCTCCACGAACGCATTGCGGTTCACCGCCTCTTCCAGGCAGGCGGCCACCGGACCGGGTTCGCGGTGGTGCAGCGAAGGCATGCCGTTGAACAGGTGGGTGACCGTAGGGCGTTCGGTGAAGCCGTCCACCCCGGCGCTGTGCAGCTGTTCGCGGGCAAAGCGCAGGGAATCCGCGGTGATCTGGGCGCTGGCATCGGTGTGCCCCAGCGACGGGACCACGCCGTGGGAGACCAGCTGCTCAACGAGTTCCTCGCTGCCGGCCAATTCCGGAGCGTAGGTCATGGTGCGCAGCTGGCCGCGGCTGGCAGCCACCAGCTCGCTGACGAATTCCGGATCCGGATCCTGCAGGAAGCGCGGGTCCTGGGCGCCGCAGCGGTCTACGGAGAGGAACGGGCCTTCGGCATGGATGCCGGCAATCTGGCCGGCCTCCGCCAGCTCGGCGAGCAGCTCGGCGGCCTCGATCATGGACGAGGGCTCTGCGGTGACCAGCGACGCGAGCAGGGTAGTGGTGCCCGAGCGGTGCAGGTACTCCACCGCTTCGGTGACGCTCGAATGATCCGGTGCCGAGAAGTCCGCGCCGAGGGCGCCATGGCAATGCAGGTCGATCAGGCCCGGGATGATGATGGAGCCGGGGGCTACCTCGCGTACCGGGTAGTCGGCAGCATCGGCCAGGGCGTTGAAGTCATCGCGGTTGCCGGCAAAGCGGATGCGGTCGCCTTCCACGGCGAGCACGCCATCGGTGACCTTGAGGCCATCGGAAATCAGGGTGGCATGAAGGGCGTAGCGCGTCGTAGTCATGTTCCCAGCTTAGAAGAGAGAACGCGTCCAGTCACCGACTCGACGGATTATTTTCTCAGCGGACTTGGCATTTAGCGAACCGGGAACGCAGCAGCCCCAGCGCGCCGGGCACCTGGCCACGGCAAGGAGCTAGCTGCCCTTGCCCGCAGGATCTTCGGAAGCCGGCGCGTTGCCGGTGGCCAGGGCCTGCAGCGCCTGCAGCGTACTGGTCTTCGTGCCGGAGGCCAGCTGCGCTTCGCGCGCGGAGTGCGCGGCGGCCCGGTTCTGCCTGATGCTGCCGACCCGGTTCTTCATTGACCGGTAGACCCGGCGGAACATGCGGTAGAGGAAGAAGCCGATGGCAATGGCAACGAGTCCGAGCACGGCGGCCAGTACCGGAACCAGCACAGCTGCGAAGACGAGAACCAGCGCGCCAAGATCTTCTGCCAGGCTGCGCACCCATTGGGTGATGGGTTCGGGCACGGCATTGGTCGCCGCGGTCATCGACGATTTGCCCAGGCTCACCGACAGCGCGGAGCCCGCACCGAGCAGTCCGGTGAGGACGGCAACCTCGACTCCCGAATTGGCGCCAAGGCCGATGCCAACCAGGGCGCCGAAAACAGGTCGCAGCCACACCGAGATGGTTTCCATGGACAAATTCAGGAAGGGGATCTTATCCAGGCCGGCCTCGCCGATGGCAAGTACGGCACAGATCGCCAGGACCCACGGATTGGTGATGCTTTCAGGAATCTGCCGTGCCGCAGAAGCGATCATGTCAGGTGCGGTATCGGGGATCACGAGTCCCGCGATGCCCAGGGCCAATACCGTGAAATACGGCCGCAGGCCCGCAGCGGAACCGCTGCCAATGGCCATGAGCGAAGCTGTCAGCGGATCCAATGGACCTCCCGAGCCTGGCGGCCCGGGCCGTGCGGCACCGAGCGCTTTTGGTAGAGGAGATCAGACTAGCAGTCGGGATGCAGTTTTCTGCAGGGCCAAACTAAGGCTGCCAGGCAGCCCGGGGAGGACCCGCAACCCTAGAAGAGGCGTCCTGCCGAGTCGTCGACTCCGCGCATTGCGTCGTAATCCAAGGTGAGGCAGCGGATGCCGCGGTCTTCGGCCAAGGTGCGGGCCTGCGGCTTGATCTGCTGGGCGGCGAAAATGCCGGTAACCGGCTTGAGCAGCGGGTCGCGGTTCAGAAGCTCCAGGTAGCGGGTCAGCTGTTCCACTCCGTCGATATCGCCACGGCGCTTGAGCTCTACGGCAACCGTGGCGCCCTTGGCATCACGGGCCAGGATATCCACCGGACCGATGGCGGTCATGTATTCACGGCGGACCAACTGGTGGCCAGCGCCGAGCAACTCGATCTGCTCGGCCAGCAGGCGCTGCAGGTCGGCTTCGACGCCATCCTTGATCAGCCCCGGATCGGTGCCCAGGATGTGGGCCGAGTCGTGCTCGAAGCTATGGAAGTGGATGGTCAGCTTGTCATCGGTCTTCGCACTGGACACGGTCCAGGTAGCGGTGGCACCCAATGCAGCGGCGTCCTCATCGGGATCTGCCTCACGCAGGATCAACGGCGGATTCATCCAATTCAGCGGCTTGTAGCTGCCGCCGTCCGAGTGGATGAGTACCGAGCCGTCGGCCTTGACCATGATCAAGCGGGTCGCCAACGGAAGGTGGGCTCGAAGACGGCCCTCGTAATCAACTGAACACTTCGCTACCACTAAACGCACCCCACACACTTTACTAGCTGGTTGCGACTTGTGCCGGGAGATACGGCATGATTAAAGACATGCCACGTTCCAACCGCCCGCGCCGCTCCAAGAATTCCCGACCCGCCCAAGGCCGGAACTCCGGCTCCGGCTACGGTTCCGGGGATGAAGAGCAGGGCTACGGTTCGGGCCAGGAAGAGTGGATGCAGCGTGCCCGCTTCGGCGTGGTGCTGCGCCAGGATGCCCCCGACGGCCAATGGCATGTGCGCAAGATTGCGCCGATGAACGCCAACAAGCCCTATTCCTGCCCGGGGTGCCACCGTTCCATCGGAGTTGGAGTTGCCCATGTTGTCGCCTGGCGCGCGGACCACTGGTCGGGCGATGACGCCGCGGCCAACGCGCGCCGCCACTGGCATCCGCACTGCTGGGAAACCCGTTCCTACCGCTACTAGGCCAGCTGCCTGGAGGGGCAGGTGCTAGCGGCGGTCCTGCCGGGCGATGAAGACTTCGCGCAGCAGGATCATGGCGCTGGCTGCCACCGGGATGGCCATGAGCGCACCGGTGACCCCGGCCAGGGTGCCGCCGGCAATCACCGAGATCACCGCGACCGCGCCGGGCACTGCCACCGCACGGCGCATGATGCGCGGCGAAACGAAATACGCCTCGACCTGCAGGTAGCCGAAGTAGCACACCGCGTAGATCAGGGCGGTCTGCCAGCCCAGTGACAATGTCACCAAGGTAACCAGCACGCCGGCGATCACCCCGCCGACCAATGGGATGAAGGCCAGCATCGCCACCAGCAAGGTGAGCAGCGCGGTGAACGGAACGCCCAGGATGCTCATCAGCACCAGCGCCACCAGGCAGTTCAGTATGGCCACAGTGGCTTGGCCCATCACGTAATTGCCCACGGAGCGGGTAATGCGCACGGTCAATTCGGCCACGCGGTCGCGTTTGGAGCGCGGGGCCAGGCGCAGCGAGAAGCCCATCATCCCTGGCAGCGAAGCCAGGAAGTAGATGGCCAGCACCAGCACGATCAGCACGCCGAACATGGACTGGGCGACGGTCTGCGATACGCCCAGGACGCCGCCGAACACATTGGTCACCGCGCCCGAATCGCCAAAGAAACGGTCGACCTCGGTAGTGATGCGCTGGGAAATCGCGTATTGCCGGTCGATTTCCCGGACCCAATCGCTATTGAGGAAATCATCCACGATTTCAGGCGCCCGCGTGATGAAGGCGGTGATCTGGTTGACCAGGGTAGGGATGATCAAGGCCATGAAGCCGCCGAAGATCGCCAGCAAGCTGACCATGGTCGCGGCCACGGCCAGCGGACGGGTCATTCCCTTGCGCATCATGAAGCGCACAATCGGATCAAGGCCCAAGGCGATGAACAGCGCAATGGCAATCCAGGTCATCAGCGAACCGACGTTGGTCAGCAGGTAGTAGCCGCCCAGGGCGATGCCCACGCCAATGGTGCCCAAGAAGCCCATGGAAATAGGGTGCAGCGCCGGAATCGGTTCCGGCGAGCCATCCAGCGGATGCTCCGGTTCCTCGCCCAGGGCCGCACTGCGCTGCGGGGTGTTGAGCATCTTGCCCACGCGTTCGGCGATCTTCTTGGACCAGCCCTCGCGGGACGGATTAGCGCCCGTCGGCGCAGCGCCCGGATAACGGGCCTGCGCGCTGGCGGCCGCAGGTGATTCCGGTTGGGAATTGCCCTCATGAGGCTGGGAATGCGCTGTGGATTCCGGGCCGGAGGTTGCCGGCCCGGAAGAGCGATCCGACGCGTCGGAACGCTGCTCGGGTACGTGCTTATCGCGATGCGGGTGCGGCTGATCAGGCTCCATGGGTCAGAGCATATCGCGCATCGGCCACTATTAAGTGGTTCAAGACACCGTGCTGTTGCGTTGTTGAGCCAGTTCACAGGCGCGGATCGGAACCATGATCGGCCGCAACTCGTTAGACTTGTCAAAGAACAGCTGTGAGACGTAGGCGAATAGGTGAACTTGTGCGAAAAGTAATCTCCGTGATCGCGATGCTGCTGGGGGCCGCGGCCCTGGTAGTCGGCATCGGACAGAAGACCTTTTGGGCCCCGCCCGAAACGGTGACCGCGAGCATGCCGCAACTAGCTGATGAGGCACCGCTGACCTTGATTGAATCCTCGGTCAACGACCCCAAGCTGGACCCGGTGGAACTGGTGATCAAGTCGAAGGGTGAATTCACTGCTTCCTTGGGCCGCGACTATGACGTCGAGGCGTGGATCGGCGATGCATCGCATGTATCGGTCACCGGCATCGACACCGAAAACCACAAGATGATCGCCGAGCACGCCAAGGGCAAGGCCGATGCGCCTAATCCCGCCGGTGATGACATCTTCTTCGACTCGCAGACCGCGGATCAGACCATGACCTACCGCTGGACCGCTCCGGATTCCGGCGACTGGTCCTTGCTGCTGGCCGCAGGCGGAAAGGATGCCGCTCCGGTGGATATCTCGGTAACCTACGCGAACGACGACGCCATGCCATTTGCCCTGCCGCTGATCATTGCCGGCTCGCTGCTGCTGGTCTTCGGACTGGCCCTGCTGGTCATGCGCCCGGGCAAGCCGAAGAGCGGGGCGAACACCCAGCACTCGGTCGCCGCCGTGGCCGTGGTGGCCCTGGCGATCTCCGGTGTTTCTCTGCCCATGGCGCCAAGCGACGAGTCCAGCGCCAAGCCTTCGGAATCCGAGCAGAAGTCGCAGGACGCCAAGGCGTCCGATGATGCCAAGGGTTCCGAGTCCGCCTCTTCCTCGGTTGAAGAAGTATCCAGCTTCCCGGTCATCACCGAAGAGCAGCTCAAGCGCGTTCTGGCTGATGCCCAGAAGCAGGTAGCCAAGGCCGATGAGAAGAGCGACGCCAAGGCCCTGGAACCACGCACCGCCGGTGCGTTCAAGTACCTGCGCGATAAGCGCTACGACATGCTCAAGGAGAAGTTCGAGGTAGACAAGCCGCTGGCGCTCAATACCCAGGTCATCCGCTCGGCCGCTGTGCCGAATGCGAATGAAGCCAAGTTCCCCCGCGTAATCTCCGTGGTGACCGCGAAGAACAATGATGCCGACACCCTGCCGCAGGCGCTGACCCTGGTGCAGGCCAACGCCCGCGATAACTTCAAGGTGGTCTTCGCCGGCCAGATGTTGCCGAACTCCACCTTCCCGGGCATCGCCGTTGGCGACCCGTCGACCAAGCAGCTTGCTGCCAACGCCGAGGGCCTGCAGATGACCCCGGAGAAGGCCCTGGAAGCACTGGGCAAAGTGCTGACCGATGGCAATGCCAAGGACAAGGACAAGTTTGCCGAATCGGACTTCATCAAGGCGGTGCACGCAGCCCAGAAGGATGAGTCCAAGGAAGCCAACGAGGCGGACGTCAAGTACAACCGCACGGTCACCAAGGGCGACACCAAGGTGGTTTCCACCCCGGATGGCGGAGCGATTGTTACCGGCAAGCTGAACAACAAGGCGCTCTTCGTGCGCACCGAAGACGCTGACCCGCTCAAGAGCACCGACAAGCTGACCGAACAGCTGCTGGGATCCAGCTCCTCGAACGGCGACGTGGAAAGCACCTACGCCGAACCGGTGATGTTCTACCTGCCAGCCGACGGTTCCAAGGACAAGATCCAGCTGATCTCTGCAAGCCAGATCCTGCTCGATGTGAAGGAAGTTGACTAACCCCCATGACTGATCAGAACATTCCCTCAAACCGCGGTGCGGTAGATCTCTCCGCCCTGGCCAGCCAAGGCCCGGAAGCTACCGGCAGCATGCCGGCTGGTCCGGCAAGCTGGACCACCAATCTGGATGAGGCTGCGTTCCAGCAGTTCGTCGGCATGTCCCAGCAGGTACCTGCCATCGTTTCCCTCGGCTCGCCTCGCGTGCAGGTCTCGGCAGACCTGGATGCGACGCTGCGCAAGCTGGTGGATGCCAAGGGCGGCAAATTCATCCTCGGCCTGGTGGATGCGGAAACCTACCCGCAGATCGCCCAGGCCTTCCAGGCCCAGCAGATCCCGATGGTGGTGGCGCTGATCAAGGGCCAGCCGGTGCCGCTGTTCCAGGGTCCTGCCGAGGAACAGCAGATTGTCCAGGTTTTCGCACAGCTTGAACAGCTCGCAGTCCAGCAGGGCATGAGCGGTACCGCCCCGGCATTCTCCGGGCAGGCCGGCGAACCTGAACCAGAGCTGCCGCCGCTGCACCAGAAGGCCGTGGACGCCATCGATGCCGGGGACTACGCCGCCGCCGAGGCCGCCTACCTGGAAGCGTTGAACGAGAAGCCGAACGACAAGGACGCGCAGATCGGCGTGTACCAGGTTCGACTGCTCTCGCGTACGCACAACCTGGATCTGAACAAGTCCCGCGAGCAAGCCGCGCAGAACCCTGAAGACATCGCAGCCCAGCTGGATGTAGCAGATCTGGACGTGGTGGGCGGGCATGTCGAAGATGCCTTCGCCCGACTGGTTTCGCTGATCTCCCGCCTGGCTGATGAAGACCGCGAGCGGGTCCGCCGTCGCCTGATTGAGCTCTATGCGGTGATCGGCAACAGCGATCCACGCGTAGCTGCCTCGCGGCAGAAGCTGGCACGCGTACTCTTCTAGGCTGACGTCCAGGGACTGGACCAAGCAGTTCAACCGCCGCGACCCAGGGTTTTTCCCTGGGTCGCGGCGGTTGTCTTATACCTGGGTTTAACTCCAAAGGATGATGCGTTCTGACTAGGGGCATTGCTAGCCTTAAGCTATGAATCAGATCGCACTGGACATTCGGGGTCTTGCCAAGCAATTCGGCGCCAAGATTGCCGTGAACAACGTCAGCCTGCAAGTTCCTGCGGGTTCCTTCTACGGTCTTGTCGGACCCAATGGTGCCGGCAAGACCACCATGCTTTCCATGGCCACTGGATTGCTGCGCCCGGATTCAGGCCAAGCGCTGGTCAACGGCGTGGATATCTGGGCTGATCCGCAAGCGGCCAAGGCCACCTTGGGAGTCCTGGCTGATGGCGTGCGCCAGTTTGACCGGCTGACCGGCCGCCAGCTGGTGACCTACTCGGGATTGCTGCGCGGCATGGAACGCGCAGAAGTTGCCCAGCGTACCGAAGACCTGCTGCGCGTGATGGATTTGCTCGATGACGGCGACAAGCTGGTGGTGGACTACTCGGCCGGCATGACCAAGAAGATTTCCTTGGCTACCGCGATGATCCACTCGCCAAAGCTGCTGGTTCTGGACGAGCCGTTCGAGGCGGTGGACCCGGTATCTGCGGCGAATATCCGCGACATCCTGAATAACTACGTTGAATTCGGCGGCACCGTCATCGTTTCCTCGCATGTGATGGACCTCGTCCAGCGCATGTGCACGCATGTCGCGGTCATTTCCGATGGCATGCTCAAGGCGCAGGGCACCGTGGATGAAGTCCGCGGCGGCATGAGCCTGGAAGATCGCTTCGTCGATCTGGTGGGCGGCCGCGCCAATAATGAGGGGCTGTCATGGTTGCGCACGTCCTAAGCCTGAAACTGCGCTTGCTCGCCAACGGCTTCAAGCGCTCCGTCGGCCAGCTCATCGGCGTCATTATCGGTGGCCTGTACGCACTGGGCATGATCACCATGCTGACCTTGGCCATGTGGTTTACCGCCGGCGATATTCCTTTCCAGAGCGAAATCTTCACCCTGATCGGCTCGGCCGTGGTGCTGGGCTGGGCCATCATCCCGCCGCTGCTGACCGGTGTTGACCTCACCCTGGAACCTTCACGCTTTGTCCACTTCGGGATTCCGGAAAAGACCTTGGGGCCAGCGCTGGTGCTGGCTGGCTTCATCTCGATTCCCGCGGTGCTGACCATTGCGGGCCTGCTCGGCGCCTCGCTGATGTGGCGCTTCGATGCGGGCGCGCTCATGCTGGCCCTGCTGGCAGCGGTGGCGACCGCGGTGATGGCGATTCTTCTTTGCCAGTATCTGGTGATCATGGCGACCGCACTGCGGGCCAAGCGCCGATTCCGTGAATTGACCTTCGTGCTGCTGTTCGTGGTGCTCATCGCCTTGGGGCCGATCGTGACCTCGGCATTGGCTGCCGCGCAGAGCATGAGCGACTGGATCCAGCCGATTGCCTCGGTCTTGGGCTACACCCCGTTGGGTGCCTTTGCCGCGATTCCCGGGGCTTTTGCCTCGGCGCACTACGGCCAGATGGCGATCCATCTGGCGCTGGGCTTGCTCTATCTTGGCGGACTCTACCTGCTGCTGGCTCGAGCTACCGCCAAAGCCACGGTGACCCCGCCGCCAGAGCAGCGCGCTGCCACGGCCAAGGGGCTGGGCTTCTTCAAGTTGATGCCGGCCACGCCAACGGGCGCAGTGGCTGCCCGCGCACTGACCTACTGGTTCAAGGATCCGCGCTATGCCATTGGCGTGCTCATTGTGCCGATGCTGCCGTTGCTCTTCTGGTTCACCGGCAACCAGACCGGCAGCTACGTGATGATGTTCCTGCTGGGCCCGTTGATCGGCATCTTGATGGGCTTCTCCATCTCGGCCGACATTTCCTATGACAACACCGCCTTTGCGCTGCACGCGCTGACCGGTATTTCCGGACGTGCTGATCGGGCAGGGCGAGTGCTGTCCTGTTTCCTAATTGCCATCGTTCCGGTCCTGGCGGCGGCCATTTTGCCGGGCCTCATCTCCGGTGCGCTGTGGCGCATCCCGGGAGACCTGGGCCTGTCACTGGCGGGGCTGCTCATCGCGTTGGGCGTCGCGTCGGTGTCCTCGGCCCGCTACACCTATTCGGTGCCGCTGCCGGGTGATAACCCGATGAAGACCCCTCCGGGCAATGGCATGCGCATTGCGCTGACCCAGCTGGGAATCATGCTTGCCATGGGCCTCCTGCTGATCCCGGTTCTCATTCCCTACATCATCGGCTGGGTGAAGCAGTCGCAGTCCTTCGGCTTCATCACCTTGGGCGCGGGCCTGGCCGTGGGTATCGGGCTGATGCTCGGCGGCATTGCCCTCGGTGGCAAATGGTACGAAAAGCGCACTCCTGAGCTGATGCAGTCGGTCATCCTCAATAAGTAGGCGCAGCAGCCGAATTGCTGCCTCCGGCCGTCTAGCGGGACGCTGTTTTCCGCTAGGCGGCCGTTTGCCTGCCTTGGGTGCAAGGAGGTTCACAGGATATTGATCGGGTCGCGCCCAATTGGCGCAATATCGACTTCCAACGGCACCGCAACGCATCGCAAGAACATTGAAAAATGGTTGTTGACTTGCAGCGAGGAAGAAATCGATGGGGCGGCCTAGTGCAGCGCGGCAAAGTCAATGTGGACAAGCTCCCATGCTTGCCACGCGGACAGCAGTGGCAATCCGTATTAGACTTGGAGGCATGGTGGAACAGTCTGAAGAAACCCGCGGTGGCACTGCCACGATTGAACGTACCGAGACAACCCAGAGTGTCGAGGCCGGAGATCATGAGCGTTTTGCTCACTACGTGCAGAAGGAAAAGATCATGGAGTCGGCAATGACCGGCGACCCAGTGATCGCTCTGTGCGGCAAGGTCTGGACGCCAGGCCGAGATCCGCAGAAGTTCCCGGTATGCCCCGAGTGCAAGGAAGTCTACGACTCCATGATGGGGTAGTGCTGCGAATGAACTAGCACTACTTCACACAATGCACGCGGCCGGGAAAAGGTAAATGACCGAGACACTCTTTGATTTTGGCGACAAGCTTCCACTAGAAGACAAGCTGCCGGTAGCGTATCCGGAACGTGCGGCTTGGGGAACTGGGCCGAAGCTGCGTGCCTGGCAGGCCGAGGCCTTGGCTCTGTACTTCGATACGGAGCCCAAGGACTTCATGGCGGTGGCGACCCCTGGCGCAGGTAAGACCACCTTCGCGCTGCGCTTGGCCAAAGTGCTGATCGACTCGGGCAAGATCAACCGCATGATCGTTGTCGCGCCCACCGACCACCTGAAAAAGCAGTGGGCGGATGCGGCGGCGCGTGTGGGCATCTCACTGGACCCGAACTACAAGAACTCCGACGGCCGGCACGGCTCGCACTACATGGGCGTGGTGGTGACCTATGCCCAGGTCTCGCTGAAGCCCGCGGTGCACCGCGCGAAAACTGAAGATGCCCGCACCCTGGTGATCATGGATGAGGTCCACCACGCCGGCGATGCCCTGTCCTGGGGCGATGGCATTCGTGAAGCATTCGAACCGGCTACCCGGCGGCTTGCCCTGACCGGTACCCCATTCCGTTCCGATGCGGCCCCGATTCCTTTCGTGCAGTATGTGGACGAGGGCGATGGCATTCGCCGTTCCAAGGCGGACTACACCTACGGCTACGGCAGCGCCCTGGCCGACCACGTGGTCCGTCCGGTGCTGTTCATGGCCTATTCGGGCAATATGCGCTGGCGTACCTCCGGCGGCGAGGAGATGGAAGCAAACCTCGGCGAAGGCTTCACCAAGGATGTCACCGCCCATGCCTGGCGTACCGCGCTGGATCCGCACGGCGACTGGATCCCGTCGGTGCTGCAGGCCGCTGACCGGCGGCTCTCGGAGGTCCGCCGCACCGTGAAGGACGCCGGCGGCCTGATCATCGCCACGGACCACGAGGACGCGCGCGGCTACGCGGCCCAGCTCGAAGCGATCTGTGGCGAGAAGGTCACCACCATTCTTTCCGATGACCCCAAGGCATCGCAGAAGATCGACGATTTCTCCGAATCCGACGCGCGCTGGATGGTTGCGGTGCGCATGGTGTCCGAAGGCGTGGACGTTCCGCGTCTCTGCGTGGGCGTTTATGCGACGTCCACCTCCACTCCGTTGTTCTTCGCCCAGGCGGTCGGCCGCTTCGTGCGTAGCCGCAAGCGCGGCGAGGTGGCTTCGGTCTTCCTGCCCTCGGTGCCGATCCTGATGGCCTTGGCCAACGAGATGGAAGTCGAACGCGACCACGCCTTGGACCGTGAAGGTTCCAAGGACGAAGACGGGCTGGACGATTCGCTGCTGGAAGCGGCGAACAAGGAAGACAAGGCCAGCGACGAGCTGACGCGCAACAAGTTCGAGGCGCTGAACTCGCAGGCCTCCTTTGACCGCGTGCTCTTCGACGGCGGCGAATTCGGTACCGGCGCCGACATCGGCAGTGAAGAAGAACTCGGCTTCCTGGGGATCCCGGGCCTGCTGGATACCGAACAGGTTTCCGAGCTGCTGCGCAAGCAGCAGAACAAGCAGATTTCCAAGGGCGGCACCAAGCCCGAGCCGGTCTCGGACCACCGCCGCATGATGGAGCTGCGCACCAAGCTGTCGAAGAACGTCTCGGCATGGGCCGCCCGCACCGGCACCCCGCACGGGCAGATCCACAACAAGCTGCGCAGCGTCTGCGGCGGGCCTGCCGTGCCGCAGGCTACTGCTGACCAGCTGCAGGCGCGCATTGACAAGCTGCAGGACTGGTTCGTCGGGCGAAAATAGGTTCCACGAGAGAACGGCTTTGCCCCTGACCGGAAAATTCAGTCAGGAGCAAAGCCGTTTCTGCTTTTCGGGGGATCATCAACCCAGCGAAATCACCGTTACCCCGGCTGCCCTCAGTTCCTCGCGTATCGCCGGCAGATTCTCCGGCGAGACTGCTGCGGTCAGCGGAGAAATGATGGTCGTGGTGAATCCTGCTTCAGCTGCATCGAAGGCGGTCGCCTTTACGCAATGATCCGCGGCGAGCCCTACGACATCTACAGAGTCAATGCCTCTGGCCTTGAGCCATGGACCTAGCAGTTCTCCGCTTTCATCAGCCTGGTCAGCCGATGGATCCAGCACTCTGGCTTCGAAACCCGAATAGGCTGCGGTGAAGCGCCCCTTGGCGAAGTGCGCATCCAGGGGCACCTCGGCGAGCTGCGGATGCAGGGCGGCGCCAGATGTTCCGGCGACACAGTGCACCGGCCAGGAATCAATGAAGTCGGGGGTTTCCGAGAAATGATTCCCGGGCTCGATATGCCAATCCTGGGTGGTGACGATTGCCGAGTAGGCATCGCGGCGTTCGGCAATATCCGCGGCAATGGCCGTTGCGACGGCGTTGCCGCCGGTCACGGCCAGGGCTCCGCCTTCGCAGAAGTCGGGTTGGACATCAATGATCAACAGGGCTCTGCTCATCGCTGCCTCCTGGCTGGGGGAAGTGTAGAGATTGGAAAACTGCGGACCGCAGGATCCTTGAATCTGGATCCTACGTCCCGCAGCTGGGATTTTCGTGTGTTCGACTAGTCCTGGATCATGACGGTCGGGATGACCGGTTCGCCACGCTGCATCTTGCGTGCCACGCCTGGCAGTTCCTGGACCGATGCGAAGTGGCGCTCGGTGGCGAGCTTGACGCCAGCTGCACCCACGTACGCCTGATCGATCTCGCCATGGCGCACCAACGGGACCACCAGATCCCGCTCGGGGCCGCCGGTGGTGTACTCGGAAGTGGAGACGATTTCAGCGACAGCGCGGTTGCGTTCATTGAGCTGGCGCACCGCGTACTTGCGCCCGCCCACGCTGGCCTTGTTCGCCGCGGCCTTGGCGACCGGAATCCATTGCCCCGAATCGTCTTGGCGGGCAACCAGCTTGTAAACCATCGACGCGGTCGGATGGCCGGAGCCGGTGACCAATGCCGTGCCGACGCCATAGGCGTCAACCGGGGCGCTGGCCAGGGCGGCGATCGCGTACTCGTCGAGGTCCGAGGTCACGGTGATCTTGGTGTTCCAGTTGCCCAGGTCATCAAGCAGCTCGCGAACCCAGCCTGCCTGCTGCACCAGGTCGCCCGAGTCCAGCCGGACTCCGCCTAGTTCCGGACCCGCAACTTCAACCGCGGTGCGTACGCCCTTCTCCACGTCGTAGGTATCCACCAGCAAGATGGTGTCCTTGCCCAGCGAGGCAACCTGCGCTTCGAAGGCGGCGCGCTCGGTGTCGTGAAGCAGGGTGAACGAGTGGGCCGAAGTGCCAACGGTCTTCAAGCCATAGCGGGCACCGGCTTCCAAATTGGACGTTGAAGTGAATCCGGCAATCATGGCGGCCCGCGCGGCAGCCACTGCTGATTCCTCATGGGTGCGGCGCGAGCCCATCTCGATACATGGGCGTTCGCCGGCCGAGGCGATCATTCGCGATGCCGCCGAAGCGATGGCCGAATCATGGTTCATGACCGAGAGCAGGAAAGTCTCGATAACGCAGGCTTCAGCGAAAGTCGACTCCACGGTCAGCAGCGGCGAATTCGGGAAGTACAACTCGCCCTCGGCGTAGCCGGAGATGCTGCCGGTGAAGCGGAAGTTCTCCAGGTATTTGATGGTTTCCGCGTTGACTACCTTGTTGTCGCTGAGGCAACGCAGCTGTTCGTCATCGAAGCGGAAGTTTGCCAACCCTTCGAGCACGCGACCAGTACCTGCGACCACGCCATAGCGCCGGCCCTCGGGCAAGCGGCGAGCGAATGCCTCGAAGACAGACGGGCGGTGAGCTGCACCGGATCCCAGCGCTGCTTGGAGCATGGTCAGCTCATAGTGGTCGGTGAAGAGACTGGTGCGCATGTGACGCTCCTGATGATCGGAAAAGGCCTTATACGGTGCTGCTTGGGAAAGCAGACCGGTTTTACTGTATAACGGCTCACGCTCAAGGTGATATTTGCCGTGTCCGGTGTTGCGTTCAGCTTCCAAGCGTAAAATGGAAGCCATGACCGCAATGCCCGATGTACTTTCCGAATTTGAAACCCTGGTATCCCAAGACAAGCCCTGGCGCTTGGTCGTGTGGAATGATCCAGTGAACTTGATGAGCTACGTATCCTACGTGTTCCGTTCCTACTTTGGTTTCAGCGCGGAAAAAGCCGAGAAGCTCATGCTGCAGGTGCACCATGACGGCTTCTGCACGGTGCGCAGCGGCAGCCGCGAAGCTATCGAATCCGATGTGCAGGCAATGCACGGATTCGGCCTGAACGCAACGATGACCCAGGGAGCCTGAACGTGGCGAAGGCCTTCAAGAACGGTTCCAAGGGCATTACCGGAACACTGCACTCCGCAGAACGAAAACTGATCCGCGAACTCTTCGGCGATGTCATTGGAATGCTCGAGGAGCGTGCGCAGCTGCACCAGCTGCCCGAAGATGTTGATCCGCTTTACGCCCTGACCGGCATGCGGCCCGAGTCCATGGACCTGCCGCCGGTTTCCGATCCAGCGCTGGCCAGGCTGCTGCCGGATGCCAGCGATGACGCAGTGGCCGCCGCGGAGCATCGCCGGCTGACCGAAGCCGACCTGATCGCGCAAAAGGTTGGCCGCCTGCGCGAGGCCCAGATGCTGCTGGACACCGAAAAGCTGGTCTTGGACAAGGACACCGCGACGCGTTTTGCCCAAGCGCTGAACGACGTGCGCCTGGTGCTCGCAGAGCGCCTGGAAATCCGCAGTGAAGAGGATTCGGCCCGGGTCGCAGAGGTGCTCGATGCATCCGAGGTGAACACCCCGGACGAATACATGTCCTTGGTGTACAACCTGATTTCATGGGTCCTCGATACCCTGATGGCTGCACTGATGGATGCGGAGTTCTAATCCATGAATTCCTACTTTGCTACCGGGCAGGTCTCGGCCCCGGAGGCCAATACCCCCATCGGCATTTTCGACTCGGGCGTTGGCGGGCTGACCGTGGCCCGCGCGATCATTGACCAGCTGCCGGGCGAATCGCTGATCTATGTGGGGGATACCGCCAACTCTCCCTATGGCCCGCTGCCCATTGCCCAGGTTCGGGCCAATGCGCTAGGGGTGATGGATGAGCTGGTCGATGGTGGCGTGAAGCT
The DNA here is from genome assembly GCF_044743255.1 of Glutamicibacter sp. NPDC087673. Taxonomy (NCBI): domain Bacteria; kingdom Bacillati; phylum Actinomycetota; class Actinomycetes; order Micrococcales; family Micrococcaceae; genus Glutamicibacter; species Glutamicibacter sp. NPDC087673. The sequence goes on from NZ_JBIUWB010000006.1 coordinate 142,469, forward strand.
GCTGGTGATTGCCTGCAATTCGGCCTCTGCCGCAGTGCTGCGCGATGCTCGCGAGCGCTATACCGCGCGCTATGGCATCCCGGTCGTCGAAGTCATCCAGCCGGCGGTGCGCCGTGCGGTAGCCGGCACGAAGAATGGCAAGATCGGCATCATCGGCACCCAGGCGACTGTTGGTTCACGCGCCTACGAGGACGCCTTTGCGGCCGCGCCGAACTTGCAGGTCTCCACCGTGGCCTGCCCGCGCTTCGTGGAGTTCGTGGAGTCCGGCATTACCGCCGGTGCCGAGCTGCTGGAGATCGCGCAGGAATACCTGGCGCCGCTGCAGGCCGCCGATGTAGACACCCTGGTTCTGGGATGCACGCACTATCCGTTGCTGACCGGCGTGATCTCCTATGTCATGGGGGATTCGGTCAGCTTGGTTTCGAGTGCCGAGGAAACGGCAAAGGACGTTTTCCGGGCGTTGACCCGCCATGCCCTGGTGCGCAACGACGGCGCCGCGGCGCGTCATGAGTTCCTAGCCACAGGCAACGCTGATAGCTTTGGTGTACTGGCTCGCCGATTCCTCGGACCCGAGGTGCTGCAGGTGCGCCACGTGGACCATGTAGCCGCCCACTATCCGACCGGAGCTATTTCGCGGATTACCCCGCAGATGATTGCCGCGTCGAAAGCGAGTAACGAATGAAGCTGACCATCATTGGATGCACCGGGTCATTCCCAGGGCCGGGATCGCCCGCTTCCTGCTACCTGGTGTCGGCCTTTGATGGCACGCGCGACTGGAAGATCCTGCTGGATCTGGGCTCCGGCGCGTTGGGCGTGCTTCAGCGTTACACCGATTTAAAAGACATTGACGGGATCATGATTTCCCATCTGCATCCCGATCACTGCATGGACCTTTGCGGTTTGCATGTGGCGATTCGCTGGGACCCGACGGGCTGGGGCCGGGACCGGATGCTGGTGCACGGTCCGGAAGATACTGCCGAACGCATTGAAACGGCCTACTCCCTGCCCGATGGCGACACCATGGCCAAGGACTACGACTTCCAGGTCTGGAAATCCTTGCAGCCGGTGAACATCGGTCCCTTCACCATCACTCCCTACCCGGTGCGCCACCCGATCAAGGAAGCCTATGCGCTGCGCGTGGAAGCGCATGAGCCGGGCCCCGATGGCGAGTTGCTGACCAGCGTGCTGACCTATTCCGGGGACACCGACAGCTGCGATGGCCTGGTTGAGGCAGCCCGCGGCGCTGACATGTTCCTGTGCGAAGCGGCCTTCGAAGAGGGCCGCGATGACCATATCGACGGCGTGCACCTGACGGGCAAGCGTGCTGGCGAGATGGCGACCGCGGCCGGTGCCGAGCGCATGCTGCTGACGCACATTCCGGTATGGACCGACATCAACAAGGTAGTCGAAGAAGCCAAGGAAACCTACGACGGCGGGATCGCTGTTGCCGTTTCCGGGGTGACTTACGGCGTGTACTCCGGCAGCCTGAAGGAAGACAAGGACCCGGCCCTGTTCAAGGGGGAGCGCGGTACCGACTACCTGAAGACCCGTACAGGCACCATGCCGACCATCAAGTACGAGAAGACCCGCAAGTTCCCCTTGCTCAAACGCAAGAAGTAGGCACGCGGAACCGGAGAAAAGCACTGGCGGACAGGAAGAAATATCCTCTGCGCCGGTGCTTTTCGCGTTCCCGGAAGCAGCCTAGCCGGCGCCGTGCTTGGCACCCCAGGGCTTGTCGTATTTGCTGGCCAGTCGGGTCAGGGCCAATGCGGCGACCAGCAGTCCCACGTCGCGCAGGGCGACATCGAGGAAGACGCCCATCGAGACCAGATTGACGATGATGCCCAGCAGCCACAGTGACAGCACATAGCTCGCGTAGCGCGGCTTGATGATCATCGATGCGGCGGCAACCAGTTCCACCACGCCAACGAAATGCATGGCGGTTTGCGCGGAGAACGGCATGATGTCAATGATCCACGGGGCCAGGTATTCCGGCCAGTAGGTCATGACGTTCGCGAACTTGTCCAGTCCCATCAGCAGGGGCAGGACGACAAATCCAATGCGCAGGATCCAGAATGCGCTCAACGACGGGTCGGTGTTGACTCGTGCAGCTGTTGTTGCCCGTATGTGCGAGACCGGATGCTTCTCGCTCCATGAGGCGCTCATGGCGATCACCCTCCAAAGGTTTGAACGTATACCCAGAATTCGCCTCTCGGGCCTATTTGTCAATATCCATTGTTGATAGAATTCTGGCATGTCGACAAAACTGAGCTTGCAACAAGATGCGGTCCTCAAATCGCTCAACGATCCGGTTCGGCGGCGACTGTTCGAATTCATTTCGCAAAGCCCGCAACCGGCAGGACGCGACGCGGCATCCAAGGCCGCAGGAATCAGCCGGACCCTGGCCGCCTACCATCTGGACCGGCTGGCAAGCGCAGGAATGCTGGCGGTGACTTTCGCGCGGCCGGAGGGCAAAAACGGTCCGGGGGCCGGGCGCACCGCGAAACTTTACGCGCTCGCCCAAGAGGAAGTCTCCGTGAGCTTGCCAGCGCGCAATTACCGCCTCTTGGGCAGCTTGCTGGCCAACGCGGCCAGTGCCGATGCCTCGGGGGTTGTGCTCCAGGCGCTGCGTCAGGCGGCACGAGGCGAGGGGCAGAATCTGGGGCAGGCCGGTGACGGGCTCGTGCCGCTGCTGGACGAGCTGGGCTATGCGCCTGAAGCAGACGAGCGAGGAGAGATCTCCATGGGGAACTGCCCCTTCCATCTGGTCGCGCAGCAGCAGACCGAACTGGTCTGCTCCATGAACTATGAACTGGTTTCAGGCGTCTTGGAGGGGTGCCAGTTGGATTGCAGCCGGGCCGAGCTGAGCCCGCGTCCCGGGCGATGCTGCGTTGTGGTGCATCCTCAGTAGCTGCCAAGGATGCGCCACGAGGTGCATTTCACCGTAACTCGCGGGTTCACCCGTACAGATCGCGCGGTGCGCGTGGTTAGGATGGAAGCATGACTTTACGCGCTGACGGCCGAGGAGCCGCGCAACTTCGAGACATTACCATCACCCGTGGCTGGTCCGCTCAGGCCGAAGGCTCGGCGCTGATCGAATTCGGCAACACCCGCGTGCTGTGCACCGCGTCCTTCACCGAGGGCGTGCCACGCTGGCTCAAGGGCGAAGGCACCGGCTGGGTCACCGCTGAATACGCGATGCTCCCACGTGCTACCAACACCCGCAACTCCCGCGAATCGGTCAGGGGTAAGCTCTCGGGCCGCACCCATGAGATTTCCCGCCTGATCGGCCGCTCGCTGCGTGCCGTCGTGGACACCAAGGCCCTGGGCGAAAACACCATCGTGCTGGACTGCGACGTCCTGCAGGCCGACGGCGGCACCCGCACTGCCGCCATCACCGGTGCCTACGTGGCACTGGCAGAAGCAATTTCCTGGGCCCGTTCGCAGGGCATCGTGAAGGCCAACGCCAAGGTGCTCACCGACTCGGTCGCCGCGATCTCGGTGGGCATCATCGATGGCACCCCGATGCTGGACCTGCCCTACGAGGAAGATGTTCGCGCCGAGACCGACATGAACGTCGTGGTCACCGGATCCGGCGACTTCGTCGAGGTCCAGGGCACCGCCGAAGGGGTTCCATTCAAGCGCGAGGAGCTGGATGCCCTGCTGGACCTGGCCCTTGGCGGTACCAACGAGCTGGCCGAGATCCAGCGTGAAACCCTGAGCAGCACCAAATGAGCAAGCCGGTACTGGTGCTTGCCTCGCGCAACCAGGGCAAGCTGCGCGAATTGCGCGAATTGCTGCGCGGGCAGGTGCCGGGCTTGGATGTTGACAGCCAGGTCATCGACGCCGCCACCGCTGGGGCTGCCGATCCGGTTGAAGACCAGGTCACCTTCCAGGGCAATGCGCTGAAAAAGGCCCGCGAGATCTCGGCATCCACCGGCCTGGTGGCGCTGGCCGATGATTCCGGTTTGAGCGTGGATGTGCTCGGGGGAGCGCCGGGAATCTTCTCGGCGCGCTGGTCCGGGGTGCACGGCAATGACGAAGCGAATATCGATCTGCTGCTCGGGCAGCTCGGCGATATTGCTGCCGAGCACCGCGCAGCGCAGTTCGTCTGCGCCGCGGCACTGGCTACCCCAGAGGGTGCCGAGCACGTGGAACTGGGCAAGGTCGAAGGCGTGCTGCGCACCGAGCGTGCCGGCGAGCATGGGTTCGGCTATGATCCGATCTTCGAACCGGCCGGTGCCGGCAAGTCCATGGCCCAGCACACTCCAGAGGAGAAGAACGCGATCTCGCACCGGGCTCGCGCCTTCGCCGCGTTGCTGCCCAGCATCATCGACGAGGTCACCAAGGCCTTGGCCAAGTAGCCTCCAAGTCCTGGATAGAACAAGAACGCCAGCAAATCCTGAAACGGATTTGCTGGCGTTCTTGCGCTAGTGCGGGAAGTTCTCGCCGGACCGTGCCAGGGCCAGGTAGGGCCGCTCGTCGAACTCGGTCACCAGGTATTGGGTTTCGCATGCGCGGCACTGCCACTGTGCGGGAGGCCCCACAGGCATCATGCAGCCAGCGGTGACGTACTCGTCGTCATCGGGCATGAAGCTTGGCATTCCCCAGATGATCTTCAGCGGATTGCGTTCCCCGCATTCCGGGCAGGCAGGCTTCGCGAACTTCCGGAGCTGTTCCAGGGTTGGCTGGTGGGCCATGTCGTGGCAGCCACGGCAAAGCAGCACCACCTCATCGGCATGGTCCTGGATCTCCCAACGCAGGCCGTTGTGATGGCTCTGCGGCAGGTGGACCTCGGGCCTGGCAGAAATATCCCGATCGCAGATTTCGCAAGCAAGCGGTTCATACGGTGAAGCCTTCTGGAGGATGGCCACTACGCCCAGCACCTCATTGGCCTTCGCAGGCTGCGAGGGAGTGCAAGGTCCGGCGGTGACGAATATCGGGCGGGGGCGTTCGAGAAGATCCCCGATGCTGCCCAGAAGCTTCTGGGCAAGGGAATCTGCCAAATACTGCGAGCGTCCTGGAAGTTCTGCGCCGATCATGGACTCGAGCTCAGCCACGGAGATCGGGTCGGTGAAGGTCGCCAAATTGGTGAAGGTGAGCCGCTCCGCCTCATCCGCTTCGGTGATTTCAAGGCTGGCAATCAACGCTGGAGTGCCCTCCAATGCCGTCAGGACGAGATCGCCTGCCCGCAGGGGTTCCTCCAAATTCCAGCGGAATGACTCGTTCTCCTGCCCCGGGGCCGCCGCGGAAGCCAGTGCATTTGCCTGGCGGCACCAATATACCGGCTGGCCCTTCGTGCCGGTGAGCAGTGCGCGATTCAATGCCGCTTGGTTCGGGCGGCGCAAGGGGTAGTCCAGGATATTGCGGCCGGGACGCTGCATGGTGCCAGCGCGCGAGTCCTGGATTCTGGCGATCAGCTCGCGCCGGGTAGCGCGGGCCATTTCTTCACCGGTGGATTCGGGGAAAAGCACCTTGTACAGCCCGAGCAGGATCTGGCGATCCAATGCTCCGAGAAGCGGATCCGGAGCCTCAAGGCGATTGAAAAGTTCTTGCATGGTCCCTCCCATAAAGGCCTGCAATCCGTGGATTGCGGTCATTGCCCAGCGTGCGATCACTATTTTCCTGGGCCAGATACTGCAAATTATTCGTAGCCATCGCCAGCCCTTCCCGGTTTCGGGTTGCGCCATGCGTTGTCTCGGTCTGCAGCTCCATTTCCGTGCTCACCACGCTGAACGCACCATCGCCGGTGCCCGTTCCAGGCAGCCCCGTCGACAGTTCCCAGCATAGATAGCGAGGCGGACAGTTTGGGGTACCGGATTTTCCGTGGATATTTTGCCGCCCCGCTATTGCACAGAACCGAACTAGGTTCTATGGTTAGTTACATGAGTAACTAACCCACTAACTAACCTAGTGGAAATGAGCACGGAGAGGAGCCAGCATGATTGATGATTCAAAACCGATCTTCTTGCAGATTGCTGAGCTGATTGAGAACGACATCATCTCTGGTGTTCTTGCAGAAGAAGCGCAAGTTCCATCAACCAATGAATTCGCAGCGTTCTACCGGATCAATCCGGCCACAGCAGCCAAGGGAATCAACCGGCTCGTGGAAGACGGACTGCTCTACAAGAAGCGGGGGATCGGCATGTTCGTCACCGAAGGTGCACCGCGGCGGCTGCGAGAACAGCGCCGCGAGAAATTCCAACAGCAATTCATCACCCCATTGACCGCAGAAGCCTCCAAGCTGGGCATTGGCCTGGATGAGCTGGTCGCCATGATCAAGACCGGTTCGGATTCTTGAAACATCTCTACTAGGCAGGGAGGAACGACATGCCACGAACGACAGCAATCGCCACACGCGAGCTGAGCAAGACCTACAAGGACGTGCGAGCGCTCGACAACGTCAGCCTGGAACTGGAACCCGACCGTATCTACGGGCTGCTTGGACGGAACGGGGCCGGCAAGACCACGCTCATGTCCATCCTGACCGGGCAGAACTATGCGGACCAAGGCACCGCCGAAATCTTCGGCCACGCCCCCTTCGAGCATGATCCGACGCTCTCGCGCATCTGCTTCATCCGCGAATCCCAGAAGTACCCCGATGACTTCAAGGTCCACCAGGCCTTCAAATCCGCAGCCCTGTTCTTCGAGAACTGGGATGAGGAACTGGCCCAGGATCTCGTCGAGGCGTTCGCACTGCCGACCAGGCGCAGGATCAAGAAGCTCTCCCGCGGGCAGCTGTCCGCGGTGGGCGTGATCATCGGCATGGCCTCGCGGGCGGACATCACGTTCTTCGACGAACCCTACCTCGGCCTGGACGCGGTAGCGCGGCAGATCTTCTATGACCGCCTCGTCGAAGACTTCGCGGAATATCCACGCACCATCGTGCTCTCCAGCCACCTGATCGATGAAGTCGCCAACCTGCTCGAACACGTCATCGTGATCGACAAGGGGCGAATCGTCATCGACTCGGATGCCGAAGAGCTGCGCGGCACAGCGGTAACGGTAACTGGCGAGGACGCCAAGGTCCAGGAATTCATCGGCTCCGCGCAGATAATCCATCGTGATGCACTCGGCGCCCTGGCCAGCGTCACCATCAAGGCCAAGCTGGATTCGGAGCAGCGCGAACAAGCGAAGCTCATGGGCCTGGACCTGAGTCCGGTGTCGCTGCAGCAACTGGTAGTCCGCAGCGCCTTGAGCAGCACCACCGAAACAGGGATCGACGAACGGACGGAGGCAAGAAAATGAACCGCATCATCAAAGTCGCCCGCATGCAACTGATCAACAAAGCCACTTTCATTGGAATCCCGCTGATAATCCTGGGTGGATCGTTCCTCTTCACACTGGCCATCTGGTGGCTGGTCCGGCGCAACGGCAGCGACGAAGGGCTGTACAGCGGTGGCGCCCAAGCGCCGATGTGGTACTTCTTGGCCCTGGGCATCCAGGCGCTGACGCTGACTTTCCCGTTCTCCATGGCCATGAGCATTTCGCGGCGTACCTTCTATCTGGGAACCGTGGCACTGTTCTCCGTCTGCGCACTGGTTCTGTCGGTGTTCTACTACCTGATTGGATTGCTGGAAGTCGCCACCGGTGGTTGGGGCATGGGCGGCCAGTTCTTCGCCCTGCAATGGATTGCGGATAACAACTGGCTGGTCCAGATCCTGTTCTACTTCGTGCTGATGGTGCTGCTGTTCATGGTCGGCTTCCTGATAGCGACCATCTACATGAGGTGGCGCACCACGGGCATGGTGGTTTTCTTCACCCTGCTGGGTGTGGTGGTGCTGGGAATCATCGCCTTGTTCACCTTCGGCAATTACTGGGACCAGTTCTGGAGCTGGGCCTTGACCTGGACCGCCGCGGGGATCACGCTGTGGGGCGGCCTGGTGGCCCTGCTGATGGCAGGAGGATCCTATCTCACCTTGCGCAAGGCAACCGCCTAGCCCGGGTCCGAAATGCAGGGCATATGGGCACCGGTTCCCTTTCCCTTGGGGGAAGGGAACCGGTGCCTGCTTTTGCAAGAAGGCGCCCAGCGGCCCGGGACCGCGATTTGCTATTCTTCAATGACTGCCGGTGAAGGCGCTGGAGCCGCCCGTGCCGCGGCGGCAGGGGAGCAACCCAGGAGAGAAATCATGAGCGCCTCCCCGACCGGAATTCGAACCGCAGACGGAGCGCTGGAATTGCGCCGCGAGTTCACCCAATCCCCGAGCAGGATCTGGCGCTATCTGGCTGACTCCCAGTGCTTGGCGCTCTGGTATGGCCCATGGCACGGGGACCCGGAGCGCGGCGCGGTGGACGTAGTGATGCTGCTCGAGGACGGTTCACCCACCGAACGAGTCGAAATCCTGCGTTGCGATCCGCGCATGCACCACCTGCAGGTGCAACTTGGAACAGGCCCCTCGGCCTGGCGGCTGGAGCTCGCGGTGCAGTCCTGCGGCGAGGGCAGTTCCCTGGTCTTCCGGATGCCGGGCCTTGACCCGCAGCTCGCCGGCTCCGTCGGGCCGGGCTGGGACTACTACCTGGACCGCCTGGCAGCCGTGGTGAACGGAGCCGATGCCGACAGCGTGGACTTCGAGGCCGATTACTATCCGGCGCTCAGCGAGTATTACGAGGAGCTGTTCGGGCACTGAGTTCCCTGCGTGCAGGGTTCGACTCGCTCAATGCGGCCGGCTGATGATTGTGAGATGCCCTGCCTTGCGCCCAAGCCAGCCAGGCCGCCGATAACTTGATCGATACAGGTCAAAATCGGATTGCAGCGAATTATTGGCACGTTATCGCCCGGCGGTCACCGCGCGGTGCACGGTGCGCGAATGTCACGCATGCCGGTGCCAGCGATTAAGCGAGTAAGCTATTGGGCGTGGCATTGGACTTCACAGCAGTAGATTTTGAGACAGCAAACGGTTTTATCGGCTCCGCCTGTTCGGTGGGCCTGGTCAAGGTACGCTCCGGGCAAATCGTCGAAACCGAACAGTGGCTCATGCAGCCGCCGGCAGGCTTCGACCACTTCGACCCGCGCAACGTCTCGATCCACCACATCACCCCCGACATGGTGAGCGCCGCGCCACGGGTGACCGACAGGATTCCGGAACTGCTGGAATTCATCGGATCCGACGTGCTGGTGGCCCACAATTCTTCGTTCGATTCCGGAGTGATCCGCGCGGCGTGCGAAGCCGGCGAACTGCCGGTACCGGAAATTGCGCACCTGTGCACCGTCAAGCTCTCCCGCAAGGCCTACGATCTGCCCAGCTACTCGCTGCCGTTCGTTGCCGAAGAAGCCGGGCACCCTATCGAAAACCACCACGAGGCCCTGGCTGATGCTGTGGCCTGTGCCTGGGCAATGATCGATATCGCCGGGCGCAGCGGACAGCAGTCCGTGTTGGAGACGGCAGACCACTATGGCGTCCGGCTGAGCCTGACCCAGCCGTGGCAGCCAGGCCACGAACTGTCCCGCGCCACCCGCGACGCCCAAGGCTGGCTGGCTGCAGGCAACCCGTTGCCGCCGCAGGATTCCTTCAACAACTGGCCGCAGGAAGGGCCGAACCCGAAGCCGAGCGACAACGCGGATCCCAGCCATCCGCTGTTCGGCCAGATCATGGTGTTCACCGGCAACCTGTCCATGCCGCGCCCCAAGGCCAAGGAACTGGCCGCCGAACACGGCGCGCAGACCGCCTCGCGGGTCACCCGCGCCACCACGGCGCTGGTCGTCGGAGACGGCTTCGTCCCGGAGGATCTGGCCAACGGGCGGCTGACCAACAAGGCCAAGCACGTACTCCGGCTGCGCGAAAAGGGCCAGCGGGTCAGCATCATCTCCGAAGGCGAGTTCATGCAGATGGTTGGCGGGTTCGGCCTGACCGCCTAGCAAACCGCAGAAGCCCGGCCGGCACAGATCGAATCTGTGCCGGCCGGGCTTCTGCCATTTTTTTCTGGGGGCGGTTCCTAGACCAGCAGTGCCATCCAGCGGTCATGCAGCTCGGAGATGATGTCATCCAGTGCGCTCGCGGGGCGCTCGCCGACGGCTTCGGTGCCGTAGATGGCAGCCAGCAGCGCTACAGCGTAGGCGTCGACCTCGGGATCCCGGGCAGCTTCTTCTTCGGCGGTTGCCGCCGGGGCGGCCTCGATGTCCGATTCCGCGTCTTGCTCGGCGGCATGCTCGCCGAAGTACGCCGCGTAGGCCTCTTCGGGGGACAGCGAGATGTTCTCGGCGATCCTGGTGGCCACCTCGCGCAGCGCATCGGCCGACGGGCCCTGCAGGCCAACGAGCAGCTCGGCCCATTCGCCGGTGGCGGCCTCGGAGCGTTCCATGGCCGAGCGGATGATCTTCGCCGCGGCAATGGCGGTCTTGGCCGCCTGGTCGTCGTGGGTCAGGAAGGCGGCCGAACGGGCCAGGGTCTCGGTGGTGCCCACAGGGACCCGAGCCAGCAGCGCGGCAATCGCGGCACGCGGCAGCACGCCGGTGGAGTCGGCGCCAGCGCCGGTGGGACGCCCCGGCTGTCCCATGTCGGGGCTGTCCAGGCCGGCGAGGTTCTGCGGATCGCCGTCCAGGGTCTTCTCGAAGATCTCGACGCTGGCGAATTCCTTGTCGATCCAGCGGCCCAGCGGTTGCGGGGCGCGTTCCGGGAAGGAGCCGGCGATCTTGCTGTAGCCGCGCAGGGCCGCAAGCCACATGCAGGCCGCTTCGTCGCTGGCGACACCGTCGTTGGCCCATTCCAGCGCTTCCAGCAGGCCGTCGGCCAGGTAGAGCGGGAGGATTTCGGTGGCCCCGGGGTCAATTTCGTCACGGGCGTGGGTTGCGCCATCGGCTAGGCCGAGGAGGATCGCAAACACCTTGTCTGAGTAGTTCTCTGGCAGGAGTGCAGTTTCACCGGTTTCATTCACATCACCATTCTAATGTCCAAGTTGTCCGCGGCATTGCATAAGGTTGGACACATGCGATTGCTTCACACCTCGGACTGGCATTTGGGACGGACCTTCCACGGGGCCTCCCTGATCGAAGCGCAGCGCGCAGTGCTGCAGGAAATCATCGATATCACGATTAATCAGCAGGTTGATGCGGTGCTGATTTCCGGTGACATCTACGACCGCGCGCTGCCGCATGTGGATGCCGTCCAGTTGTGCAACTGGGTGCTGCGCGAGCTGCGCGCCACCGGGGCCGCCGTCGTGGTCACCAGCGGCAACCACGACTCGGCCTCCCGTCTGGGCTTCGGCGCAGAGCTCCTGGACAGCGCCGGGGTGCACATCATCGCCGACCTCCAGCGCATGCTGCTGCCGGTTATCCACGATGCCGGCGATCACCGGGTGGCCATCTACGGCATCCCGTACCTGGAACCGCGCATGGTGATGGAACGCCTGGGCGTGGAAAAGGCCAGCCACGAAGCGGTGGTCCGTGCGGCCATCGCGCAGATCGAAGAAGATCTTGCGCAACTGCGGGCAGGGGAAAAACCGGTAGTTTCCATCGCGATGGCCCACCTGTTCGCCGCCGGCGGCTACGGCAGCGACTCCGAACGCGAGCTGAGCACCGGCAACCTCGACGTGGTTCCGGCAGAGCTTTTCGAGCGCTTCGACTACTCGGCGCTGGGGCACCTGCATGGACGGCAGAAGGTCAAGGAGCACGTGCGCTATTCGGGCTCTCCGCTGGCATACTCCTTCTCCGAGGCAACGCAGCGCAAGGGCGTCTGGCTGATCGACACCAACGCCCGGGGCATAGAGTCCGTGCAGGAAATCCTGCTTCCGGTGCCGAAGAAATTGGCCATCCTCAAGGGCAAGCTCGCTGAGCTCCTGGCGGATCCGGAACTGGAATCCGCCGCCAATGCATGGTGCCAGGTCACGCTGACCGATAGCGAACGCCCCGCCGACGCGATGGCAACGATTCGAACCCGTTTCCCCGACACCGTGGTGCTGAATTTCGCCCCCGATCACGCCGGCGGGGATGCCAAGCCGGCGAGCTATGCCGAGCGCATGGCCAAGGCCGCCAGCACCGAACAAGTGGTGGGGGACTTCATGGAACATGTCCGCGAACGCGCGGCCGATGAACTGGAACGGGAAGTCATCGGCGCCGTCATCCAAGCCACCCGAGAGACACAGGCCAGCCAGTGAGAATCCACAAACTCCAGATCCAGGCGTTCGGGCCCTTCGCAGGCACCGAAGAGATCGACTTCGATGAATTGGCCGAAGGCGGGCTGTTTCTGCTTGATGGCCCCACCGGTGCCGGCAAGTCCAGCATCCTGGATGCGATCTGCTACGCCCTGTACGGTGCGTTGCCCGGAAGCCGCGCCGGCAGCCGGCAGATCCGTTCGGACCATGCCCCGGCCGGTTTGGCTCCGGAAGTGGTCTGCGAGCTGACCATCGGCGACCGGCGCTTCGAGGTCACCCGTTCGCCGGCCTGGATGCGCCCGTCCAAGCGCGGCAAGAACAAGACCACCGAGCAGAAGGCCGCCAGCTTCCTGCGCGAGTTCACCGGTTCGGGCTGGAAGGAACTGTCCACCCGCAACGACGAGGTGGGCCACGTCCTGGGCAGCCTGCTGGGTCTGGACCGCGAGCAGTTCACCAAGGTAGTCATGCTGCCGCAGGGCGGCTTTGCGGACTTCCTGCGGGCCAAGGCCAAGGACCGCGAAGATCTCCTGGCGAATCTCTTCGATACCAGCGGCTATGCGCGGATCGAGGATGAATTCGCCGCCCGGCTGGCCGAAGAGCGCAAGAAAACCGAGAGCCTGGAAGCACGCCTGAGCGCCAGCGAAGAGGCCATCCATTCCGCTGCCCGGGCGTTCCTCGCCGGCCGCGAAGCCAGCGATGAGCCCGCCGAGGCCGACGGCGAAGCGAACGCCGACGCCGATGGCGCTGGACAGGCCGCGGCGGTGGACCTGAGCAGTGCCGAGCAGTTCGCCGGCTATCACCGCCGGATCGCGGCGGTTCACCGGGACTCGGCCCTAGAAGCGGCCAAACTGCGCACCGAGATGACCCGCACCCGCGAGCAGGCGCAGGCCCTGGAGGAACGCCGCCGGATCTTCGCGCGCCTGGCCGAGCTGCGCGGCATGCAGGCCGGCTATGCCCAGAACCATGAAGCGGCCGCAGCGGCTGCCGAGCGCTTGGACAGCGATGCCAAGGCAGGCGCGGTGCGTGCCTACCAGGCCCAGCTCCAGGAGGCATCCGTCGCCCAGGAGCAGGCCAAGGCAACCTGGCTGGACAGCAAGCTGTGGCTTGAAACCGAACAGGGGCTGGACCCCAGCGCCGACGCTGCCGGTCTGGAGCAGCTGCGCCTGCCGGCGCAGCAAGCGGCCGAAGAACTAGCGGTGGCCAAGGCGGGCCTGGACGATGAAAAGCGCCGCGGCGTCCTGGCCGGCCAGGCACGCAAGGCCGCCGAACTGGCCGCTGCGCAGGAAGAGACCCGTGCCCAGGCCGAAGCCGAAGTTGCCTTGCTCAAGGCCGAACGTGCTGCGCTGGAAGCCGCGGACCTCGACCAGGTAGCCGCCGGCGGCAAGGTCCAGCAGGCCAAGGAACACGTGAAGGGGCTGGAGACCAGGATCCAGCATGCCACCGAGCGCGACACCCTGGAGAAGCAGGCGCTGTCCGCACGGGAGAAGTCCAGCGCACAAGAGCTGGAGATTGTAGGCGTAGCCAATACCTTGCTTGACCTGCGTACCGAGCAGCTGGCCCAGAGCGCTTTGCGATTGGCTGCCGCGCTGGAAGACGGGCAACCGTGCCTGGTCTGCGGTGCGCAAGAGCATCCCGCCCCGGCCCGGGCGGATGCCGATGCGCCGCTGATCGACGATGAGCAGATCCAAGCGCTGGAAGCCGCGGTGGCTGCGGCAAGAGCTGCCGGGCAACGGGCCGCGCAGGCGCGCGACACCCTGGTGGCCAAGTTCCAGGCCGCGCAGGAAGCCGCTGGCGATGCCCCGGTCGCGGACCTGCGGGCGGAGCTTGCCACGGCGCAGGCCGGACTGGAACGGGAGCAGAAGCAGCAAGGAGAAATCGCTGCCCGCGTGGCAAAGCTGGATGCGGTGCGCCAGCGTACCGAGCAGCAGAACGCGCGCGCATCCCGGGCGGTACTCGAGCACGCCACCGCGAAGCAGCGGGCGCAGTCCCTGCAAACCCAGCTGGCAGAACTCGATGCCAAGCTGGAGCAGCTGCGCCAAGGCCGGGAGAACCTGGCCGAACTTGTGGCGCAGCTGTCCGCCACGTCCCAGGGCTTGGCCAGCGCGGTGCGGCACCTTCGCCGTTTCCTCGAGGCGGACGAGGCGCTGGAGAAGGCCGAGGCCACCTGGAATAGCCAGCGCACGGCCGCCGGTTTCGAGAATCCGGCTGCCTTCGAGGCCGCCTTGCTGGACAGCGCCGAACGCGAGCGCCTGCGCCAGCTGCAGCGTGCCGATGTCGACCTGGCCAGTGCCATTGCCACGCTTGAAGCGTCGCAGGACTGCCGCAAGGCCCAGGAATTATCCGCGCAGGGTGTGGAAGGGCCAAGCGAAGAAGGGATTGCCGAAGCGAAGCTGCTCTCTTCCCTCGCCGAAGAACGCTTCGAAGCGGCGCGGGAACAAGAAGTGCTGGCGCAGACCCAGCTCGTTCGCCACGAGCAAGCAGCCACTGATCTTGAACGCCAGCGGACCGAGGCAGGCCCGGTCATCGAAGCCTACCGCCGGCTGCGCGGATTGGCTGAAGTGATTCGTGGCGGGGGAGAGAACCTCTACAAGATGACGCTGAGCACCTATGTGCTCGCTGCCCGGCTGGAGGAAGTGGCCATCGCCGCAACGCAGCGCCTGGGCATGATGTCCGGCGGCCGCTACTCGCTGCACCATGATGATTCCAAGCAGGGCAATTCGAAGTCCGGGTTGGGGCTGCAGGTGCTCGATTCGTGGACCGGGAAGCGCCGGGAGACCCAGACGCTCTCCGGAGGCGAGACCTTCATGGCCTCGCTGGCCCTGGCACTGGGCCTGGCGGATGTCATTTCGCACCATTCCTGGGCAGTGGACATGCAGACGCTCTTCGTCGATGAAGGCTTCGGTTCGCTGGATGCCGAGACGCTGGAAGAAGTCATGCAGGCGCTGGAAAACTTGCGTGCCGGGGGCCGCACCATCGGCTTGGTCTCCCACGTGGCAGAAATGAAGCAGCGCATCACCAATCGGATTTCGGTCAGCAAGACCCAGCACGGTTCCACCATTGAACGCGATGGCACTGTGATCTTGGCTGGATAGATTGGACTTGCCCCAGGGCAGTAGCTATCTTGAAAGTAGTGCCATCAGGCATGCCTGGGAAATTTTGTGCGTCGGGGGGTGTGGGACGACGCACGCTTCTTCATGGAGTTTTGTTGACTCAGCCTACTTTGTCGAAGGAAAACAGTGAGGAATCCGAGAAGATGTCCGGATACTCCGCGTTAGTCCCTTTGGTGGGAGCACCCTTCCTGCCGCTTACTTTCCTTGCACGCCTCCCACTGGCGATGCTCACCATCGGGTCCATGACCCTGGTAACTGCTACCACCGGCTCATATGCCATGGGCGGCTTGGCCGCGGCCATGGTTGGCCTGGGGTCCGCCATTGGCGGTCCGAGCATCGGCTATCTGGCTGACCGGGTGGGCCAGCGCCCGGTATTGACCACTGTCGCGGTCATCCACACCATCCTGCTGGTTGCCCTGACGCTGTTTGCCGATTCGGGACCGGACATGTCCGCGGCCTTGCTCTCGATCATGTGCCTGGCCGCCGGTGCTACCGGCCCGCAGGTCGGCCCGATGTCCCGCGTCCGCTGGATTGCAATCACCCGCCAGCAGAAGAAGAACCACAAGGTCCTTTCGGCGGCACTGAGCCTGGAGTCCATGTTCGATGAACTGGGCTTCGTCTTCGGCCCGGTTGCCGTGGGCCTGCTGGCCTCCCTGGTGGATCCGGTGCTGCCGCTCTACCTTGCCGCCCTGCTGACCCTGGTGCTGGTGCCGGTGTTCGCCTCGCACCGTACCGGCAATGCGGTGAAGCCGGCGAGAACCGCCGAGCACACTCCCAAGGTCTCGATCAGCGGCGCGCAGGTTGCCGCGATCGGTGCCCTGGTCCTGGGCATGATGGCGCTGGGCACGGTCTTCGGTTCCTCGGCGGCCGGTACCCTGGCCTTTGCCGGGGCGCAGGGCGATTCCAACTCCGGCGGCCTGCTCTATGGCGCCATGGGCTTCTCCAGCGCGATTGCCGCGATCTCCGTGGCCGCTTGGCCGCAGGCCTTCAAGCAGATCAACCGCTGGATCCTGTGCGGCGCAGCACTGACCGTGCTCAGCTTCGGCCTGCACGTGGCCGGCAATGTCCCGCTGATGCTGGTTGCCCTGTTCATCGCAGGATTTGCGGTAGGGCCGGTGATCGTCACGGTCATGACCCTGGGCGGCGAAGTCGCTCCGCCGCAGCGCCTGTCCACCGTGATGACCATGCTCTCTGCCGGCATTGTTGTGGGAACCGCGATCGGAAACGGCTTGGCCGGCGTCTTCGCCGAGACCCTGGGCTACCTCGGCGCCTTCTGGGTCTCCACCGGTGGCGCACTGGTGATCTTCCTGGCCGCTGTGGCGATGAAGATCGTTGTCGCGAAGTCCCCGACGCTGGCCCGCGTCCGCTAGGGCAAGAACTCTGCGCATCTTGCGGCCGGCCAGCAAAGCTGGATAAGAAGCATCCCGTTGCACCTCGCCCAGCAGGCGAAGGGCAACGGGATGCTTCTTTCCCCGCCGGGAATTGCTAGTGCGCGAGCTTTTCGCTGATGCGCGCCGCTGCGTGCTTGAGTTCCTCGATCATGCGCTCGTACCCGCCGACCGTGCTGGCGGCGAAGACGACGGCCAAGGCCGCCGGGGTTTGCCCGGAATGCTGGATCGGAACGGCAATGGACGTCACGCCCTGGATGACTTCATTCTCGCTGGTGGCATAGCCGTCAATCCGGGCCGCGACGGCAGCTTCGCGGTACTCGATGCCCGTGTCCAGGGCATCCCACTCGGCCTTGGCATAGCGCGACTGGATCGCGATGCCGGCTGCTCCCACATCCATGCCGTGCACCGAGCCCGGGCGATGGACGATCGCGCGCTGGGAGTTCAACGGGGAGACCGACTGCAAGGTGGTGCACAGGTCGTGTTCCCAGACGGCTACGAAAGCAGTCATCGACAGCTCGTTGGCCAGCGCGGTGAGTTCCGGGGTGGCGGCCGCCTGCAGGTCGCGCTGGACCGAGCGGGCGAGCACGGCCAAGCCGGAAGCGGAACGGATGTGCCCGGCCTCGTCGCGGTTGAGCAGGTGATGCTGCTCCAGGGTGCGGATGATGCGGTAGGCAATGGAGCGGTGGACTTCCAGTTTCGCGGCGATTTCCGCGATGGAAAGGTTGACCGGGGAATTGGCGACGATTTCAAGGACGCGGATTCCACGCGAAAGCGTCTGGGAGGTAGGCATTGCTCTTCAATCTGGCGTGCGGCGCTGCTGGAACGTCGTCGAGGGCCTTCGTAGTGAATCTGGGGACCAAGCGGTCGGTGATCTATATCCGATTTTAGTCGTTCTCTATTAGAACACCGAATTCCCAGCCCATTGCGGGAGAGGGCGCCTGGCTGGAGCTGGTCACGATTTGGATAGATCTTGTGATCTGCTTCACTGTGGGCGTATGATGGTGTGCGACATAAACCGTCCGAACGGTCGGTAAACAACTCGCAAAAGGCCAACTCATGTCATCGACTGTCACTCGCACCCAGGAGGAGCGCCGGGTTCTTGCCGGCACCCTGGTGGGCACCACCATTGAGTGGTACGACTTCTTCATTTTCGCCCAGCTCACCGCGACCCTGCTGACCCCGTTGTTCCTCGAGCCCCTGGGGCAGTCGAATCCGGGTGTCGCGCAGATCCTTTCTTTCGCAATGATCGGCATCTCCTTCTTCTTCCGTCCCCTGGGCGCAGTGGTTGCCGGCCACCTGGGCGACCGCTACGGACGCAAGCGCATCCTGGTGCTCACCCTGATCCTCATGGGCGTTGCCACCGCGGCGATTGGCCTGCTGCCAACCTACGCGTCCATCGGCGTGGCCGCGCCAATCCTGCTGGTGCTCCTGCGCGTAGTCCAGGGCTTCTCGGCCGGTGGCGAATGGGGCGGTGCAGCCTTGATGGCGGTAGAGCACGCACCGAAGGATCGCCGCGGCTACTTCGGCGCCTACCCGCAGATCGGCGTGCCCATCGGCATGATCCTGGCTACCGGCCTGCTCTACATCCTGCGCGTTGCGATGAGCCCGGAAGAGTTCGCCGCATGGGGCTGGCGCATTCCGTTCCTGCTCTCCATTGCGCTGATCTTCGTGGGCTACATGATCCGCCGTGCGGTTGAGGAATCCCCGGTCTTCAAGCAGCTCGCCCAGCGCAAGGCTTCCGAGCACACCCCGCTGCGCGAGCTGATGACCAGCCATTCCAAGCAGGTCCTGCAGGCCGCGCTGATCTTCATCTCGAACAACGCCGCCGGCTACCTGGTGATCGCGTTCTTCATTTCCTACACCACCAAGGTCCTCGAGATGCCGGTGGCACCGATCCTCCTGGCTACTACCATCGGTTCGGTGGGCTGGCTGATCTTCACCCTGGTCGGCGGCTGGCTCTCGGACAAGATCGGGCGCCGCAATACCTTCGTGATCGGCTACGCGCTGGTGTTCATCTGGATGATCCCGATGTTCCTGATGGTCGACACCGGAAACATCGTGCTGTACACCATTGCGATCTTCGTGCTGACCGTTGGCCTGGGCTTGTCCTACGGCCCGCAGTCGGCGATGTACGCGGAGATGTTCCCGGCGCAGATCCGCTACTCGGGCATCTCCATTGGCTACGCCATTGGCGCCATTCTGGGCGGCGCCTTCGCGGCCACCGTGGCGCAGATCCTGTTGGAGACCACAGGCTCTTCGATCTCGATTGCCATCTACATCATGGTGCTGACCATCATTTCCGTGGCAGCGGTGCTCTGGGTGGGCGAGACCCGTGGACGCAACCTGCACGTGGAAGAAATTGAGGGCGAACAGGCCGACTCGCGCGTGGCGCACTAGTTTCGCGGCAGCATAATGCCCGCGCAGGCAAGGGATCAAGCGATCCTGGCCCGCGCGGGCATTTGCGCGTCTGGCGACCGGTGGTTTGGCGATCAGCAGGCGGATGCAGCGGGCAGTTTGCTGCACGGCCGACGTCCGGCCACCGCCATCCATTGCGCCTAGGCCGCCGGCATGCGGGACCCGACTGCCTGGCCAGGTTACTGGGCGGGGCGGGTGGTGGAGGAACGTACGATCAGCCGATGGCCCAACTCGTGGGCCTGCGCCGGTTCCTGGCCACGGATAGCACGCAGCAGCATGGCGACCGCCAGCTGCCCCTGCTCATGCGGACGCTGCTCGACGGTGGTCAAGCCGAAGAGCTCGGCCAGGTCGTGATTGTCCACGCCGATGACCGACAGGTCATGGGGCAGCTGCAAACCGAGATCGCGGGCGGCCAGGATCGCGCCAATGGCCATTTCATCACTGGCTGCGAACACTGCCGTCGGTCGGGATGCCGGGTTGCCCAGCAGCTGCTTGGCCACCGCGTAGCCCTGGGCCATGGAGAAGTCCGCGCTGGCGAACAGCGACTCATCCAGTTCAAGTCCAGCCTCGGCCAGCGCCCGCTCGTAGCCGGTGCGGCGGTGGGTGGGCACCATGAAATCCACATCGGTTTCCGCGTTGCCGCCGATGAAGCCAATGCGTTCATGGCCCAGGGAGATGAGGTGCCCGGTCGCGAGGGCAGAAATCGCTTCGTCATTCACGTGCAGGGTCGGCACACCGGGAAGCGGTCCTCCCACGCCAACCAGGGGCTTGTCCATGGCCAGCAGCGCCTGGACCTCGTCCCCAGCCAACTCGACGTTGACCGCGATCACCGCATCCACGCGCTGGCGCAGCAGGAAATCGGAGAAGATCTTCTCGCGCTGGGTGCGGTCCTTGGTCAGCTGATAGAGGGTGGTGTCATAGCCCTCGTCCATCAAGCGGCTGGAAATGCCTTCCAGCACGCAGGCGTAGAACCAGTGGTTGATCACCGGAACGAGCACGCCGATGTTGCGGGTGCGTCCCGAGGCCAGCCCGGACGCGGAAGATGAGACCACATAGCCCAGCTCGGTGGCGGCGCGCTGCACAGCCTCCTGCGCGGACGCGGAGACAGAACCCCGGCCAGATAATGCGCGCGAGACGGTGGCAATGGATACGCCAGCGGCTTGTGCGACGTCTTTGATCCCGGCCACTTCTCTTCCTTCCTTCATAGGCACAGCCGTGGCTAGGGGAAATTCCTTCCCCTGGCCACGGCTCCTGCCCAACATTACCCGGTGCGGCTGCAGCCGGTCAGCAGATTGCCGGCTACGGCAACTGGAACCAGAGCGTGGTTTCGCCCGGAATCATTCCCGATTCCGCCGAAATCTCGCTTTGGCTGCGCACCAGTTCGGTGGCGCCCTGCGCACCGGCAGGCAAAGGCTGTGCAGTTGCAGCGTAGTTGGCCACGACCAGCACAGTGCCGTTGGCGAAAGCCAGAACATCATCTCCGGTACCTTCGACCCAATCCAGGGTGCCGGTGCCCAGTGCATGATCCTGGCGCAGCTGCAACAGGCGGCGGTACAGGTTCAGCGTGGAGGACTGGTCATCGACCTGCGCATCGCGGGCGTAGGAGTCCCAGCCTGCCGGCTGCGGCAGCCAGCTTTCACCGGTCGCGCTGAAGCCGAAAGCGGGCTTGCCGCTTTCCCAGGGCAAGGGCACCCGGCAGCCGTCACGCCCGTAGCGCTCGCCATTGGTGCGCAACCAGGTAGGATCCTGGCGCGCCTCATCTGGCAGTTCAACGGCTTCTGGCAGGCCCAGCTCTTCGCCCTGGTAGATGTAGGCGCCACCTGGCAGGGCCAGCATCAACGCGCTGGAAGCACGAGCGCGACGCAATCCCACGGCAGCCTCCGGCAGGTTCGGGGTGTTCAGGCCGATGCCCTCGCCCTGCGGGTTCTCATCGGTCAGCGCCAAGCGGGTCGCATGGCGCACCACGTCATGGTTGGAGAGCACCCAAGTGCTCGGGGCGCCGACCTTGCCGAACTCCTCCAGAGACTGGTCGATGGTTTCGCGGATCTGCTGGGCATCGAAGTCGCAAGAGAGATAAGGGAAGTTGAAAGCCTGGTGCATCTCGTCCTCGCGCACCCACTTGGCCATCAGCGACAGGGGATTGACCCAAGCCTCGGCGCACAGCACGCGCTCGCCGTCGTACTCGTCCATGACCTTGCGCCAGTCGCGGTAGATCTCATGCACGCCATCCTGGCCCCACCACGGAGCCAGTTCGTCGGTGCCGCCCATGGAGGCACCGGATGGGTCCGGGGTGAAGTCCGGCAAGCCCTCGGCCTTGATCAGCCCGTGGGCCACGTCAACGCGGAAGCCGTCGGTGCCCCGGTCCAGCCAGAAGCGCAGGACGTCGCGGAACATCGCGCGCACTTCCTCGTTGTGCCAGTTGAAGTCCGGCTGCGAGGAGTCGAAGATATGCAGGTAGGACTGGCCGGCGCTGCCATCAGGATTCGTGGTTTCGGTCCACATGGGGCCGCCGAAGACTGAATCCCAATTATTCGGGAGCCCGGTTGCCGGGGTGTCCTTGAAGATGAAGCGGTCGCGTTCGGGGGAGCCGGGCGCGGCCTTGAGCGCTTCCTGGAACCACGGGTGCTGGTCCGAGCAGTGGTTCGGAACCAGGTCGATGATGACGCGCAGGCCCAATGCGTGGGCCTTGGCCACCATCGCGTCGTAGTCCTCCAGGGTTCCAAACAGCGGATCCACATCGCAGTAGTCCGATACGTCGTATCCGGCGTCCTTCTGCGGGGAAGTGAAGAATGGCGACAGCCAAATCGCGTCGACCGAAAGCTGAGCGATGCTTTCCAGGCGTTGGGTAATGCCGCGCAGATCGCCCATCCCATCGCCATTGGAATCGGCGAAGGAGCGCGGGTAGATCTGGTAGATCACCGAGGAGCGCCACCACTGCGAGTCTTCGGATTGCACAAGGGAATCAGCTGCTGAACGAATTGAAGTCATGACGGTAACGATAAATGATTCACCAGAGTTTGTAAACGCTTGCAATTATGCTTCAAAGCCTTCGTTCCATGGTGAGGTCAGAATTCGCGCCTCGGCCGATAAAACTGATTTTATCGGCATTGTTGTCAATTTTCATGATCTGTGCCACGCTGTAAACGCTTACAGTCAATGTGTTACTCGCACCACTAAAGACCCGACCGGCAGGCCCAGCGGAAATCGCGGCCGACCCGGTCCCTGATGACACAGTTGTCACGAAAGGACATCCCATGAAGGTGAATAAGCACCCTTGGCTTCTCGGCGGAGCACTGACGGCCATTGCCGCACTCTCGCTCACCGCCTGCGGCGGGTCTGGCTCCAACACGCCAGCAGTTTCCTCCAGCCCCGCAGCGGCGCAATCCTCGCCGGCAGCTGCCTCCGGCGGCAAGCTGACCGTCTGGGTCGACGCCAACCGCGAGCCAGTGCTCAAGGATGCAGCAGCTGACTTCGA
Source organism: Glutamicibacter sp. NPDC087673 (assembly GCF_044743255.1). Lineage (NCBI taxonomy): Bacteria > Bacillati > Actinomycetota > Actinomycetes > Micrococcales > Micrococcaceae > Glutamicibacter > Glutamicibacter sp. NPDC087673. Next base: position 164,947 of record NZ_JBIUWB010000006.1, read on the forward strand.
GAAGCAGTCCGGGGTCAAGGTGGACCTCGTGATCAAGGACTTCTCCAAGATCCAGGAAGACTTCCTGCGCCAGGTTCCAACCGGCAAGGGCCCGGATATCACCATCGGCGCCCACGACTGGTTGGGCAACCTGGTCAACAACGGCGTAGTCCAGCCAGTTGAGCTGGGCGACAAGGCCGGCGAGTTCCAGGACGTCGCGGTCAACGCCATGAGCTACGAGGGCAACACCTACGGCGTTCCCTACGCCACCGAGAACCTGGCCCTGCTGCGCAATGCGGATCTGGTCAAGGAAGCTCCAAAGAGCTTCGATGACATGATTGCCGCCGGCGAGAAGGCCGGCACCGAATTCCCGTTCCTGGTCCAGGTCTCTGATGTCGGCGATCCATTCCACGCCTACCCGTTCCAGACCTCCTTCGGCGCACCGGTGTTCGGCACCGATGATACGGGCGCTTATGACCCGGCAGATCTGCAGATCGGCAACGAGGGCGGCATCGAATTCGCCAAGTGGCTGGCTGAAGAGGGCGAAGAAGGCAACCTGAAGACCAGCCTCGACGGGGACATTGCCAAGGAGAAGTTCGTCTCCGGCGACTCGCCATTCTTCCTGACCGGTCCATGGAACGTGGAAGCAGTAGAAGAAGCTGAAATCAACCTGGAAATCGACCCGATTCCATCGGCCGGTGGCGAGCAGGCCCAGCCATTCGTCGCCGTGCAGGGTTTCTTCGTTTCCGCGAAGACCGAGAACCTGCTGGCCGCTACCGAATTCCTGACCAACTACATCGGCACCGAAGAAGTCCAGACCGAACTGTACGAGGTAGGCAACCGCCCGCCGGCAAACAAGGCGGCATTCGAAGCGGCCAAGGCCGATGAAACCATCGCTGCCTTCGGCGAGGTCGGCGCCAACGGCGTGCCGATGCCGAACATCCCGGAAATGGCTGCCGTATGGGAGTTCTGGGGCGTAGCCGAGGCCGAGATCATCACCGGCAAGGCTGATCCGGCCAAGCGCTGGAAGCAGATGACCTCGGACATCGAAAAGGCCATCTCGAAGTAGGAACGCCTGCCACCAGGCACAACGATGGGCGCTGGGGCCGGGAGGAACTCCTCCGGGCCCCAGCGCCTGCAATTCACCAGCGCTAACTGCACTTGATCGACAGGGACATCTGGAAGATGACAAAGACCGCCCGCCAAGGGCCGCAACCCGGCACCGAGGAGACGAAGCCCAAGCTGTCACCGGCAGCCAGGCGCTTCGCCAACGCCACCAGTACCTCCACTGGCGCCATGCTCGCCAAGATCATCCTGGTGGCGATCGTCGATGCGACCGCGCTCTTCGCGGTCTTCACCGCACTGGGGCGCGAAGCCTGGGCGATCGCCACGGTGATCGCGGCCATTACCGTGCTGATCAACGTGGTCTACTTCAAGCGCGGATGGCTGCCGGCAAAGTACCTGCTGCCGGGCACCATCTTCCTGCTGATCTTCCAGGTCTTCGTGATCGGCTACACCGGGTATATCGCCTTCACCAACTACGGTTCGGGGCACAACTCGGATAAGGATGACGCGATCAGCGCGCTGCTGCAATCCAACCAGAACCGCGTCGAGGGATCAGCCGGCTACCCGGTGTCCATCCTCGAGGGGCAAGACGGGCTGGCGATGCTCATTGAGCGCGATGGCCAGCAGCTGCTCGGCGATGCGGATGATCCTTTCGTCCCGGTAGACCCCGCTGGCCTGGGGGACTACTCCGAACTGGCTTTCGCCGATTTGCTGGGCCGCCAGCAGGAGGTCACCTCGCTGGCCGTTCCATTCACCGAGAACCCGGCAGATGGCACCGTGCGCACCAGCGATGGCCGCACCGCCTACCAGTACACGTCCTCCATCAAGCATGATGAAGCCGCGGACACCATGACCGATCAGCAGACCGGCGTGGTGTACCGGGACACCGGCGTGGGCGCGTATACCGCGCAAGACGGCTCGCAGCTGATGCCCGGCTGGTCCATCAACGTGGGCTTCGAGAACTTCACCCGTGCGGTCACCGATTCCTCGATCCGCAACGCCCTGTTCTCTGTCACCGTGTGGACCTTCGCCTTCGCCTTCCTGTCGGTGGCGACCACCTTCTTCCTCGGGCTGTTCCTGGCGATTGTCTTCAACGACCTGCGCATGAAGGGGCGGAAGGTCTACCGCGTCATCTCGATCCTGCCTTACGCATTCCCTGCGTTCCTGGGCGGGCTGGTCTGGGCCGGCATGCTCAACCGCGACTTCGGGTTCGTCAACCAGGTGCTCCTGGGCGGAGCGCAGATCCCTTGGCTGACCGACCCGTGGCTGGCGAAGTTCTCCGTGCTCTGGGTGAATCTGTGGCTCGGATTCCCGTACATGTTCCTGGTCTGCACCGGGGCGCTGCAGTCCATTCCGAATGAACTCTCCGAAGCGGCCACCATCGACGGGGCGAAGCCGTTCCAGATCTTCCGGTTGATCAAGCTGCCGCTGCTGCTGGTCTCGGTGGCTCCGCTGCTGATCAGCTCCTTCGCCTTCAACTTCAACAACTTCAACGTGATCTACATGCTCACCGAAGGCGGGCCGCGCATGCAGGATGCAGGACTGAACGTGGGATCCACCGACATCCTGATCTCCATGGTCTACAAGGTGGCCTTCGTTGGCTCCCAGCGCGACTATGGGCTGGCCAGCGCCTTCTCCATCATCATTTTCGTGATCGTCGCGATCATCTCGATTATCAGTTTCAAGCAGACCAAGGCACTGGAGGAGCTGAACTAATGAGCACCGAAATCACCGGCAGGCCGGTAGCCGGCGCACCCAAGGGACGCGCGGGGCGCCAGGGCCTGGGCAAATGGTTCGCCTCCACCGGCTGGCGCCACCTGATCGGCGTGGCCCTGTGCATCTATGCGGCCTTCCCGCTGCTCTACGTGCTCTCGGCCTCGCTGAACCCCAATGGAACCCTGCTGTCTTCCAATGGATTGTTCACCACCATCGGCTTCAACAGCTATGTGGAGCTGTTCCAGAATCAGCAGCGTCCCTTCGGCGCCTGGTTCATCAACACCTTGGTGATCGGCCTGACCACGGCGGCCGCTTCGGTGTTCCTCGGCGCCTTGGCTGCCTACAGCTTCTCGCGGATGCGCTTCACCGGCCGCCGCGTGGGCCTGGTCAGCTTGCTGATTGTGCAGATCTTCCCGCAGCTGCTGGCCGTAGTGGCAATCTTCATCCTGCTCACCTCGCTGGGAGATGTCTTCCCGGTCTTGGGCATCGATAACCAGATCGCATTGATCATGGTGTACCTGGGCGGGGCACTGGGTGTGAACACCTATCTGATGTACGGCTTCTTCAACACCATTCCGGTGGAAATCGATGAAGCGGCGAAGATCGATGGTGCTGGCCATGCCCGCATCTTCTTCACCATGATCCTGCGCCTGGTGGCACCGATCCTGGCCGTCGTGGGCCTGCTGTCCTTCATTTCCAGCACCTCGGACTTCGTGATCGCCTCGGTCATCCTGGTCTCCCCGGAGAACCAGACGCTGGCTGTGGGACTGTACTCCTACGTCTCGGAGGAATTCACCTCCAACTGGTCGGTCTTCGCTGCCGGTGCGGTACTGGCAGCGATCCCGGTGATGGCATTGTTCCTGTTCTTGCAGAAGTACATTGTCGGCGGCCTGACCGCCGGCGCAGGCAAGTAGCCCGCAGCAACTGACCGCTTCGGGCAGATGGGGCAACGCCACTGGCGTTGCCCCATTTTGCCTGCGTCAGCCCATGGGCCGGAGCACGTAGAGTAAAAGGCATGAAGCCCTACTTGCCGCGCGCCGCCCGCAACTACTTGGAGCAACTTCGCCGTGCGCTGGATTTCTTGTCTTTGCAAGAACGCAACGAAGTCATTGAAACCACCAAGCAGGAGATTCTCCGCCTGCCTGGCGGCGGACGCCGCAAGAGCGATTTGATCCGCTTGCTCGGCGAGCCTGCCTCGCGCGCGCTCAAATTCGAACGCCATGAGCCCGAAGCCCTGGAAGTGGGCAGCGGCAAGTACTTCTTGACGCGTATTCTGGCGTGGCCAATTTTCGCTCTCGCACTGCTGACCCTGATGGTGGTGCTTTTCGCCCCGCCGCAAGCCGCCTTGGCCAACGAACAGAGCTTCGGCTTTGTTGCCGGGGGAGTTGGCGGGCTGCTGGGGCAACTCGAATTGCTGATCGGATCCCAGCTGATTTGGCTGGCGTTCATTCCGGTCATCCTCAGCCTGGTTCCCTTGTGGCTGCCCAATAGTGCCGGCACCACCATCCACATCCTCGGGGCTGTGATCATGACCGTTATCTGCGCGGCCGGTGGCGGACAGCTCTCGCTCTTCTTCATTCCGGTGACCGTGCTGCTCTGGGCACAGGTTTTCACCCCGCTGCTGATGATGCGCGGTTCCATGGCAAGCCCCGGGCCCGGCTGGCTGGTGTGCGCGGCGGTGCTGCTGATCCTGGTCCTGGGGTATGCCAGCTACCAAGGCCTGGCCAGCTTCAGCGCTGCGCCATGGCTGATCCTGGCTCCGGCCGCGCTGCTGGCCGTGCTGGCGATGCTGTTGCCCTTCCGCTGGAAGCTGGCTCATATTGCGCTGGTCGCAGCCGGCCTGCTGGTGATGGCCGCTGGATTCGTCGCTGCGCTGCCAGGAACCTACGGGGCGGTCCTGGCCTGGCCGTGGCTGGCTGGCGGCATGAGCTTCGCCGTAGGACATCTCGCGCTAGCTGCCGGCATGTGGCACGAACGAGCCAGGAAATTGCTGGCCCTGTTTTAGGAGTTTCAATACTTGTAGGCGCTTAATGGGAATTTACAGAGAAAATGCGTATATCCTCGTGACATGGCCGAGAATAAGGAAAATTCCTCTCCTGAACCGACAAAACGTGGTCGCGGGCGCCCGCGCAAGGACTCTGAATTCCAGTCCCTGAGCAAAGAGCAGCTGGCCCAGAAGGCTCTGGAAATCGCCGGTGCCGAGGGCTACGACGCGCTGACCATGCACCGTCTTGCGGCCGAATTCAATGTCACCCCGCGGGCGTTGTACAACTACGTGGCGGATCGCCAAGAAGTCATCAACCTGGCGGTGGGGCGCTTCATCTCGATCAATCCGCTGATCGAGTTCGACTGCAACGACTGGAAGCTCGGGGTGACCGAAGCGTACAACGCGACGCGCCGGGCCTACCGGGCCTACCCCCGGGCCTCGCAATTGACGCTCGACGAAAAGCTCAAGGTGGAGCCCGGCCCGTTCCGCAATGAATTGATGGAACGGATCCTCGCCTTCTTCGTGGATATCGGGCTGACGCTCAAGCAGGCAGTGGCCATGGTCCGCGCCCTGGAACGGGATGTCCTGGGTTTCGTGATGCATGTGGATTACTACTATGACCGCCGCTCGAAGGACAGCCCGGACTACGTGAGCTCGCTGGTGCCGGTCCAATTGCTTGACGCCTACCCGGAAGTTCCGACACCGCTGGCACGCCAAGCGCTCGAGCTGCCGCAGCAGGACAGCGATGACCTTTTCGGGGAAGTCGTCGAGTTGCGGTTGCTGGCTATTGCGCAGATGCTCGAGCTCAACCGGGCCGCCGAAGACCACAAAGAGTGAAATAAGCACCTCGACAGGGAATATTAGCCAGCTGGCCAACGCTGTAGGTTGAAGGACCGCAGGATTGTGCGGCCTGGAATTCGTTTGAAAGTTGGCCCATGTCCCAGAGCAAGCCGCATCCGGTACCAGTTGCTGAAGAACTCTCGGCCGGAGCACGATGGCGATTGCTGGGCGTGCTGCTGGCAGCGATGTTCATGTCGCTGGTTTCGGTCAGCATCGTCAACGTGGTTCTTCCTGCCATCGGTTCCACCCTGCACGCCACCGAAGCGGACCTGCAGTGGGTATTGGCCGGATATGCGCTGACCTTCGGCGTGGTGCTGGTTGCTGCCGGACGCGCCGGCGACCTGCTGGGCCGTGGCGTGATGTTCGTGGCGGGTTTGGCGATCTTCACAGCCGCCAGCATCCTCGCAGGGCTGGCCGCGGATCCACTGGTATTGAACATTGCCCGCTTCATCATGGGCGTTGGCTCGGGCCTGCTCAACCCCCAAGTGATGGGCATGATCCAGCAGCACTTCCGTGGCGCGGCCCGTGGCCGGGCCTACGGGCTGCTGGGCACCGCCGTCGGCTTCTCGGTAGCTATTGGGCCGGTGCTGGGCGGATTGCTGATCAACTGGTTTGGCGAAGACGCCGGCTGGCGCGCCACCTTCTTGATCAACGTCCCGGTCGGCGTGCTGGCTATTGTCCTGGCGCTGCTGTGGCTGCCCAAGCCGCTGTTCAACAAGCCAGCGGGCAAGGTGGATCTGGACCCGGTTGGCGGCCTCCTGCTGGCGGTTGGCATTTTCGCCCTGCTCCTGCCATTCGTCCAGGGCCGCGAAACCCCATGGCTCTGGTCGCTGCTGGCCTTGGCAGTGCTGGTCATGGTGCTCTGGGTCTGGTGGGAGAAGAAGTACAAGAAGCTCGGGCGCGAACCAATGGTGGAATTGGCCCTGTTCAAGATCCGCAGCTTCACCAACGGCACGCTCATTGCGGGCCTGTACTTCATGGGTGTTTCCAGCGTCTGGGTGCTGGTGGCCATTTACGTCCAGCAATCCCAGGGTTTCAGTGCCCTGCAGGCAGGGCTGATCTGCCTTCCCGCGGCCCTGCTCTCCGCCTTCAGCTCCGACATCGCCGGACGCTATGTCATGACCGTGGGGCGAAAAATGGTCATCGGCGGCATTCTCAGCGCCCTGTTCGGCCTGCTGGCCACCATTGCCGTGGTGGTCCTGGAGGATCGCGGGCTGCTGAACATCTGGTGGATGCTGCTTTCGCTGGCCTTCATCGGCGTAGCCCAGGGCTTCATTATTTCGCCTAACCAGGCGCTGACCCTCATGGAAGTTCCCGTGGCCAACTCCGGCAGTGCCGGCGGCTTGATGCAGACTTCCCAGCGCGTGGGCACTGCGGTGGGCATTGCGGTGATTACCGCTGTCTTCTACGGCATGAACCACGTAGCCGGGTATTCGATCGCCATGGCGCTCTCATTCGCTGCCATTTCCCTCTTGGTCCTGGCCACCTTGCTGGTCGGTATCCTTGATCTGCGCCATAGCCATGCTGCCCGCAGCAAGCCAGTTGCCGAAGAAGTCGTTCCCGTCAGCACCGGCGTGCAGCGTACGGTGACCGGGGCAATCGAGGTTGTCGGGCCGAAGGAGCCTACCCAGCCAGTAGACTCCCAGCCGTAATCCGGTACTGGCCAGCGGGTGGGCCGAAGACCTAGGCTGGGGGATATGAAGCGATTCTTCCTGCGCACCGCGGCACTGTCTTTGGCTTTCGGTGTTGCCGCCTGCGGGGCGACCCCGGGCGAGCCGGGCGCCAGCCAGCCAACTGAAAGCGAGACCAGCGTGATACTCCAGGATCCGGTCGGCTTGTGGGGCAGCAAGGAGCAAGGCCAGCCGTGGCTGGAGCTTGCCGAAGACGGCAAGATCACCGGCAGCGATGGCTGCAACCGCCTCGCCGGTACCTGGAGTGCATCTGAAGACCTGGAATTCGCCGCGCTGGCTTCGACCAAGATGTTCTGCGAAGGCGTGGATGACTGGCTCTCGCGCGCTGCCTCCGCCAAGCTGGAGGACGGCGAAAAGATGCTTGTCCTTGACGCAGACGGGAAAGAGCTAGGAACCCTTGCCTTTGGTGGCAAGGGATCCTAGCTCTTTGCTGCTTCAGCCTGAACTATGCGCTGACGCGGTAACCGGAGATCATCGGGCACTCGAAAGGATCCCGGGCCGATAGCCCGACCTTGTTCAGGTAGGTGATCACCTGTGCGTAGGATTCGCGGACACTGGCCACGGTGTACGGCACCTGGTGCTCGTCGCAGTACTGGCGCACGATGCGCGAGACGCCGGCCAGGTTGGCGCGCGGCATGGACGGGAACAGGTGGTGCTCTACCTGGTAGTTCAATCCGCCGTAGACGTGGGAGAGCACGCGGTTTCCCCAGCTGGACTTGGCCATGACATTGCGTCCGGTCAGTACCTGGCGGGAGAAGAAGTCGATGCGAGCGTCCTGGGGAACCATCGGCATGCCCTTGTGGTTCGGGGCGAAGGAGGCACCCATGTAGACGCCGAAGACTGCCAGCTGCACGCCGAGGAAGGCGAAAGCCATGCCCACTGGCAGGAAGTAGAACACGATCGCCAGGTAGATGGCGATGCGCAGTGCAATGCCGGTCATCTCGCGCTTGCGGTTCTTGACCCGGCCGGCCTTGAACAGGTACTTGATCGAATGCATATGCAGATTCAAGCCCTCAAGGGTGAGCAGCGGGAAGAACAGGTAGCCCTGGCGGTTGGTGATCCACTTGAGCAGGCCGCGCTGGCGCTTGGCGTCCTCGGTCTGGAAGGAGATGGTGTCCCACTCGATGTCCGGATCCTTGCCCACGGTATTGGGGGTGGCGTGGTGCTTGTTGTGCTTGTTCATCCACCACTGGTAGCTGATGCCCACGACGATATTGGCCAGGAACTGGCCCAGCTTGTCATTGCGCTTGTGCGAAGCCAGGATCTGGCGGTGTGCCGCCTCGTGCGCCAGGAACGCGAATTGGGTGAGCAGCAGGCCCAAGGCTGCGGCCATCAGCAACTGGAACCAGCTGTCGCCCAGGAGGATGAAACCGGTAACGGTACCGGCTAGCAGCACCGTCAGCACGATGCCCAACCCGAGATAGTGCCCGCGGCGGCGGCCGACCAGTCCAGCTTCAGTGACCAGCTTCTTGACGTGGAAGAAGCTCTTGGGGTCGCCCGGCTTGACCGTTGGCCCTTGGGGATGGAGTGTTGCAGTGCTGCTCAAGAAAATATCCTTGGGTACTAGGCGTCGACCTCGCAGTCGAAAGAACTGAAAAACTCGGCTCCCATAGTGCCAATCCTACGTTGGATAGCTGTGAACTTGCCAGTGCAATAAGTGCCCAAGTGAGGCCCTAGAAATGGGCCGTTAGTTGACCCTGTGCAACTTCCCATCGGGCGTCCAGTCGCACATTCTCCAGCAAGCGCCGATCATGGGTGACCAGCAGCAGTGCTCCGGTGTACGCTTCCAGGGCTTCTTCGAGCTGTTCGATGGCCGGTACGTCCAGGTGGTTGGTCGGCTCATCGAGCACCAGCAGGTTCACCCCGCGGGCCTGGAGCAGCGCCATGGATGCGCGGGTTCGCTCGCCGGGGGAGAGCGAATCCACCAGGGCCGAGGACTGGTCGGCCTTCAAGCCGAACTTGGCAAGCAGGGTGCGCACCTCCGCGGCGGAGTACTCGGGCACTTCCAATTCGAAGGCTTCGCCCAGTGGCAGGTCGCCGGGCAGCTGGGTGCGCGCCTGGTCGATTTCTCCGATATTCACCGAACTGCCCAGGGATGCCGAGCCGCTGTGCGGGGCCAACTTGCCCAGCAGCAGGTTCAGCAAGGTCGACTTGCCTGCTCCGTTCGGGCCGGTGATGCCAATTCGGTCCCCGGCGTTGACCTGCACCGAAACCGGTCCGAAAGCGTAGTCCCCGTGGGATACCGAGGCCTCGTTGAGCGTGCACATCACCGAGGACCCGCGCTCAGCCGCGGCGATGGAGAACTGCAGGACCCATTCCTTGCGCGGTTCGGCCACTTCGTCGAGCCGGGCGATGCGCGATTCCATCTGGCGCACCTTGGCGGCCTGCTTTTCCGAGGACTCGGAGTTGGCCCGGCGGCGGATCTTGTCATTGTCCGGCGCCTTGCGCATGGCGTTGCGCACGCCTTGCGAGGACCATTCGCGCTGGGTGCGGGCGCGGGAGACCAGATCCGCTTTCTGGTTCTCGAACTGCTCGTAGGCCTCACGGGCATGGGTGCGGTTGATGGCCCGTTCGGCAAGGTACGAGTCGTAGCCGCCTTCATAGGTGGCTACCTGGTTCTGGGCCAGGTCCAATTCGATGATGCCGGTGGTGCAGCGGGAGAGGAACTCGCGGTCATGCGATACCAGGATCACCGGCGCGCGCAGGGAATTGATGAAATGCTCCAAATGCTCCAGGCCCTCGAGATCGAGATCATTGGTCGGTTCATCGAGCAGCACCACATCGAAGCGGGAGAGCAGCAGGGCTGCTAGAGCCACGCGGGCTACCTGGCCGCCGGACAGGGCAGTCATCTCGGTTTCTACCGGGAGAGTGAAACCGAGCTTGGCCAGCACCTCGGGGATGCGGTCTTCCAGATCCATGGCGCCATAGGCCATCCAGTGGTCGAATGCAACGGTGTAGGCGTCGTCCGCACCGGGCTTGCCGCTGCCAAGTTCTTCGGCGGTGGATTCCATGGCGGTGGTGGCGGCGGCGCAACCGGTGCGGCGGGCCAAATACGCGGTGATGGTTTCACCTGGAATGCGCTCGTGTTCCTGGGGCATCCAGCCGATGAACGCAGAATCCGGGGCGGTGCTCACCGTTCCGGCCTGCGGGGCCGCGGCCCCGGCAAGCAGCGAGAGCAATGTGGACTTGCCAGCGCCGTTGGCACCCACTACGCCGTAGACATCACCGGGTGCGGCGGTGAAGTTCAGATTCGAGAAGAGGGTTCGGTGGGCGTGGCCGCCAGTCAGGTCCTTGGCCACGAGCGTTGCAGTCATGGCTCCAATTCTAGTTCCAGTCGGACGCGGAATATTTCCGGTGTGCCCTAGGCAATACCGGGCGAGAGTATTAGTCTATTAGCATGCATGCAGATAATAAGATTTATGCTCCGGATCCTTCCTCGGATTTCGTGGAGCTGGCCGCGGAAGTCTTCGGCTTGCTGTCCGATGCCACCCGGATCCGGATTGTGCTGCATCTGCGCCGTGCCGGTGAGCTCTCGGTCAACGCGCTCGCGGAACTGGTCGAGAAGAGCCCTTCGGGGGTATCCCAGCACCTGGCCCGTTTGCGCATGGCGCGCATGGTGACCACGCGCCAGGACGGAACCAAGGTCCTGTACAGCCTCACCGATGAGCACCCGGCGCGCCTGGTCAGCGAAGCGATCAAGCAGGCGGAGCATTCGGTATCCAACGGCCAGCTGCCGCTGCACCACGAAGCCCCGCAAGGCTAGCGGCAAAAGATACGGGAGTCGGCAAAGATGCTCGCAGTACTCAGGGACCAGGCGTACGCCAAGCTTTTCAGCGCCCAGATGATTGCGCTGCTGGGCACGGGCCTGCTTACCGTTGCCCTGGGCCTGCTGGCTTTCGATATTGCCGGCAGCAACGCGGGATTAGTGCTTGGGCTGGCTTTGACTGTGAAGATGGTCGCCTATGTGGCCGTTGCTCCTGTGGCCAATGCCCTGGTTTCCCATATTCCGCGCAAACCCGTGCTCATCGGGTCCAACATCATTCGTGGACTAGTGGCGCTCTGCCTCCCATTCGCCAGCGAAGCGTGGCAGATCTATGTGCTGATTTTCGTACTGCAATCAGCATCGGCGACCTTCACCCCCGCGTTCCAAGCGGTCATTCCCTCGATCCTGCCCGATGAGCGGGATTACACCCGGGCCTTGTCGCTGTCGCGGCTGGCCTATGACATGGAGTCGTTGGCCAGCCCGATGCTGGCGGCCGCGCTGCTGACCGTCACCAGCTACCACAACCTCTTCGCCGGGACCGTGCTCGGCTTTGCCGCGTCTGCTCTGCTTGTTGCCGCGACGCGCTTCCCGGCGATCCCGCCGCCCCAGAAGTCGCTCTTCTTCCATCGCCTCACCGGGGGAACCCGGGCATTCTGGGCGGCACGGGAACTGCGCAGCCTGATGGCGCTGAATCTGGTGGTCGCCGCGATCTCCGCCATGGTCATCGTCAACACAGTGGTGCTGGTGAAGGGGGATCTGGGCCGCTCGCAGGTGGATGTGGCGCTGCTGCTCGGAGCATACGGTGCAGGTTCGATGGCGGTGGCACTGGGCATGCCGGGGTTGCTGGAGCGATTCGAAGACCGCAGCGTGATGCTCGCCGGCGCCGTGATGATGCCGCTGCTGCTGTTCATCGGTGCCGCTGTGATCGGCTGGGGCGAGGGTTCTGGCCAATGGGCCGGGCTCCTTGGCCTGTGGCTGGCCCTGGGTGCGGCGACCGCAACTATCCTCACGCCCTCGTCGAGGCTGCTGCGCCGCAACAGCACCGAGCAAAACCGCCCCGGTGTTTTTGCCGCGCAATTTTCCTTGTCCCATGCATGCTTCTTGCTGACCTATCCGGTGGCCGGCGCCCTGGGCGCTTCGATCCGCCTGTGGGGTGCGGCTCTGGTCCTGGTCGGCATCGGAGTGGTCGGTACGGTGCTGGCATTTGCCTCGTGGCGCCCGGAAACGGTTTCGGCGCACCAGGCTGATCCGATACCCAACGCCAATTCTTGAGCTGTCGTCTTCGGGATTTATGCGCGGCTGCACGGCAACAGGCCGGTGGATCGTGTTCCAAGTACCGTGCAGCGGCGGAGCGGTGCGCTCATCCTGCCACCGCCGGTCGGCCAATTACTAGCTGGCGAGGCACGGGCGCCGATGACAAGATGGTTGCCGTGTCTCGCGGGACGGTGAGATGAATCCACTTATTTCAAAAAGTTCTTGCTGTGTTGTGGCTCACTTGCTACAGTCTTACCGCTAAAAGGGATTCCGATCCCATTCAGTGGGAACACTTACCTTCAGATTAACATGAAAAGGGGTCATTCTGATGGACGATCAGCTGAACCTCGGCGAGAACAACCTTCCGTTAGCAGGCGTGCGCGTGCTGGAACTTGGAAACTTCATTGCTGCTCCCTTCGCTGCCCGGATCTTTGGCGATTTCGGCGCTGAAGTAATCAAGATCGAGCGACCTGATGGGGGAGATGAACTGCGCGACTGGCGCAAGGCCCGCGGTGAAACCTCCATGCTCTTCCGCACTATCGCGCGCAACAAGAAATCTGTCGAGCTCGATTTGCGCAGCGAGCTAGGTGCGAGGGCAATTAAGGAAATCATCAGGACCACAGATGTGCTGATCGAGAATTTCCGTCCTGGCACTTTGGAAAAGTGGGGGCTTGGCCCTGAGGTGCTCAGTGTAATCAACCCTGAACTGGTGATCGTGCGTATCTCGGGCTACGGTCAGACTGGACCCTATAAGGACCGCGCCGGATTCGGCAGTTCTGCTGAATCATTTGCCGGATTGCGCTACATCACCGGCGAACCCGACCGTCCCGCAGGACGGGCCGCCGCCTCCTTGGGTGATACCGTCGCAGGTCTCTACGGAGTCATCGGCGCCTTGATGCTGATGCTCAACAAGGCCAAGGGAGGGAGCAACCAGGAGCAGAACGTCGTCGATGTGGCACTGTACGAAGGTGTCTTCTCGCTGCTCGAATCACTGGTCCCGGACTACGATGCCTACGGCATGGTCCGCGAGCGTACCGGCGGCCGGCTTCCAGGAGTGGTGCCTACCGGCTCCTATACTTGCCAGGATGGCCTGGAGGTGGTTATCGGAGGGAACTCCAACTCGGTATTCACCAGGTTGATGCGCGCTGTCGGGCGCGAGGACCTGGCCAACGACCAGTCCCTTTTAACCACCGAGGCTCGCGGTTCCCGCGAGGCAGAGCTCAACGGAGCCATCGAGGCATTCACCGGATCCCTGCCGCTGCCGCAGGTGCTCGACGCGTTGGATGCGGCCGGGGTTCCGGCGGCTCCGGTCTACGACGCTGCCTCCATCGCCCAGGACGAGCACTACCTTGCCCGCGGCATGATCGAGACCCACGAAGTGAAGGTCGACCAGGAGCCCGAACTGATCCGCTTCCCGGGCGTGGTGCCAAGGATTCCCGGCCACCAGGGCGAGGTCAAGTGGGTCGGCCCGGACCTGGGGGAGCATACAGAGGAAGTCCTCAAGGACCTGGCTGGCTTCGATGAAGGGCAGATCCGGGCCATGGGCAACAAGGCGGTGAAATGATGCGGATCGAAATCACCGACGTGTTCTTGCGTGACGGATTGCAGGACGAACCGGTCATCGTTTCCACGGCCGACAAGGTGAAGATCGCCCGAGCCACCATGGACGCAGGTGTCGAGCGCATGGAGATCGCGTCATTCGTCAACCCGAAGCGCGTGCCGCAAATGGCCGACGCCAGCGACGTGTTGTCCGCGCTGTCCATGGAATCCAGGGTGCGTTTCACGGTCCTGGCCCTGAACGGCCAGGGCATCGCCCGGGCGGCAGCTGCCGGAGCGCGCGAAGTCCAGGTGGTGGCGTCGGCCAGCCAGGCGCACAGCAATGCCAACGCCGGTGCTGGCATCGAGAAGTCACTGGCCTCGCTCGCGGGCGATGTCGCAGCCCACCCGGAAACCGGATTCCACGCCGGGATCTCCACCGCCTTCACCTGCCCCTACGAGGGCGAGATCGACCCCTCTCGTCTCCTGCAACTGGTACGCGCCTTCAAGTCCATGGGCATCACGGACATCGGGCTGGCTGACACCCTCGGAACCACGCCACCGCAACGCCTGATCGACAGCGTGAAGCACATCCAGGACGCTGAACCCGACCTGGCCTACTCGTTGCACCTGCACAATGCCCACGGCCTGGCCCTGGACACGGTGAAATTGGCCATCGATGCGGGCATTACCCGCTTCGATGCCGCACTGGGCGGCTATGGGGGCTGCCCATTCGCTCCGGGCGCGGCAGGAAACCTGTCCACAGAAGAGCTCGTGGATTTTCTGCACGCCGAAGGGCACATCACAGGAATTGATCCTTCAGGGCTCGCAAAGGCCACCGATCTGGCCCGCGCAACGATCTCCAACGCACCACCTGTCCAAACAGATTCCCTCTCCATCCACTAGGCAACCAGGCCTGCCTTCACGGCTGGCCATGCAACGGCCTTCCGCGCAAAGACGCCGGTAGCCTTGCAAGCCACGAAACATCGGGAGAATACGATGTCAAAGACCAACCAGGAAGCCCAGCTTCCGCGTTCCATCCAGGGTGAAGACCAAGACCTTCTGCGGCGGCTGAACGAAAAGGCCCAGCTGCCCAAGGGCGCCCACCACGCCAACCCCCGGCACTTCGCCATCTCGGGCCTGCCGATCTGGCTTTACCTGACCATGGCCGCAGTAGTGCTCATCGCAGCCGTGACCGGCAAGCTTCCCGGCGGCATGTTGCCAGGCTTCGCCGTCGCGATGCTGCTGGGCGGCCTGCTGATCTGGTTCGGCAACCTGTTCCCGATAGTCCGTGACTTCGGGCTGCCGACGATCCTGTGCACCTTCGTCCCGGCGCTGGTGATGTTCTACGGGTTCATGCCGGAGGCGATCATTACCGTGGTCACTGACTTCATCACCACCCACGGGTTCCTTGACTTCTTCGTGGCTGCGGTGATCGCCGGCTCGATCCTCGGCGCGCCGCGCGCCCTGCTGCTCAAGGCAGGTCCGCGCTTCGCGATCCCGCTGGTTTCCTGCATCCTGATCTCCTTTGCTGCAATCGGACTGATCGGAGCCGTAGCAGGATTCGGTTTCTGGAACGCGATGCTCACCGTAGCGGCCCCGATCATGGCTGGCGGCCTGGGCCTGGGGGCGGTGCCGATGAGCGAAATGTACGGCGCCCAGACCGGGCAGGATTCCTCGGCATTCATGGGCGACCTGATGTCGGCTGTGGTCGTCGCCAATGTCTTCTGCATCCTCTTCGCCGGAATCCTCAACGGACTGGGCAAGCGCAAGCAGCTGTTTATCGGCTTCAGCGGCAACGGCGACCTGATGCGCGTGAAGGGAACCAGCAAGGAGCTGTCCAACCCGCCCAAGCGCACCATGGCGAGTTTCCTCACCTTGGGCAAGGGACTGGTGCTGACGGCAGGGCTCTACGTGCTGGGGGAACTGCTCGGCGGGTTCTTCGCATTCCTGCATCCCTACGCCTGGATGATCATCGTCGTGGCCGCGCTGAAGATCTTCGGGTTGCTGCCCAAGGATATCGAGGAAGCCACCACCGACTGGGGCGAGATGATCACCTCGGTGCTGGTCCCGGCGCTGCTGGTGGGCGTGAGCATTTCCTACATCGACATCAACGAGGTCTTGGCTTCGCTGGGCGACCCGATGTTCATCGTGCTGGTGGTCATTACCGTGCTGATCGCCGGACTGAGCGCCGGAATTGTGGGCTGGCTGCTGAAGTTCAACTTCGTCGAAGCGGCCATCACCCCGGGCCTGGTCATGGCCGACACCGGCGGTTCGGGCGACGTGTCGGTACTCAGCGCGTCGGAGCGCATGCACCTGATGCCGTTCGCGGCCCTTTCCAACCGCATCGGAGGGGCCTTCGTGCTCTTCTTGACTACACTGCTGGTGCCATTCATGGGCTAGCGAACCGCGGCGTGCTCGCCAAGGATCCGGTCCACGCATCGATGGCGGGGCCGGATCCTTTTGGTGATTGCCGGGGTGGCGCTACCTCTGGTCGCTGAAGGCCGCGGAGATCCTCGCTGCGGTGCCCGCTACCAGCTGGCCGTGATCGGTGCCGGGGGAGACTTCGCATCGCGAGAGCGGCATGGCCAGGCAGATCGAAGCAATGATGTGATCACTCTGGAGTACCGGTGCGCTCACCGATCCCAGCCCGGGAGTGCGCAGCCCCACGGATTCCACCCAGCCGTGGCTTTCGATCGAGGCCATGGCCTCCTGGTCGAAGGCCAGCAGCCGTCCGCTGGAACCATGCGGCAGGGCGAGGCTTGCTCCTGGGGGCAAGGTCGCCTTCAATTCGTGCCGGGAATCCACGAAGCTGATGCAAACCCGATGATCGCCGCGGCGAATCCATAGTTGCGCCGTCTCACCGGTCGCATCGCGCAGTTCGGTGAGGTGTCCGAGTCCGACCAGTTCAAGCCGGCTGCGCACGAACCGCCTCCCCAGGCTGTAGTTGCCCGACGGCTCGCGCTTGAGGAAGTCGTACTCGACTAGGCTCAGTGCCAGCCGGTGGGCGGTGGAAGTGGACAGTCCGGTTTGGCGGGCCAGCTCGCTGGCCGTTGCATCACCGAATTCGAGCGCGTCGAGGAGCTGGCAGATGCGTTCCAGCTGCCGATTGGTCGTGGGTTCAGTCATGGAGCGGGCCTTTCAGGGTAACGGGTAAACGGGCGGTGGCGTGGTCGGTGCTCGGGGATTGAATCAGTGATTCCTACTGTATGGGAAGTGGATTTCGCTGGCCAGTAATGAATACTGCCCTGGGGTCTAGTGATCCTCGATACGTACTGATATTGTATTCCCGCTGAATAGCAATTGAATCCCACTACATAGGAATATCAGGAGGTTGTCATGGCCAATTACAGGATTACGGTCATTCCCGGTGACGGGATCGGGCCGGAAGTCGTCGACTCGGCGCTGAAGTTGCTCGGAGAGGTCCAGGAGCAGTTCGGGTTCACCCTTGACTACGTCACCTACGATTTCTCAGCTGACCTGTACCGGCGCACCGGGCGCAAGATCACCGCTGCCGACATGGACGAGATTGGAAAGAGCGACGCAGTGCTCTTCGGGGCCATGGGGCTGCCCGACGTGCGAGACGAAGAAGGCCTGGAACTTGGAGCGCAGGTCGAGATGCGCGCCCACTACAAGCTGTTCGCCAGCCTGCGTCCGGTCAAGCTCTTCAAGGGTGTTCCGAACGCGGTACGGGCTGAGAACATAGACATGCTGGTGATCCGTGAGACCTCCGAGGGCATGTTCGCAGGTCTGCACGACAAGCATGAACCCAGCGATGTGGAAGCCACCGACCGGATGACCATCACGCGGGCGACCTGTGAAACGCTCTTTGCTGAGGCCTTCGACCAGGCCCGGTCCCGCCGCAAGCGCGGTACCCCCGGCCGGGTGACCCTGCTGCATAAGTCCAATGCCCTGCGCAGCAACGTGCTGATGGAAAAGGTCTTCGACGAAGTCGCAGCGAAGAATACCGACATCGATAGCAGCAAGTACTATATTGACGCCGGTTCGATGTACATGGTGACTGATCCGGGGCGGTTTGACGTGATCGTCAGCGAGAACATTTTCGGCGACATCACTTCGGAAATTGCCGCCGGTCTAGTTGGCGGACTGGGCGTGGCACCTTCGGCTGATGTGAGCCGGACCCACGGGGTCTTCCAGCCGTCGCATGGCAGCGCGCCGGATATCGCCGGCACTGGCAAGGCCAATCCCACAGCAATGATCCTCTCTGCCGCCATGATGCTCGACTGGCTGGGAGAAAAACGCGAGGATGAAGCGCTCGTCTGCGCTGCACGCAGCATTAACTCCGCTGTCCAAGAGGTGCTCGCCACCGGTCCGCGCTCGGCCGATCTGGGCGGGAATGCCAGCACCGGGGAAGTGACCGACGCGGTACTCCGCGCCCTGCAAGCCTCCGCAAGTATCCCGGCCGGATCCTGAAAGGATAATCATGACCTGGAAAGTCCTATTCATCAACCCATTAAATGACTACATCGACGGCCTGAAAGCATCGACTCCCGAAGGGTTCGAGCTGGTGGTATTGCCAGCTGGCACCAGCGTGGAGGAGCTGGTAGCCGAGGCAGCTGACGCAGACTTCATCATTTCGGGCATCGAGGTCCCCGAAGAAGTCTTCCGTGCAGCCACCCGCGCGAAGTTCATCCAGTACATGAGCTCGGGTTACGGCCAGCTGCCGTTGGGGGTGCTCAACGACCTGGGCATTCCCGTGGCGCAAATGAAAACCCATTCGATCTCGGTGGCCGAGCACGCGGTGAGCCTGATCCTTAACTTGTTGCGCCGTATTCCGTCCTCGATGCAGCTTTTGCGCGAGGGCAAATGGCGCCAGGACCTGGATGAAGCCTCCTATGCGGAACTTTATGGCAAGACCGTGGGAATCGTAGGCCTGGGAAATATTGGGCGTTGGATTGGCAAGGTGGTGCACCATGGCTTCGGTGCCAACGTCGTCTACTACGACACTGCCCAGATCCCGCTGACAGTGTCCGAGCTGATCTCGGCACGGGCGGTGTCATTGGAGACTTTGATGCGCGAATCCGATGTTGTCTGCGTAAGCCTTCCGCTGAATCAGGGGACCGGCAAGCTCATTGGACGCGAGGAACTGGCCATGATGAAGGCGTCCGCCGTGCTGGTCAATGTCGGTCGCGGCGAGGTCATCGATGAAGAGGCATTGATTGACGCCTTGCGCACCGGGAGCATTGCCGGTGCCGGGCTGGATGTCTTCGAACTGGAGCCGCTGGAACTGGGAAGCGAGCTATTGAGCCTGGACTCGGTGATCTGCACGCCCCATATGGCGGGGGTGGGCTGGGAGAATGTACAGCGGAGGCTGGCCACAGTTTGGGACAACATCGATGCCGTCTTGCGCTCAGAAGTTCCTCTTGGGGTGGTCACCGAAACCAAGCGCGTCCCGATAAGCGGTGCCGTAGGTTGATCCGCCGGTTGGCCAGGCCTGTCTATCCTGAACAAGATGACCGGCTTGGCTGACTAGGTCCTGGGACCTCACCGCGCGGAGCGCAGCATTTCCAGGACCTGGTCCTGGCCCACTTGCCCGAAGTCCTCGTAGAAGGCTCCGACGGCAGTGAAATTTTCCGGGGTGAGCAGTTGGCAGATGCCATTGACCCCGGGTGCCAATTCGGCAGCCGTTCCAGGCGAAGCCACCGGAACTGCCAGCGTGATGGAGGCGGGAGCCAGGCCCTGGATAAGATCCAGCGCGGCCTTCATCGTGG
Source organism: Glutamicibacter sp. NPDC087673 (assembly GCF_044743255.1). Taxonomy (NCBI): domain Bacteria; kingdom Bacillati; phylum Actinomycetota; class Actinomycetes; order Micrococcales; family Micrococcaceae; genus Glutamicibacter; species Glutamicibacter sp. NPDC087673. The sequence continues at coordinate 184,510 of NZ_JBIUWB010000006.1, forward strand.
CGCCCGTGGCCATTCCGTCATCGCAAAGCAGCAGGTCGCGCCCGGCCAGATCGGGGCAGTAGTCCTTGAAGGTGCTGGCCAGGGCCAGCAGGTCGGCACCGGCGCCGCGTTCTACGGATTCGAGTTCGTCCTTGCCGAAATACTGCAGAGCCCGGCGGTAGATCGCCTCGTTGATGTGGCGAGCGCTGCCAGTCCCGTACCGGGCAATGGCGCCGAATGCCAGTTCGGGATTGCGGGGCACTCCTAGCTTGCGCACTGCCACCGCGCCCAGGGTGGCCCCGAGGGCCTTGGCCACTTCATGGGCAATGGGCACTCCGCCGCGCAGCAAACCCAGCACGGTGTATTCGCCGGCGGGCAGCAGGGTGGACAGCTTCATGCCCAGCGCGGCGCCGGCATGGCTGCGGTTTTCGAACACTGTTCTACTGCCTGTTGCCATAGTCCAAGTCTTGCCCAATGGCGCCCGATTGCAAGGGGACTGCGGGAAATTCATGCATTCCGAGTTCTACGCGGTGATCAGGTCCCGCCGCCGGAAGCCGGTGGCGCCCAGGGCAATGAGGGTCACTGCCAGCAGGCTCAGGCCGCCCACCGCGGTCCAGTCAATTTCAGCGGCCGGATACTGGCCGATATGCAAGAATACCGAGGAGTCCAGAACCGGTTGGTCCAGCTGCAGCATTTCGCCGAAGAACCCGAGCGCCGAGCAGTAGGCGAACACGGCCCAAGCCAGGGCTGCCAGCCGTGGCAGGAACCCGTAGAGCGCGGTAGCCAGTCCCGCCAGCACCCAGACGGACGGAGTTTGCACCAAGTGGCCGAGGGTTGCCCGGGCCAGCAGGGTCCAGTCGCCGGTGGACAGCCCGGACCCGATGCCGTTGCCGACCCCGCCGAGCAGCATCAGCCACAGCGAGCCCAGGACCGTGACCAGTACCCAGGAAGCGAGCCACCCGGCGCGCGAGACGGACGCGGCTAGGATCGGCTCGGCGCGCACCGCCTGCTCCTCGCCACGCAGGGAAAGAATCGAAAGGATCGCGAACACTGAGACCAGGATGGCGAGGTACAGACCCATGAAGCCCAGATAGCCTTCAACCATGCCTTGGGCGCCGCCGAAGACCGCCAGCAGCTCTTCGGGCATGCCCGCGGCATTTTCGGCCATCGGCTGCACGAACGCGCCAAAGACTATGCCCGAGAGCAGCAGCGCGAAGGACCACCAGGCCAGCGCCGAGCGCTGCAGCCTGAAGGCCAGTGCCAGCGGGCTGCCCAGCCAGCCCGGGGCGCGTTGGCCGCCGGACCGGTCCGGCAGGATCCCGGCGGCCAGATCGCGCCGGGACTGCAGCGCGAACCCGGCTAGCGAAAGCAGCACGGCGGCGGTCAGCGAAAGCAGCAGCGGCCACCACCGGTCCAGCACCAGCGGTGCGGTGTGCTGGGACCAACCAAAGGCGGAAAGCCAGGACAGCCAGGAAAGATTCCCGCCTTGCGCAGCGGACATGTCGCCCAGGCCGCGGGTCATGAAACTGGCAGCGAGTACAGCCCCGGCCAGCCCGGAAGTCGCTCGGGAGTAAGCCGAGAGCTGCACCGCCAGCGCTGCCACCGCGCAGAAGACCAGGCCCACGGCGGCGACGCCGCAGGAGAACAGGAAGGCAGAGGGTGCCGGTGCCTGGGCCGGGGAGGCCATGAAAACCAGGGCCATGAGCACGGCCAGCGCCAGGTTCATCAGGATCGCCAGCGCCAGGGCGGCGGCCAGCTGCGCGTGCCGGCCCACGGCATTGGCGCGGATCAGCTCTGCGCGCCCGCTCTGCTCCTCGGCGCGCGTGTGCCGGGAGATGGTGGTGATGCCCATCAGCCCAGCGCCGATCATGAGGAATACTCCGTACATCCCCACCAGGAACCGGCCCAGGGTGATCGCCTCAAAGCCGTAGCCAGGCCCGCCGATCAGCGCCATCACCGGATTCGCGGCGAAGGCGGCGAAGGTGGCCAGCGACTGCTCGTCGAGCACCAGTCCCAGCGCATTGGCGAAATAGGCCAGCATCAGCGACAGGCCCAGAACCCATGCCGGGAAGCGGATGCGGTCCCGGCGCAGCATGAAGCGCAGCAGCTGCCCGGTTCCGGCCAGCGAACCGTTGCGGCTATTGGCCGTGGTTTGCCGATGTGCCGGGCTCATAATGCGCTCCGGTGCATTTCATCGCCGTAATGGCGCAGCAGCAATTGCTCCAGGGTTGGCGGGGTAGCGGTCAGCGATTGCACGCCGTGGGCGGCCAACTCGCGCATCACCGCATCGAGCTGCGGGGCATCGACGCTGAAGCGCAGCTGCCCGCCTTCCTCACGCAGGTCGTGGATCCCCTCCCGGCTGGACAGCGAAGCCAGCGGCAAGCTGGTCTGCACGCTGATGGCGGTGCGCTTCAGGTGGCGCAGCTGTCCCAGCGTGCCTGATTCGACGATCTTCCCCTTGCGGATGATCGAGATGCGGTCGGCCAGCGCCTCGACCTGGGCCAGGATGTGGCTGGAGAGCAGCACCGTGCGCCCGGCATCCTTGGCCTCGCCGATGAGCTGCTGGAATACCGCTTCCATCAGCGGGTCAAGCCCAGCGGTGGGCTCATCGAGCAGCAGCAGCTCGGCATTAGAGGCCAGGGCCGAGATCAGTGCGACCTTCTGGCGGTTGCCCTTGGAGTAGGTGCGGCCCTTCTTGCGCGGATCCAGGTCGAAACGCTCGATCAGCTCGTTGCGGCGCTTTTTATGGGCCCCGCCGCGCAGCCGAACGAACAGGTCGATGGCTTCGCCCCCGGTCAGGTTGGGCCACAGTTCCACATCGCCGGGCACATACGCGATGCGCCGGTGCAGGGGCACCGCGTCCTTCCATGGGTCCCCGCCCAGCAGTCGAACGGTGCCCGCATCGTGGCGCAGGATGCCCAGCAGGATGCGGATGGTGGTGGATTTGCCGGCCCCGTTGGGACCGAGGAAGCCATGGACTTCGCCCGGGGCGACGTCCAGATCCAGGCCATCCAGGGCCCTTGCCGAGCCGAAGTTCTTGGACAGCCCGGCAATGCTGATCGCCGGGGCTGAACCGGTGGGACGAGGAGTAGTTTGCATGCTCAGCCTTCCTTCTTCTCGGGGACGGATTCGATGAATCCGTGCTGGTAGAGCCCGAAGAGGTAGGGCGTGAGCCGGGCCATCGATCCGGCCAGGTCCGCGGTGCCCAAGGCATGGCGGATGCGCGGTTCAAGCAGCATCGGGGCCAGTGCCAGCATGGCGATGGCGGTGGACTGGGCACGGCGGTCCTCGGCCTGGCGCAGCGTGTAGCCGGCGAAGCCCTCCTCGATGATCTGCTCGATGGATTCCACGTAGTGGTCGAAGAAGCGCTGGCCCTGTTCGGAGGGGTCCAGCAGCGATTTGAGCAGGTAGTCGGCATATATCCGCATCGGTCCCTCGCTGAGCATTTCGGCGACGACCAGCGGATTGCTGGTGGCGTTCGCCCGCTTCGTTTCGGTCAGCGTGGTGAACACATGCTCATCGCAGGCCGCGCGCAATTCGTGCTTCGATCCAAAATGGTGGATCACCAGGCCTGCGGAAACCCCGGCACGTGCCGCGATGGCCCGCACGGTGCTCTTGGCGAAGCCGTGGGCGGCGAACTGCGCGATGGCCGCTTCGCGGATGCGCTGCGCAGTTAGCGGGGCGGTATGCGGGGCACGCTTGGTTGAACACATGTTCAATATTGAACGCTTGTTCAGCCGGAGGGTCAAGAGGTGCAGGAAATTTCCGGAAAACGTTCGGCGGCGGGCTTGGGGGATCTTGGCAAGGAGCTATTCTCGGGCATCAGGGGAGCACGAATCCTTGGGGCGCGGGTGGAATCTGGGACTCCAGTGCTGCTAGAGACCCAGGAGGAATCGGGTGCGCTGGTATTTCTCGACCAACCGCTGCCGGGTAGCCTGATCCAGCTGGCTTGTGCGTTCCGGGTCGGTGTTATCGGCCAGGTCCGCTTCCTTGACCAGCAAGGCCAGCGCATTGCCGCGCACCCCGGCGCAATATACTTCCAGGCTCTGCCCGGGCCGCTTGCTCAGCAGTTCCACCGCCACGATGACCGTGTCGGGAATGCCGGCGGCACGCAGGTCCGCCGCGGAGACGTCGCAATCCTCGATCACATCATGCAACCAGGCGGCCGCGATGGCTTCTGCCGAACCCCCAAGGTCGCGGGCGTGCCCGGCCACTCGTGCCGGATGCCCGATATACGCGGCGCCGAGCTTGTCGACCTGTCCTTCGTGGGCGCCGGACGCGATGTCCTTGGCCGTATCGATCATCGATTTGTGCTCGCGCATAGTCCGCCTCGCTGGGTAGTTCCTGTCGAGTCCCACTCTACGCATGGCGGCCGGCATTTGGGCAGGAAGCGTGATCCTTGAACTTCCACGTGCCTGCAGAGTGCAGCCGGCCGGCCCGGCGAGACGGCAGTGGCGGTGGCAGGCATGCCATTGGCCGGTCCAGCAGCCGTTGCCGGACCGGCCCGGTGTCCCAGTGCGGAACTAGCTGGAGGCTCGTCCCAAGTTCTGGAACTTTTTCTGCCGGCGCTCCAACCGATCTGCCTCGGGAATGGCAAGGGCCAAGGAGATCTCCGCAGCAATAGCCGTTCCGAGTTCCTGGCAGAACTCGCGCGGCCGGGTGGCAGCGTCGTCGAACTCGTCCACCACGTGGTCCACCAGGCCAAAGTCGCACAGCGAAGCAACGCCGATCTTCTGCTGGCGGGCCATATCCGGGGCATGGCTGGTACTGCGGTGCATGATGGCGCTGGCGCCCTCGGGCGGCAACGGCGAGAGCCAGGAATTGCGGGCTGCGATGGTCCGGTCCGCCGGCAGCAGCGCCAGTGCGGCGCCGCCGGTACCTTGGCCGAGGAGCACCGACACCGAGGGGGACCGCAAGCCGATCAATTCGCTGAGCGAACGGGCAATCTCTCCGGCCAACCCGCCTTCCTCTGCCTGCACCGAGAGCTCGGCGCCGGTGGTGTCGATGATGGTGACCAGCGGCAGGCCGAGTTCCTGGGCCAGTTGCATCCCGCGGCGGGCCTCGCGCAGCGAGGCGGGCCCGAGGCTGGCCGTGTCCGGGTGCCGCGGCCGCTGCTGGCCGAGCACCACGCAGCGCTGTCCTGCGAACCGCGCCAACGCCAGCATCAGCCCGGGGTCTTTCTCTCCCTGTCCGGTTCCGTTCAAGGGCAGCGCGTCGTCAGCTGAGGCCAGCAGCATCCGGGTGTCCGGTCGGCGCGGGTTCCGGCTGGCTTGCACAGAGCGCCAGGCGTCCTCGTCCGCACTGCACGAGATGCTGCCCACCGGTGCCGGGAAAGCGCCGGAATCTTGTACGGGCTGCAGGATCTGCAGTGCCCGGTCCACGAGCTGCGGAAGGTCCTGCGGCGGGACAACCGCGTCGATCAAGCCCTTGCGGAACAGGTTCTCCGAGACCTGGACGCCCTCCGGGAAGTCCTGTCCGTAGAGCGCCTGGTAGACCCGTGGACCCAGGAAACCCAGTAGCGCCCCTGGTTCGGCAACGGTGATGTGCCCCAAAGAGCCCCAGGAGGCCATGACACCGCCGGTGGTCGGATGGCGCAGGTAGACCAGATAGGGAACTCCTGCCGCCTTGTGCCGGCGGACCGCATCGGTGATGGCGACCATCCCCAGGAAGGCCAAGGTGCCTTCCTGCATGCGGGTGCCCCCGGAAGCGGGCCCTGCCAGCAGCGGCAGTCCGGCCGCCGTTGCGCGCTCGATGGCCGCGACGATGCGCTTCACGGCGGCCTGCCCGATGGAACCGGCCAGGAAGTTGAATTCCGAGACGATCACCGCAACTTCGCGGCCCTGGATCAGTCCCTTGCCCGTGAGCACCGACTCATCGGTGCCGCTTTTTGCGCGGGCGGCATCGAGGTCGGCCGCATAGGATTCGCTGAGCTCGGGCTGCTGCGGCTGGCTGTCCCAGGACTCGAAGGAGTCTTCATCCAAGACGATGGACAGTAGCGCCGACGCGTCAATCCGTTGGGTTCTGGTGCTCATGACTGGTCTTCCTTCTGCTCTTCGAGCCAGCGGTCCACGTCCGCTGCATCAGCATTGAGCAGGGGCGGAGCGGTATGCGCCTTGCGGGTGGTCTCCTTGCTGGTGGCGGCATCGAAGAAACGCAGGGGAGGGCCGGGCAGGCTGACCCTGCCCAGCACTTCGTGCTCCACCTCCACGATGAGTCCTTGGGAGTGGACCTGGTCCCAGTCATAGACCTCCTCGATGGAGCGCACCTTTCCCGCTGGAATGCCGGCTGCGTCAAGGGAGTTGAGCAGCTGCGCCGCATCGTATGCGCTAAAAGCCCGTTCGATCAGCTCATTGAGCGCCGCGCGGTTCTCCACGCGCTGGGAGTTGCTGGCAAAGCGGGGATCCTCGGCGGGCAAGCCGAACCGGGAGGCGAAGGCCTGCCAGAGCTTTTCGCTGCCGATGCTGATCTGCACTTTCCCATCGGCACAGGAATACAGGCCGTAGGGTGCAATGGAGGGATGGTGGTTGCCGATGGCTTGGGGATTCTCCCCGGCCACGGTCTGCCGGGTGCCCTGGAAGGCATGGACCCCGATGATCGAGGCCAGCAGGGAGGTGCGGACCACTTGGCCGCGACCGGTCCTTTCGCGTTCCAGCAGCGCTGCCAGCGCCCCGTACGCTCCATACATCCCCGAGAGCAGATCCGCGATGGGCACCCCGACCTTCTGCGGATCCTCCGGGCCGGGGCCGGTAATGGACATCAGCCCGGCCTCGCCCTGCAGGATCTGGTCGTAGCCGCTGCGGTGGGATTCGGGGCCGTCGTGCCCGAAGCCGGTAATGGACAGGATCACCAGCCGCGGATTCAATTCATGGAGCACCTCGACGCTGAAGCCGAGCCGGTCCAGCACACCGGTGCGGAAGTTCTCCATGAGCACATCCGAGTTCCTGACCAGCTCGGCCAGCTTGGCTTGGTGCGCGGAATCCTTCAGGTTCAGCGCAACAGACTGCTTGTTGCGATTGCATGACAGGAAGTAGGTGGCCTGCCGGTTGTCTTCCGGCCCGACGAAGGGTGGGCCCCAGCCGCGGGTGTCGTCCCCGGTGCCCATCGCTTCGATCTTGATGACCTTGGCACCCAGGTCGCCCATCATCATTCCGGCATGAGGCCCGGCCAGTGCACGGGTCAGGTCAAGGACCACGTAGCCGCTCAGGGGGCCGGTGCCGGTGGCCAGGGTTTCTTCGGGTTGGACTGTAATCGAGCTCAAGAGATACCTCCTAGGAGTGGAAAGATTGGCGGTTCCGCTGGTGCCTACAGCCAGCCGGGCAAGACCAGCAGCGCCCAGGCCAGGACGGGGCCGGCCAGGACGATGATGCCGCCGTAGCCCAGGACCTGCTTGTAGAAGCGGTCCTTGTCGGTGCCTTCCGGGGCGTTGGCAAGGACCAGGGCGCCGTTGGTGGAGAAGGGCGAGACATCCACGATGGTCGAGGCGATGGCCAGCGCGCAGATCAATCCGGTAGCGCTGATCGAGCCCGAGCCCAGGAACGGGATCGCCAGCGGGATGAGCGCGGCCAGGATGGCAGTGGATGATGCGAAAGCCGAGACAACGGCGCCGATGTAGCAGATGAGCAAGCCCGCAAGCAGCGGTGCTCCCAGGGTCGCCACGGCGTTCGAAGCGTATTCGATGGTGCCGGCTTCCTCCAGGACTCCGACGAAAGTGAGCATGCCGCAGATGAGCAGGACCGTGGACCAGCTGATCTTGTTGACCGCCCCTTTCTGGGCAGCGGGGTTGACCAAGGCCAGGACGACCGCGATGGTGATCGAAACGAAGCCGACGTCGACCTTGAAACCCAACGCGATCACTGCCAGGGCGGCCAGGCCGAGGATGGTCATCGCCTGGCCGAAGCGCTGGCCCGGGGCATGCGGCGCGGCGCCGTCGCCGGCAGGATCGCGGGGACCGTAGGTTCCCGAGCCGCTTCCCTTGAAATCGACATCGGCTGCCTGCGAGCCCACGGAGACCGACAGGCGGGCCTCGGCAACGCGTTCGGCGATGGCGCTGGCCCGCTGGCCAGCCAGTTTGCGCCCGCCCAGGACCAGGAACAGCACGATGGCGATCACCAGGTTGAAGGCGAAGCTGGTGAGGAACAGGGCGGTGGGGCTGAAGGCGAACCCGGCTTCCTGGATCAGCCCATTGACGATCACGCCGTAGACGGCGATCGGGGAGAAGCCGCCGGCTTGCGCGCCGTGCACGATCAGCATGCCCATCATGAGCGGGTTGATCTCGTATTTCTGCGCGAAGCGCAGGCCGATCGGGGCGATGATCGCCACCGCTGCCGGGCCCAGGGCGCCAATGGCGGTAATGGCTGCGGTGATGGCGAACATGACCCAGGGGATCAGCGAGATCCGGTTGTCGACAAGTTTCACCGCCCGGTCAACCAGGATGTCGATGGTGCCATTGTTCTGGGCTATGGCGAAGAGGTAGGTGACCCCGACCAGGGTCAAGAACAGTCCTCCGGGGAAGCTGGCGAGAATGTCCTTGGCATCCATGCCGAGGAATATCGTGCCGAGCAGGAAGGCGCCAACGAAGGCCAGGGCTCCCATGTTGATCGGGAACATCGTGGCAATTATGAACATCACCGCCAAGACGATGATGGAGACGAGTGCGACAGACATGGGTAATCCTTTTCGGGAGGCTTTGCACTGAGTGGTTTTGCTGTGACGGGTGTCACTGGCTCACTGGCCTAGCCTCCTAGACTCTCGGTGTCTTGTCAAGGTAATTTTCGGTGTAAGTTTGAGGAAGAACACATTTTCAGGTGGGGAGTGGTTGTGGCTGAAGCCAAGAAGGCCAGGGCGTTCGCGAAGGTGCAGCGTCCTCGGCTCTATGAGCAGTTGATGCAGCAGATCCTGGCTTTCGTCGAAGCAGAGCAGTTGGGGCCCGGCGACCATCTGCCGGCCGAGCGCGAGCTGGCAGAGCAGCTCGGCGTCTCGCGAGCGACCCTGGCCCAGGCCCTGGTGGCGCTGGAAGTACTCGGGGTCATCGACGTGCAGCATGGAACCGGCGCGGTGCTCGTGCACCGTCCGAGCGTTGCCACGGTGCTGCGCGAACTGCGCGAGCACAAGAACCGGTTGCCGGATATCGTCGAGGCGCGCAGTACCTTGGAGGTCAAGCTGGCCGCGCTGGCTGCCGCACGCCGCACCGAGGCGGACCTGCGCAAAATCGATCACGCGCTGGAGGTGATGGCCGCGGAAATTGGCGAGGGTGGCCGCGGCGAGCGCGGTGATGAGCTTTTCCACGAGGCAATTACCGCTGCAGCAAAATCAGCGGTTTTGCAAAAACTCATGACGTTTATCGCCGAGATGGTGCTCGAAACCCGCATCGAATCGTTGGGGCAGCCAGGACGCCCGGAGCGTTCGCTGGAGTCGCACCTGAAAATCGCCGATGCGATTCGCCGCGGCGATTCCACGGGTGCCGCCGCCGCGATGGGCGAGCATATAGAAATGGTCTCCGACGTGGCCCTGCTCAGGGACGGCAGGTAGCCGCAAAGCCGTTCAGCCAATTGCTGCCGGGCGAGGCTGGCCCTTTTCCGCCGGAGCCGTTTTCTTCAATGTCCGGGCGGCTCGAGGTGCTGCCGGCCGCTGGCTTTTGCTATTCTCCCGCGCGCAGTGCGCGGAAGACCGCCGTGGCCGGAGGTTGGCCCGTTGCGGAAAGTTCACAGTTAGCAAAAGGCGATGGGCGGTGCGCGGGAAAAGCTAGGCCACTGCCGACTATGGACCATGCTGCCGGGCTCGGGGAAGCCGAGGCTGTTGATCTCGTCGCCGCATAAGGCCTTGAGCGCGCAGCGTGGAGCACGCTGCGCTGGAATTCAACGGATCTTGGCACTCCAGTCCAGTCGCCAGTCCTGCCGCTACGCGATGCGTTACTTGCTGGTTTGCTTGTCCCGCCTCAGCGCCCAGCTCACTTCCGGCTGCGGCGCCCAGTTCTGCAACGAATAGCATTGAACACCTGTTCTCACCTTGTGACGGTAATGTGTGATTGACGATAGTGTGTGGCGCACGGTAATGTGAGCGGCATGGAAGAGTTCGATACCCAACTGCAAGAGCTGCGACGCGGCACCGTTGTGCTCGCCTGCCTGCAGCTGCTGCGCAGTGCCGGGTATGGCTACAGCCTGCTGGAGCAGCTCGACGACCACGGTTTCTCCACCGATGCCAACACCTTGTATCCGCTGCTGCGGCGCCTGGAGAAGCAGGGTTACCTCACCAGCGAGTGGAACACCGAGGAGGCCAGGCCACGCAAGTTCTACCGAACCTCGCCTGACGGTATCCGCCTTGCCGACACGTTGACCACGGAATGGCGATCACTGGCAACGGCGATCGCCTCGCTCACCGAAGAGGAGCACTGACATGACTGCCACATTGACCGAACGCTACATCTCGGCCACGATCCGCAGCCTCGAGCCCGGGATGCGGAACGACATCCGCGCCGAACTCGAAGCCTCCATTGCCGACGCCATCGAGGCGCGCGTAGCCCAAGGCGAAGCCGCGCAGCAGGCGGAACGCCGAGTCCTGGCCGAACTCGGCGACCCCGGCATCCTCGCCGCCGGCTACGCAGACCGGCCGCTGCACCTGCTCGGGCCGAAGTACTACCTGGCTTGGTGGCGCCTGCTGAAACTGCTGCTGTGGATCGTGCCGCTCTGCGTGGCAGGGGCAATGGCGCTGGGTTTGCTGGTCTCTGGACAGGACGTGGGCGAAAGCATCGTCCAGTCGCTTTCCGTCGGGCTGCAGGTCATCGTGCACGTGGGCTTCTGGACCACGCTCGTGTTCGTCGTGCTCGAGCGCACTGGCGCGGACACTGGCGTGAAGTGGGATGTCGACCTGCTGCCGGAAATTCCCGAGGATGGCGCGGGCCGCAGCGAGTTGATCGCGTCACTGGTATTCCTGGGCATCGCCGCCGGCGCGGTGGTGTGGGACCTGGTCCGAGGATTCTTCCCCACAGGCGGTGAACCGATCCCGATCCTCAACCCGGGGCTGTGGCCGTGGTGGATCGGCGTCCTGTTCGCACTGATCATCCTCGAGGCCGTCTTCGCCGTCGCGCTGTTCCGCCTGCGTCGTTGGACAACTGCCATGGCGGTGCTGAACACCGTGCTCGCCTTGGCCTTCGCGGCCTGGGCGCTGATCCTGCTGTTGCACGGCGAGCTCGTCAACCCGGAATTCCTCTCGTTCGTTGCGATTGCCGGAGGCGACGGGTTCGCCGCCGGAAACGCACAGGCCGCTGGCAATGGCGGTATCTTCCGCATTCTCGCCGTGCTGCTCGGGTGCGGAATCGCGGCCGGCATTGGCTGGGATATCGTTGACGGCTGGCGCAAGGCTGTGCGGGAACGGGGCACAGCCCGGGGGTGAACGCGCTGAATGGCAGGTGGGAGTCCGTGCCACCGTGTCCAGCGCTGAGCTGCCTGCCGGCAATGATACGAGCTCGCGGGTCACTTCCCCCGGCTTGTGTTCCGGCACGGAAGCCCCTCCATCAATTGGGCCGACAGTTGCTCGAAAGGCACCTAGGAAAGCACGTCATCACGATCAGGAAGAGCGCCGTCAACCACGACTGCTCCGAACGCTTCCGGTGCTCGCTCGGCTCCGCCTGCGCAAATACTCGCCGTTCGAATCCCGGGTGCACCCGACGAGCGAAGCCTCCGGCAATCAGCGATCCCTCGGAGGGGCCATCACGGTACATGCGACTGCCTCCGTGCCGCACCGCCACCCATTAGCAAGGGCCGCTGTTCGGCCAGTAGAATCCCATGCCGGCCCCTGCGGCGAGGCCGTCTTCTTCCCGGATCAGTATTCCTGCATCAGGGCCGTGATCTGCTGGATCAGCGCACTGACCAAGGCTGGTTGCCGTCGTCGCGGCATGGTGAGGATCTGTGCGCTGCGTTCGGCCAGAGCCGGATGGTCAATCGGGATGAACCTCAGCCCTTGGCTCAGCCCATCGCGACGAGCGAAGCGGCTGAGCAAGGTCACCCCCGCGCCGGAACGCGCGAACTCCATGGCCGGATTGATGTGATCGGTAGTTAGCGCGATCTTCGGCGTGAGTCCGGCCATGGAGGTGGCGATGTCAAAAAGCTCGCGCTGGGTGATGCCCTTGGCCGGCATGGACATCGGGTACTCGCAGAGCTCGGCCAGCGACAGCTGCGTCCGCTCAGCCAGGGGGTGGTCGGCGCAAACCACGGCATAAGCCGGAGCTGGGCAGGAATGCTCGACGGTTACATGGCGCTGCGGGCCCAGGGCAAAGATCGTCGCGAGATCCGCAGTGCCTTCGATAACCTGCCTGGTGGCCTCGGCCGAGGGCAAGACGCCCAGGTGAACCGTCACCTCGGGATGTTCCTTGCAGAACGCGGAGACGGCGCGAGGAGTCACCGAGGCAGCAAGTCCTTCCGAGCTGGCCACCTCGATGACTCGTGAAGCCCCCGAGGAGAGCTCGCTCAGATCCTGAGCCAGTTGCTCGCCTTCGGAGAGCATGCGGCGGGTATGGGCCAGCAGCAGCACCCCGGCATCGGTCAGTTCCATGCCGCGGGCATGGCGGCGGAAAATTGCCGCGCCGACGTGGCGTTCGAGCTGGCTGATCTGCCGGCTGATCGCCGACGCGGAAACATGTTGCGATTCGGCGGCATCGGAAATAGATCCCGTGCTAGCCACCTCATGGAAGTAGCGCAGCGCCGTTGGCAATGTTTGCATTCTCTTGTTCCCGTTCGATTAGCATTTTGCATTTAACTCAAACCTGATGCACGAAACGGCACTGGTTCCCGTCGCGCCCATCTCCTAATGTGATCTACAGTACAACACGCCGAGCGGGGAGAAATCATGCCGAATAGAGAATATTTGCTAGTAGCTGCGGACAAGTATGTCGACTCGGGGGAGCTGTTCGAGGACTTGTCCGAGCTGGTTGCCTGCCCGACGGTCAGCACCGACCCCAGCCAGAGGGTTGCAACGAACTCATATCTGGATAAGAACTTACGATCGAGGCTCGAAGGCATGGGCTTTACTGTGCGGCTTGATCTGGACTGGCGGGGATCGGGCAATTCTTTCCTGCGCGCGGTTCGCACAGAACATCGGGATTACACTACGGTGCTGTGCTACGGGCATGCCGATGTGGTTGACGGCCAAGCGGGGCAATGGGAGCAGGGGCGCGATCCTTTCGTGCTGGATGCCCAAGGCGAGCGCTGGTACGGACGCGGCGCGGCGGATAACAAGGGCCAGCACCTGGTGAACCTCAAGGCCTTCGAGATGCTGCTGGCCCAGCGCGGGGAATTGGGATTCAACGCGGTCTTCCTGTTCGAAGCCGGCGAGGAAATCGGGTCCCCGCAGCTGGATGAATACGCCGCGGCGCACCGCGAAGAACTCGCCGCAGATCTCTTCATCGCCTCGGACGGCCCCAGATTGTCAGCCCAGGAACCCACGATATTCCTTGGCGCACGGGGTGGGGCGACCTTCGAACTCAGCATTCCGCTGCGCGCGGGCGGCTATCATTCAGGGAATTGGGGCGGCCTGCTGCGCAACCCCGCAACCACGCTGGCTGGCGCGATCGGTGCACTGGTCGATGGGCATGGGCGTATCCAAGTACCAGGGCTGCTTCCCGACGAACTGCCCGACTCGGTGCGCCAAGCGCTCCAATCGGTGCAGGTGGGCGGAGGAGCGCAGGACCCGCAATTGGCCGACGGCTGGGGCGACACCAGGCTGAGCGCGGCAGAACGGCTCTACGCCTGGAATACCCTGGAGGTGATCGCCCTGCAATCGGCCGACGTCGCCCGGCCGGTCAATGCCATCCCGGGTGAGGCCCGGGCGGTCCTGCAACTGCGCTTCGTCGTTGGAACGGATCTGGCGGGGCTGGAAGCGGCGATCCGGCGGGCACTGGACGAGGCCGGCTACCCGATGGTGCAGCTGGCCATGGGACAGTGCTTCCCGGCCAGCAGGACCAACCCCGACAACCCTTGGGTGCGCTGGGCCAGCGAGTCCATCCAGCGGAGCACCGGCGTGCCCGCGGTGGTCTTGCCCAATATCGGCGGTTCGCTGCCCAATGCGGTCTTCGAATCGACGCTTGGCCTGCCGACCTTGTGGGTCCCGCATTCCTATCCGGGGTGCCAGCAGCACGGGCCCAACGAGCACGCCCTGGAGCCGGTGCTGCGCCAAGGACTGAAAATGATGTGCGGGCTCTTCCATGACCTGGCAACGAACACGACCTTGCCGCGCACGGTAGCGGCTAGCAGCGAGAAGATCTAGGACTCCAGCATGGAAAATCAGCAATTACCAGTTAAAGACCAGACAGCGCCGGCCCGACGCCAGTCCACCGCTCGCGGTATCGCCGCAGCCACCATTGGCAATGCGCTGGAGTGGTACGACATGGCCATCTATGCGCTGTTGGCAATCTATATCGGCCACAACTTCTTCCCCTCGGAAAATCCGGCAGTAGAGGTCATCCAGGCTTTTGCGGTCTTCGGTATCTCCTACCTGATCCGCCCTCTAGGTGGACTTGTACTCGGATCCTATGCGGATCGCAAGGGCTTGAAAAAGGGGTTGATCCTCACTATCAGGCTGATGGTAGTGGGTACGGCGATCATTGCACTGCTGCCCGGCTACGACACCATCGGCATCTTCGCTCCGCTGGGGCTCATCCTGGGGCGGCTCATCCAGGGCTTCTCCGCCGGTGGCGAGTTCGGTGCCGCCACCTCGTACCTCTTGGCGCAGGACAAGGGGCGCAAGGGATTCCTGGGCAGCTTCCAGTTCGCAAGCCAAGGCCTGGGCGCGATGATGGCTGCCATCACGGTGGTCGCTTTGACCAGTATCTTCACGACGGAGCAGATGAACGACTGGGCCTGGCGCATACCGTTCTTCATCGGTCTGCTGGTGGGCCCTGCCGGCTGGTGGATCCGTCGCCACGTCGATGAAGCGCCGCTGCCCGAAGCGGCCCCGGGGGATCGGCACAGCGCCAAGAACGCGGTGCATGCCCCGGTGCGCGAGCTGTTCCGCTCGAACAAGGCCTCGGTGTTCATCGCCGGCGGAGCGCTGGCTATTTCGACAGCGCTGAACTTCGTGCTGCAGTACATGCCGACTTTCGGCATCAGCCAATTGGGCATGAGCCCTACCGTTTCCTTTTCCTCGCTGATTATCTCCGGGGCGATCTTGACCTTCGCCACGCCAGTGGTGGGCCACCTTTCGGACCGCTTCGGACGATTGCGCATCATGATTCCCGCCGCCCTGGCGATCATGCTGCTGACCATCCCGCTGTTCCTCTGGTTGATTGCGGGCAAGACCTTCCTGGTCCTCGCGGTCGTAATGGTCATCCTGGGATTGCTCAAGGCTTTGTACTTCGGTGCGCTGCCGTCGGTGATGGCTGATGTCTTCAGCGATTCCTCGCGGGCCACGGGCCTGTCCTTCAGCTACAACACCTCTGTGGCGATTTTCGGCGGATTCACCCCGATGATTTGCGCCTTCCTGATCGAGGCCACTGGCCAGCCGATTGCCCCGGGCTACTACCTGGCGGTGCTGGCCATCGTGAGCATCGCGGCGCTGGGCTCCGCCTTCCGTTTCCGGGCGGTGCGCTGACCCCGCCACTGGTGAAGCAGCGCAGGAAGCACAAGGCCGGCAACCGCAGCGGTTGCCGGCCTTTGCGCGCTCGCGACGATCACGAACGATCCGGCTCTCGGGGCACCGGTGCGGCGGATGGATCCTGATGGCGCGAAACCAGATCGGTGGCCAGCGCGCGAATCATGTCACGTGCCGCTGGGGGACCAGTTACGTGGATATGGTCGGCAAATTGGAGCAGTTGGCGCACGTCTTGGATTTGCCGGAACACGATAGTGATCGGGTACCACCCTCCTTCGGCTGCGTCCACGTCCCGGAGACGCTCGCCCAAGATTCGCCGGGCCAAATCCAGTCGAGTTGCACGCAGGCGGGCCGTGATCATCACGTCCCCGGGTGCCTCTGTGCGTTCCTTGAGCGAGAGCCACACCGTGCGCAGGGTGGCGTCGACCTGCAAGTTTGCCGGCGCCCGCAGGATTTCGAATGAGTAGAGCCGCTCCAACGAGAACAGCCGCTGCTCACCTTGCTGTTCGGCGACGAGATACCAGCGACCGGACTTGGCCACGAGTCCATAGGGATCCACGAGCAGGAACGCTGGGTGCGCCTCGGTACTGCGCCGATACTTGATGCGCAGCTGGCGCCGAAGCCGCAACGCGGTTGCCAGATCCGCGATATCGACCAGCAGGCTCCGGCCCGACAGCCAGGCAGAACTATCCACCATGACAATATCGGCCAACGTAGCCCGGGGATGGGCCGCTGGAGCTGCGTCCTGCTTCAGCGCGACCTTGCGCGCCGCCGTAGCATGTGCGTCCCGCAAGCCCAGAAGTTCCAAATGCCGTTCATCGAGCCCCGCCACGGACAAGGCTTCCAGCTCCGGCGGCTCCAGATGGGCCAGATTCAATCGGGAGCCCGGCAGCAAGGCGATTCCTCCGTGGCGCCCGCGCTCGGCGTAGACAGGGACGCCAGCCATGGACAGCGCTTCGACATCGCGCAGGATGGTCCGTCGCGAGACCTCCAGCGTCTGGGACAGTTCCGAGGAGCTGATGCGCTGACGAGTCTGCAACAGCAAGAGCAGGTGCAACAGCCTGGAAGCTTTCATGACCTCCAAGTATCCCAGAAAAGAAGACATGTTCTGTCGTGATTTTCTGGTGGACTGCTAATGTCCACTAATTCATTGATCCCAGGAGTCCCCGATGCCCCGCCCGAACCTGTTCCTCGTTTATGTCAAGGATGCCCGGAAAGCTGCCGAATTCTATGGCGATTTGTTCGATATGGATCCCGTCTTCGTCTCGCCGCGCTATGTGGCATTCGCCCTCAGCGAGCAGGTGAGCTTCGCTGTGTGGTCCGGCAAGAATGAAGATGCGGTCCCGGAAACCCCGCGCACCAGCGAGGTGGGTTTGATGGTCCCCGGCTCCGGCGGTGACGTTGACGAAACTTGCCGCCAATGGTCCGCCAAGGGAGTGCGCATCGTGCAAGAACCTTACGACGAAGTCTTTGGCAGGACCTTTGTTGCCGCGGATCCAGATGGCAACCTGATCAGGGTCTCGCCGATGGACTAGGAATTAGCGTGGCCAATAAAAGCAGAATCCCGGGGCATCGGCGAAGAAATTCGCTGATGTCCCGGGATTCTTGTGTTGCAGCTCAGGGAAGCTGCCAAGCTCTGGGTCTAGAAGAGCTTGCCTGGCTTAGAGCTGGTTGCCCAGCTTGAAGCCCTTGGAAGCCTGGCCATGGTACGAGCCGTCTTCGTCACCGGCACGGGTGAAGGAGAAGCCGTCGGCGCCAATGGTGACTTCCAGCTCGGAGTCATCGGTGCGCTCGATGACTTCCTGCACGTTGCCATCCAGGTCCAGGACCTTGGAAGCTTCGGTGTACCACGATGGAACAACCGGGTTGCCCCACCAGTCGCGGCGCTGGTTGTCGTGCACGTTCCAGGTGATGGTCGGGTTGTCCGGATCGCCGGTGTAGTAATCCTGGGTGTAGATCTCGATGCGGTGGTCATCTGGATCCAGGATGTACAGGTAGAACGCGTTGGAGACGCCGTGGCGGCCGGGGCCGCGCTCGATGCGGTCCGAGATGCGCAGTGCGCCCATCTTGTCGCAGATCTGGATGATGTTGTGCTTCTCGTGGGTGGAGAAGGCCACGTGGTGCAGGCGCGGGCCGTTGCCGCCGGTCAAAGCGGTGTCGTGCACGGTGCCCTTGCGGTGCATCCAGGCTGCGTAGGTGGTGCCTTCGTCGTCCTGGATGTCCTCGGTGACGCGGAAGCCCAGGTCCTCGAGGTACTTGCGGCCGCGTGGCACGTCCGGGGTGACCTGGTTGAAGTGGTCCAGGCGGACAAGTTCGCCGGCCGAGTACAGGTCGTAGCGCATGTGCAGGCGCTCAACGTGGGTGGTCTCGAAGAAGAACTCGTACGGGAAGCCCAGTGGATCCTCGACGCGCAGTGCATCGCCGATGCCCTTGACGAAGCCTTCCTTGCGGCGCTCGGTGCGGCAGCCCAGTTCCTTGTAGTAGGCCTCGGCCTTGTCGACCTCTTCGGCGCTGCGCACACGGAAAGCCATGGCCTTCAGTGCTGCCACCGGACCCTTGGTCAGCACCAGGTTGTGGTGGATGAATTCCTCGAAGGAACGCAGGTAGATCTGGTTCTCGTCTTCGTAGGACACGTGCAGGCCCAGTACGTCCACATAGAACTTGCGCGAGCGCTCCAGGTCGGTGACGACCAGTTCAGCGTAGGCGCAGCGCAGGATATCCGGTGCTGGAACCGAAGGGGTTGGGATCGGGTTTGCGATCTCTTTGCTCATGATTTGCTCCTTTGCAAGCAAGAAAAACTAGGGGCGGGAAGCGCGTGCTTCCTAGACGCCGAACTTAGGGGAGTGCGCTTCGTTCAGGGTGATCTGGATGGACTGCTGGGTGGTGTAGAAGTCCACCGAGCGGTAGCCGCCTTCGCGGCCCAGGCCCGAAGCCTTCACGCCGCCGAATGGGGTGCGCAGGTCGCGGACGTTGTTGGAGTTCAGCCACACCATGCCCGAATCGATCTGGTGCGCGAAGTTGTGCGCGCGCTTCAAGTTGCTGGTCCACACGTAGGCTGCCAGGCCGTACTTGGTGTTGTTGGCCAATTCCAGTGCTTCCTCGTCGGTGTCGAACGGGGTGATGGCAACAACCGGGCCGAAGATCTCGTCCTGGAAGATCTGCGCATCCGGGGCAACATCGGCGAAGACGGTCGGAGCAACGTAGTTGCCCTCTTCGAAGCCTTCGGCGCGGCCGCCGCCGGCCAGCAAGCGGCCTTCGGTCTTGCCGATCTCGATGTAGCCCATGACCTTCTCGAAGTGGTTAGGGTGCACCAGTGCACCGACTTCGGTCTTCGGGTCACTCGGCAGGCCAACGCGGATGTTCTTGGCGCGTTCTGCGAACTTGGCTACGAAATCATCGTAGATATCGCGCTGGACCAACACGCGGGAACCGGCGGTGCAACGCTCGCCGTTCAGCGAGAACACGCCGAACACGGTGGCGTCCAGGGCAGCTTCCAGATCAGCGTCGGCGAAGACCACTGCAGGGGACTTTCCACCGAGTTCCAGGGACAGGCCCTTGAAGAATGGCGCGGCCGCGGTGGAGATGGTGGCGCCGGTGGAGGAGTCGCCGGTGAAGGACACCAGTGGCACATCCGGGTGCTTGACCAGGTAGTCGCCGGCCACGCCGCCGGAACCGAAGATCAGGTTGAAGACGCCCTCTGGCAGGCCGGCTTCGCGGAAGATTTCTGGCCACAGGCCAGCGGAGAGCGGGGTGTAGCTGGCAGGCTTGAGGACCACCGAGTTGCCGGTGGCGATGGCCGGAGCCAGCTTCCAGGATTCCTGCATGAATGGAACGTTCCACGGGGTGATCAGCGCGGCGACGCCAATGGGCTTGCGGTTCACGTAGTTCATCTGGCGTCCCGGGACGCGGAAGGAGTTATCCACCTGTGCGACGATCAGGTCGGCGAAGAAGCGGAAGTTCTCCGCGGCGCGGCGGGCCTGGCCCTTGGCCTGGGTGATCGGCAGGCCGGAGTCGTAGGACTCGAGCAGCGAGAGCTCTTCGTCGCGGGATTCGACGATGTCAGCGATCTTGTGCAGCACGCGGGAACGCTCGCGTGGCAGCATCTTGGCCCAAGGGCCTTCCTTGAAGGCCTTGTTGGCGGCGGCAACTGCCAGGTCCACGTCTTCGGGCTGTGCCGAAGCCACGGTGGCGTAGTTGGTGTTGCTTACCGGTTCCTGCACGTCGAAGGTGGCTCCGCCGATGGAGTCAACGAATTCGCCGTTGATGTAGTGCTGCAGGTGGGTCGGAAGGTTTTCCGGTACGAAGTGCTTGCTCATGGCAGTTCCTTTCGTGCTGTGCCGGTGTTTTCACCGGATGGGTTGTGGCAAATCTATGAAAGTTCTCGGTGCTGCTGGCTAGATGGCGCTAGGTGCCATGCCGGCCGCTTTCAAATAGGCGTTGAGCGTATTCGAGCGGTGGTCCCGGCAGGCAGCTTCGATCTGCGCCGGGGTGGCATGGTTGCCGATCAGATCCAGCAGCGCCTCATGCTCCTGAACCGAAGCGCGAGCCCGGTTGGGAATGTGGGTGAAGCTGCTGGCCCGCATGGCCGCCAGCCGGCGCCATCCGCGCTGGACCAGGTCCAGGATGTGCGGATTGGGGCACTGGCCGTAGAGCAGCTGGTGGAATTCGGTATTCATCCGGGTGAAGGCCACCGGATCGAAATCCGCCAAGCACTGGCGCATGTTCTCGTTCAGCGCCCGCGCCTTGGCAAGCCAGGCGGCATCCATGGCATCGGCAGCCAGCGCGGTAGCGGCCGGCTCGATGACCATCAGGGTCTGCATGGTGTGCAGGTACAGGGTGGAATCCACGTGGGCCACCGTCGCCCCGACGTTGCGGGTGAAGTGCACCAGGCCCTCGGCCTCCAGCCGGCGGATCGCTTCGCGCACCGGAACCACGGAGCAGCCCAGCTCATCGGCAATGGTGCCCAGCACCAGCCGGTAGCCGGGGGAGTATGCCCCGTTGACGATGCGCTCGGAAACCAGCTGGTAGGCGGCTTCGGACTTGGAGGCGGTCATTACAGCGACCATGAGTCCAGATCCGGGCTGCCTGCGTCCTTCCAGGCGTTGTACTTGCTCTTCCACGCATCATTCATCGGGAACAGGCCCTCGATGCCGTGGCCGCGCTGGACCATGGCGAAGATGAATTCGTCATTGGATTCGGTCACCGCGGCTTCAGCGGCCACCTCGGCCACCATCGCTGGCGGGATGACCACGATGCCATCGGAGTCGGCCACGATCACATCGCCTGGCTGCACCGAAACGCCGCCGCAGGCCACGGTGATGTCCTTGTCCCAGGCCACGTGCTTGCGGCCGAGAACCGCCGGGTGGGCGCCGTTGTAGAAGACCGGGATTTCCAGGTTGGACACGGCATCCAGGTCCCGTACGCCGCCATCGGAGATGATGCCGACGGCGCCGAGCTGCTGGGAGCGCAGGGCCAGGATGTCGCCCAGGGTGGCCGAGCCGGTCTCGCCGCGGGCTTCCATGACCAGGATCTCGCCGTCATTGAGCGAGTCGATGGACTGCTTCTGCATGTTGTAGCCGCCGCCGTGGGCCTTGAACAGGTCCTCGCGGTTGGGGATGTAGCGCAGGGTGCGGGCGGTGCCGATCACGCGCTGCATGCCCTTGGTGGCACCGGGGACTTCGATGTTCACGTTGTTCAGGCCGCGCTTGCGCAAGGTGGCGGACAAGGTGGCGGTAGCCACCGAAGCCAGCTGCTCGCGGACCTTGTCGGTCAGCACGTCCTTGCCGGTGATGATCGGGGCCATGCCGGCGGTCTCGCGATCGCCGTAGGCATCTTCCTTGTCCTTGTCGGTGACCTTTGGCTGGTTGCCGAAAGCGGCGAAGGCCGCAGTGCCCTCGACGGCGGTGGTCTCCAGCTTGCCGGTCGTGGCGCCGGAGACCAGGTCGGTGACCTCGACCTCGACAACGTCGCCGGGGAAGAAGACGGTGGAGCCGGCCGGGGTGCCGGTGAGGATCATGTCACCTGGCTGCAAGGTCATCTGCTGGGACAGGTCGGCGATGATGGTTGCGAAGGAGAAGAGCAGCTCGGAGGTGTCGGCGTCCTGGGCGAGCTTGCCGTTGACCCAGGTCTGCACGCGCAGCTTGGCAGGATCCAAGGTGGCGGCATCCAGGGCGTTGGGACCCACCGGGGTGTAGCCGTCGCCGGACTTGGAGCGGATGTTCGAGCCCTTGTCCGCGTACTTCATGTCGTGCACGCCGAGGTCGTTCGATGCGGTGACCTGCCCGACGTAGCCCCAGGCTTCGTCTACCGAGACGCGGCGAGCGGTCTTGCCGATGATCAGTGCGATCTCGCCCTCGAAGGCGAGCAGCTCGGTGCCAGCTGGGCGTTCCACGGTGGAACCGCTGGCGGCCAGCGAGCTGGTGGCCTTCATGAAGTAGCTGGGGAACTTCGGGGTGCGTCCGCGCTGCGCCGCACGCGAGGAGTAGCTAAGGTGTACGGCCAGGATCTTGCCTGCCTGCGCGAAGGTCTCTTCGGTTACTGGGACAATATTGCTCACCGTTGATCGGCCTGCTTTCATCGAACATCATCTCGTACATCAAATCGTATACGATCAGTGTGCGCCGAATCTCAAACGGTGTCAAGCGGGCTTTGGAGATCTTTGGAAATGATTATCGTGAAGGCCTGGGAATCCGCAAGATCACGCGGAATTCTCCGGGAGCGGGAATGTTTCGAAATGGACAGTTGCGGGGCGCCGGAACGGATGTACTGCAGCACACAATCGATAGCAGGAATCCTGGCTAGCCAGTCGATCTGATGCCGGATTCCCTGCATGGCCATCGTTGCCCTGTAGTCGGCAAAGGATGCCCGACCGGCGCTATCCTCTTGCCAGCTGGGCGGCAGGGGCAAGCTCGCTCGCGAACCGAAGCCGAGCTACGGCAGGCGCTCTTTTGCCGATCGTGGAAATAGGCCATTTCACTGAGGGTGAGGGCAAGTGGAGTCATGGATTGTTCACGAGAAATATTCCGTTGTTCCCTCCTGCATGCCGGGTAATTGTAGATAGCCTGTATTTATGGGGAGTGTATTTAATATCCGAAACTCGCTGAGATGAGAGCGCAAGGAAAAAGATGTCTTCAGGTCAAAACACAGGCGTGATTGATTCGACGCTGCCGTCGCACCCCACCGAGGTCCACGCAAATAGCTGGATGTGGGGATCCGTGGCGTTGGTCGCCAGAGTTCCGGCATCTTCGATCACGGAACCTGATGGAAACTTGTGGTGGGTCCCGTCGAATGCCGCGGATATCACGTGGAAGATGTTCTGCAAAGATCTGCAAAGCGAAACCTCTGAGTTTCTCCAAAACGACGCGGGAAATCTGCATAAAGCATCAAAAAGCTGGTTCGACAAGACTTCGGTCGGACCTCATTTCCTGGCCATGACTGCCGACGCGAAGCAAGCACTATCGGGTGCTCCAACGTTTGCTTTCGACAACCAGAAGGTAATCAGCAAGCTGACCGGCGCCGGTATCCGGATCGCTGGAATTTCACGTTCTCGTAGTGAGGCGGAAACAGGAGCCGGCAACGCTGAATACGTCGCCTTGCACCTGAAGCTTTCGAAAGAGGCATTGCAAAACCCCGGTTGGGTGACCTCTGCGCTGCACCGGCCGACTCGTGCTGGGCTACTGCCGGGCACAAACATCGATGGCAAGGACTTGCGAGCGGGTGTAAACAACGCCTTGCGTTCAGCAGGCTTGGCAGTAGAACTGAATAATGGCGGCGCTCTGCAATCAAAAGACAAGCAGGATCCATGGGGGAACATCTATACGATCTCCACTTTTATTCCGCAAGACAAGATTCCTCAGTGCCAAAAACACTGGCACGGACCGAGCGCGATGGACAACCCTGCAGTGCGCTGGGCGCATGCACTGAGCATTGCTCAAACCGCCACGCCTAAGCCAACTTTGAGCGACTGGTCCGACCTCGGAGTTAGCAAAGCCCAAGTCTCCCTTGGCCCGTCAATTGGTTGGTGCAGTGATCGGGGGATGGGGATTGTTGCCCAGTCCCGTCCGGATGGCGATCCTGAACACTGGATCGCAGAGACTGGGCATACGGTGGCCTTAGCGCATTCAGTCTTCGTCGATTTGGCGGTCTTGACGATGCAGCAAGATGAATTCTTGACCCAGCGCGCCGGACACCTGGCCAATCTAGCGGCAACCGGAAACCTTGAGGATTCCGCTGCTTCGCTTAAGCGATACAAGGACATTCAAAAAAGGTTTATCGAGTTCCACGGTAAGCGCTGGTTGCAGGAGATACCTGGACGTGAATCTGCAACTCGGGTGCTGCAAGCCATGCAGAACGTGCGCATGCTGGAAGAAAGAATCAAGCATTCACTGATCGAGCAGAAATCCATCATGGATTATCTGGAAGCCAACCAGCGCGCCGAAGAAGAGCAGGTGAATCGCGAACGAGCCGAACAACTGCGCGAAGAGGCGGTTAAGCGTGAGAAGTTCAGTCACCGAGTGAATATTTTTGCGTTTATATTCCTGCCGGCCACACTGATTTTCACCGTTACCGGAGGTCTGGGGATCCAGTTATCCACACTTTGGGGAACTATTTGGATCGGCATCGCTGCTGTCACTACTATCGGGCTGATTGCTTGGATGAAGACGGAAGATGGAAAGAGGAAGAAGGATAGAAAACGCGCGACCGGAGGCGCATCGCGCAGCGACGAATCCCTCCCTGCCGTGAACAAGGGATAAACAGATCAGCTCAACACAGTTCGCGGCCACTGAGCTGGAGAAGAACCTCTTGGTTTGAGACCTCGGCGACGGAGGCTTTCTCAACGGTCCTCGGCTACCGCAGTTAATCAGCCGACTCACCAGGGGTACGCAGAAGGCGCTGGAACGGAAGTCATGATTCCGTTCCAGCGCCTTAGCGGCATCTGCATATTAGACGCGAATAGCATCCACAATCTTGACTCGGGCTGCCACCAGCGCGGGAAGCACACCGGTCAGTGCGCCTACGGCGATGGAAACTCCCATGCCAAGTAGGGCCGCACCGATAGGGAAGGCCGGCATTTGATCCAGCTCGGTAGCCATCACCATATTCAGCAGATTCTCGTTGGAGACCAAGGCAACGGAGATGAGCACGCCAATGCCACCTGCTACGGCCGTGGCCACGACGCTTTCCATCATCACCGAGAAGAATACGCGTCCGGTTGTTGCACCGAAGCTGCGTCGGATACCCACTTCGCGGATACGCTGCTTCATGGTCACCATGGCAACATTGAGCAGACTCAGGGAACCAAGCAGCAAGATGATGATTGCGATCCCGGCAACCACCATGGTCAACATCTTCAAGCTCTCATCAGCACCCCACATCAGATAATCTTCGCGGTGCGCATCAACTGTGAGACCAGGAAGTTCTGCCTGCATTTGCTGGCCGAAGTGCATGGCCAGCTCTTCGGATCCCTCGATGGGCACCCACAGCTTGTAGCTGACCTCATTGAGCGGAGCTTGCATGCCGAACCAGTGCTCATAGGTGGCCGGCAGCATCCACAGCTTGCCGCCCATGCCGTAGCTAGATGCTTTGGTGGTTCCGATGACCGTAACTGAGACGGTGTTCCCATTGCTCATC
The DNA here is from genome assembly GCF_044743255.1 of Glutamicibacter sp. NPDC087673. Classification (NCBI taxonomy): domain Bacteria; kingdom Bacillati; phylum Actinomycetota; class Actinomycetes; order Micrococcales; family Micrococcaceae; genus Glutamicibacter; species Glutamicibacter sp. NPDC087673. The sequence goes on from NZ_JBIUWB010000006.1 coordinate 209,698, forward strand.
AAATCCACGGTTAAAGGCAGTCGCTGGCCTTCCAGTCCCAATTCTTTGATGAAGGTGTGGTCAACCACCGCCGCTGGGGCAAGATTCTGTGCATCTTCGGCTTCCAGCCAGCGGCCGTCAGTAACAACTAACCGGTGCATTGGAGCGTAGTCGGGATCAACCACCATGATCTCGGCATCAAGGCTCAGCCCTTGGGTTGAAGCCTTCTGGTCGTAGCTGCGTCCCATCATGGTGGTGTACTCGACCTTGAACCGGTCACTGGTCTTTTGAAAGGCCTCATCGATTTGGTCGTTGCCCGCAGGACCAGCATCCGAGTTCGGGTCGTAGGCGTAGACAACAATCATTGCTGGCCGACCCTCGCTTTCAAGGCTTTCGGTCATCATCTGACGCGCCATGCCAGCTCCGGCCAATGCCGTAGTCAACGAGGCCACCGCAATGGTGACACCAACCAAGGAGAGCAAGACGCGCAACTTGTGAATACGCAGTTCCTGCCATGCCTCCAGCAGCGCAGCAACAAAACCGGTTCCTAAGCGAGTTAAGGATTTCATCTTGCCGCCACCTCACTGAGCGGATGCAGCCGCCCGCCATCCAACTGCAGCTGTTCTCGGGCCAAGGCCGCAACATTGCTGTCGTGCGTGATGGTGATCAGGGCAGCGCCGGAATCAACCGTGGCGGAATCCAAGAGATCCATCACCGCACGTCCGGTAGTGACATCCAAGGCACCGGTGGGCTCATCGGCCAGTACGACTCGTGGCCGGCGGACCAGCGCGCGAGCGATGGCCACACGTTGCTGCTCACCACCGGAGAGGGTCTGGGGCATTGAATCCAAGCGTTTGCCCAGTCCCACGCGCTCCAAGGATTCGGTTGCTAGCTTGCGCCGATTCCAGAAGTCGCGTCCACCGGCGTACATCAGTGGAGCCATGACATTTTCCAGGGCAGTGCGTCCTGGCAGGAGGTTGAACTGCTGGAAAACGAAACCGAGGTCGCGCCCGCGTGCATGGGCCGCCTGTTTGGCGCTCAGCCGGGTCGCATCCTTGCCTCGCCACAGCAGGCTACCGTTGGTGGGCCGATCAAGCAGGCCAAGGATATTCAGCAGCGTGGACTTGCCCGTACCCGAACGGCCGACAATGGCTATGTGATCGCCTTCGGACACCGTGAGATCAATCCCGTTGAGGATATGCAGCTCGCTGTCGTCGGGCAGCAGGACGCTGCGCGTGACATTCTCGAGCTTCAGCAATGGCTCACCACTCATCTGAGTAGGACTCCATATCCATCATTTCTTCAGGTGCCGGGGTGGATCCTGGGACGAAGCGGAGAATTTCCGTCTCATCCTTCAGTCCTGAAATCACCTCGATGACCTTTCCGTCGGTCACGCCAAGCTCTACCTCGGTGCGGATTTCCTTGCCGTTTTCATCCAGCCTCCACACCGCACCCTGGCCAACCAGGCCGCGAACAGCCGATACCGGTACGGTCAATACGTCCTCGGCGGTGCCTGCATCAATTTCCATGTTCATGCTCAGGCCGTCGAAAACCACGATGTCTGCAGGTACGGCACAAGAAATCTCGCTGCCCGAAGAGCTCTCCGTGGATTCTCCGGATGCCATTGGATCCACCTGCGATACCATGTCCTGGTCGGCGGAGCCGGCGCTGGTTTTCTTCGAAGCGCTGTCACCGACAGACAGGTCCTTGCAGGTGAATGGCTCCGGTCCGCCGTCAATGGTGATCGTTGCTTCGAGGCTTTCATCGAGCAACCGGTAGCGGTCCAGCGGATCGATCGAACCGGCGGCCAAGAATTCTTGGGGCTGGATCGCGCCGAGTCCTGTGCCCTTGGTGACGTCATCGCCAACCTCGATCTGGAAAGCGCCGACCTTGCCTGTGGCCGTTGCGTAGACGTCGTGGTACTTCACCACTGGCGCAGCTTCCTGCGGTTGCTGCTCGTCTTGTGAACCTTCACTATCCGAGTCGTTGGCCTCAACGCTCTCTGGCTGGGATTCGGCGCGGACCTGGAAGATTCGATCGCCGAGGGAGACATTGTCGCCTGGCTTGACGAAAGCCCAATTGACAACGCCGTCCACGGGCGCATTCAGCTCTTTCGATTCGGTGAGCTTAATGGTTCCGGGAATGGACAGCTTGTTCTCTACCGTGGCTTTCTCAGCAAAGATGGTCTCTGCCGGGATCTCTCCGGTGGGGAACAGGTCATCGTCGGCGCTGGCAGTGCCGCCGGCAAACGCGAGTTTCACGAGGCTGACGGCGATCAAGGCGCCGATAACTAGCCATGCAGCGGGAAGGAATATGCGACGGAACGCGCGTCGTTGGCTCATAGGGTTGCTCTTTTCACCATTCAATGATTACCAAAGTGTTCAGCAACTACCAAGCTCAAACGGAGAAAACACGCAACCTTTATCAGATTGAGATTTATTTTTACTTTGCAGGTCAGACCGGGTACTCAAATTAGTAGTTGAAGGTCGTAGTGAATCTTCTCGACGTCCCGGGGTGAGGCGGGGCAGTCTCCGGGGCTCGATGCCGCGGAGCTCTTCGGTGGATGTGGAGCTCCCGAGGCGCAGTGCCATTGCTTCTGTACTGGCCCCGGGGTCGGCAGGATTGTTCCAGGCCGGTTTCTGCCAAGCCTTTCGGGTGCCGCGGGCGAGCGGGGGTGCCGAAGCCGCTGTCGCAGAGCATCGACCTTCATTGCTGTCCGCTAGGGCCTGAATCGTGAATTTGGCAGGTGACAAGCACGTTTAATCCATGGGCAAAGAAGTGCACCGATTGCTTCATTTTCAGCCAAATTTATTTCCTTCCATTTGCTGGCACAAAGCCGAATGCCGGCGTAGGATGTCGGCATATCGTTGTCTTGAATTGGGGGATTTAAAGACGAATTGAAACACTCGCATTCATTTCGCATCTTTAGATGCATTGGGGAACTTATCCTGAGCAGTTGAGCCACATGGGGTGGCTGAATCATGGGCCAGGCTTTCATTATCTGAGGTCAAAGCCTTACTATAGCTCGCTCTTTTTCGGGTGGATCGCTCCTGCACGCCGCGCGATCCACTCAGGACATTCTTGTATGGGGGAGAAATGTCTAGGCATCAAAGGCGTGGCACTTTTGTGCCAAATTTGCGCCGTAAAACAGCTTTAAACAGATTATTAAAAGGATGCTTGGCGATAATTTCGTCGATTTCCTTGTGCTTTGTCATGACCATTCCGGGCATGGCAGTTGCTGCCGAAGCTTCTGTTGGGGAAGAAGTCGAGGCCAAACAGCAGGGGACTGAACCGGAGAACTCTGAATCGGTCCTGGCCACCGGCTCGGCCGAGGAAACCAAGGCCGAAGCCGACGAATCGTCCACGGCTGACACGGGGGAAGAACAGCCAGCTGCCGAAGCAGTAGACAGCGCCAAGACCTCGGCGCCAGAGGAAGAAGCAGCGGCCGAACCCGAGTCCGCCCCTGCACCGGCACCGGCAACTCAGAAGCCAGAAAAGCCAAAAGCTGTGGAAACCACGCAGCCGGCACCCGAAGCGCAACCTGTGGAATCAGCTGCGCCCAAGACAGAGAAGAAGCCAGTGGACAAGGCTTCACCGGAACTTGCGCAGCCGAAGGCCGAAGTTTCGGAATCGGAAGATTCTACCGGGTCCTCGACAGCGGCCCGCGAGCCGATCACGGCCGCTGCCCTTGAGTCAGGTGCTCCGCGGATTTGCGAGTACAACGAAGGAGACGGCTCGGTCGACACCTTCATGCAGAAGTCCGATGAGATGCCCACCTTCGCCAACGGCAATGTCCACGACGGGCTCTATGAGGGCGGTGTGGTTCACCAGCGCTTGGAAATGACATTGCCCGCAGGCGAAAACGAGCTGGTCATCAATTACCAGGTCAAGCAGGCCGGCAAATGGGCCTATGACTATTTGCTCAACGAGACAGTGGACGGCGCGAACATCACCGGCTGGACTGTCGATGAAGGCGCCGGGAACGACCGCGTCGACACCGTCTTCATCACATTGATGGTCGACGGAGAAGAAGGCGACGAGTCAAGCGTCACCCTCTACTTCGATGCGCATATCGCCTCGGAGCTGGATCACGGCCCGGGTACCGGCGCTTCCTCAATCAACGGTTCGCCGTACCACGTCCTGATCTCGTCGTTGAACTGCAAGTCCGTTGGCCAACGCGATAACCAGATCCAGGCCGGGGCGGTCCAAGCAGGTTTCGTGACCGTCATCAAGGACGCGGTTCCTGCCGATGGCACTGATTTCGGGTTCACCCTCGCCGAGGACCGCTTCGGCGACTCGACATCATTCAACCTCGATGACAGTGCCGATTCCGATACCGGCGCGAGCTTGCCGCAGAGCGTCACCTACACCGTGGCGCCAGCTACGATCACCGTCACCGAAGAGGACTTGCCAGCTGGCTGGAATCTTTCCTCGATCGCCTGCACCGGCGCCGCCGCTATCCGCAGCGGTTCGGCCATCACTTTCAACCTGGGCGACAACGATGAAGTCACCTGTACCTTCACCAACACGAAGACCACCTACGACGAGCTCACGGTCCACAAGGATGTGCAGGCATCCTATGACCGCGACTACGACTGGGATCTGGACAAGTCGCTGGCCCAGGGCCAGCAAGCCACAGTGAAGGCCACGGCCACCGGAGTGGACGTCGACTACAACGTGGTCGCCACCGCCAGCGAGGCCCAGGACAGCAATTTCCAGCTCTCCGGCACCATTACCGTGATGAACCCGAATGACACGGAGATGTCCGGGATCACGCTGGCCGACCAGCTTGATGGAGCCAATTGCGTCATCTCCGCTGGCGGATCGCCGATCGCCAATCCGGTGACCGTCCAGCCCGGCGAGAATTCCTTCACCTATGAATGCGACCTGCCCGAGGGAACCAGTGCCGCCAGCGCCGGCACCAACACGGTCAGTGCAACCTGGGACCCGGAGGCCTACTATGGCACCGATGGCCAAGCCAGCGCCTCGGCCGACTACGATTTCGCGTCCGTCTCGCCAACGGTGACCGACGATGAAGTCACCGTTACCGATAGCGAAATCGACCTTTCGGGCATCGCCGGCGGTAACACCGTTACAGCCGGGGAAAGCCCGAAGTCCTTCGCGTACACCATCGAGTGGGACGGCGTGCTCGGAGAATGCACCGACTACCAGAACATCGCCAGCCTCGCCGCAGACGACGGTGAAACGCTGACCGACAATGCCACCGTGGAAGTCTGCATCGGCCAGGACCTGGCTATCGAGAAACTGGTCGTGTCCAGTTTCAACCGCAGCTACGACTGGAGCATCGCCAAGGACGCAGTAGGCGAGCAGCCATTCACCGCGGATCCGGAAACCGGCGAATTCACCGCGCAATACTCCGTCACTGTCACTCCCGAAAGCTATTCGGACAGCGACTGGGCCATGAGCGGAACCATCACGGTATCCAACCCCAATGACTGGCAAGCCATTGACGTGACCGTCACCGACCAGGTCGATGTGGGCGGGGACGCAACCTGCCAGGTGGTCGGCATTGCCGGCGAACCGGACACGCTGGACGCCGATCCGGTGGCACCGGGCTTCCAGGCAACACTGGATGCCTCCCAAACACTGACCTTCAGCTACAGCTGCACCTTCGGATCGCAGCCGAATTACGAGGGCAGCAACACCGCCGAAGTGACGTGGTCCTCCAGCGAGGCCTCCACCGCTTCGGGCAGCGCCACCGAAGTTGTACCGGTGGATGCAGGCGACTGGACGCAGACACCACTGAACCAGACGGTGACCGTGACCGACCCGCTGCATGAATTCGATCCGGCCTGGACCATCAATTACTCCGATGGACCGCAGACTCGGACCTATGAATACACCTGGACGGTGGAGGAAGCCGGCACGTGCCAGAGCTTCATGAACACCGCCACGATCACCGGAAGCAACCAGCTGGTCAAGAGCGATGACGCCCAAGTCGAAGCGTGCCGCCAGGCAGGGCTGACCGTCACCAAGGACGTGACAGCCTCCTATGACCGCACCTATTTGTGGAGCATCGACAAGCAGCTGGCCGAGGGCCAATCGCCAGATGCCGTCGTCGAGGAAGACGGAACCGCCACCGTTCACTACACGGTGCTGGTGGACAACACCGGCTACGAGGATTCCGGGCAGCAGCTTTCCGGATCCATCACGGTGAGCAATCCCAACGAATTCGAAGACCTCGAAGTGACGATCAGCGACGAGAATACCCTCTCGGCCGCCTGCACCATCATTGCCGAGGACACGAATCCGGGAATGGAAGGCATGCAGCAGGTGGTGCCGCGCAGCGGCTCGATCACCGTGGACTACAACTGCGATGCATCGGCCGTGGCGGAGGCCGACTACACCGGCAACACCAACACCGCGGTGGTCACCTGGGGTGATGGGCTGCAGGCTGAGAGCCAGCCGGTACCCATCGAATTCACCCTGGATGAGAGCACCGATGAATCAGTTGGAGTCTGGGATGACCAGGCTGATCCTTCCGGGGACCCGGTACTGCTGGGCACGGTCCACTACGCCGACGCCCCGCAGAGCTTCAGCTACGAGATCACCTACGAAGTGCCGCGTGATGAATGCTTGGTCTTCACGAATACCGCGTGGGTGGATCTGGCCGGCGAGGACATCGAGGACTCGCAGGACGTGGGCATCTGCGACCAGAAGAATCTGGTTATCACCAAGGACGTGGACGCCAGCTACGCACGCGACTACGACTGGTCGCTTCACAAGCAGGTGGACCGCAGCGAATTCACGGTCGCCGGCAACGGCACGGTCACCGCGCACTACACGGTAGTGGCCACCGCCGGCGAAGCGCAGGACAGCGCGAAGCAGGTGTCCGGAACTATCACCATCAGCAACCCGAACACGCAAGTCGGGGACCTGGCGGCCACGGTCACCGATGTGCTCTCCATCCCGTCGGCCAGCTGCACCATCGAGGGCACCGATGCGGATGAAACCGCCGGCGGTTTCCAGCTCGTGCTCGGTGACGGGGAAAGCACCACCCTGGGCTACAACTGCCAGGTCCCGGCGGACACCGACATCACCGCCCAGTACACGAACACCGCAACCGTGGCCTGGGGCCAGGAACGCCAGGCTGAAACGGACGTCGATTTCGGGTTCGAGCAGGCCCTGCTGACCGACGGCGAAGTCGCCATCACCGATGACCAGACCGTTGAAGGACAGGTAACGGTCCTTGGCACCGCCAAGGCCCAGGAATCGCCGAAGACCTTCGAGTACGACGTGGAACTGGATGGCGTGGCAGGAACCTGCACCGACTACACCAACACCGCGGTGCTCGATGAGGCCACCGGCGAGGGCGAGGAGAACACGGCTTCGGCCAGCGCCACGGTGTGCGCCGGCGCCGATCTGGATATCGCCAAGAACGTCGTGACCTCCTTCGACCGCTCCTACCTGTGGTCGCTGGACAAGGAACTGCTCTCCGGGCAACCGCTGGCAGCCAACCCCAATACCGGTGAAGCCACCGCGAACTACCGGATCACCGTGACCCCCGAAGGCCACGAGGATGGCAATTGGGCGATGAGCGGAGAAATCACGCTCGCCAACCCGAACGACTGGCAGGACGCGCCGATCACGGTGCAGGACTTCGCCGATGTCGGCGGGGACGTGAGCTGCACGATCACCGGGGTGCAGGGCGAAGCGGTGGCGGACATGTCCGCCGGGCAAGCCGGCTTCCAAACGGTGATCCCCGCAGGAGCCGAATGGGTGATGGACTACTCGTGCACCTTCGAATCCCAGCCGGAGTACAACGGCAGCAACACCGCCACCGTGGATTGGGATGCCCAGGCGCTGAGCACGGCCAATAGCCAGGACTCGGATACCGTACAGATCTCGGAAGCCGACTGGACCCAGACGCCGCTGAACGACACGGTGACCATCACGGACAGCGCTCATGAGTTCGATCCGGCGTGGACAGTGGATGTGGCCGATGGGCCGCAAAGCCGGGACTACTCGGTGACGTGGACCGTGGACCAGGCAGGCACCTGCCAGGTATTCGAGAACGTCGCCACGCTCACCGGCGATGACGGCTTCACCGCGACGGACAATGCGCTCGCCGAAGCCTGCCGCGAGGCGGCCTTGGAGATCAGCAAGACCGTCGAAGCCGAGTACGACCGCACCTACCAATGGCAGATCGAGAAGTCGCTGGCCGAAGGCCAGGACCAGCAGATCACCACCAACGGTGCGGCCAGCGAACCGGTGGACTACGTGATCAAGGTGGAGAACACCGGGTACGAGGATTCGGGATGGGTGCTGGAAGGCCAGATCACCATCACCAACCCGAACCAGTACACGGGCATTGACGCCACGATCCAGGACGTGGTCGATCTGGAATCGATCACCTGCACCACTTCGGAATCGCTGGTGAGCATCCCGGCCAACGGGATGATCACCGTCGGCTACAGCTGCGATGTATCCGCGGGAGTCGATGCCGGTTCCTACAGCGGCGGCACCAACACCGCCATGGTCAGCTGGGGCGATGACCGGGCATCGAGCACGCAGGTGCCCATCGAATTCGCCATTGACTCCCAAATCGATCGGGAGGTCGAGATCTGGGATGACCAGTCGAATCCACAAGAGCCGGTGCTGATGCGCACCGTGGACATTGATGATTCGCCGGTGCTCATCGAGTACCAGCTGGAACATGATGCTCCCGCCGGTGAATGCATGAGCTACACGAACACCGCATGGGTTGATATCCAGGCGGGGGAGGATCCGAGGGATGAGGCGACCGTGCAGCTCTGCGGCTTGCTCGATCTGATGATTGCCAAGGATGCCGGGGCCAGCTTCGATCGGACCTACCTCTGGGATCTTGAGAAGAAGGTAGACCGCACCGAGGTCACTGTCGCCGAGGACGGCACCGCCGACTTCTCCTACACCGTTTCGGCCATTCCGGACGGTTCGGAGGATTCGGGCCATGAAGTGAACGGCATGATCGTGCTGGTGAATCCGAACCGCTTCGAAGCAGCCTCGACGGTAGCCACCATCACCGACGAGATCAGCATTGAAGGGGTCACGTGCACCATCGACGCCGAGGACGCCGATCCGCAAACCGGGGGCCTGCAAGTCGCGGTCCCGGTGGGCAGCGACGGAGCCGGAGCCACGGTGCAACTGCCATACAGCTGCTCGGGTACCCCCGCTCAGTTGCACGGCAGCAATACCGCCACCGCTACGTGGGGCGAGGATTCGATGGCCACGTCAACCGCACCGGTCGACTACCTGCTGGATGCTGAAACCGATCAGCAGGTCACCGTCATCGATGACAAGACCAACCCCGAGTCGCCGGTAGTGCTGGGCGAAGCGATCTGGAATGCCGAAGGCACCCCGGTCGACTTCGACTACACCCTGCGCCACCAGGCCCAAGCTGGCACCTGCACCGAGTTCACCAACACCGCGGTGATCGATCAAACCGGGGCCGAAGACTCAACCACCGTGTCCATCTGCGGACAGAAGGCCCTGGGCCTGCAGAAGACCGCACAGGGACTGGTGGATCTGGATTACGAATGGGAGGTAGAGAAGCAGATAGACCAGAGCCAGCTCACGCAGAACGAGGATGGCACCGTCACCGCCCGCTACTGGGTGGAAGCCCGCAACACCGCAGTGGCTGAGCAGAATCTGCGGCTGGATGGAACGGTGCAGGTACAGAATCCGAATGACTTCGGTTCCATCACCGCCACCTTGGAAGACCGGATCGATACCGCCGGCACCAGCTGCCGGATCGACCTGGAAGACGCCGATGAGGCGGCCGCTGGATTGCAGGTCGTGCTCGATGCCGGGGAGAACTTGGGGGCCCGGTATGAATGCGACCTCGCCAGCTGGCTCACCACCGACGCATTCGAAGGAGCAGTCAATACCGTGATTGCCACCTTCGATGATCGCGAAGTGCGCGCTGAAGCACCGGTTGATTTCCAGATCGATGCAGTCACCGACGAATCGGTGAGAGTCACCGACGACATGATGGATCCCGAAGCCGAGCCGAAGGTGCTCGGAGAAGTCCATGTCCCGCAAGCGCCAATGCAGTTCGAATACGAACAGGTATTGGAACCCGAAGCGGGAACCTGCACGGTATACACCAATACCGCGGCAGTGCATGAGAGTACCGATGGCAACGGCAAGGACGAATCCTCGGTGGACCTGCAACTGTGCATCGAGCAGGACCTGATGATCGCCAAGAGCGCCGAAGCCCAGTACGTCCGGGACTACAACTGGTCAACCCGCAAGGAGGCGAAGCAAACGCAATTCGAGGTTGACGCGGATGGGCAAGCCACGGCCCAATACACGGTCGAGGCAAAGCTGGAGGGATACGAAGACCAGGACTTCACCGTCACCGGAGAGATCACCCTGGGCAATCCGAACGACTTCAAGGACACGCAAGTGCTCCTGGAAGACACGATATCCATCGAAGGGGCCACCTGCTCCATCGAAGGAATGGCGGATGGGAAGCTGGCGATCCCCGCCGGGGAAACCAGCACTGTGAAGTACAGCTGCACCTTCGAAACACCTGTTGCCGAGGCCGACTACACCGGCCACGAGAACACGGTGAACGCCAGCTGGACCGGTGAGGATGGGGAAACTCATACGGCCAGTGCCAAGGCGCCGCTGGAATTCGAGGCCGCATCGGCCACCGATGAAATGGTGACGGTCTTCGATGACTACACCAATCCCGGCCAACCGCGGGAACTGGGCAAGGTCAAGGCCCAGGAGCAGAGCAAGAAGTTCACGTACGAACTGGTCCTGGACGGCGTAGCCGGCAAGTGCCAGACGATGACGAATACGGCCTCGATTCCGGAGAAGTCCGGCGAGGATGGGAACAATTCGGATTCGGCGGACGTGGAAGTTTGCGCCGAGGCTCCGCAGGCAGCGCCACCGGCTCCACCAGCACCACCGGTGCCGGCAGCGCCACCAGCCCAGCCAGCACCACTAGCGGCAACCGGCCTTGACCAGGGTTCGTTGTGGCTGGCAGGGGCTGCCGGAATGGTGATTATCGCCGGAGCATTGATCCTGCTTCGGTACCGTCGCCGGAACCCATAGTCCGCGCGCCAGCTGGATGCCGGTCTTGCCTTTCGGGGCAGGGCCGGCATTCGGCGTGCGGGGGAACAATCCCTGCTGCTTCGGGGCTAGTGCCTTGGAAGCAGAACAGGCCCGGTCCGCTTATTCGCATAAGTGGTCCGGGCCTGTTGCCGTGGTCAAGCCTTCTGGCTAGATTTGGGCCGCGTCAGTGAATCTAACTAGCGAACCGTCCGCTGATGAGGTTTCTGCTGGGAACGACCGAAGTGGAGGATATCGTCCGGCTGATGGCCGATGGCGGAAAAGTCCTAGGACTCGATCTGATCGCGCGTCGCTTTGCCTTCCACACTGGTCTCAATGAGTGGATCTGTCCGTTGCTCTTCAGCAGGCAGATTCATTACGCTAGCGAAGACGTTTGCCATCCGCCGAGTTGCCTCAAGCGCCGTGCCTTCGCTTGCCCAGGAATCGAATGTGAATGAGTAATTCTCGTCCCTGGTTATGATGTCCAGCTTGGGGCCTTTCTTGGTCCGTTCCGCGAATCGCACGTAACGGACATCTGCGAGAGGAACCACATTTTCGATAGAGCCTTCTTTGATGAGGTCACTCTGGTCGGCGACAAAGAAATAGTTATCGGTAATTCCGAGGTAAACATTGTTCGCGAGCAGCTTCTCTTGATTTGCATCCGCCAAGGCCAGTAGCTGGGCATTTTCCGGGAGTGCCCAGGTGAGAATGTCTGCCACCTTGTCCGGCATGCCGGACTTGAAGACTGGAACTGCTGGGGCCAGAATTTCCCTTTGAGGGCGAAGTTGGTTTCTTAACTCAGCAACCGCACTTGCCAGTGCTTCGGCCATCTCAAGCGCGTTGTCTAGGCTGCGGCGTTTAGCCGTAAATGGAAGGCTTCGGGCAGCAGGCAGGAGTGCGAGCAAGCGCACTTGGCTTTCCACTTCGGCGAGCAATTTGGTGACTTCAACCATCGCGTCTGCATGTGCGGACTTCGTTTCCTCGACATGATGGGAAAGGAGTCGATCATTGGCGTCCGAATGCTGCGAGTCCTGGCTGATAAGGACTCCGCGGAGTACCTGAGCACGGTACCAGGCAAACTCGGCCATCAGCATGCCGTGGGAGTCGGCAAGGATCTGGTCGAAATTTTGCTTGACATAGCTTCGTCTTGATTTGGCATCACCGGCGAGGTTCATGACATGCACCTGCACAAAGTCGACGAAGACGTTTCGACACTTGCGCAGATCCGCTTCGCGAGTAGCCAAGGGGGCAAAGATATGGTCATTCACTGTTCCGGCGGCGTCTGCTTCCTGGAGCGCACGAATACTGGTTTCATGCAGGCCGACCAAGGTGGCCCAATGGTCCTGGTGAAGAGCACGCAACACATCTCGTGTTAGCTCGATATTCTCGTCGACTTTGCGGGAGATCGAAGCAAGTTGGAACTGAATAGCCAGAAGCACCATTGCCGGGGCTAGCGCTGCTCCAAGGATGGCTCCCTGAGCTACTCCTGCGGGAAGCAATCGGGCATGGGCAACGACCGTTCCGCTACCGTTCACTATCGTGCCCAGGCTCTGGCCTGCGGACTGCATCAAAGAATTGCCGGTCTGGTTCAGAATTTGCAGAGATTCTGGAGCCAAGCGGACAATACCTTGGAGTTGAGGCAAGGCGCCTACACCAACAGCAACGAGGTTTCCCACGCCGGTTATAGCTGAAAAGTGTTCAACGAGGCGTTGGCTTGCATTCGGCCCCAATAAATCGAATCCAAAGAGATCAACGTCTTTCGGCGCATGGTCCGCGAAAAGCATCGCGTATCCGTCACCTACCTCCAGCAATGCGATTTCGGATGCTTGTGCGGCCAATGCTGAGCTGGATGCATTGTTCCCAATGACTTCTGGAGTATCGGGCGTGGGAACTTCTGGGTTAGGCATTCAATGGACTTTCTGCGCAAGTGGTTCATGACGGCGAGTAGCAAGGCCCCATCGAAGAATAGAGGCCAAGTGAACACCACAGCAGTCTATCTGTCACTGTGCAGCGCACCTCAAGTGTTGCTTCGCGGGTGTAGGTGAGGGAGCTTGCCAAACAAAGAGCTCGGATGAAATTGCCTTGTCTTCGATTGAACATCGTGGCGAAGCGTGATTCGGGTGAAGACGATGGTGAGTCACTTCCATCAGCGGCGATTGATGAATTGCTGCCGATGGCAGCTGCGTCGGCAAATCGCAATTGAACTTTTCTCACGGGAGTAATTGCACCATTGATCAGGCACTGCGGTTCTTGAATATTCTCCGGACATCAACAGTGCCTTGGAAGCAGAACAGGCCCGGTCCGCTTATTCGCATAAGTGGTCCGGGCCTGTTGCCGTGGTCAAGCCTTCTGGCTAGATTTGGGCCGCGCTTTGGGCTGCGGCGTCACGCTCATCGGCTTCGCGCATGGCACGCTCTACGCGATCCACGTCGCGGACCGCACCCTTGTCAGCGGACAACGCCATGGCGGCGTAGGCCCGCAACGCAGGGGAGACCACGCGCTCGCGGCTCTTCGGGCGGTAGCCGGTGGTAGCAATCAAGCGCTCGCGGCGTTGTGCCAAAACCTCGTCAGAGACGTTCAGGGTCAGCTCGCGGGTCGGGATATCGATGGAGATGGTATCGCCATCTTCCACCAGGGCGATCATGCCACCGGAAGCGGCCTCGGGGGAGACGTGCCCGATGGACAGGCCCGAGGTGCCACCAGAGAAGCGGCCATCGGTGATCAGTGCGCAGGCCTTGCCCAGGCCGCGGCCCTTGAGGAACGAGGTGGGGTAGAGCATTTCCTGCATGCCCGGCCCGCCCTTGGGACCTTCGTAGCGGATGACCACTACGTCGCCTTCCTTCACCTGCTTGTTCAGGATCTTCTCGACGGCTTCATCCTGCGATTCGCAGACCACTGCCGGGCCGGAGAAGGTCCAGATCGAAGGGTCAACGCCAGCGGTCTTGACCACTGCACCGTCCACGGCGATATTGCCGCGCAGTACGGCCAGGCCGCCGTCCTTGGAGTAGGCGTTCTCAACCGAGTGGATGCAGCCTTCTGCATCATCGGTGTCCAGCGCCGCCCACCGCTCGGACTGCGAGAAGGCGGTGGAGGAACGCACGCCGCCCGGGGCTGCGTGCCACAGGTCGAAGGATTCCTCCTTGGCCTTGCCGCTGCGGATATCCCAGTCATCGAGCCATTCGCCCAGGGTTGCCGAGTGAACCGTGTGCACGGTTTCATCCAGCAGGCCGCCGCGGCGCAGCTCGCCGAGGATTGCGGGGATGCCACCGGCACGATGGACATCTTCCATGTAGTAGATGGTGCCGTTGCCGGCAGCGTTGGGTGCAACCTTGGCCAGGCACGGGACACGGCGGGACACTTCATCGATCTCATCGAGGCCGAATTCCACGCCGGCCTCGCGGGCGGCGGCCAGCAGGTGCAAGATGGTGTTGGTGGAACCGCCCATGGCGATATCCAGTGCCATGGCGTTGCCGAAGGCCTTCTTGGTGGCGATACTGCGTGGCAGGACCGTCTCGTCGTCTTCGCCGTAGTAGCGGTTGGCGATATCGACTACCAGCTTGCCGGCGTTTTCATACAGGTCCTTGCGGGCCGTGTGGGTAGCCAGGGTGGAGCCGTTGCCCGGCAGGGACAAGCCCATGGCCTCGGTCAGGCAGTTCATCGAGTTGGCGGTGAACATGCCCGAGCAGGAGCCGCAGGTCGGGCAGGCCGACTCTTCGATGCGCAGCAGGTCTGCATCCGATACGTTCTCGTTCACGGCCTCGGAGATGGCATCCACCAGGTCCAAGGTGCGCACGGTGCCATCTACCAGGGTGGCGCGGCCGGCTTCCATCGGACCACCGGAGACGAAGACCGTAGGGATGTTCAGGCGCAATGCGGCCATCAGCATGCCCGGGGTGATCTTGTCGCAGTTCGAGATGCAGATCAGCGCGTCGGCACAGTGGGCATTGACCATGTATTCCACGGAGTCGGCAATGAGGTCGCGCGATGGCAGCGAGTAGAGCATGCCTCCGTGGCCCATGGCGATGCCGTCGTCCACAGCAATGGTGTTGAATTCGCGGGGGATGCCACCGGCGGCGGTGATGGCGTCGGAGACAATACGGCCTACCGGCTGCAGGTGGGTGTGCCCTGGAACGAATTCAGTGAAGCTGTTGGAGACAGCGATAATCGGCTTGCGCCCGAGGTCAGCGCCGTTCACGCCGGCTGCGCGGAACAGTGCGCGAGCGCCGGCCATATTGCGGCCATGGGTGACAGTGTGTGAACGAAGTGTGGTCATACCTAAAATCTCACCATATATTTGCCCTCAAACCCAGACGGTGACGATACTAGTAGTACTACTACCATGCAATGAGGTTTACCCCGTGACTCCAAGTCAAAGACGTCGCGAAGAACTCGCGGCATTCCTCAAGGACCGCCGGGCCCGGGCTGACAGGGCTTCCCATGGATTGCCGGAGATCGGACGCAGCCGGGTGCGCGGCCTGCGCCGCGAGGAGGTCGCCACCTTGGCCGGCGTTTCTGTTACCTGGTACACCTGGCTTGAGCAGGCCCGCGACATCAATCCCTCGCGCCAGGTTCTGCAGTCCTTGGCACGGCTGTTCCGGCTCACCCCGGTGGAATCCTCGTACCTGTTTTCTCTGGCTGGGCACGGTGAGCTTGACCCGATTGGCACCGGCGGCATGACTCCAGCCCTGCAGCGTTTGCTCGATGCTTTGCAGTTCCCGGCCTTCCTGCTCTCCGCCGACTGGACCATCCTGGGCTGGAATGAGGCCTATGAACAGCTGTATCCGCGGGTGGCTTCACTGGACAGCGAAGATCGGAACCTGTTGTGGCTCGTTTTCACCGATGCGCAATTGCGTGAGATGCTCCCGGATTGGGAAGTGCAAAGCCGCGGTTTCGTGGGAAGCTTCCGTGCCGAAACGCGTGGATGGCTCAGCCCATCGGGGGAGAGCGGCATCGTTGCGCGGGTCTCGGCGGCCTCCCCGGAATTTGCCGCTATCTGGAATGAACGCGACGTTGCCGGTTTCCGCACCGGTGAACGGGTGTTCCGGCATCCTAAATTGGGGCTGACGCGCTACGAGCAGCACAACCTGACGCCGACGGAAGCCACGGACTTGACCCTGTTGATGTACACGCCGCGGTAATTCGACAGCATTCAAGGATTAATTTCCAATATTTCATGATCAAGGACCAGATTGGCCATTTATTGTACCATTTAATAAAATGCCGAATTATTCTATGGAAATTTTAGGAAGGTGTGAGCGTGCGAATTAGATGGTTTGAGATTGATAATTATAGGGGAATTAGAAATGCCAAGGCCGAGAACCTTGACGAGAGTCCTTTGGTGCTCATAACTGGGCGAAATGGTACCGGGAAAAGTCTGGTTCTGGAAGCAATTGCAGCCGTATGGTCTGGAAATATTAATCTTCCGGATTTGGTGGGACCATATGGGGCTAGTCTCCGAATAAGAATTGCCGTGAAACTAGAACAATCTGAGAAAGCGGCAATCGACTCTTGGCGAGATGCAAGGGGGATGAGCCGAGCGGAGCATAAGGCTGAACACATTCTAGAAGTTATGTCTTTGAACTCTGAGGAATCTGGCTTCTACTCGGAGCAAGATGAAGTTCTGGAAACACTGATGAATCCAGTCTTTTCTCGATCACATCCTTTTACTAGTATCGATCTCCTTTCGGCCAGACGGCAAGTTTCCATTGATACAAGTACATCTGTAGATCTCAAAATGCTAGATCGTACATCGGTAGCTGATGACCGTCGAAGGATGTACGAACAGGAAATCCGGTGGAAATCTTCCATGCAGATGCCGGATATTGGCACATATCTCACGTCACTGGATTACAGGGATTTCATTGCAGCGCGTGATGGTCATGCCGAGCGTGGAGAGTATGACCGGCTCGCGGAGATCTTTATGGAAGCAACTGGCAAAGGCATTCTTAAACCTAAGTTTGATCCGATGGCAGTTGAAACCTTCATTAACGTTCATTTGACGTCCGGTGCAACTCACAGGCTCGAAGACCTATCGAACGGTGAACGTGAGATGTTGGGAATGCTGTACTATGTGAGCCAGCTTTCCGCGAACGGCGGGGTGTTGTTGTTGGATGAGCCGGAGAAGCATTTGCATCCATCGCTTCAGCTCGCAGTGCTAAAAGCAATGATGCATGTAGCTGATAGGGGGCAGCTACTGGTAGTGACGCATTCAGCTAATCTTATTTCTGCGGCACAGATGGACAAGGTGCTTGTGGTAGAAGGTGCTTGGAATGTCCCTGGTAATCAAATTACGAAGATTATGGATGCCGATGACACGGCCGGATTGCTCGCGGAGCTTGGCGTCACTAAGCGAGAGCTATTCCAATTTGATTTCATGGTAGTGATCGAAGGGGAGCATGATAAAGCTCGCTTGAGCTTGGCTTTCCCTGACTACTTCGCCCGGGCGAAGGTAATCGTTGCGGGGAGTAGGGAAAACGTGTTGAAACTACACGGTTCAATGGAAGCATTAGGACTCCCGATACCTTGGATATGTATTATTGACCGTGATTTTTATCTAGAAGCTGAATATCGAACCCAGTCAAACAAGGATAATTTGTTTATCTGGAATTTCCGAATGTTTGAAAATGTCTTCCTTGACGCTTCTCTCATAGCGAAGGTTTTGGAGCCCACAGGTGCCGAGATTGGAGACGTAGAGAGGTTTATGGAGCAACTTGCCGAACAGAATAAAAATGCCTCGTATGATCAATTTGTTGAATATGGAATCCGCCGCCTACAGGTCAGTTCAACATCAAGTGAAACTCCCAGGAAGGCGATTGATAGGGTTCATGGAAGACTAATTGCTCAGTTCGATGATTTGAGTTTTAGGGTCGATAATTATTCGGTTATGCGAGGCGAAATTGAAGAATTTATCGATGAACTCTGGAATGATGACTGGCGAAAGGTAGTTTCCGGGAAGAAGATTCTTGCGGGTGTGCAGAAAAAATGGAATGCATTCAGTAGTGCCGCACTACTGGTGAACGCCGTCCTGATTAAGTCAAGAGAATCAAGCGAAATGATGCCGTTGGAAATGACACGTTTATCAGAAAAATTCAAAGAACTTAGCTCCGCCAGAGAGCAGACGGGTAACGTGATTAGTGTAGTTGAAAACGTGGAGTTGGATGAATTAGTCAATTCGCGATCTATGTCAATAATGGATCGACCGAAAGGGCTGAACGGAGATGACGAATTCAACAATTCTTACGGTTGCTGATTTGCAGATGGTTGGATGCATTTCAGGTGTTGATTGAATTGGTTTCAGGGCGCACCTATAGGGCAGCTAAATGGTTTTGAAAATGCGCCTAGGACTTCACGAACTCAAGGGCTCTCTCTTTGAACTCGCGACTGGTCACAGCGTTGGCGTGATTGCGACCTGACAGCCACAGCACTTCATTGCGTGTTCCTACGTCTTTCAGGAGGCGACGCAAATGCGGCATGGTCGTCGCGAGATCGTCCTGGTCTCCGGCGACCAGCAAGGTTGGAACTGACGGCACCTTGGCTGCCGGATCGTAAGGCTCGGATTTGATTGCTTCTATCAGCTCAAAGAGCGCTGATAGATCATTGGACGGTTCAGCCTCGGCAATCCGCATGATGGCGGCGGTGTAGTCGTCATGGATCGTTTCGCCCGTCTCGACGTAGGCGCGGGCCTGGCCCAATTCGAAGGCGGCCAGCGGATCACCGGCTCCTGGACCCCCGATGACCAGATGATTCACCAAATCCGGATTGAAAGCGGCGAACTCCCAAGCCAGCCGGGAACCCAAAGAGTAGCCGATGACGTCTACGGGACCATCATCCAGATCCATCACGATGGCAGCGAGGGCCTGGCGAATCTGGCTTGGCGCCCAGCTGCCGTCATTGCGGCGAGGATCTTCTCCATGGCCGGGCAAGTCAACCAGAAGGACATCTCGTCCTGCATCAGTGAAATATTTCAGCCAACGCGAGCGGTCCCAATTCAGTTCGCCGGATGAGGCGAAGCCGTGGATGAAAAGCACGGATGGGCTTTTCACCTCAGTGTTTGCGCGAACCACTCGAAGATTCAGATCCAATGTCATGCCATTGATCATAGGCCATTCTCCCTCGAAATGTGGTCTGGGCTAGCGCCTGAAGAGCGTTAATGTCAGAATGACTCTAACGAATCCGAATGTGCTGAAAACGAGGCAAATAAGAAATGTCATCCGTACCGGGTTGGGCGAATGTCGACGAACGCCGCAACCTCCCACCCGCTCTTGCGGTCTCCACTGTGATCCTGGGAATCCGTGAAGGCAAGGATGGCGGACCCGACAAACTCTGCTTGCCAGTGGTGCGCCGCATTCGCCAACCCCACACCGGAATGTGGGCGCTGCCAGGCGGACCCGTTGATCCGCGCGAATCCCTCGGCCAAGCGGCCGGGCGCAACCTTGCCGAAACCACGGGCCTGCGCCCCACCTATCTGGAACAGCTCTACACCTTCGGTGATATCGACCGCTCGCCAACCCACCGCCTCGTCACCATCGCCTACTTTGCGCTGCTGAACGCCGACCAGGTCGGTGCCATCGTCCAAGACGACAACGTGGCCTGGTTCGATATCGATGATCCGCAGATTGCCCAGATGGCCTTCGACCACCGGAAGATCTTGGACTACGCCATGTGGAGGCTGCGCAACAAAACCGAATACGGGCAGATAGCCCATCGGCTGCTCGGCGAACGCTTCACCCTGGCGGCCCTGCGCGGAGTCTATGAAGCCATCCTCGGACGCCGTCTGGACCCTGCGAACTTCCGCCGAACGCTCAAGAGCACGGCATCCATTGAGGAGACCGACGAATACCTAGCTGGCGGACAGCACCGGCCACCACGGCTATATCGCTACGTAGGCCACGGACCGGACCCGTTGGAAGTCGACCCGCTGCACGACTAGCAAGCACCATCCATACTTTTCACCGTCATCCTGCAAGAAACGGACGAACCCATGAGCACCCAAATCACTGACAACGCCAACGCCTCGGTAGCCCAGAATATCGCTCGGCTCAATCTGCTGGCTCCGGCTTCCACCTGTTCCACCGACCTGGCCTCCAACCCGTGGGACACCCCTGCGGGCTACGGGCCAGGTGCCTCCCAAGAGGATTCGGTTCCAGCTGGTTACCCGGTGCAGGGTTCGATCCCGGAGGAATACCTGGAGGCCAGCGACGCAGAGCTTGATACCCGCATCTTGGCAGCCAAGGAAACCCTGGGGGACAGGGCAGTGATCCTCGGGCACTTCTACCAGCGCGATGAAGTCGTGAAGTACGCAGATTTCGTGGGTGACTCCTTCCAGCTGGCCAACGCCGCATTGACCCGCGACAAGGCCGAAGCCATCGTGTTCTGCGGGGTGCACTTCATGGCCGAAACGGCAGATATTCTCAGCCGTGAGGACCAATCGGTGATCCTTCCGAATCTTGCTGCAGGCTGCTCCATGGCGGACATGGCAGACGGTCCGAGCGTGCAACAGTGCTGGGAAGAGCTCACCGCCCTATATGCGGATGAAGCCGATGGCGGGCGGATGCCGGTCATTCCGGTGACCTACATGAACTGCTCTGCAGAGCTCAAGGCCTTTGTCGGTCGCAACGGCGGACTGGTCTGCACGTCCTCCAACGCTGCAACTGTTCTTCAGTGGGCTTTCGAGCGTGGACGCCGTGTCCTGTTCTTCCCGGACCAGCACCTTGGACGCAACACCGCTAAGGCGATGGGCATTTCCCTGGAGCAGATGCCGATGTGGACCCGGCGCAAGGAATTAGGCGGGAACGAAGCCATCACCTTGCTCGATGCCAAGGTTATTTTGTGGCACGGCTTCTGCTCCGTGCACAAGCGCTTCAACCCCGCGCAGATCGCCAAGGCGCGTGAGGATTTCCCCGGCGTGCGCGTGATTGTGCATCCGGAATGCCCCATGGAAGTTGTGGACGCGGCAGATGAAGCAGGCTCTACCGACTACATCCAAAAGGCTATTGCCGCTGCTACCGAGCCAACCGCTTTTGCCATCGGCACCGAAATCAATATGGTCAACCGCTTGGCTGCCCAGTACCCGCAGCACAACATCTTCTGCCTGGACCCGGTGATCTGCCCGTGCTCCACGATGTACCGAATCCACCCGGGCTACCTTGCCTGGGTGCTCGAAGAGCTGGTTGCCGGACGAGTGGTCAACCAGATTTCCGTGCCGAAGGAACAGCAGGGGGATGCAAAGATCGCCCTGGAGCGCATGCTAGCTGCCAAGCCATGAGCCAGGGGCAACAAGAACCGAAGATGCTGGTGATCGTCGGCTCCGGTGTGGCCGGCCTGTGCGCTGCCTTGCAAGCCGTAGAGCTGGGCATCCAGCCGGTATTGCTGACCAAAGGCAACCTGGGGGACTCGAACTCCGAGCTCGCGCAGGGCGGGCTATCAGCTGTTACCGGAGCATCCATGGCCCAAGGCGACTCCGTGTCCAAACACGTTGCCGACACGCTCAAAGCTGGCGCTGGCCACTGCGGCGTGGGCCCGGTGGAACACCTGTGTACCTCAGGCGACGAGCTAGTGCAGGCTTTGGAATCCTATGCAGTGGCCTTTGACCGCGATGCAGACGGTGCCTACCAGCTTGGCCTTGAAGCCGCGCACAGCGCGCACCGGATTCTGCATATCAACGGGGATGCCACCGGCGCTTCACTGGTGCAATCCCTGGTTGGTGCCGTGCGCCAGCTGGAGACTGCCAAGAAGCTCAGTATTATCGAGGACGCGCTTGCCACCGAACTGCAGCTGCAGGACGGAAGGGTCTCAGGGGTGCACTACTTGCGCCACGATGCAATGCAGCTGCTCTCGTCCAGCGCAGTGCTGCTGGCTACCGGCGGACTGGGCCAGTTGTACTCAGCGACCACCAATCCCCGAGGAGCAACCGCCGACGGCCTGGGACTGGCCGCCCGGGCAGGTGCTGTCATCGCGGATGCCGAATTCGTCCAGTTCCACCCAACGCTGGTTGACCCGGCCCGATATCCCGAAGCCGGGATGGTTTCGGAAGCCGTCCGTGGCGAGGGCGCCATCCTGGTCAATGACGCAGGGCAGCGGTTCATGCCTGGAATTCACCCGGATGCTGAGCTGGCACCTCGTGATGTCGTGGCCCGAAGCATCCATGAGCAGATCCAAGCCGGGCACCAGGTGTACCTTGATGCGCGGGCCGTGGAAGAAACGCGCGGCGCGGGATTCCTCGCTCGCCGTTTCCCATCCATCACCGCCAAGCTCGCGAATTGCACCGTGGGCGGCGCCGGCCTGGACATGGCTCATGACCTGATTCCGGTGGTAGCGGCCCAGCACTACTTCATGGGCGGGATCTACACCGACACGTCAGGACGAACCTCTGTCCCCGGTCTTTATGCGGCTGGCGAATGCGCCAACACGACAGTTCACGGTGCCAACCGCCTAGCCAGCAATTCTTTGCTGGAGGCCATGGTTTTTGCGCGGAACGCCGTTGCCGCCATGGCCGGCGAAGCTTCCGACACCCGGTGCGATATCAGCGGGTTGGTGGTCCGTGCGATCAGCGCGCCAACTCCACAAGCACCCCTGGATCTTGAACAGTTGCAAACGGCAGCCAGCAGCAAACTTGGCGTCTACCGCACCGGCGTGCAGCTCGAAGAAATGGTCCAGCTGCTAGCAACGAGCGCGCCTGTAGCTGCCACGGCGCGCGAGCAATCGGAACTGCGCAACCTGTGGATCGCCGCACGGATCATCGCCGCAGGTTCCATGGCACGCAACAAAAGCCTGGGTGCGCACCATCGCTTGGATTCAACGGAATTCACCAGCAGTCAGCCAGATGAGGGTGTGCGCTATGGCTGGGCACTGCACCCAAGCGAGCTGGACAATGAAAATCTTTTGAGCAAGGAATTGAACGCGTGAACACTTCGACCCATCCGGTACCGAACGCCGCCATGGACCGCATCATCGAGCTGGCGCTCGCCGAGGACAATCCGCGCGGCGACATCACCGCGCTGACCATCGTTCCCGAAGGTGCGACAGCGACTGCTGTGGTGCAGGCCCGCCAGCCAGGCGTACTCTCCGGAGGTGCGGTATTCACCCGGACAATGCAGCTAGTGGATCTGCAGCTTGAGGTAGAGCAGCTGATTGCCGACGGAGACACGTTTGCCGCCGGTGACAGCTTGCTCAAGGTCTCCGGGCCGGCGGCGAGCTTGCTGACCGCTGAACGCGTGGGGCTCAATCTCCTGCAGCGCATGAGTGCCATCGCCACGGCGACCGCTGAGCTCGTCGGCCTGGTTGCGCATACCAAAGCCCGCATTGTCGATACCCGGAAAACTACGCCAGGCCTACGCGTCCTTGAACGCTACGCAGTGCGCTGCGGTGGGGGAGTCAACCACCGGGACAACCTGTCGGATGCTTTCATGGCCAAGGACAACCACCTGGCTTTGCTGGATAACGGAGAGCAGCTTACGGCGGCTTTGAAATCCGTACGTGCGCGGCTGGGGCACACCACGTCGATGGAAGTTGAAGTGGATTCGATCGCGCAGATTCCAGCAGTGCTCGCCGCCGGCGTGGATATCATCATGCTGGATAACTTCGATCCGGCGGACATTCCCGCAGCCATTGAACTGATCAACGGGCAAGCGGTGGTCGAAGCCAGCGGAAATATCAACGCCGCAACAGTCGTGGCTGTCGCTGAAGCTGGTGTTGATGTCATTTCCTCGGGGGCCATCACGCACTCGGTGAAAGCGATTGACCTTGGACTGGATATGGTTATTGCATGATCTACATGGATGCCGCATCCACTGCGCCGCCTCGCCAAGACGTACTCGACATGCTCAATCCGTTGCTGACCAAAGATTTCGGCAATCCGGCATCATTGCATGAAGCAGGCCAGCAGGCCAAGCGGGCTAACGACTGGGCAAGAACCCAGGTGGCTAGCCAGCTGGGCGTGGCAGCTGAGGAAGTCTATTTCACTTCCGGCGGCACCGAGGGGGCCAATGCTGCCGTGATCGGGGCGGCCTTGGCCAACCCCCGCGGACGCGTTGTGGTCTCCAGTTCCATTGAGCATCCAGCGGTACTGGAAGCCTGCAAGTATCTTGTTGAATTCCACGGATTCGAACACCGCATCATCCCGGTATCGGCCACGGGGCTGGTCGATCTGGATGCGGCCGGCCAGCTGATCGATGCAGCTGTTGCCGTGGTTTCGGTGATGGCAGTGAACAATGAAGTGGGCACCATTCAACCGGTTGTGCAGGTTGCCCAGCTGGCCCGCAACGCTGGGGCGATCATGCATACGGACGCCGTGCAGGGCGCCGGCTGGATCGATCTCAAGCCGTTGTGCGCCGCTGTGGACGCATTGAGCATTTCCGGGCACAAGCTCGGCAGCCTCAAAGGCAGCGGAGCACTGTACCTGTCCGCTAAGCATCGCTTTGTGCCGCTGCTGCACGGTGGCGGACAGCAGGGCGGAATGCGTTCGGGAACCGAGAACCCGGCCGCTGCCGTGGGCATAGCCGCGGCATTGCAGGCAGCGACCGCACAGCGCGAATCAGGACTGGGCGAAAGCTTTGGCCCTTACCTGGTTGAACGGATTCTCAAGGAACTCAATGCCAAGCATCCGGGCAGCGTCCAGCTGACAGGGGATCCGGACCATCGCGTTGGAGGCATAGTCTCCTTCGTTTTCCCGAAGACCGCAGGCGAAACTGTGCTGATTGAATTGGCCCGCAGGGGAGTCCTATGCTCTTCAGGTTCTGCTTGCGCAGCAGGCTCGACCGATCCTTCGGCGGTACTCACTGCGATGGGCTATGAAGAAGAACTGGCCCATACTGCTGTCCGTCTTTCGTTCACGCGCACCGCAAAAGAAAATGAGATCAGCCAGGTGGCCTCGGCTGTAGTTTCCTGCGTCTCCGGGCTCTTAAACTGAAAATCCTGCTTCCCGGAACAGAAAAGTTCTTGGAAGCAGGATTGCAGCCAGCCGATGCCGGTGCCCTAGCGCAAGTACGTGCCGGAGACCCAGCCGTTCTTCCCGGCATACTTCACCGGGTACCAGCCGGACTTCTTCGAGCCGCGGATGGTCACCGTCTTTCCTTTGGGAATAGTGAGGATGACACGCTTGCCTGTTCCCGCGCCACTGCGCATGTTCAGGTTCGCGATGGTCTTCTTGGACGAGGACTTTGAGCTCTTGGGCTTGGTGGTCTTCGGTGCAGTCCCGGTGGAGGAGAAATTGCTCAGGTAGGTGCCCGAGACCCAGCCATTCTTCCCTGCGTACTTCACCGGGTACCAGCCGGACTTCTTTGCGCCGCGAATGGCGAGCTTCTTGCCATTCGGAATAGTCAGCACGACGCGATGGCTGGTGCCTGCCCCGGCACGCATATTCAAGTTCGCAGTGGTCTTGGCAGACTTGGCATTGCTGGTGCTCTTCTGAGGCGAGCTCTTCTTCGAATCCTTCTTCGGTGCTGCCGGCATCGAGATGTTCTTCAGATACTTGCCCGATACCCAACCGGTTTTCGAGCTGTAGCGAACCTGGTACCAACCGGACTTCTTGGATCCGGTCAGTTGGACGCTCTTGCCTTTCGGGATGGTCAGCAATAGTCGGTTCCCGGCGCCTGCCCCGGTGCGCATATTCAGATTCGCGGTGGTCCGCGCTGTGCCCTTGGTCTGCTTGGGAGTGCTCTTGGCTTTCTTGCCTGAAACCCCATAGTAGGCTTCGAGGCTCTTGGCGCCAGAGTTCTTCACGCTCTTGGCCAAGGAGGTACCCAGGTAGCGGAAGTGCCACGGCTCGTAGGAGTAGCCCGTAACGGATTCCTGGCCCTTCTGGTATCGCATGATGAAGCCGTATTTGTGTGCGTTCTTGCCGACCCACTTGCCCACGGGAGTGTTGGCGAAGCAGGCCTGCAAACCGCAAGCGCCGTTGGCATTTCCCACGTCAATGGCCAGGCCAGTTTGGTGCTCGCTGGTGCCCGGTACAGCGGAGATGCGTGAAGCGTAGCTCTTGCCATAGATGCGGGTGTAGTAGTTGAACAGCTCAGCCTGGCGGTTGTATGAACGATAACCGCTGACAGCCCGGATCTTGACACCGTCCTTCGCAGCTGCCTTGGCCATCTTGGTGTAGGCCTTGGCCGCCGAGGACTTCAGCCGGACGTTGGTGCCCTTGACCGCTACCGTCTTCGGTGCGTACTTAACGGGACTGAGCGGGTACTTCTTGTTGACGAAGACGTCATCCTTGCTCGGATTGCGCTGGATTTTCTTGGCGGCAATCTGCAGTCCGCTATTAACTGCCAGTGCCTGAGCCTGTACCGCTGAAGTTGCTGGGGCAGGGGCTGCGGCTAGTGCCGGGGTTGCCGGAAGCACTGTTGCAAGCAGTGCGGCCGACAGGACGGCAGCCATTGAAGTCTTGAACGCCCGAGGCAGTTTCATGGAACTCTCCGATAGAGGTGACAAGCGATGCGACCATCATTCCATCATCTATCCATGACTCGTTCAAGACGTTACTGCAAACGTTAGAGAAGGAATGGTCTCGTTGGGCCCATCTTTTGAATCAACTAGCGGGGCAATTCCGCCCTTGGCGCCAGGTGCCGGCAACCAGTGGCTGCTGGCGGTGCGGCTATGGATAAACGGCCTCCCACTTGAGGCACCGCAAGTTTTCCCGGGGCCATGGCCGCAGGGTCTTCGCAACTGGGTTTTCCAGTCGGCCAGGCGTGCCGCAAGGAGCGCGGCCTGGGAAAATGCTCGCTGAACTTTGCTTGCAAGAAGTCGCAATCCTCACGCCAGCCGCCAGGAAAATGCCCCGTTCCTGGAGTCAAGTTGGTGGAAGAACACGAAGGGCCAATTTTTCTAGCTCGGCGAGATTTGGTAGGTTTGCGTGCATGCGTATCCGTCCAGAAGTCTTCGATGACCGAGCTGCGGTGTATGCAATAACCCATGCTGCGTTCTCCGGCATCGATCCGATGGTTGAGCCTGAGGAAGTCGGACTGCTGCAGCGTCTATTCGACTGCGACCAGTACGATAACCGTTTCTCAATCGTTGCCCTGGATGACACAACGGTCATTGGGCACGTCATCGCTACATGGGGAGAAGTGAATGGGGAACCCTTGCTGGGACTTGGCCCGCTAGCTGTCGCCCCGGAATACCAGCACCAAGGTGTCGGGTCGATCCTGATGCAAGAAATTCATGACAGGGCCGAGCAAGAAAGCATCAGCGGTATCGTTCTGCTGGGCGCCCCTGGCTACTACCGCCGCTTCGGCTACGAAGCGGCGCAAGGTCGCGGGATCCTGCCTACGCGCACCTCATGGGGCGAGCACTTCATGGTGCGGGTCTTCGACGATAACCGCCTGCCGCGCGGCAACTACCGCTATGCCAAGCCGTTTGGTGTCTAAACGCTAATTTTCGCTGGGAATTTTCCCATATCTATTGTCACTAGTGCTCTTCGGGCGTAAACCTGTCTTATGGAACCACATGAAGAGCTTCGCGAACTGTCCTTCACCGTGTCGGGAATCATTTCCAAATCGATCAGGCAAGTATACGAAGCTGTGGCTGATCCAGAACAGCTTTCCCATTACTTCACTACCGGCGGAGCATCCGGGCACATGGAAAACGGTGCCACCGTGACCTGGGACTTCCATGATTTCCCCGGCCCGTTCCCGGTCAAGATCGTGGAAGTGGAAGAGCCAAAGCGTATTGTCCTGCAATGGGGCGGCCAGCAATCCACTGCTGCCGATGGCATGAATACCGTGACGTTCGAATTCGCTTCACTGGAAGACAGCACCCGAACCAAGGTGACCATCAGCGAGGCCAGCTGGGTGGCGACGTCCGAAGGAGCCAAGGCTGCCTTTGGGAATTGCGAGGGCTGGACCGGGATGCTGGCCGCGATGAAGGCGTGGCTGGAATACGGGATCAACCTCCGCGAGGGGTTCTACAAATAGCCGGGATCGGCAGCTAGCGGCGGCACTGGTAGTAGACGTGCGTGGCAAGCGTCGTTTCGCGCCGTGACACGCGGTCCATATGCGTTTCTATATCTTCAACGCTGATCGGTTCGCCATGCCCGAGGCGGATGGGCGCGATATGCAGCCGCAGCTCGTCAATGAGGCCGGCTCGCAAGAACTGCACAATGGTGTTTGCTCCACCGGCGATGGCCACTGGATTCTCTCCCGCCGCTTCCTGGGCTTCGGCGAGGGCTTCCTCGATCCCATCGGGGACGAATTGGAAGCTGGTCCCGCCCTCCAGGCAGAGCATCGGCTTCGGATGGTGGCTGAGCACGAAGACCGGGGCATGGTACGGAGGGGTCTCTCCCCACCACCCGATCCAGTCGGCGTTTTCCTCACCGGCTGGAGGGCCGAACATCTTGCTCCCCATGATGAAAGCCGAGGCCTGGGTAATAGCGGATATTTCCGCCTGGTTCTCGTCGAGGCGCTCAAACTGCCAGCGGTGCAGGGCTTCGGCTCCCTCGCCCAGCGGGTTATCCATGCTCTGATTAGGTCCAGCGCAGAATCCGTCCAGGGAGACGGTGACATCGCAAACTACCGAGCCCATGGCAAATGCCTCGATTCAACCTACATGCCGGCGGGAGAGTGGCTACTCCTACAATGAACCTGCCCGGAGGCAGAATCAAGCCCAGGTTCGGGACAATGCACCCAGACGCCTAGCTCTCCACGTCTTTTGGCGCACCGGCAACATTCCACAGCGACAAGTGGTATTTCCGGATCAGCGCTGCTTCCAGGAGCAGGGCCGCCTTGCGGTGGATGCAGGTGACCCACCGGCCTTCAAGATTCAAGCGGTCAATGGCCAGGCGTGCTACTTGCTGGATTGAGCGGGATTCACCGCGGTCCGCCTCGATTGCCAGGTCCCGTAGCCACTGGGGATCCGCTAGTCCTTCGTCAAAAGCGTACTTGCCCATGCCGGAGGTCGCGCCCTGGCCGCTGGAATAGATCTTCAGTCTTCCGCGAAGTCCCTTGCCGCTGCGTTCGCCAGCCTGGCCCACGTAGATTGGCTCATGGTCCGAGGCGCCCGCGCGGCGGAACATGTAGACGCCCGGGGCCACTGGCGCCGAGTCGGCGGTGGCTTCAAAGGAGTCCCACGGCGACCAGTCCAGGGATTCAATGACCTGGTCGTCAATGGGCGTGAGGGAAATTTCCAGCCCCGGCGCGCCGGCGAACTGAAGTTGGGTCTGCAAAGCGGCGGAGACATGCCAGTTGCCACCTGGCTGAGGCGGCTTCTGGATGGCGCCCTTGGGACGATGCTGGCG
This sequence comes from Glutamicibacter sp. NPDC087673, assembly GCF_044743255.1. Taxonomy (NCBI): domain Bacteria; kingdom Bacillati; phylum Actinomycetota; class Actinomycetes; order Micrococcales; family Micrococcaceae; genus Glutamicibacter; species Glutamicibacter sp. NPDC087673. Next base: position 238,961 of record NZ_JBIUWB010000006.1, read on the forward strand.
CAGATAGCTGCGCAACTCCTTGGTTTCTACGCCAAGGGTGCTGGCAGCTTCTTCCAAGCTGAATAGCTTTTCGTCCTTCAAGAGTGTTCTGCCTTCTGTGCGCCGTGATTGAACAGTTGATGCTGAATCAATTTAATCCCATGGAATGCCCGGGAGCCCGGAAGGAGCTGCCTATGGCATGTCCTTCCGGGCTGGGGGCAAAAGCTACTGCACCGCTTCACGCAGTTTGGTGCTCAAGCGTTCCAACTCATGGAATTCTTCTTCGGTCAGTGCGGTGCCCAGCAAATTGTGCAGATGCTTGACGTGCTCCCTTCCGATTTCCTGCTGGAGCTTGCGGCCTGCCTCGGTCAGCGAGAGCTGCATGGCACGGTGGTCATCCGGGTCGGCCTCGCGAACTACCAGCCCCTGGTCTTCCAATCGGGTGACCATGCGGCTGAGGCTGGGCTGCGAAATCAGCAACTGCTTGTTCAGGTCTACCATCCGGCTTTTGCCACCGGGGCAGGTGCGCAAGTTGAACAGCACGTCGTACTCGCGCATGGACAGCTTGCCGAACTCCGGCATTGCGGTGATCTGGCGCATGACCGCCACCTGTGCCCGGAAAAGAGCCTCCCAGGCATCGGTGGCGACCTTCAATGAGGCTGCTGGATTACTGGTCCCGGTCACTTGCTACAGGCTCCTTGGTGTTTGCTTGCTCAGCTTCCAGTTTAGCGTCGCGAGCAGCAACCAATCCCGCATGGGTAGGAGCCGGGGTAAGGTCATTCGGTGCCCGGGAATCCATTTCCTTGCGCAGTTCAGGCAGTACGTACTCGCCGAACAGGTCCAGCTGGTTCAGCACGGTCTTCAGCGGCAGGCCGGCATGGTCGATGAGGAACAGCTGTCGCTGGTAGCTGCCGAAGTACTCCTGGAAGGACAGCGTCTTCTCCAGCACCTGCTGCGGGGAGCCAACGGTCAGCGGGGTCTGGGAGGTGAAGTCTTCCAACGACGGGCCATGGCCGTAGACCGGGGCGTTATCGAAGTACGGGCGGAATTCCTTGACTGCCTGCTGGGAATCCTTGGCCATGTAGAACTGGCCGCCCAGGCCAACCACGGCCTGGTCGGCGCGTCCGTGCCCATAGTGCTCGTAGCGCTCGCGGTACAGGTTGATCAGCTGCTGGTAGTGCTCCTTTGGCCAGAAGATGTTGTTGGCGAAGAAGCCGTCACCGTAGTAGGCGGCGATTTCTGCTACCTGCGGGGTGCGGATTGATCCGTGCCAGACGAATGGTGCCACGTCATCGAGCGGGCGCGGGGTCGAGGTGAAGTTCTGCAGCGGGGTGCGGAACGTGCCTTCCCAGTTCACCACGTCCTCATCCCACAGGCGGCGCAGCAGGTGGTAGTTCTCCACGGTCAGGTTGACCGAGTCCTGCATGTTCTTGCCGAACCATGGGTAGACCGGCCCTGTGTTGCCGCGGCCCAGAACCAGGTCCACTCGGCCATCTGCCAGGTGCTGGAGCATGGCGAAGTCCTCGGCGATCTTCACCGGGTCATTGGTGGTGATCAGCGTGGTCGTGGTGGAAAGGATGATGCGCTCGGTCTGGGCGGCAATGTAGGCCAGCGTGGTGGTAGGGGAGGAGGAGAAGAACGGGCGGTTGTGGTGCTCGCCGATGGCGTAGACGTCCATGCCGATTTCTTCGACCTTCTTGGCGATCGCCACCGATGCGTCGATGCGCTCTTTTTCGGTAGAGATGCGGCCGGTAGTTGGGTCGCGGGTGATGTCGCTGACTGAGAATACTCCGAATTGCATGTCCACTCCTGTTTTCCTGGTGCAAGCGTTATGTCCTGCCACCAATTTATATGCGTATGCATGTAATAACAAGTTGATGCGTCAAATATTCCCGGGCTCCTCGGAGATCTTTCTTCCTGGGGTGCACCGTCCGGCGGGTGCCCGCCGCACTGCCGGCAACGTGCAATGAGTCAATGGGCAATGAGTCAATGAGCAATGAGTCAACGGCGGGTGGGGATGAAACCTGCACCCCAGAACAAGTTGCCTTGCTCGTGGGCCGGTTCCAAAGAGGGCTGCCCTGGCGCGCACCGGCAATTGCGCCTGTGCTTGCGCAACTGGCGCAAAGCCCGTCGCAGCTGGCGCGCGGTCAGCGCGGATCCGGTATCCGTACCGGATTGCTGCTCCTGGATGCGAGCGAGCAGGATGGTGCATGGCGGAATCTGGGTTGCGTTCATGAGTTGGCCTTTCGTAGAAGTTCATACGACAGCCAACAGGCTCCAGCTAACTTGAGGTCAAGCGGCCGGACCTGAATAATTTCTCATATGACATCCTCCAGCCACTCCGCAGTTCCAACAAGGAAAAGCCAATTAGGCATCGGGGATCTCGCTCGGCGCGCGGGAGTATCAGTGGCCGCGATCAGGTACTACGAGTCGCGGAACCTGATTTTCTCCACGCGGACCAACGGGAACATGCGCGTGTTCCCCAAGCACACGCTGCGCAGGCTGGCGATTATCGCTGCTGGCCAGCGCGTGGGCCTGACCCTGGCTGAAATCGCCGGCACGTTGGGCGAGCTGCCCGAAGACCGGGTGCCGCGGCAGAGTGAATGGGAACAGCTCAGCACGCATTGGAAGCAGATCATCGATCGCCGCATGCTCCAGCTCGAATCGCTGCGGGATTCGCTGGATGGATGCATCGGCTGCGGATGCCTGTCGATCAAGAATTGCTCGCTGGTCAACCCCGGAGACGAGGCCGCCGCGGAAGGCGAAGGCTCTCGCTGGATCCGCAAACTCGATGCGAACTCCAACCACGGGGTTACCGGCGCCGTGGAGTGACGATTCCGCCCTGATAGGCAATCAGGGCGGCCTCCACGCGGTTGCGCGCACCGAGCTTGAGCAGGATTGCGGTCATATGCCCCTTGACTGTCGCCTCGGTGAGCACCAGCCGGGCGGCAATCTCCGCATTGGACAGGCTCTGGCCCACCAGCGCCAGGACCTCGCGTTCGCGCACGGTCAAGCCGTGGACCAGGGACCGGGCCCGGGCCTGCGCGGCGGTGTCGATCCCGCGCACCTTATCGATCACCCTCCGGGCAATGCGCGGGGAGAGCGCCGCGGCGCCTTCAGCCACCGCATGGATGGCGCCGAGCAGTTCCTCGGGTCCCGAGCTCTTGAGCATGAATCCGCAGGCTCCGCCGGACATGGCCCGGTCGATGTATTCCTCCTCGCCGAAGGTGGTCAGGACCAGCACCTTGGATTCCGGAGCCTGGCCCAGGATGGCTTCCATGGCTCCCAGTCCGTCGAGTTGCGGCATGCGGATATCCATCAGGATCACCGAGGGGTCCAGGCGCGCGGCCAGCTCGATGGCGCGCACACCGTTCTCCGCTTCCCCGGCAATGAGGATGCCCGGGTCGCTGGACAGGATTGCGCGCAGTCCGGCGCGGATCAGCGCATCGTCATCCACCAGCAGGACGCTGACGGGCGTATCCATGCTCATCTGCAGTTCCTTTGGCTAGCCGGCGGGGTAGAGGTGGTCGGTGGAAACCAGTACGTTTTCGGTGAAGCACAGGCGGAACATCTCGCTGCCCAGATCCAGCAGCCCGGTCCGGGCCGCATAGTAGCGGCACTGCGCATCCCCTGGCCGTGCCGGCTCGTCGATCACGGGAAGCGGCTCATCCAGGCCCGGGGCGTGGACCAGCGAAGCAACCTGCCGTGCGTCCATGCCCACCGAGAGCTTCTGGAAGTCCGAGGGGTGCAGGGCGGTGGCCTGGTAGGTGGCATGCTGCAACAGCAGCAGGGCCGCGGCAATCACCGTGACGGCGAGGACCGGCATCAGCACCAGCATCGAGGTGCTCGTGCGCTTCACCGGCGGATGCACCCCGGCAGGCGCCGGGTACGGGGATGCCTGGGCAATGGAAGCGCGCAGTTCGAAACGCTCCTTGGTGCGGTGCACCGCCAGCGAGCCTCCGGCGGCTTCGAGGGTGCCGCGCAGCGAAGCTATCCCAGTGGCCCCAACCCGGCTGGGAAGCAGGGGGCCATGCAGCGGATTGGAAATGCTTAGCACCGCCTGCTCCGAGCGCGTATCGAGATCGAGGTCCACCTCGGCGTGCGGCGCGTACTTCGCCGCATTGGTCAACGCCTCCTGGGCCACCTGGCGCAGCACCGCGGCCCACCGGATGGATCCGGGGGCCTGGGGCGAGGGGCCCTTCCGGGAGAAATTGATCGTCATGCCCTTGGCCCGGGCCTGTTCGACCAGCTGCTCCAGCGATGAACCTGCCGGGCCCAGCGGCGCTTGTTCGCCGTCCTCGTGCAGCACCCCGATGATCTGGTGCAGATGCTCGATGGACTCATCGGCCTGCTCGCGGATCCGCTTTGCCAGTTCGTAGGCCGGCCTGCCCTGTTCCAAGGACACCTGCAGCCCGCCGGTGGACAGCGCCAGCAGCGCCAGATCATGGCCCAGCTGGTCATGCATGGCTTCGGCAATGCGCGCCCTTTCCCGCAGCTCGGCTTGCACCACCACATGCCGGCGCTCCTGGCTGCGGAACAGCACCGCATTGCGCCGCGCCCGGCCCGCCCACCAGGGCAGCAACGCGAAAAGCACCAGGCCGGTAAGGATATTCAGTGCGAAGGCCAGCAGGCTCAGGTGCGAGGACCATGCCAGCGTCACCCCGGCGGCCAGCGTCCCTGCCCCGAGGGCCAGCAATCCATGGGCCAGCGCGGACACATGCCGTCCGGCCAGGTAGCTGCAGGCCGCGGCCAGGGGAGCGAGCACAACCCAAGCCCCGTTCGTGGAGATGGGAACCAGATAGGCGCACAGTGCCAGCAGCAGCAACAGGACCGGCTGCTTCCACGAGGTAGTCATGATCAACATGCTACGCAGAATCGACGCAGCCAGACACCGACCAAGGTAGGGGTTCGGGGCCGCGCGATGGCCGACTTCCAGCCGGTGCGCGGCAGCCCGGGCGAATCCTAGGGTTGAGCGCAGAACCAAAGGAGCACACCATGATCGCACTTGAAGCGCTGAGCAAGGACTTCGGCGCCACCCGCGCCGTCAATGCGCTGACCGCCACCATAGAACCCGGGCAGGTGACCGGATTCCTCGGACCCAACGGGGCCGGCAAATCGACCACCATGCGGATGATCCTCGGACTGGACGCGCCAAGCAGCGGGCGGGCACTGGTCAATTCGGTTCCCTACGCGCAGCTGCGCTACCCGCTGCAGGTTCTCGGAGCGCACATCTGCGGCACGGCGGGGCACCCGGGGCACACCCCGCGCACCTTCCTCGCATCCCTGGCGCAAAGCAACTGGATCCCGGCAACCCGGGTGGATGAGGTACTGGCCGACGTCGGGCTGCAGTCCGTGGGCACCCAGCGGATCGGCGGATTCTCCCTGGGCATGCGCCAGCGCCTGGGCATCGCCGCAGCGCTGCTGGGCGACCCCGAGATCCTGGTCCTGGACGAGCCGATGAACGGGCTGGACGCCGAAGGGATCGTCTGGATCAGGCAGCTGCTGCGCGCCCGGGCGGATCGCGGCGGGACCGTCTTCGTCTCCAGCCACCTGATGAGCGAGGTGCAGCAGGTCGCGGACCAGCTGATCCTGATCGGCCGTGGAGAGCTGATCGCCCAAGCCCCCACCAGGGAGCTGATCAGGCAATTCACCCAGCAGGTCATTACGGTGCGCTCGCCGCAGCTCGCGGCGCTCGCCGGGCTCCTGCAGCAACCGGGCATCGAGCTGAACGCTGGCGAGGACCGGCTGGAGATCGTCGGCCTGCCGCTGGAAAATGTCGGCGCGCTGGCCTTCGCCCATGGCATCGAGCTGCATGAACTGAGCGTTGCCCACGGATCGCTGGAAAACGCCTACAACCAATTGACGCATGGCATGGTGGAGTACTCCGCCGAATCAGCTAGGGGAGCGGGAAGCAAATGAGCACGCTGCAGATCAAAGAGTCCGCATCCGGATACCCGGGCGCAGGGCTGCTGCCGGCGGCCCGCGCCGAGGCCGCTAAATTCTTCGGGCTGCGTTCGCTGCTCTGGCTTTATGCCTTGGGAATCGCGTTTTCCATCGCCCTGGGGTGGCTGCTGGGTGCCAGTGCGAAAGCCAGCGGGGACAATGGCTTCGACACGGCGATGCCCGCCCCGCTGATGGTTTTCGCAACCCTGCAATTCGGCCAGCTGTTTTTCGCTGCCGCCGCGGCCCTGCACATCACCAGCGAGTACTCCAGCGGCACCATCACCACCTCCTTGCAAGCGGTACCGCGCCGCGGGCTGCTGCTGGCAGCGAAGTCGCTGCTGCTCTCCGGGCTCGGTTTCGCTGCCGGGGTGGCGTTGATCGGCGTGGGCACCATCCCGGCAGCGCTCAGCGCGGGGCCGTATGGTACCTTCACCTTCTCCGATCTGGTTTCGGCCTGCGTGGGCGCCGGAATCTACCTGGCGCTGCTGAGCTTGATGGTGCTCGGGCTCGGGTTGCTGTGCCGGAATTCGGCCGGGGCGATCGTCTCGGCGATCATGCTGGTGATCGGGCTGCCGCAGATCCTGCAGCTGATTCCCTTCTCATGGGTGCAGACGGTGGCCGACTACCTGCCCAGCAATGCGGCGACGTTCATGGCCACCGGCGCCACCGAACCCTATGGGCCGGCAGCGGCGCTGCTGGTGCTGGCAGGCTGGGCCGTGGCCCTGCTAGGAGCCGGATATGTTTCGCTGAAGCGGCGCGACGCCTAGCCGCAGGCAGCGCACAGCGGGGTATCGGGCATGATGCCCGATACCCCGCTGTGCGCACGTGGCTGAAGTTGCTAGGCCTTGGACCGAAGCTGGGCCCGGTCCCGCCATGCGGCGGTGCTCCATAGGGCGAGCGCTACCAGCGCTGGCTGGAAGAAGAGCCGGGCAAGCCGTTTCCCGTCGGTGTCCAGGCCGAACGCGTCGCGTCCCTCCTGCCACTGGGCGAGATTGCCGGGGAACACCGCGACGAAGAAGAGCGCGGCGATCCAGCCTACGGCGACCCGCTTCTTGAGCAGCGCCAGCAAGGAAAGTCCCAGGCCGATTTCGGCGACACCGGAAAGGATGACCGTCAGGTCCGGATCCAGCGGGACGAAGTCCGGGACCTGGGCGCGGAATTCCTCGCGGGCAAAGGTCAGGTGGCTGACCCCGGCGAAGACCAGGAATGCCCCGAGCGCAATCCTTGCGCCGTGCCGGGCAAATCCCAGGGGCTTCGCCGCGGGAGACCTAGTCATCGCTGACGCTGACAAGGACATCGATGTTGCCGCGGGTGGCATTGGAGTAGGGGCAGACCTGGTGGGCCGCGTCGGCCAGTTCCTGGGCCAGCGCAGGTTCCATGCCGGGAATGATGACTTCCAGCTCAACCGAGAGCTTGAACCCGTTCTCTCCGTCGCGGTTCAGGTGGACTCGGCCGCCGACGCTGGAGTCCTCGATCTTGACCTTGCGGCCGCGCGCCACCATATTCAATGCCGAGTGGAAGCAGGCGGCGTAGCCCGCTGCGAACAGCTGTTCCGGGTTGGTGCCGGCTCCCGAGCCGCCCAGCTCTGCCGGGGAGGCCAGGGCCAGATCGAGCTTGCCGTCCGGGGTCTGGACGCGGCCTTCGCGGCCTTGGCCGGTGGACAGGGATTCAGCGGTGTACAGGGTTTCCATGAAACTGCCTTTCGATGAGGGGGAAATCTGGTAGCTATTTTCCGGAGGGTTGGTCGGGAGCGGGGATTTGCTGCATGGAGGCGGTGATGCGGTGCAGGGATGCCAGCAGCGCTTTGGCGCTTTCCATATCCGGCAACCCGGTGCCGCAGGCGATCTGCGCCGGGATATGCGCCAGTTCTTTGCGCAGGGATACGCCAGCGGGGGTCAGGCGGACGTTGACGACGCGGCTGTCCTTGTCATCGCGTTGGCGTTCGATGAAGTCCTTCTGTTCCAGCCGGCGCAGCAGCGGGGACAGGGTCCCGGAGTCCAGCTGGAGCATCTCGCCGATTTCGCGCACCGGCTTATCGCCTTCGGACCACAGTGCAACGAGCACCAGGTACTGGGTGTAAGTCAGCTGCCAAGGGGCGAGCAGCTCGGTATATGCGCGGGTGGTGGCCCGGCTGGCCGAGTAGAGGGAGAAGCACACCATGTCGTCAACTATTGCCATGGAATAATGATTGCACGCAATTCAATTGTGCGCAACTTAAATTATTGATTCGCCAGGCACGGCGCTGCGCGGAGCGCAGAACGGGGGCTTGGAATCGGATTTGGAATTGGAGCCGGACCGGCACTGGAATCGCGGAAAGCGACGTGTCGGAGCACCAGCAGGGATCTTGTCCCGCCGGCTGATGGGGTCATGTTTCGCGCCCTTGCGGTGGCGTCGCTAAGCTGGGAGCCATGAGCATCGGCAACTACCAGGCGAAGGCCGGAGGGCGCACCTGCCCCCGCCTGGCGGTAGTCCGCTCGCTGCTGCTGATCAGTGCGGTGCTTTTCGGCTTGTTCTCGATGCATGTGATGCATCATGGAGTCTCGGCGCAATCCCCGGCCCCAGCCCCGGTCGCGCAGGCGCATCCGGCTCACACCCAGCCCGCGCACCATGCTCCGCCAGCCGATGCGGGCGGCGGGGAACAGGGCTGCACCGACTGCCCGATGGGCCATGAGATGGCCGCCGCAGGTTGCGTCTTGGCGCTGCTGGCCATGCTGCTGTTCCTGCGGCCGCCGCAGACCGTAGCCGTTCTCCGGTCGGTGTTCCCGCGGACCCTTTGCGCGGCACCGGAACTGCGGGGGATCGCACCGGATAAACCCGATCTGGTTGCGTTGGGGATCTGCCGAACGTGAGAACTTGGCCGGTCGATGCACTGGCCTCCAGCTAGTTCCGGCGCCGCCGCAGGCGGGCGCCGCTCACGTTCCAGATCCACCAGGAGAATCACCATGAACAAGCAGACCCTCATTTCCAGCGCCCTCGTACTGGGTGCAACGCTCGCCCTCGCCGGATGCGCAGGGGAACCATCAAGCACCGAGGCGCCCAGCGCCTCGGCCTCCGGTTCGCATTCCGGGCATTCCATGGACCAGTCCGCATCGGCCAACGACGCCGATATGGCCTTCGCCGCGGGCATGAAGGTGCACCACGAACAGGCGATCGAGATGTCCGGCATCCTGCTGGGCAAATCCGGGATTCCCGCCGAGGTGGCATCCCTGGCCGAAAGGATCCAGGCTGCGCAAGGCCCGGAGATCGAACGCATGGACCGCTGGCTTTCCGAGTGGAATATGCCCGGCGGGATGGATCACGGGGGCATGGACCACGGCGACGGGATGGTCCCGGAGGAGGGCATCAAGGCGCTGGAAGACGCGACCGGCTCCGACGCTGCCCGGCTCTTTCTCGAGCAGATGATCATGCACCACGAAGGCGCCGTGGAGATGTCCAAGACCGAGATCAGCGAGGGAAGCTACCCGGCGGCCCTCGACCTGGCCCAGCAGATCGTTGATTCCCAGACCAGGGAAATCAATGAGATGAAGCAGCTGCTTGAGACGCTGTAGCCCGGAATTGGAGACAGGAAGGTTGGGAGTGGCCATGTCCGAGAAATTTGCCGGCGGCAAGAGCTACCGTGCCCGCATTGCGGCCAGGGGCGCCGGTTCGCTGCTCGCGCTGGCCGTGCTGGCCGGATGCAGCACCGCTGCGGCACCCGTCGCGCAGCCCGAGCCAACGGTGGTTGCAGCCGAGGACACCGGTCAGTTCCTCGCCGAGCTGGGACTGGAAGGACTCGACGCCAAGCAGGCCATCGACCGGCTCGATCGCTTGCCGCAGGAGCAGCGGCCGGAGAACTTCACCGCCATGGTGCAGCCAACGCAACTGGTGCTGGCCGATGCGTCGGGACGCACCGCGAACCTGCCGCTGCCGGAAGGCCAGTACTATCTTTCGGCCGCGCCCTATGTGGACCAGACGCACAGCTGCCATTTCCATAGCCTCACCACCTGCCTTGGGCAGCTGCAAGGCAGGCAGATGGAGGTCAAGGCCGTGAACGCCGAGACCGGCGAGGTGCTGGTGGACCAGGGCATGGAAACCTTCGACAACGGATTCATCGGCCTCTGGGTTCCGCGGGGAATCACGCTGGACCTTGAATTCACCTACCAGGGGAAGAGCGCCAAGACCACGGTGTCTACCGCCGGGCAGTCCAGCGCAACCTGCCTGACGGAGCTGCGGCTGGTCTAGGGCCAGCGGTCGCGGACAGCGCGCAAACGGACTCGGGCCTGCAACCACGAAGGTGGTTGCAGGCCCGAGTCATAGCGTCGCCAAAGCCTAGTCGTTGGGCTTTGGCGGTGCCTGCTTCATCAGCTCTTCGAAGGCCCGGCGTTCCTTGCGCGAGACCGGGATCTGGCCGGTCAACGGGTTGACGACCTGGCCAGCTGCTGCGGCAGGCGCGGGGGCAGCCGCGGGGCTCTTCCCGGCATCTGCGGTCTTCGAGGCCTCCGCGGCCGCGGCTTCTGGCGCGGCGCCCGGAACGATCTTGGCGCTGGCGCTATCCATAGCCCGGGACAGGTCCTGGGCAGCGGTATGCTGCTGCGCCGAATGCTTGCGCGCGCGGCGGGCCTTGGCGTTCTTCTCCTTGCGAGACTCGACCAAGCGGTAGAGCACCGGCACCAGGATCAGGGTGAGCACGGTGGAAGAGACCAGGCCACCGATCACCACCACGGCCAGCGGCTGGGAGATGAATCCGGACTGGCCGGTCAGGCCCAGGCCCATCGGCACCAGCGCGAAGATGGTAGCCAGAGCGGTCATCAGGATCGGGCGCAGGCGCTGGCGGGCGCCGTGCATGATGGCATCCTCCAGGGACATGGCCGGACGTTCGGCGCTGTCCTGGCGGTACTGGTTGATCAGGTCGATCAGCACAATCGCGTTGGTCACCACGATGCCCACCAGCATCAGCATGCCGATCAGCGAAGGCAAGCCCAGCGGGATCCCCGAGATCAGCAGCAGGCCGATAGCGCCGGTCGCCGCGAAGGGAATCGAGACCAGCAGGATCAGCGGCTGGATCAGCGACTTGAAGGTGGCCACCATGATCACGTAGACAATCGCGATGGCCGCCAGCAGCGCCAGATACAGCTGGTTGAAGGACTCGGCCTGCTCGGTTGCCGCGCCGCCGATCTCCGCGGTGGCGCCCTCGGGCAGCTGCACCGAGTCCAGGCTCGCGGCGACGTCCTTGGACACCTCTCCGAGCATGTTCTCCACGGGAGCAAGGGTGACCGTAGCGATACGTTCGCCGTTGGAGGTGGTGACCTGCTGGACCACCTTGGCACGCTCAACGGTGGCCAGATCCTGCAGTTCCCTGATGCCGGTGGCGGTAGGGATCTGCAGCTCGCGCAGCTTCTCCAGGCTGTCCAGATCCATCCCCTCGCCGATCTGCACCGTCATGTCGGTGTAGTCCAGGCGCAAGGTGCCTGCCGGAACAGGGGAGACCTGCGAAGCGACCATGCCAGCGAGCTGAGTCTCGGTCAATCCCGCCTCGGCAGCCTTCTGCGCATCGATATCGATGGACACCTGCTCGCGTTCGGCAGAGAGGTTATCGGAGATTTCGGTGACGTTCGCGGTACCTTCCAGTGCTTCGCGCATCGTGGAGGTCGCCTCGCGCAGGATCCCCTCGTCCGGGGCCTTGATCTCGATGGTGACATCGCTGGACATCATGGCCGAGGAGTTCGAGCCGAAGCTCAGGTCCAGGTCCTCGGCCAGGTCCAGGCCTTCCACCTGCTCGCGCACCGTGTTCGTCAGCGCTTCCTGGTCGGCATCGGCATCGGTGATCACGGTGAAGCTTGCGGTATCCGAGCCGGAGGAGAACATGGCAGCCATGCCGCTGGCGGTGCCCACGGTCAGCTGGACATCTTCGATTCCCTCGATATCAGCGAGCCCGGTCTCGATCTTTGCCGCTTGCTTTTCGGTGGTTTCCATGGAGGTGCCCGAAGGCATCTTGGCGGTGATGGAAATGGAGTTCTCGCCGGTGGAACCCAGCAGATTGGTGTTCAGCAGCGGGGTCATGGCCACGGTGCCGGCAAGGACCAGCACCGAGGCCAGCAAGGTGATGACCGGGTGCTTCTGGGTCCCCTCCAGCACCGGAATGTAGGCACGCTGCAACCACGACTTGTCTTCGGCCACATGCACAGTATGGGTTTCGCCGCTGCCCGGGCGGTGCGGCAGGAACCAGTACGCCAGTACCGGAACAATGGTCAGCGATACCAGCAGCGACGCCAGCAGTGCGATGGTCATGGTCAGCGCGAACGGGCTGAACAGTTCGCCGGCCATGCCGCCCACCAGGGCGATCGGCAAGAAGACCGCCACGGTGGTCAGGGTCGCCGCGGTAATGGCGCCGGCCACTTCCTTGACCGCCAGCAGGATCGACTGCGCCTTGGATTCGCCATGGGACAGGTGGCGCTTGATGTTCTCGATCACCACAATCGAGTCATCCACCACGCGGCCAATGGAAATGGTCAAGGCGCCCAAGGTGAGCATGTTCAGCGTGTATCCGAAGGCATTCATCCCGATGAAGGTGGCCATCAGGGACAGCGGAATGGAGATCGCGGTGACCAGGGTGGAGCGTACCGAGAACAGGAACACCAAGATGATGATCACCGCGAAGCCCAGGCCCAGGGCGCCTTCCAGCGCCAGGTGCTTGATCGAGTCCTCGATGAAGGGCGCCTGGTCGAAGATCGTGGTCAAGGTGGCCTTGTGGCCCAGCTCGGACTCCAGCTCGGCAAGCATTGCGGTGACCGCGTGCGAAATGGCTACCGTGTCTCCATCGGGAGTCTTGGTGACCTGGATGGACAGGGTCTCCTCGCCGTTGGTGCGGGTAATGCTGGTAGCCTCATCGGCCTTGACCGAGACCTCGGCGACGTCCTTGAGCAGCACCGGACCGCCATCGGTGACCAGCGGGATATCCTTGATGGCCTCCAAGCTGTCGGGGGTGGAGCCGGCAATGACCGGCAGTTCCAGGCCATCGACGTCCATGTTGCCAATGGGCATGGGGGAGCCGGCGTTCTCGATGCCGTCCTTCAGATCCGTGACGGCCAAGCCGGCATCGCGCATCTGGTCGTCTTTCGGGATCACCGCAATGTGCTGGGAGGCGCCACCGGAGACCGAGGCCTCGCGGACCCCCTCGATCTTCTGCAGCTTGGGAAGGGTCAGGCGCTCCACGTCGTCGTTGAGCTCTTCCAGCGACTGGTCCGAGGAGACGGCCAGGGCCAGGACCGGGAAGTCCGCGATGGAGCCGGCGAAGGCGGTGGGCTCGACATCCTCGGGAAGCTGGGCCTTGGAATTGGCAATGGCCCGTTCCACCTGGGTCCGGGCACGATCCATGTCCGTGCCGTATTCGAAGGTCAGCGAGATGCGGGTGAAGCCGGTCTGCGAGGTAGCGGTGGAGGATTCCAGGCCCTCAACTGCCTGCAAAGCGGTTTCCAGCGGCTCGGCCACCTGCTCGTCGATCACCTCGGGGCTGGAGCCCATTTGGGTTGCCATGACCGAGATCTGGGGGAATTCCAGGGCGGGGATCAGCTCCTGCTTGAGCGATCCCATGGAAATCACGCCGAAGACGGCGGCGAAAACCGTGATGAGCGCAATGAGCGCCCGGTTTTTCAATGACAAGATGGCCAAGCGCTGCATGCGGGTGTGGTCCTAGCTGTGTCGCAGTGGGAAGGGCTGATCTCAACTTTAGTTGGTTGCCATTGCTCAACAGTCACCGGGAGATGTAAAGCACGCAAAATCATCCCAATGGATTACCCCGAAGCGGCCTGGGGCAGCCCCGCCCGCACGTGCCAATGCTGCCGATGCCGCGGCGCGCGCAGTGGTGCTGGAGCGCCTGCCCGATTCTTAAGGGAAGGCGGTGGCTGGTGGCCGCATGGAATACTGGGGACATGAGTCTGCAGATGCCGATTGCGGTGCAAGCCACCGCGCAGCAAGGGATCCGGCGGCTAATCAGGATCCGGTACCGCTATTTCAGCTACGCCCTGCGCTACGCCGACGGGCGGGAAGTCTCCGGCCTGGGCTGGGCCGAGGCCGATAAATTGCTGCAAGGGCACCGGTATCCCGCCGATGCCTCGTGCACGCGCCACGGCGCCGAACGCCATTGCCCCGACCTTGGCGCTGGTGCCTGGGTGGACTACCCCTACGGCGAGCCGCTGGATCGGCAATAGCCCGACCAGCGCCCGGATACGCGAGAACCGCCCACCAATGCTGGTGGGCGGTTCTCGTTGTGCTTGGTGCCTACAGTCCCAGGGACTTGTCGGTGGCTGCCTTGACCTCCGCGTAGAGTGCTGGGTTCTCGTTCAGCTTCTGGCCGTAGGAAGGAATCATGTCCTTGAGCTTCGACTCCCAGCCTGCGAACTGCTTGGGGAAGCAGCGCGACAGCAGCCCGACCATGATCGGGGTAGCGGTCGAAGCGCCTGGCGAAGCGCCGAGCAGGCCGGAGATCGAGCCGTCCGAGGAGGTGATGACCTCGGTGCCGAACTGCAGCACGCCGCCCTTCTTGGCATCCTTCTTGATGACCTGCACGCGCTGGCCAGCGGTGATCAGCTCCCACTTGGAACCATCTGCATCCGGGAAGTACTCGGCCAGCGCCTCGTCCTTCTTGGAGCGGGACTTGAGAACTTCCTTGATCAGGTAAGTGGTCAGATCCAGGTTGTCCTTGCCGACTGCCAGCATCGGGATGATGTTGTGCGGACGCAGGGACAACGGGAGATCCAGCTGGCCGGTGGACTTCAGGAAGTTCATCGAGAAGCCGGCGTAGGGGCCGAACATCAGCGAGCGCTTGCCGTCGACAAAGCGGGTATCCAGGTGCGGTACCGACATTGGAGGAGCGCCCACCGAAGCCTGGCCGTAGACCTTGGCGTGGTGCTGGTTGATGACGGTCTCATCGGTGCAGCGCAGGAACTGACCGGAGACCGGGAAGCCGCCGAAGCCCTTGATCTCGTCGATGCCAGCCTTCTGCAGCAGTGGCAGTGCGCCACCGCCGGCACCGACGAACACGAACTTGGCCTTGACGTTCTTGACTGCGCCCGAAGCGTTGTCCTTGACGCTCAATTCCCAGCCGGCGCCCGAACGCTTGATGCCCTTGACCTTGTGGCCGTAGTTCACCGAGGCGCCAGCGGCGCCCAGCGAGTCGGTCAGGTCGCGGGTTAGGCGGCCGAAGTCGACATCGGTACCGGAGACAACGCGGGATGCGGCAACCTTCTGCGAGGCATCGCGGCCCTTGGCCACCAGCGGGGTCCACTGGTTGATGGTGTCCAGGTCGTTGGTGATTTCCAGTTCCTCGAACAACGCATTGGGCTTCAGTGCCTCGTAGCGGGTCTGCAGGTACTTGGAGTGGTCCTCGCCGATGACGAAGGACATATGCGGCAGGGCGTTGATGAAGCTGTTGTCGGCAACGCGGTTGTTCTCGACGGCCCACGAGTAGAACTGGCGGGAAACCTGGAACTGCTCGTTGATGCCAATGGCCTTGGCCGGATCGACCGATCCGTCAGCCTTGGCAGCGGTGTAGTTCAGTTCGCACAGTGCCGAGTGGCCGGTACCTGCGTTGTTCCAAGGGGAGGAGGATTCCTGCCCGGCCTTGTCCAGGTTCTCGAAAAGACCAATGGACCAGGTTGGTTCCAGCTGGTTGATCATGGTGCCAAGGGTGGCACTCATGATGCCGGCACCGATTAGTACTACGTCAAAAGATTCGGTTGACGTTTCAGAAGGCACGAGGATCTCCATCGACAGTGATACTTTGCTCTCTCCCAGAGTAGACCTATATCCCCGGGGGTTAGAAATCGTTAACTGGGTTAACGGTCACTAACTTGAGATAGACGGCGAGTTTGCCATCTGCACATCCGCGTAGCACTCATTGAGCATCGGCGAGGGAGGATAGAAGGTGACGTTGCCGTTAAACGCCAGCGCAGAGATCGGAAAGACCAGTGGGAGCGCGGGCAGATCCGCGTTCAGGGTCTTGAGGATATCGGCATAGGCGGCGGTCCGTTCTTCCCCGGAAGGGATGGAACGGGCTAGCATGATCTGTGAGTCAAGTAACGTCGAGGTGTATCCGAACTCATTCTCCTTGGCCGCCAAAATGCCGGAAAGGAAGTCGTCTGCCGAACGGTAGCCGCCGGAGAAGCCCAGCAGGTGCAGTCCCTCGAAGTCCTTGGACTGCACGGTCTGCACGTAGCCGTCGGTCCATGCAATCGGGCGCGGCTTGATGCGGATCCCCACTGCGGCGAGGTCCTCGGCGATCTGCGCGAAGGTGCGTTCAGGCAGCGGCAGGTAGTTGCGCGAAACCTGCAGCGGGTAGGCGAACTCGATCTGTTCGCCCTTGTAACCCAACTCGGCCAGCAAGGTCTTGGCCTTCGACGCATCGTGGTTCGGCGTATCTTCCGGTGCCGGAATGCTCAAGGCAGAGGGCAAGAGGGTCGAAGCGTGCTTGGACCCTTGCAGGAACAGCTTCTCAGCCAGCGAGCTGCGGTTGACCGCGTGCGCAATGGCCAAGCGGAACTCCGGCTTGGCCAGCCACTTATTGCGCTGGTTCATGCCGAGGTAGAGCACGGAGAAGGGATCGCGCTGGACAACCACCTTGGCATTGCGCACCAGGGTGCGCATGATGTCCACCGAGACCATGTCGAAGCCGTCGATTTCATCGGCCAGCAGTGCGCCTTCGCGGTTGTAGGGCGAAGGAACAGCTGAGATCAGCGCAACCTCGGGATGCGCGGTGTTATTGGATAGCCGCGGTTGATTCCAATAGTCCTTGAAGATCTCCAGGCGCACCACATTGTCCTCATGGGAAACAAAAGTGTATGGCCCGGTACCTACCGGGTGGGTGGAGAGCGACTCGGCCGGGTTCTGCCCGGGGCCGCCGGTCAACGCGCTGGGCGCGGCAATGGCCATGCCCGGCAGGGTCAGCGCTTCGATCAGCCCTGGCAGCCGGCGGCGCAGGTTCAAGGCGACCAGGTACTTGCCGGTTGCCTTGACGGATTCGAAATAGCTTGCGGAACCGGCTGCGGACTTCCCTTCGAAGAGCTTGGTGTCGAACTTCTTGGTCAGCTCTTCAAGCTGCTTGGTGCGTAGCTGCTGGGTGGCCAGTTCCTCTTCGCTGGCGTCGGCAGCGCTCTTGAACTCTTCTTCGAGTTCCTTGGCGGTTGGAAGCTTGGGGATATCGCTGTCGAAGTGGAAAACATTGGCAAAGCCC
This sequence comes from Glutamicibacter sp. NPDC087673, assembly GCF_044743255.1. Lineage (NCBI taxonomy): Bacteria > Bacillati > Actinomycetota > Actinomycetes > Micrococcales > Micrococcaceae > Glutamicibacter > Glutamicibacter sp. NPDC087673. The sequence goes on from NZ_JBIUWB010000006.1 coordinate 256,089, forward strand.
TGGCTGGATGAAGCGCGCAGCTGCGGGGACAAGCTTTCCCAGCGGTTGAAGTTGGCGACAACTGCTTCTGCTGTCAATTCGGTGCCGTCGTGGAAGAGCACGCCTTCGCGCAGGGTGAAGGTGTAGCGCAAGCCATCAGGGCTTTCGGTCCAGGATTCGGCCAGGCCGGCTACCGCGCCACCGGTATCGGGATCGATATCGACCAGCGTCTCGTACACCTGGCGGGTGATCCGGAAGGATTCGTTATCCGCCACGATGGCCGGATCGAGCTTGACCGGGGGAGCGGCTGCTGCCAGGCGCAGGGTCCGGGGAATGCGCGGTGCACTGGCCGAGGCTGTGGGCGAAGCGGAGGACGCGGGCCCCGAATTTCCGGTGCAGGCGGTCAGTGCCAGTGCGGTAGTCGCCAATGTACCGGTCAGCAATGCGCGTCGTGATACGAGTTTCAATGGCAATTCGGGCACTGGGATGACTCATCTTCCTATGGCAGGCGGTACTGCTTCGCGCAGGGAACAAGCAAGTAAATGTGCGCAAAGGTATTTATCAAAGATAGCGCACCACGGCCACGGCTCCGGGAGCCAAAACTCCCGGAGCCGTCAACTGTCGCTAAATTGTTAGCTGCGGTGCACGAGGTTCTCGCCGTCGTTGCCCGCGGCCCAGGCCTGCACCTGCTTCTTGAGCAACTTCACCATGCGCGGGAAGAACGCCTTGGTGTTGCCGCCGTTGTGGGGAACGACCAAGGCATTGGGGTGCTGCCACAATGGGTGATCGGCCGGCAGGGGTTCTGGATCGAATACATCCGATGCCATATTCAAGCGGCCCGAAGCGACTTCTGCCACGATTGCCTCGGTATCCACCACCGGGCCGCGCGCGACGTTGACCACGGTTGCACCGTCGGGAAGCTTAGCCAGCAGATCAGCGTCAACCAGATGATGGGTGGAATCGTTGAGCGGCACGATCAGGATCAGCACTTCGATCTCCGCCGCGCGCGCTGCGAGATCCGAAGTTGCGAAGACCTCGCCATGCTCATCGGTGCGGGCCGTGGAGCCGAAGCGCATGAGATTGACCTCGAAGGGCTCCAGGCGCTTGCGGATCTCTTCGCCGATGCCGCCCACGCCAACCAATGCCACCGTCCGATCAGCCAAGCCGGGCCACTGCTGGGGATTCCATCGGCCTTGTTGCTGGTCTCGGACCGCGTGCGGGTAGCCGCGCAGGGATGCGATGGCCAGGCCGATGGCCATCTCGGCGGTAGCCGCCGCGTGGACGCCGGCCGCGGTATTGATATTTGCGCGATCGCCAATCAGGCCAACCATTCCGTCGAAGCCGGTGGTCTGGGTCTGGACGATCTTGACGTTCGGTGCCTTGCGGATGTTCTTCAGCGTCTGGGGATTCGACATATAGGGAAGGATGGCAATGTCGATTTCTTCCAGCGCAGTTCCGGGGGTGCTCTCCAGGTCCCAGAGCACAGCTTTGAGGTTTTCCGGGATCGGACCGACCGCATCAATCAGATCTTGTGTCGGGAATGAAATCGTTCGTTGGGTGCTCATGGAAACACTGTACAAACCCCATCCGCGCTTTGGTAGTAACCCCTAGTCATGTCCTGTAATGAAGGTCACCGCAGAATACTGGCCCCCGAATTTGCGCTGAGGGAAATTGCTGGTAAAGTTTTATCTCGTTGCGAAAGCGCGAAGCCCGAAAAGCTTCTAGAACATCGCAGCGGGCGCCTCTAGCTCAATTGGCAGAGCAAATGACTCTTAATCATTAGGTTCCGGGTTCAAGTCCCGGGGGGCGCACGAACAATTTGTTCGGTTCACCAGACAACTTGTTTTCATAAATAAATACGCGCTTTTAGCTCAATTGGTAGAGCAAATGACTCTTAATCATTAGGTTCCGGGTTCGAGTCCCGGAGGGCGCACAAAACAAAGGTCAGGCTTCGGTCTGGCCTTTTTTGTTTGTCCCGGTGGGCCAGCCAGCGCTTGACGCGGAACCACTTTGGCCTGCGGTCGCCGGTAGGCTGGCCCGCGCCGGAGCCGGGAGGGGATCGGGGAAAGGATTCGAGGCCACTGGCGGGAAATTGACCGGCTGGCGGCTGGTCCTTCGGGCGACGCCGCATTGCGGTTTCGTGGAAATCATTGCTGCAGGTGCGCCCGGAGTGCTGTGCGGACCGGAGCCGAGCGGGAGTGCTGGCCGCGAGTGGCAAATCCCGGATTTGCCCCGCCGGTGGATAGTGAGGTCCGGATCGGAAAACTATGTGTGTTTTAGATTACTTTCAAGCCGGACAAATGTGATATTATGAATCTGACTTGGACTTTTATGTTCTCAGGTCGGGTACTGGCCGATTTTTGCTTTTGCATCATTTCTGCCTATGATTGTCTACGTCGCAAAGACGAGTTCTGAAAAAGAACTAGTCAGAGCGAGGAAGCGCTTTTAGCTCAATTGGTAGAGCAAATGACTCTTAATCATTAGGTTCCGGGTTCGAGTCCCGGAGGGCGCACAGTAGATCCGATCTGATTCGTCAGGTCGGATTTTTTGTATACCGCAAAGAAAAGAGGATCAGCTCATGAGTACTTCCGAAAAGACTAACCGTCTGTCCATCGGTGACCAGGCCCCTGATTTCACCTTGCAGGACGCTGCTGGCAAGTCTGTTGCCTTGGCCGATTACCGCGGCAAGAAGACCATCGTGTACTTCTACCCAGCCGCATCCACCCCGGGCTGCACGAAGCAGGCCTGCGATTTCCGCGATTCACTCGAATCCTTGCAGTCCCTGGGGTACGCAGTTCTGGGCATTTCCCCGGACAAGACCGCCAAGCTGGAAAAATTTGTCGCCAAGGAAGAACTGAACTTCCCGCTGCTCTCCGACGAGGACCACGCAGTAGCTGAAGCCTACGGCGCCTGGGGAGAAAAGAAGAACTACGGCAAGGTCTACGAGGGCCTGATCCGCTCCACAATCGTGCTCGATGAAGAGGGCAAAATCGCGCTGGCGCAGTACAACGTTCGCGCCACCGGCCATGTAGCCAAGCTGCGCCGTGACTTGGGCATTGATCCCAAGTAGACCCCTTGTTTGGCTGATTTCATATCAGGCAGAACTTCCGCTACACTAAATGAGGTCGCCTTCGAGGAAACAGTGTTTCCGGTGTAGCGCTAGCGAGTATGGCGGAATTGGTAGACGCGCTGGATTTAGGTTCCAGTGTCTTCGGACGTGAGAGTTCAAGTCTCTCTACTCGCACCAACTGAACCCTGCGGTCTGATTCCATCGGCCGCAGGGTTTTTGCATGCATCCGCAGCGGTTGACCAAGCGTATGATCCAAATAAGGCAAGCGGCCGCGATCCGAGGAGGAGGGGCACCATGGCAGCCAAGGAACTGCCCACCATGTATGGGCTTTCTGAATCCGATCCTGGCCAGGACCTGATCAAGCGGGCGGGCATAGCCCCTGCCAATCTGGAGCAAATCGACCGCATCATGGCTGAAATGGGCCGGATGCGCCAGATCGAACGCCGCATCATGCGCAGCTCCCAGCAGTTCATGAAACTGAACGAAACCGACATGCGGGCGATCCGCAAGATGATCTCCGCCAAGCATGCGGGCCAATCCGTCACCCCGGGTGCGCTGAGCCAGTATCTGGGAATTTCCAGCGCATCGGTCACCAAGATGATTGACCGCTTGGAAGCCCACGGCCATGTGCGGCGCACCAGGCATCCAACCGACCGGCGTTCGCAATGCGTCGAGGTCACCGAGGAAACCCACCTGGCAGCACGGGAGCAAGTGGGGCGGCACCATGCCAAGAGATTCGAAGTGGCCAACGCGATGAGCCCCGAGGAGCGGGACGTAGTGATCCGGTTCCTTGCCGGGACCTCCGATGCCTTGGAAAGCAGCCTCGATTCAACGACTGCCGGCGAAGCGGACTAGTACCGGGACGTGCTGGATCCTCAGCCAGCCGCCTGCTTTTCCGCATCGCGCACAATGTTCTTGATGGTGGCCGGGAAAATGGCCCCATGGAACGGGTATACCGCCCACCAGTAGCAGCGTCCGGCCAAGCCCCGCGGGAAGAACACCGCTCGCTGGATCAGTTCGCTGCGCCCGTCAGCTCGCTTGTCGATCCGGTAATCCAGCCATGCCTGGCCCGGGGCACGCATCTCCGCGCGCAAGCGCAGCAAGCTGTTTTCCTCCAGGGCTTCCACGCGCCACCAATCCACCACATCTCCTAGTGCCAGCGTGCTGTGCGAGCGGCGTCCGCGCCGCGACCCCACGCCGCCTGCCAGTTTGTCCATCAAGCCGCGCAGCTTCCACAGGGCGGGGAAGGCGAAATACGGTGATTCCCCGCCGAGCCGATGCAGCACGCTGAAGAGCTGCGCCTCGGTTGCCGTGGTGCTGATGCGGCGGATATCGGTATAGGCCTTGCGCCCGGACCACTGAGGATCAGAGGGCAGCGGTTCGGCGGGTGCCGAAATCGGCTGGGCGGTAGCCCAACTGGTTTGCACCGCGTCGGCATCCATCTTCTCCAGTGCCAGCTGCACCGCTCGCGGATAGTCGCACAAGCCCTGCGCCGGCGGGGCAATCAGCTTGTCGATGTCCCGCGAGCCCATGACGCAATCATGCTGCAGCGACTGCACCAGCGCGGAAGCCAGGGTGTGCGGCAGCGGCGTCACCAGATTGACCCAGTGCGAAGCCAGCCGAGGGGTCAGCAGCGGCAACGGCCAGACTTTCGGTTCGCGCAGGCCGGCCACCTGGGCGTAGATCTTCATCAGCTGCGCGTAGCTGTAGGTGCCGGGGCCGCCGATGTCATAGGTTCCCTGCGCGGGCTGCGCCAGCTCGGCGCAGGCCGCCAGGTAGTGCAAGGTGTCGCGGATGGCGATGGGCTGGACCTGGTTCAGTACCCAGCGCGGGGCCGGCATCACCGGCAGCACATCGCTCAGGTGCCTGACCATTTCGAAACTGGCCGAGCCGGAGCCGATCACCAGGCCCGCCTGGAGCACCAGGGTGCTGGCGGCCGCTGACAGGATCTGCCCCACGGCCACGCGCGAAGCCAGATGCTCGCTGAGTTCACCTGCAGGATGCAACCCGGAAAGGTAGACCAGCTGGCTGACGTCCTGTTCGCGTACGACCTGCGCCATGACCTGCGCGCACGCTTTTTCCTGAGCCGCGAAATCCCGGGTCCCGGACATCGAATGCACCAGATAGTAGAGCAGGTCCGCGTCCTTGCAGAGCTTGGCCACTGCGTGCTCATCTTGCAGGTCGCCCTCGACGATCTCGACTTGGCTGCGCCATGGGGTATCGCGCAGGCGCTGCGCGTCACGGGTGAAAACCCTGACCTGGTGCCCGTTGCGCAAGAGCAGGGGCACCAGCCGTCCGCCGATATATCCGGTTGCTCCGGTCACTGCTATCAGGCTCATGGAGTTCGAACACCGCGCTTGCGCCAGGCGATCACCATGGATCCGAGCAGGAGCAGCGCGGCGCAGCCCAGCGCGGCGTACCCGGCCAGTTCAGACTGGTTGGTTCCGGACAGCCGGCTCACGCCGATCCAGCCCAGGCCCCAGGCGATGGCCAAGGCGGTGAAGATCCTGCCCGAGTAGGCGGTGGTGCCCAGCCCGATGGCCGCTGCGACCACCAGCAGTGCCACTGCCGCTCCTGGTGCCCAGGAGGCGTCCTGGCCAAAGCCCAGGGAGAGCAGCCATGCGGAGGTGTTGGCGATGCTGGCTACGCAGACCCAGCCCAGGTAGATGCCGAAGGTCAGCCACATGATCCAGTATTCGGTGCGCGAAGACGGGGTGCCTGCCACCATGATGGTCAGCATCCAGGCCAAGCACGCGACGAGGATGAAGATCACCGCGACGCTGGCCCCCAGCCAGCCCAGCTGGACCACGGTAATCCATGCGGCGTTCAGCAATGCGGAAAGCAGCGCGGGAATCCGCAGCTTGGCAGCCCAGGCCGAGCGGCGTCCGGCGGGGGTGAGCTGGAAGATGCCGTAGACGGCCAGCCCGGCGTAGATCACGCTCCAGATGGAGAAGGCCGGACCCGCGGGGGCCAGCAGCGTCGAGTCAGCGCCCAGATAGCCGCCGGCTGCCTGCTGGACCGGAGTTCCGCCCAGGGCCCCGCTTCCGATGAATGAAACGGCAATGGCCAGGACCAGGGCAATCGCCGTGAACACCGGCAGTGCCCAGGATGTTGCTGACGCGGGGGATCGATAGGGAAAATTCGGGGAATCCGTGGAACTGCTCATCGTGTGCTCCTGATGTCGGTTGAAAATTTTCCCGCTCCGAGTCGACAAAACGAGATAGTTAAACCATGATGTATCTAGAAAAGCTAAATATCAACTACGCGAGAGAAGTTATCATGGATTGTTCACGTCCGCTGATTGCCTCGGAAGTGTTCCGGTTGCTGCTCAAGCTCCAGCGGTCCTATGCACTGAGCGAAGCGCGCCTGCGCCACAGCCTTGACCTGAACGATACAGATTTGCGTGCGGTGAACCTGCTGCGTTCCATGCAAACGCCCAGCTCCGGGGAACTGGCCCGCGAACTGGGAGTGTCATCGGCAGGAATCACCTCGGTCCTGGACCGGCTCGAAGCCCGCGGGATGGTTGAAAGAAGGCACCATGCCGCGGACCGGCGGCGCACCCTGGTGGCCCCGGGGAGCAATTTCCCGGTGTCCACCGGGCCAGGGCAGGTGCTGCTGCGCAAGCTGCACACGTTCTACGCGCAGCTGGACGAGCCGTCCCGCAGGAATCTGGGCGCCCTGCTCGAAGAAGCCCGGCGAGAGCTGGAAACGCGGGACACCGTGAGCAGCGAAGAGAACCAAGCAAACCCCACCACATCCTTTCAGTAGGGAACCATGAGAATGCACACCACCACACACCAGGCCCCGCAGGCCGCAGCGGCTGGCGCGCCAGCCTCAGGCGGGCTCATCGATGCACCCACCCGGCGCGCCATCAGCGATCGGCTGGAACTGCTGGCCACGCAGGCCCAGCACCGCAGCGCCGCCTACTCCGCGCAGACCGCGCTGCTCTGGTCCCGGATCTCCGAGCGGCTGGCTACCGGCAAGCTGATGCGCCCGGGGCTGGTAATGCTCGGCTACCGTGCCTTCGGCGGCCGCAATGAGGCCCGCGCCATCGACCTGGGCTGCGCCTTCGAGCTGCTGCACGCCGCCTTGCTGATCCACGACGACGTGGTGGACCGCGACTTCGTGCGCCGCGGGGAAAAGACCATCTCGGCGCTCTACCGCGACCACGCCATCGCCAGCGGCCGGAACCGGGCCGATGCCGAGCATGCGGGCAATTCCGTGGGAATCATCGCCGGGGACCTGCTGATCAGCGAAGCGATCAAGCTTGCGGCCAGGGCCTCGGCCGGAAGCGACAGCGAGGCCGGGGTCCAGCAGGCCTTCTTCCAAGCCATCGAGCAGGCAGGGGCCGGAGAGCTCGAGGACCTGCTCTACTCGCTGGCCCCGGCTCCGGCCACCACCAGCCAGGTGCTGCGCATGGAACAGATGAAAACCGCGGCCTACTCCTTCCAGCTGCCGCTGCAGGCCGGAGCGCTGCTGGCCGGGGCGCACCCCGGGCAGGCCGAGGCCCTCGGTGCGGTGGGCTGCCAGCTCGGGGTGGCCTACCAGATCATCGATGATGTGCTGGGCACCTTCGGTGACCCGGCACGCACCGGCAAGCCGGTGGAATCGGACTTGCGCGAATTCAAGAGCACCATCTTGCTGGCCCTGGCCAGCGAGCAACCCGAATTCGCCAAGCTGCTGGGCGGATTCCGCGAAGGAACAGTGGATGCCGGCCGGATCCGCCAGGAACTAGCCGCGCAGGGGGCCGAGCGCTTCGCCCGGCAGCTGGCCCAGCAGCTGTGCTCGCGGGCCACCGGCTCCGCGGCCTTCCTGGACCTGCCCGAGGAAGCCCGGACGCTGCTGCGCGAATGCACCGGCCTGATCCTGGATCGAAGCAGCTGAACGCCATGAAACCTGACAATTCCCCAAACAGCACCGCAGGCACCGCCGCCTTGGAGCACTATTCGCGCACCGCCCAGCGCAGCGCCAGGGTGGTGCTGGGCGAATACTCCACCTCGTTCTCGCTGGCCTGCAGGCTGCTGGATGCCGCCAGCGCCCGGCACATCGCCAATATCTATGCGCTGGTGCGCCTGGCCGATGAAATCGTGGACGGGGTGGCCTGCCAGGCCGGCCTGGACAACCAGGCCATCGCCGCCTGCCTGGACGAGCTGGAAGCAGAAACCCTGCGCGCCATGGAACGCGGGTACAGCACCAACATGGTGGTCCACGCTTTCACCATTTCCGCCCGGGCCACCGGCATCCACGCCGAGCTCACCGCCCCGTTCTTCGCCTCAATGCGCGCGGACCTGGGCACCGGGCAGCATGATGAGCGCAGCTTGCAGGACTACATCTACGGCTCGGCCGAAGTCATCGGGCTGATGTGCCTGCAGGTCTTCCAGGCGATGCCCGCCGCGCCGGACTTGACGCCTGCCCAGGCGCAGCGCGCCAAGCACGCCGCCCGCAGCCTGGGCGCGGCCTTCCAGAAGGTCAACTTCCTGCGCGACCTGGCGGAAGACAGCGAAGATTTGGGACGCAGCTACTTTCCCGGCCTGGACCCGGCAGGATTCGATGAGCCAAGCAAGGCGAAGCTGGTTGCGCAGATCGAGCAGGACCTGGCCCAGGCCCGTGCCGGCATGCCCTACCTGGCCCCGTCCGCTGCCCGGGCGGTGCGCCTGGCCCATGACCTGTTCCGCGAACTGAACTCCCAGCTGGACAAGGCCCCGGCCTCGCAGCTGCTGCGCACCCGCATCTCGGTCTCCGCCCCGCGCAAGGCGCTGATCGCCGCCCGCGTGCTGCTGGGCACCCGGGGCACCACCGGCCGCAAGCCAAGAATGGAAGTAGCAAGCAGATGAACCACGCACAAAGAGAAGTCGTAGTCATCGGGGGCGGATTCTCCGGCCTGGCCAGCGCCGGGTTGCTCGCCGCCCGAGGCTGCAAGGTCACCTTGATCGAGCAGCAGCCGCACCCAGGCGGTCGCTCCGGGCGCCTGGAGCGCGACGGGTTCCGCTTCGACACCGGCCCCTCCTGGTACCTGATGCCCGAGGTCTTCGAGCACTGGTTCAAGCTCATGAGCACCAGCGCCAGCGAACAGCTGGAGTTGCGCGAACTGTCCACCGGCTACCGCACCTTCTTCCAGGGCCGCGAAGGACCGGTGGATGTCGGAACCGGCGCTGCGGCCAGCGGACTCTTCGAAGCCCTGGAACCGGGCAGCGGCCCAGCCTTGGAGCGGTACCTGCGCACCGCGAAGGAGGGTTATGAATTGGCCTTGGAGCATTTCCTCTATGACGATTTCAGTTCGCTCACCTCCCTGCTGCATCCGCGGATCCTGCGCCGGACCCCGCAACTGGCCCAGCTGCTGGCCTCCAGCCTGGAAAGCCATGTGGCCCGGCGCTTTTCGAGCAACGAGATCCGCCAGCTGCTCGGATACCCGGCGGTGTTCCTGGGCTCCAGCCCGAGCCGCACCCCTGCGCTCTACCAGCTGATGAGCCACTTGGACCTCACCGACGGGGTGAAATACCCGATGGGAGGCTTCGCTGCGGTGGCCGATGCCATGGCTGAACTGGCCCGGAAACACGGCGCGGCCATCCATTTGGGCGCCACCGCAACGGCCATAGAAACCAGCACAGGGAAAAATCCCCGGGTCAGCGCGGTGCGCTGGATCGACGCGCACGGCAGGCAGCAGCGCACCCCGGCGACCCAGGTGATCGCAGCCGCCGATGTGCGCCACCTGGAAGGCCATTTGCTGCCCGAGGAGCTGCAGACCCACACCGCCAAGAGCTTCCAGCGCAAAGACCCTGGCCCCAGCGCGGTGCTGCTCTGCCTGGGCATCAGCGGCAAGCTGCCGCAGCTGGAGCACCACAACTTGCTGTTCACCACCGACTGGAAAGAGAATTTCTCGCGGATTCGCCAAGGGCGGACGCTGGAGGCGGAAACCAGCATCTATGTCTGCAAGCCCAGTGCCACCGACCCCTCGGTGGCCCCGGAGGGCTGCGAGAACCTGTTCATCCTGGTTCCGGCTCCGGCCATGCCCGAATGGGGGATCGGCGCAGCCGATGGGGCAGGAGATGCCGCGGTGGAAGCGGTGGCCGACGCGGCCATCGACCAGCTGGCCGCATGGGCTGGCATCAAGGATCTTCGCGAGCGGATCGTAGTGCGCCAGAGCATCGGCCCGGGGGACTTCCTCCAGCAGTACGGCGCCTTCAAAGGCGGTGCGCTGGGCCTGGCCCATACCCTGGGGCAAAGCGCCATGCTGCGTCCGGGCAACCGCAGCGCCAAGGTGGGCGGGCTGCACTATGCCGGCAGCACCGTGCGCCCCGGAATCGGCGTGCCGATGTGCCTGATCAGCGGGGAACTGGCTGCCAAAGCGGTGCTCGGGATCAAGGCCGCGGGGCCCATGGACGAAAACTTCGCGACCACGGTGCGTCAGGAGGCAGGAGCATGATCTACCTGGGCATCTTGCTGGTACTCCTGGTCTGCATGGGGCTGCTGGACGCGAAGGGAAAGCTCTTCATCTTCCGCCACCCGGTGCGCGGGCTCCTGGCCCTGGGGCTGGGCACCGGATTCTTCGTGCTCTGGGATGTGCTGGCCATCAGGCAGGGCATCTTCCTGCACAAGGAATCGGAGCTCATGACCGGAATCATGGTGGGCGAGCAGTTCCCTGTGGAAGAAGTCTTCTTCCTGGTCTTCTTGTGCTATTGCGCCATGATTGCCTTCACCGGACTGCCGGTGCTGGCCAGCATGCTGCGCAACCGAAACCGTAAAGCGTCCAAGCGCACGTTAGGGGAGAAGCATGTTCCTTGAATTGAGCCTCTGCTTCCTTCTTGCGGCCATGGCCGTCTTTGCCGCCGGGCTGGCCGCCAGCAAGCAGCGTCTGCGCTCGGTGGCCAAGCCGCTGGGCGCCGCCATGGCCCTGATGCTCGTGCTCACCGCGATCTTCGACAACCTGATGATCTACGCCGGGCTGTTCGGCTACGGCAGCGGGACGCTGTCCGGGGTGCATCTGGGCCTGGCCCCGATTGAAGACTTCTTCTACGCCGCCTGCGCGGTCTTCCTGCTCCCCGGGCTGTGGTGGCTGCTCGGTGCCCGCAGCCACAGAAAGGACGCTTCATGATCCGCGGAATCGTATTGAGCTCACGCCCCATCTCCTGGGTGAATACCGCCTACCCGTTTGCCGCCGCCTATCTGCTGGCCGGCGGCGGGATCGATTGGCGCTTGGTCCTGGGCACGGTGTTCTTCCTCTTCCCCTACAACCTGCTGATGTACGGCGTGAACGATGTCTTCGACTACGAGTCGGACCTGCGCAATCCGCGCAAGGGAGGAATCGAGGGGGCGCTGCTGTCCAGGCAGAGCCATAAGTCGCTGCTCATCGCCTGCGTCCTGTGCGCCGCGCCGTTCCTCGCGGTGCTCGTGGCGGCCGGGGATGGCGCAGCCAACCTCGTTCTGGCGGTGTCGATCCTTGCGGTGCTGGCCTACTCCGCACCGCGGCTGCGTTTCAAGGAAAGGCCCGGGCTGGACTCGCTGACCAGCGCAGTGCACTTCGTCTCCCCGGCGGTCTACGGGTGGGTGCTGGCTGGCGCCAGCGTGCAGGCCGAGCAGTGGCTGGTCTTCGGCGCGTTCCTGCTCTGGGGGATGGCTAGCCATGCCCTGGGAGCAATCCAGGATATTGTTCCCGATCGCCAAGGCGGGCTGTCCTCGATCGCCACCGCCTTGTCGGCCCGCACGACCATCTACCTAGTCTTGGCTGCCTACCTGCTGGCCGGAGTGCTCGTGGCGGTGGGCCTGTCGGGCCTTGGCCGATGGGCGGCGGTGCTGGCCCTTCCCTATGTGCTCAACGTCCTACCCCATCTTGGAATCAGCGATGCAAGCTCGGGTACGGTTAATCGAGGATGGAAGAGATTCTTGTGGATCAACTACCTGTGCGGTTTCCTGCTGACCATGCTCCTGATCTTTTCGGCACTTTTCACCAACTAGACCCGGATGGGGATTCAAGGATTTCAATGGACGTCATTTTGCTTTCGGATCAAGGCCAGCCTATTGGCACGCGCCCGAAAGAATCGGTTCACACCACGGATACCGTGCTGCACCAGGCATTCTCCTGCCACGTGCAGAATCAAGCCGGCCAGGTGCTGGTGACGCGTCGCGCCCTGTCCAAGGTGACCTGGCCAGGGGTCTGGACGAACTCCTTCTGCGGGCATCCCCAGCCCGGCGAGAGCTTCGAAGAAGCCATTACGCGCCACGCGGCCCATGAGCTCGGCTTCAAGGTCAACCGCATCGAATCGGCGCTGCCGGACTTCCGCTATCGCGCCGTGGATGCCTCGGGCATTGTGGAAAACGAAATCTGCCCGGTCTTCACCGCGATAATCGACAGCGAGATCTCTGCGAACCCGGACGAAGTCATGGACTACTGCTGGGTGGATCCGGCACAACTCGGTGAAGCCCTGCGCGCCACCCCGTGGGCTTTCAGCCCGTGGCTGGTGATGCAGGCTGCAGGGATGTCCCTGTACCAGGCCGAGCAAGGCTGATTCCGGGCCCGCCGCCGGCGTGGAATCCGTGCTGGGTGATTCCTGTGGAATTGTCCGGGGCATTGGCTATGCTCAATTGCATGGTGCTTCAAGTAATTTCTTCCGGTATCCAGCGGCGCTGCGTGGCCATCGATGCGTTAGGCAGGGTCAGTGTGGTCGCCGGTGGCCTGGTGCTGGCTTCGTCCCTGGCCAGCTGTGCCCCGCTCCAGTTCGAAGCATCCGCGCAAACTCCTAGCGTGAGCCAGCAGATCGCGGCCTTGCCGAAGTATGCCGACAACCTCCAGGAAGTCGAAGGGCGCCAGGAATGGGCGGATCAGAAGATCTTCCAGTACCTCAATGGCCAGGGCGCCGCAGGCTTCCATTCATTCGCCCAGGATTCCATCCAGTACGCCACCGTGGGGTGGCTCTCTCCGGTCCAGGGCGTGCTCGCCATTGTGGTGGAGGGCAGTGATTGGATCGCGGAGGGCAGTGCTGCCGGCTATGCCGAGCGGGTCATGACCTCCGTCGGCTACGAATCAATCGAGTTGGACCGGGTTGAGATCCTCACCGTCGAAGGGCAGCTGCTCGCCTCCGACTACCGCGGGAATCATCCCGGGGCTTTGTAAGCGAAAAGGCCATCTCGCCGCGTAGCTCGTAATGGAGCTAGCTGGCGGGATGGCCTTTGCTATGGCGAATTCTCTTGCTGGTTATACGAAGTTCTCGGTGCCTTCGATGGTGTTCATGAAGTGGTCCATGAAATCAGCGAAGTCCTCTGCATCTGATTTCTGGTCAATGGTGGCACCAATGCTGATGGCATCATCGACATGCAAGTCGATGCTCGGCGCTTCGGGAATGCTGAAGCGGAACACCCGGCCCGAAGAGATCGCGATTTCGTAGCCGCCATCGCTGAGCTCGGCGAGCTGGTTCACATTCGTATTGTTGATGTTGATCGCATCCTCGGATGCTTCCAAGCTGCTGGCATTCACTGGCGCAATAATCAGTTCCGCTGGTTGGCGCCGATATCCAATGACCTTGAGCCCTCCGGAGCCGGCGATGCCGGTGCCCGCCACGAGATTGTAGCTGGCGAAGTTGGGGATCTGCGAGTCGAAGGCCTCATGGAGGCGGGCCTTTACCTGCTGGGTTGGATTTTCGTCTGGGCGCTTGTCCATAACCAATACTCTACCGATAACTTTGGACAATTTGACCAGTCGCAACATTTATCGAAATGTGTCATCGGCACGTCATGGGTTATCTGATTGGTCATATTGACTTCTAGAATGGGATTAATGAGCCAGGATGCTGATTGAGTCGCCAAGCCATGCGCCCGTGTGGCCATCGACGGAATTCATGCCTCTCCCGGCTCAACGCTGCAAGCGAAACCAACTGCATGGCAGGGGACTTCCTTGGAGCAAGGGTGCGCAGCGCGAGCGATGCGCATTCCCGGCAGTTGGTGCTTGTCTCCAGCTAATCCCGTTTCGACAGGCGCTTTTGGTGCCTATGAAGCGAAAAACCAAGTCTTGTTTGCGGTGTCGCGTCCAAGACTTGGACATCCATCTCATATAATGAGATAAACAGGGTGTCTAGTTGCTCTTTGCCGTGAGGTGGAGAAAACTAGAGGCATGCAAACAAACACCGATGTACTACTAGTTATCAGGCGCGGAGCCTGAGACACTGTCCAACACCACGGACAGTACGTCGGTAACGCGCAAGCCCCCTTTCGTCAGTAGTGACGGCCGCGGGGCGTTTTTTATGCGCAAACGAAGAGATAGATATGGAAAGGATCCCGATGAGCAACTCAACACCCGCCAATCCGGCGTCGGTTGCGAAGTCAATCAATCGAACCAAGGATGCCGCCGCCGCTGTCTCTTCCGTCGTGGAGGCTTCGAACCCGGTACAGGGTCCGAATAATATCGTTGCTCCCACACAGATGACGGGCTCACAAGCCATCGTCCGCTCGCTGGAAGAACTGGGCGTCAAAGACGTCTTCGGATTACCAGGTGGGGCCATCCTTCCCACCTATGATCCACTGATGGATTCGACCAAGATTAACCACATCTTGGTCCGCCACGAACAGGGTGCCGGCCATGCCGCACAGGGTTACGCCATGGTGAGCGGGGAAGTGGGCGTATGCATCGCTACTTCCGGACCAGGCGCAACCAACCTCGTCACCGCACTGGCCGATGCCAATATGGACTCGGTACCAATGGTGGCAATCACCGGTCAGGTCAATAGCGCTTTTATTGGCTCTGACGCATTCCAGGAAGCAGACATTGTCGGCATCACGATGCCGATTACCAAGCACGCTTTCCTGGTCACCAACGCGGAAGACATTCCGCGCACGCTGGCCAGCGCTTTCTACCTGGCGCAGACCGGCCGTCCCGGTCCGGTGCTGGTAGATATCACCAAGGATGCCCAGCAGAGCGACATGACCTTCTCATGGCCGCCAAAGGTCGACCTGCCGGGCTACCGCGTGGTCACCCGCGGACACAACAAGCAGCTGCGCGAAGCCGCCAAGCTCATCGCTTCGGCAACCCGCCCGGTGCTGTATGTTGGCGGTGGCGTGATCAAGGCCAACGCCCATGAGCAGCTCAAGGAATTCGCGGAATTCATCAACGCTCCGGTGGTCACTACGCTGACCGCACGCGGTGCCTTCCCGGACTCGCATGAACAGCACGTGGGCATGCCAGGCATGCACGGTGCCGTCTCGGCGGTCACGGCACTGCAGCAGTCGGATTTGCTCATTACCCTCGGCGCCCGCTTCGATGACCGCGTCACCGGCGTGCTCTCCACCTTCGCGCCGAACGCGAAGGTGATCCACGCCGATATCGATCCTGCGGAAATCTCCAAGAACCGCGTGGCCGATGTGCCGATCGTCGGCTCGCTGGATGAAATCATCCCGCAGCTGCACGAGGCCTGCGCCTCGCGCTTCGAGAACGAAGCCCAGCAGGACCTGGCCGGCTGGTGGGGACTGCTCAACCGCCTGCGCGAAACCTACCCGATCGGCTACACCGAAACCCACGACGGCCTCTCTGCTCCGCAGAATGTCATCGGGCGCATCGGCGAGCTGACCGGTCCGGAAGGCGTCTACGTGGCAGGCGTGGGCCAGCACCAGATGTGGGCAGCGCAGTTCGTCAAGTACGAGCGCCCGCGCTCGTGGCTGAACTCCGCCGGCCTGGGCACCATGGGCTACTCGGTTCCTGCCGCCATGGGCGCCAAGGTGGCGCAGCCGGACCGCGTGGTCTGGGCCATTGACGGAGACGGCTGCTTCCAGATGACCAACCAGGAACTGGCTACCTGCGTGATCAACCGGATCCCCATCAAGGTTGCCATCATCAACAACTCGTCGCTGGGCATGGTCCGCCAGTGGCAGACGCTGTTCTACGATGGCCGCTACTCCAACACCGATTTGAACACCGGCCACGGAACCGCCCGGATTCCGGACTTTGTGAAGCTGGCCGACGCCTACGGCTGCGTGGGCCTGCGCTGCGAACGCGACGAGGATATCGACGCGACCATCCAGAAGGCATTGGAAATCAATGACCGTCCGGTGGTCATCGACTTCGTGGTCTCGGCCGACTCCATGGTGTGGCCAATGGTCCCATCGGGAGTCAGCAACGACCAGATCCAGATTGCCCGCGGCATGACCCCTGAATGGGAAGAGGAGGACTAGGACATGGCAAAGCATACGCTTTCGGTACTGGTTGAAGACGTTCCCGGCGTGCTCACCCGCGTCGCCAGCCTCTTCGCCCGCCGTGCCTTCAACATTCACTCGCTGGCCGT
Organism: Glutamicibacter sp. NPDC087673; assembly: GCF_044743255.1. Taxonomy (NCBI): domain Bacteria; kingdom Bacillati; phylum Actinomycetota; class Actinomycetes; order Micrococcales; family Micrococcaceae; genus Glutamicibacter; species Glutamicibacter sp. NPDC087673. The sequence goes on from NZ_JBIUWB010000006.1 coordinate 272,400, forward strand.
GGGCCCCACGGAAATTGCCGGCATCAGCCGCATGACCGTGGTGGTGGACGCCGAAGGGGATTCCCTGGAGCAGGTCACCAAGCAGCTGAACAAGCTGGTCAACGTCATCAAGATCGTGGAACTGCTGCCGGAAACCTCGGTGCAGCGTGACCACATCATGATCAAGGTGCGCGCCGATGCGGCGACGCGACTGCAGGTCACCCAGGCCGCGGAGCTGTTCCGCGCATCGGTGATCGACGTATCCACGGACTCGCTGGTCGTTGAGGCCACCGGCAATGCGGCGAAGATCGAAGCACTGCTGGCAGTACTTGAGCCATTCGGCATCCGCGAGATCGTCCAGGCCGGAACGCTGGCCGTGGGACGCGGAACAAAGTCGATGAGCGACCGTGCCCTGAAGACTCTGTCCGCCTAAGCGCACAACGACTTCAAGAGACACGAACTACAAATTTAGGTATTTGGCACCTAGCTTAGAAGAAAGCAACAGTGCCTAAGCACAAGACTTCTTTACCAGAAGCACAAATAAGGAGAATTACAGTGGCTGATCTGTACTACGAAGACGACGCAGACCTCTCGATCATCCAGGGCAAGAAGGTAGCTGTCATTGGCTACGGCTCCCAGGGCCACGCCCACGCATTGAGCCTGCGCGACTCCGGCGTCGAGGTTATCGTCGGCCTGGCTGAGGGCTCCAAGTCCCGTGCCAAGGCCGAGGCCGAAGGCCTTAAGGTAGCTACCGTTGCCGAGGCAGCGGCTTGGGCAGATGTCATCATGATCCTGACCCCGGACCAGGTCCAGGCCCAGGTCTACACCGAGTCGATCGCCGAGCACCTCGAAGAGGGCAACGCGCTGTTCTTCGGCCACGGCTTCAACATCCGCTTCGGCTTCATCCAGCCACCAGCCAACGTCGACGTTGCACTGGTTGCTCCCAAGGCACCAGGGCACACCGTGCGCCGCGAATTCGAAGCCGGCCGTGGCATCCCTGACCTGATCGCCGTGGAGCAGAACTTCACCGGCGGCGCCAAGGAACTGGCACTGTCCTACGCTGCAGGCATCGGCGGCACCCGTGCCGGCGTTATCGAGACCACCTTCACCGAAGAGACCGAAACCGACCTGTTCGGCGAGCAGGCTGTGCTCTGCGGTGGCACCTCCCAGCTGGTCCAGTACGGCTTCGAGGTCCTGACCGAAGCTGGCTACAAGCCGGAAATCGCCTACTTCGAGGTGCTGCACGAGCTGAAGCTGATCGTCGACCTGATGTGGGAAGGCGGCATCGCCAAGCAGCGCTGGTCGATCTCCGACACCGCTGAGTACGGCGACTACGTTTCCGGCCCACGCGTGATCACCCCAGAGGTGAAGGAAAACATGAAGGCTGTGCTGGCCGATATCCAGTCCGGTGCTTTCGCCAACCGCTTCATGGAAGACCAGAAGGCTGGCGCTCCGGAGTTCAAGGAACTGCGCGCCAAGGGCGAAGCCCACCCAATCGAGACCACCGGCCGCGAACTGCGCTCGCTGTTCTCCTGGATCTCTGATGCATCCTCGGATGACTACGTCGATGGTTCGGTAGCCCGCTAATCTACACCAAGTTTGGTACTGCGATAATAAAAACGCCAGTGACACTCGATCTCAAATTCGAGTGTCGCTGGTTTTTAACCTCAAATTAGCGGTGGCAATTCTCGTCGGAGACAGCCTTGTTGAGGAATGTCGCAGTAATTTTTGAGCAGTTTGATGCCCAACGTTGAGGTGCCGCTACGAACGATTTGTTTTGCAAGCACGTGCAATAAGAGCGTGGCGTTTGTATGTCTGACTGTGTTGAGACGATGAAGGATACGCTTGGAAATGTCTATCAGAAGTGTTTTGAGCAGATGGTGCTGCGCCTAGGTCGTTTGTTCGATTGCGTCAGTTAGCAGGCGAGATTTTAGTGTCTGCAACCCGTTGCGCGTTAGTACATCTATAAATAATTGCTTATCCGAGAAATGCCTTCCAAAATGTGAGACAATTTCGAACCTTGTCATTTTTTGAAGGGAAAGTTTTGGGAAAAGGCAATCAGCCTCCTAGATGGCTCCATTCCGAAGAGTATGAATCGCCCGTTTCTATCTTCAAAGGATATGAAGTAGAAGTTACCTCTATTTCGGATCTTTGGAACTCCATGAAGAAGATTCAGGATGTCCACGAAAGTCGGCTTCTATGGCGCGGCCAGTCGAATCACGAGTGGGGCCTGCACAGCTCGCTCTTCCGTGTCCTCAGGGATCAAAAATACGGAGGTCGGTTTTCGGCTGAAGTCCATGACCAACTAAGAGATCGAAAGATCGACTTGAAAGACCGATATCCTTCTGAAAATGATCTTCAAGATGCTGAATCGGAAATTTTGAGGCAGTCGAGAACAGGATGGCGTCTCGATTCGCTAAGTGCTATGGAAATCTTTGCCCGTATTCAACATCGGGGTGGCCCCACTCGACTGATTGATTTCAGTTTCAACCCATTGATCGCATTGTGGTTTGCAGTTTCGGATAGTTCGCAGGACGAAGTCGATGCCCGTTTATTTTGTCTTGCTTTGAAAGGTCCAGTTGTTAACTCAGAACAGGCGGACATTCGATTGGACTCGGATTGGGGAGGTTATGAACCCAAATGGCACCACTGGAAGTCCGATGATGAGCGCCGCGCCAATGACTGGGGGACTGGTTCCCTACGCAGATTCTGGGTCCCGCCGATTTACGACAGTAGAATGCTGGCTCAAAATTCAGTTTTTGTGATCGATGGAGTTCCCATTAGCGGAAAACAAATTCAGTCTTCTTTCCATATCGTGGGCGCACCTCAGAATCGAAATTGGAAAATGGCAGACCTTCTGTCGGCTGGTTCTCTGTATTTAAAATTTTATGAGCCTGGAGTCGAAAACAAGACAACGTCTCGAAACTTCGCATCTACGTATACGCTTCGAATCCCGGCGAATGAAAAGCCAGCACTTAGGGCACAACTCGACACTTGGTTCGGTTATGACGCTGCAGCTATCTATCCGGATGTCGATGGACTAAGACAAAACCTTGCACAGCTGTTCTTATCTTGAAATCGCTATCTGCGGTAATGTTGGCTGGTCTCTCGTCACGATGATGTGGGAAGGCGGCATCGCCAAGCAGCGCTGGTCGATCTCCGACACTGCTGAGTACGGTGACTACGTCTCCGGCCCACGCGTGATCACCCCAGAGGTGAAGGAAGACATGAAGGCTGTGCTGGCCGATATCCAGTCCGGTGCTTTCGCCAACCGCTTCATGGAAGACCAGAAGGCCGGCGCTCCGGAGTTCAAGGAACTGCGCGCCAAGGGCGAAGCCCACCCAATCGAGACCACCGGCCGCGAACTGCGCTCGCTGTTCTCCTGGATCTCCGATGCATCCTCGGATGACTACGTAGATGGTTCGGTAGCCCGCTAATTGCGAGTTGACAAGTAGCTTCGTAAGCTGAACAAAATAAATCGACCTCGGTTGCTTGGCGGGTTCTAACGGTCGTCGCAACACCCTGAACAATCAGGAGTTGCGACGACCGTTAGAACCCGCCCTTCCCATATGGGAAGCAACCGAGGTCGATTTTTTAGTTTGCTGGGTCGGATACCAGCCAGGCAGGTTTAGAGCTTCGAAGCCCGGTAGCCGGCCTTGCGCGCATCAGCTGCAGTCTTGAAGCATTCTTCTGGCTTCGTGATGTTGTAGAAGCGCTGTCCCTTGACATGGTACTTCCACTCCTTCTGGCTGCCGGTGCGGTTGCCCTTCACCGGGTAGCCTGCAGGGCAGTTCTTCGCCTTCCCGCTCATCTTCACGGAACGCTTGGCGGCCGCCTTCTTCACCAGCAAGGTCTGCGTCTTCTGAATGGTCGAGGTCTTGCCCTTGAGCTGGTACTTGACCGTGGTGGTGACCTTGTAGGTGCCCGCTGCGAGCTTGACGGACTTCTTCTTGCTGGCGACGGTCTTCTTGCCCTTGACCACCTTCAGCAACGCCGACTTGATCTTCACGTTCTTTGCCTTGGAATAGCTAGGCTTGATGGTTGCCTTGGCTGAACCCTTGACAGTCTTCGTGCCAATTTTCTTGATCGTTACCGCAGGAGCCTTTTTCTTCGCAGCACCGATGCTGGCAGATGAAATGCTGGTGGGCAACGGAGCGGCCGAGGCCGCGGAGACACCGGAGAATACAAGTGCTCCCGAAGCGATGACAGCGAGTGAACGCTGAACTAATCTATTCAATTTCTCCCCATGGAAAGTCGAACGAGCATGGGCACTGATCGGTCCCATGTGCTGATTCTAATCTGGAACGGGAATAGAAACTATTGCTGGACCCGATTGTGATCGATTGCGGCTAATGCAGTCAAAGCGTTACTCGATCAGTCGAGTGTTTTCCCAATGATTAGTTGAAGCCTTTGCTAGGCTCGGGCAAAACCATGCAAAGGAGCGCGCCCGTGCCACAGGAAAGCAACTACGACGATTTCGCCCAGGACTACGCTGACGAGAACGAATTCAGCATGCTGAACGCCTACTATGAGCGGCCGGCCACCTTGGAACTGGCAGGAGAGGTTGCTGGCCGGAACATCCTGGATATCGGCTGCGGCGCCGGTCCTCTGTCCGAACAGCTCATGAGCCGTGGAGCGAGCGTCTCGGGCTTCGACACCAGCCGAGCAATGGTGGACCTGGCACGCCAGCGGCTGGGCGAAGATGCCGACCTGAAAGTGGCGACATTGGGGGAGAAGCTCCCGTATGCCGACAACAGTTTTGACGATGCCATTGCTTCCTTGGTGTTCCACTATTTGCCGGACTGGGACTACGCACTGGAAGAAGTCCGCCGGGTGCTCAAGCCCGGCGGCCGGCTCATCATGTCGGTGAACCACCCGATTCTCTACCCGTTCAACCACCGCGGCAAGGACTACTTCCAGCTCACCCAGTACACCGACGAAGTGACTTTCAAGGGGAAGCCTGCCGAATTGACCTATTGGCATCGGCCTTTGCATGAAACCATGACGGCGCTGATCTCCGCAGGGTTCGCGGTGGAACGTGTCTGGGAGCCTCCGTATGCCAAGGATGCGCCCGAAGGCGTGATTCCAGAAGAGCTGCGCGAACGTGACGCGTTCTTGAGCTTCCTGTTCTTCTCGCTGCGCTCGACGCGCTAGCCGGCGAGGCGCAAACCTGCCGCTGCGGGTTAGCCGCCGATGTTCCTGCCAGAACGAGGGCGACCTGCAAGAAACACCCAGGTCCCCAGCAGCAGCAGCGCTGATCCGAGCCAGACGCTCCACCAGGGGAAGCCCGGGATCTCAGGAGCGGAGCCGAGGGCTTCCAGATCTGCACGCGGGGTAGGGTGCACGCGTTCTCCGGTGACCAGCATGCGATGCGTATTGATGCCTAGGGGAGTGCAGGTGACCAGGGTGGCCAGATCCTTGTCGAATTGCGGGGCCAGCGCCTTCGTTTCATCCGGCTCTACCGTCTGCGTTTCAACCACCCGGTACGTCAGTACCTCATTGAAGACCTCGATGCTGAAGGTATCGCCGATTTTCACCTGGGGCAGATCGTTGAACAGGTTGGCCTCAGGCAGCCCGCGGTGAGCGGTCAGCACCGCATGCATGGACTGCCCGCCCACAGGCAGTGCGGTGCCTTGCAGGTGCCCGACGCCTTTGAGCAAGGTCTGGTCATCGGTACCGTGATAGATCGGCAGGTCGATGTCCGCCGACGGGACACGCAGCCGGCCGATGAGCCCCTCGCTGTTGACGTTGAGCAGGGAATCGTACTCGGTATCTTCCCGCACCGATCCGTTGCTGGTAGGGATATTGCTGCCCGGAGCCAGCAAGCCGCCGCCAACCAGTTCCTCGTTGTACTCCCGGGCCCGCTGCAGCTCCTGGGAAATCGTGGAGCTGCCCTCGTGGGACACGTCGCTGGAGATTTCCTTGATGATCTTGGATTGGTTGTATTGCGAGAACCAGCTCGCCGCCGGCGGGTACAGCAGCATGAGCGTACCGGCCAGGAAGACGACGGCGATCACCAGCGTGGACACCGGGACGCGCCAGCGGTTCCTGTGCTGCGGGGGAGGGGAAAGCGTGGAACTGGGAGTCGAGCTCATGATTTCTGCCTATGAAGTCTTGGGAATCAGGAAGTTCAGAAAGAAAATGGTGGGAGTCCCAAGCAATGCTTAGTTCTCCCACCATCTACTGGCAACCCTGGTGCTGCATCAAGCAGTACTCGGGTTAGCCCTGGGTGCGCGAGCGGCGTCGCTTCACCAGTACCGCACCACCGGCGGCGGCCATCAGGCCAAGACCTGCAATGGTGAACAGCACGGTGCCCGAGGCGCCGGTGAGCGGCAGATCAGGACCGGTCGGCTTGTGGTTGGTGATGGTCTCGATCAGGATCTGGCCGTTGGTCACAACCAGTTCGCCGGACCACGGATCAGCCGGAAGCACGTATCCGGCTGGCGCCTTGGTTTCCTTGACCCAGTAGCTTGATTCCATGTCGTCCTCGATGCCCAGGTGCAGTTCCCACTTGACGACCCCGTCTACCGTGGTTCCGGTAGCCAGAGGCGAACTGGTGGGTTCGCCCTCGGCATCAGGTGCAGTTCCATAGAGCTCGAATTCCGCGCCGTCCAGCAGTGCACCGTTCTCGCCTTCAGCCTTCTTTTCCAGCTGCAAGGTGCCCAGGTTGGTGTTGGTGGTGCCATCAGCTTCCGTGCCATTGATGTTCACGGTCGCGGTGTTCTCGATGACTCCGCCTTCAGGGATGGAGTTGACCTTGGTCTTCAATACGGCCGTCACGGTAGTCGCTCCAGCCGCATCGAGTTTGGCGAGGCCCGCCCCGGTGAAGGTGATCACCGCATTGTCGGCCGAGATGGTGTAGTCATCAAAAGGAACAAGTTCCCCGGTGCCAATCGATACCGACTCCCAGGAGATGAAATCGAGGTTCCCCGAGAGGCTATCGGTCAAGGTGTAGGACTTGTAGGGAAGATCCGAGTCAGGGACATCGGTGACCAGCGTCCAAGTGACCTCATCGCCCAGGAACACGGCGGTATCATCCACGGTCTTGGTCTGCTCGATGGTGTTCAGCGTGTTCTTCGGATAGACGTGCACGTTGTAGTTCCAGGTGCCGTCGGCATTCGGATAAGGAATGCTCACGTAGAACGGTGCGGCCGCGGCATCGATCAGGTTGTCGCCCGAATCGGTTTCGGTGACCAGGTACAGTCCCAGGTCCAAACCGTTGAAGGTAGCGATACCTCCCACGGTTACCTGGGGGACACCGGCGGCCAGGGTGTAGCCTGCAGGCAATGCGCCTCCGGCGGATTCTGGTGCCAGGGCTTCTGCCAGTTCCCAGCCGTCGGCCACGCTCAAGTCGATTGGCTCGCCGTCGAACAGCACCTGCTGCAAGGTGAATTCAACGCCATCCAGGCCCAGGCCCGCGCCGGGGTCCGGTTCCAGCAGGGAGCCGTTGTTGAGGCCTTCAACAGGGTCCGCTGAAGACTTGTGGACCGAGATGCTGCCGGGGGTCCCCGGCGTAATATCCGAAATTTCGTCAGCGGATGCGGCGGCTACCCCAAATAGCCCCATCCCAGCAAGTGCCATGGCACTTGCTCCGGCAATCAGCTTGCCGAGTCTGCGTTGCGTGAACACGATTACTCCTTTTGTGCGAGTGATTTTTACGCCTACCCAAGTTCAGCGTGATTGGTGAATTGGTTGAATCTAGCCGAGGTTGCGGCTATGACGGATACGGAAGGCCTGTGCACCCCAGATGCCCAGCCCCAGTACCAGGATTGCGCCGCCAATCAGATAAATCTGATCTCGGCCGATGCCACCGGTCAGTGGGAGCACGGGACCGTCCTGCTGCTCATTGGTAATGGCAGCAAGCTCGATCTGCAGTGCGTCGCCGGTGACCTCGAACTCATGGATCTGCTCGTCCTTGACGTAGCCCGGAGGAGCGGTGGTTTCCTGAAGCGTATAGCTGCCCCGCTTCAGGTTTGCCAAGGCAAATTTGCCCTTGGCTGGATCCATATCCGGTCCGGTGCAGCCTTCGGCCATGCAGTCGGTAACCGCGATGGCTTCCGATGCATCGCCCAGCGGTCCGGTCAGGGTCCATTCGGCACCTGCAAGCAGGTCGCCGTCAACGGTGGTCTTGGTCCAGCTGGCCGATCCGGGAAGGGCCGTGTTCACGATGGTGCAGGTGGCCTCCTGGCCAAGCTCCAGCGTGATCGCCGCTCCTTCGCCGCTTCCGGTGCCGACGCAGCTCCAGGTGCCTGGTTCGTAGCCTGCGGCGGTGCCTTCCTCGGCCAATTGGTAGGTTCCCACGCCCACCGATGCTTCGGTGACGGCCGTTTCTCCGGTCTTTCCTTCGATGCTCCCCGCGGTGCCCGAAGCGCTCAGCGTCCAGTCATCGGTGGTCGAGGTTCCGTTGAAGTCCTCGTTGTCCACCACCTTGACCAGCGTCAAAAGCTGTTCGCATTCCACGGTGTTCACGATTGCCACCACATTGGGCGAGGGAGTCCCGGCCATGGTGTGGGTGGCGGATAGCCCTTCGACGCCGTCAATGGTTGAACTGGTCACCTGGCACAGCTCGGCGAGCGTGCCGGTGAGGGTTTCCTCGATGGCCACCTCGTCCCCGATCAGATGCCCGGAACTGGTTGCCCCGAATTCAGCTGCTTGTCCATCAATGCTCAGCTCCGCATCTCCTGCCGGCTGCTCGCCGTGAGGATACTCGGTGCCGTTGACCACCCAGGTCTTGGTGACCGTCAGGTCAATTTCCTGGGTGTTGGTGAGCACGCAAGTGGCTTTGCTGCCGGCAGTGATGGTGATGGTGTTGCCATCGCCAACCGCCGCATCCTCGCAAGCCAGGTCCGTCAGCTGGTAGTTTTCCGGGCCGGTTTCGGAGATGGCGTATTGGCCGGCAGCTACCGGGACATCGGTGACGCCTTCGCTGCCGGTCACTCCGGACAGATCCGTTGAGCTGCCATCAGCTGACAGCGTCCATTCCGTGGCCGCCGCCTCGCCGATGACTTCCTTTTCCAAGGTCAGGGTGGTGCAGGTGACGGTGTTGGTCACCGTGTAGGAGTTCAGTCCAGGTTGCAATACATGTTCACCCAGATCCCCCGAGGGGGCATTGGTGCACCCTGCGGGCAGCTGGGCCACCGACTCGCCGATGATGATTTCATCATTGGCCTCGTAGTCGGTGCCATTGCTGTACTTGGCGTAGCCGGTACCGAACTGCGGCGAGGTTTGGCCGGTCAGTTCCAGCGTGGCGGCGATGCCATCGGGCTGCTGGCCGTTTTCGTATTCCTCGCCGTCGATGACCCAGTTCTTTTCGACCTGCACGCTGGAGCAGGTGCTCGGCACGGCAAGGGAAATCGGGGCGATCCAGTCACCCAAGTTGGATGTTTCCGGAATCGAGGAGGAGGAACGCAGATTCAGCGTTCCGTAATTGCCGGTACAGGTAGCTTCTCCAAACAGGGCAGTCAGGTCCACGCCGATTTCCGCGAAGCCGCGTACCGGGATGGTGCTGGTTCCGTCGAAGCCGGTAATGGGTTGGGTATTCGTCGCACCAACGAAACCGCTCAGGGTTTGCTGCTGCACCCACGTTTCCGTGCTCGCGTTCCACATGTAGGCACCGGTGAAGATGAGATTATTATTGCCATCCTGCTCGATGCTCAGGCGAAGATCGCCGTCGCTGCGAATCGGAGTGGGAATCACTACGGGGTCGTTCTTCTCGGCGTTGAGCTCAACGATGTAGCGGATGGTGCCGGTGCTTGTCCCTCGCTCGAATCCCAAGAAGGCGAAGACATGTCCATCACTGGTTGTCGAATAGGCGTAGTTGCGGCCTATATCTGCCTGGCCGGAGGCTTGGCCCGTACCGTTGACTTGGTTCGCACCCCACGGCCAGCTCCTTTCGCTGGCACCACGGGTGAACTGTGTACTGTCGTCGAAACCATCGTTGCCCGATGGTTGCGTCAAAACGGTGGTCCAATCGTCCAGGGCCGCGTCGTTGGCGCACAGGTTGCCATCAAGCTCAAATCCCCCAAGAATCTGAGTTGATGCCTGGGCGGCACTGCAGACGTCCCCTAATGCCATCGGTGCGAGCAGTTTGTTGTCAGCCTCTCTGGGCGAGGCTGTCGGTAATGGTGATTCCGATGGCTTCTTGGCAGTTTCGGTAGGCGACTGCTCGGCAGGTGCCGAGGACTGCGCAGTTGCTGGCGCGCTTATCGACGCTGGAGCGCTAGTAGGTGCCTCGGAGGCTTTTTCCTCTTCGCTTGCCGATTCCTCGGCTCGTGGCGTTTGAACAACCGGCGCCTCGGATTCAGTTTCCGGCGCGGCCTTCGGCGACTGCGTTACCGCTGGCTTGGTTTCAACCGGCGGCTTGGACGCTTTCGCTTTTGGAGCTGGGGTTTCGGAAGAAGCCGCAGCAGCGGAAGTTTCAGTCGAAGAGGGTGCCGGGCTCGTGGGCGTCGCGGAAACAAGAGTGGCCGCCGAATCGGTTTCAGCCGCCGACGGGGCGAGTTTTACTTCCGCTGAAGATTCGCTCACCGAAGTAGCGGAAGCTGGCACAAAAGTTCCGGCGAATGCCAGAGAGAAGACAATTCCGGCGCTAATTGCAACGCTGGAAAAGGCGCTTTGCGAAGTGCAATGTTTTTTTGCTCCCTCGAGCAAGGACTTTTTACCTGTACGACCGTTGTTCCGTCGTGCAACTCTGTCCCCAACAGGTCTGCCAAACACAAGAATTCCCCAATATCCGAGGACATTGGGGATGCTAAACCTGAAGAACGCAGACTGGTGCGTAGAATTTGACGCTCGTTTTCCATAAACGAGTGCCTAAATTACAGCCAATTGATCCCCACGACCAACTGGCTTTCCCCAAGTTTTGCCGGACCCCCAAAATCCGGGCGAGTGATATGGCGACAGCGTATCGGATGGATTTCACTTTCGTCAACACTGAAGATTAATAAAACGATGAGGACGATCAATTTGTTGGCTGGAAAGGCTGAGAACGCGAAGTTTCTCGTGGAAAACGGATACCGTGGGGTCCTGAAAAAGCTCTAATAAGTCGCCTAAAAAGGAAATTAAAAAGAGGTGAACAGAGACCGCTGGAACCACCTACGAGGACTTTGCGCGGGCTCTTTCGGACGAGAACGAGCCGACCCTTCTCACTGTCTTTTACGACCGGCCGGCAAATACTCCAGATGGCCGGTCATGTCGCCTGGCGGCGGTTCCTCGACAACTGTTGCGGTTCTGGTGATAATCGACTTGACGCGTGTTCGGCTCCAGTATGGTGCTGATCTGCGGGTCACGGACCTGGGGTAGAAACTGCCCTACGAGACGAATTCCTTCGACGACGCAATCGCCTCGCTGGTCTTGCACTACTTGGAGAACTGGACAGGGCCGCTGGCAGAAATACGGCGCGTACTCAAGCCTGGCGGCAGGCTCTTACTGTCGCTGAACCATCCGATCCAGTACCCGTGGAATCACCCTGGCAAAGACTATTTCCAGCGGGTCCAATACACCGATGAACTGCCCTTCACAGGACAGGCCGCATCACCGACCTCTTGGCATCGGCCGCTGCGTGAGACGATGACCGCATTCCTCGAAGCCGGAATCAGCGTCTACCAGGGCTGGGATCCGCCATATTCCAAGTATGCTTCCAAAAAGATCATTCCCGAGCGGTACGAGAACGGCACGCGTTCCTGAGTTGCAGCGTCCTCGAGCTGCAACCGGCCAAGATAGGTCGCAGCCCGCCTGCGAATTCCGTGCGCGGCAGTGGACATCTGCCGAACTGGACGCCCGGCAGACGATGGATGGATCGATGGATCAGGGCAGTGCCGGGGTGGCCGATTCCAGCTTCGAATGATGCGGATCGACCAGTTCCTGCTCGGCCAGCTGCAGCAGGTAGTCACCATAGCCGCTCTTGCCCAGGGCAAGAGACAGGTGCCGCAGCTGGCCGTCATCGATGAAGCCTTGGCGCCACGCGACTTCTTCGGGCGAGCCGATCTTCAGGCCCTGGCGCGCCTCGACGGTGCGCACGAAGTTCGATGCGTCATTGAGCGAATCGAAGGTGCCGGTATCCAGCCAGGCGGTTCCGCGCGCCAAGACGGTGACATTCAAAGCGCCATCGTTCAAGTAGAGCCGGTTGATATCCGTGATCTCCAGTTCCCCGCGGGCCGAAGGCTGCAGATCCTGGGCCTTCTCGACCACGGAATTGTCATAGAAATACAAACCGGGAACTGCGAAATGGCTCTTGGGTTCAAGCGGCTTTTCTTCCAGCGAGATGGCACATCCTGACTCGTCGAACTCGACCACTCCGTAAGCGCTGGGATCCTTGACCCAGTAGCCGAAAATAGTCGCCCCGGGTTGATCCGAGTACCTGCCAAGCTGCGTGCCGAATCCCGGACCATGGAAGATGTTATCGCCTAGCACCAGGGCAACTGACTCGTCGCCTATGTGCTCGGCCCCAAGCACGAATGCCTGGGCCAGGCCCTCGGGCTTGGGCTGGACCGTGTAGGTGAGCTCGATGCCGAACTGCGAACCGTCGCCCAGCAGATTGCGGAACTGCGGTTCATCTTGTGGTGTGGTGATAACCAGGATCTCACGGATCCCGGCAAGCATCAGCGTTGACAGCGGGTAGTAGATCATCGGCTTATCGTAGACAGGCACCAACTGCTTGGATATTCCCCGCGTGATTGGGTGCAAACGCGACCCGGTTCCCCCAGCTAGAATTATTCCCCTCATGGCTATCGAGCCTAATGAAACGTGAAGTAGTCGCGTCAGAGTAGTCATACTCGAGAATTGCTAGGATGCTGCCCCGCTGCGTAGCCCTCTGGCTACATTAGTGAGATGAAAAGAATCCTTGTAACTGGGGGAGCAGGATTCATTGGGGCAAACTTCGTGCACCACATGATCGCGCACTCCGACAGTGAAATCACCGTACTGGACAAGATGACCTACGCGGCAAACCGGCAGTCGCTGGAAGGCCTTGACAGCAATCGCTTCAACCTCGTTGTGGGCGACATTTGCGACTACGTCCTGGTCAACGAACTGGTGCCGCAGCATGATGCTGTGGTCCACTTCGCGGCCGAGACGCACAACGACAATTCCTTGCATGATGCTCGCAGTTTCGTGAATTCAAATGTCTTGGGGACTTTTGAACTCCTGGAAGCGGTACGCAACCATGGCGTGCGCCTGCACCACATCTCCACCGACGAGGTCTATGGGGATTTGGAGCTGGATGATCCGCAGCGCTTCACCGAAACCACGCCGTACAAGCCATCCAGTCCCTATTCGGCGACCAAGGCCTCCAGTGACCTGCTGGTCAAGGCCTGGGTCCGCTCCTTCGGGATCGAGGCGACGCTGTCCAACTGCTCGAATAACTACGGTCCGTACCAGCATGTGGAGAAGTTCATCCCGCGGCAGATCACCAATATCCTCGGCGGGCTGAAGCCCAAGCTCTACGGCAATGGCGCCAATGTGCGCGATTGGATCCACGCCAGCGACCATTCCTCGGCGGTGCAGCTCATCCTCGAAGCAGGAGACTCCGGCCGCACCTATCTGATCGGCGCCGACGGGGAGAAGAGCAACCGCGAAGTGCTGGGGCTGATCCTGGGGCTGATGGGCAAAACGGCTGATGGCTTCGACTGCGTGGCTGACCGTGCCGGCCATGACCTGCGCTATGCCATTGATTCCACAGTTCTGCGCGCCGAGCTTGGCTGGGAACCCCGGTACACCAATCTGGAACGCGGGCTGGAGCAAACCATTGACTGGTACCGGCAGCACCGTTCCTGGTGGGAGGCGGCCAAGGCGAAGGCCGAGCAGCGCTACCAGCAGCAGGCCGATGCGTTGAATGTTGCCAGCTGATGGGAGGCACAGCGGAATTGCAGGTGGAGGAAAGCACGATTCCGGGACTCAAGGTGGTGCACTTGCCGGTGCACCGCGATGAGCGCGGTTGGTTCAAGGAGAACTGGCAACGGGAGAAAATGGTGGCCGCCGGGTTGCCGGACTTCCGGCCGGTGCAGAACAATGCCTCTTTCAATGCCCAGCGCGGGACAACCCGCGGACTGCATGCCGAACCCTGGGACAAATACATTTCGGTGCTATCGGGGGAGATCTTCGGCGCCTGGGTGGACCTGCGCCCCGGGAAGGGCTTCGGGAGGCTGTTCACCACGCATATGGGCGAAGGCCAAGCGGTTTTCGTGCCGCGCGGGGTGGCCAATGCCTTCCAGACCTTAGCCGGGAACACTGTGTATTCCTACCTGGTCACCGAGCATTGGACCGACGCAGCCCGGGCGGGGTACAGCTACGTCAATCTCGCCGACCCGCAATTGCGGATCCCGTGGCCCATCAGCCTCGACGCGGCCGTTATTTCCAAAGCCGATAGGGAACACCCGCTGCTGGCCGAGGCGAAACCGGTGCAGCCCAAGAAGATCGCGGTGCTCGGCGGGAACGGGCAGCTGGGGCGCGCCTTCGCCTTGCTGGCGCAGCGCGATGAGCGGATCGCCTTGTACACCCGGGCCGAGGCGGACCTGCTGTCCCCGGGTTTCGCCTCCTCGCTGGACCTTTCGAACTGCAGCCATGTGGTCAACGCCGCGGCAATGACCGCGGTGGACCGGGCGCAAACGCCCCCGGGCAGTGCCGAGGCCTGGCGGGTCAATGCGGTAGCCGTGCGCGAGCTCGCCGCTCGATGCGCCGAACAGGGCGTGCCGCTGGTGCACGTGTCCACCGACTATGTCTTCGATGGCGCGGCGCGCGAGGTCGACGAGCAGCATCCGGTCGCTCCAGCCGGCGTCTACGGGCAGAGCAAGGCCGCCGGCGAACAGGCAGTGCTGGCTCATGGCGTCAACTATGTGGTGCGCACCAGCTGGGTTATCGGGCAGGGCAACAACTTCGTTTCCACCATGCGCAGGCTGGCCGAGCAAGGCATTGGCCCCAGGGTGGTTGATGACCAATTCGGCCGGCTGACCTTTGCCAGCGAACTGGCCCGGGGCATCATGCACCTGCTGGATACTGGCAGCGACCCGGGGATCTACCATCTGCAGGGCAGCGGCGAATCGGCCAGCTGGTACCAGATTGCCCGCGAGGTCTTCGCCCTCTGCGGCTATGACCCGGATGCCGTGCACCCGATTTCCACGCAGGAGTATGCACTGGGCAAGCCGGAGCTGGCGCCGCGGCCGGCGAACAGCACCATGGACACCGCTAAGCTGCAGGCGACCGGCTTCGCCCAGCTGCCGTTGCCCGAATTGCTGGAGCAGTTCCTTCACGCGAGCCGCGTGAAGCCGTGAAAACCAAGTAGGTAAAAATCGAGTGTGGTCCAAGTGCCCGTTGGACCACCGGCCAAATGCCTTCAGCCTGATCCGCCAAACCCGCCCGAACCACCAGTAGTTCCAAGTCATCGCATGGCCGCGGAGGGCAAGCCCACGTGAGGCGCCAGGCTGCGCGGCACTATGCGTTCACTGGGAAAAGCCGAAAAAGTGACTGAGCTTCATTTTATGCGCCAAACAGGGTGATTTCGCTGCCAGCTCGCCCTAGGATGGAAGACTACGCGGATGAATCAAGTAATGCCATCCGTGCATTTGGGGGAACCAACCGATTGGGGCGGTTTGGATAATGGAATATTCACGAATCATCTCCCTTGCCAGCACTCGCAATGCTCAGAGGCAATGGGGAAAAAACAAGATGCATTCGAAATTCTTGAGAATCTCGAAAAGCGCATTGGGCAGGGTCCTGGCCGACCCGCACATCGCCGGATCCGTGGTCTCCGGACCGGTGGGCAGTGGGCGAAGGGCACTGGTGGAAGCGGAACTGGGCCAGTTGGCCGAACCACCGCAGCTGATCCGGGTGAACGGAAGCAACTTCGGCACGAAAGTGCCTCTCGGTGCGCTTTCCTTCCTGCTTGCCCAAATCGACGTGGGCGAGTACCCGACCCCGCATGAAATGATCCACGGACTGGGGCGCGTCCTGTGCACCGGCCAGCGGCCATCGATTGTGATGCTCGGGCGGCCCGAGCTGATTGATGAGCAATCAAGTTCGCTGCTGGCCCAGCTGGCCGCAATGGGCAAGATCAAGCTAATCGTGATCTGCGACCATGTGCAGGATCTTCCCGGCGACCTGTTCGCCTTGTACCGCTCGGGCCGGTTGGAGCACCTTTGCGTGAACCGGATGGGCAGCACCGAAACCCATGCCTTCGTCCAGCAGGAGCTTGGCGGGCGGGTCTCCGCATACAACTCTGCAACCCTGTGCTACCTGGCCGGCGGCAACCGCTCGCTGATGCTCAAGCTGATGCGCAGCTGGCGCGAGGACGGCCAGCTGCTGCAACACAACGGGACCTGGGTCCTGAAGGTGAACACGCTGGAGGCCGGGCCTGCGGTGCAGTCCCTGCATGCCGCGATGACCCATGGACTCGATGACGGCGAACGCGAGCTGCTCGGGGCCTTGGCCCTGGGCGGACCGGTGGCGCTCGATCGCATCCACCGTTCGGAGCTCACCAGCGAGCTCGACGGCCTGCTGAACCGTGGCCAGGCCAACTACCTGTCCGGAGCCGTCGGCAAGGTGGGGATTTCCAATCCGCTGCTGGCTTTGCTGGTCAGCGCCGAATACCGTAACCAGGCCCACGCCCGCGTCGTGGAACTGCTCGCCAAGCTGCACACGGATCCGGAAGCTGCACAGGTCCTGGCGCAGCTGAAGTCCCTGAAGGACCTGGGCGACCACGCATCGCAGCTCAAGGTGGCTGAAGACTTCCAGCAGCAGGGCTATTTCGCCGAACGCTGGCCAGCTGACCCGCGCACCCGGGTGGGCATTGTGGAAATGCACGTGCGCGCGCTGGCCATGCTCGGCCAGCTGTCCCACGGAGTCGAAGCAATCGACCTGGCCAGGGCGGGACTGGACCAGGCCATCAGGGAATCCGGTCCGCGCGAATCCCTGGATATCGCCTTCCAGGAACTGGAACTGCTCAGCCGCTTCGCTACCTTGTTCAGCACCGAGATGACCAAGGAAACGAGCATCGCCGGAAGCAGCGAGGCACTGGTGTCCTCTTCGGGCTGGATGAGCGAGTCCTTGCACCTGAGGTCCCTGTCGCTGCAAGCTGCCAGCTGGGCGGCGCAGGCGCGCCAGGCCGATGCCATGAAGCTGGTCCGCTACGTGGACGAGGAACTGCGCAATGTCCGCTTCAGCGGCCCGGCGATTTCGAATTTCCACTCCGAAGACGCCGCGGACATCGAGTTCCAGCTGCTCCAAGCAGAACTGCTCGCCGGACGCTGGAAACTGGCATCGGACCGCGCCCAGCGTTTGGCCGATGGGCAGTACATTAACCCATTGCTGATTTCCTATGGAAATATCATGCGCGGGATCCTGCTCGGGTTGGGCAACGATTACGAGGCTGCCTTGCACCTGCTGGAACCGAGCCTGCACCAGATGGAGGTTGCCGGAGACCCGGGAACAGAAGCGCTGATCGGGTCGGTCATCGCCTATGCGCTGGCCTGCTCCGGGCGCAGGGCAGAGGCCTCGGTGCTGATTTGCCCGCAGTACGGGACCGCCGGGGGGATGCAGGTTCCGTTGAGCTTCTATTCCTGGGCGGCAGAAATCTTCTCCTGCCTTGCCTTGGCGGAACTCGGTTCGGCGCAGGCCGCACGGCGGCGCCTGGCTTCCTTCGCGCAGCTGGCCCGTGACGGCCAGCATGCATTGCTCGAAGCACTGACCCTGGGATTCATTGTGCGCCTGGGGGACCGGGGCGTGCTGCCACAGCTGCGCAGTGCCGCCAGCCGATGCGAAGGCGTAGTCGGGCAGAACCTGGAGGCGCTCGCCGATGCGGCGCAAGCCATGGACTCGTCGCGCCTTGTCTTGGCGCTGCAGGACATGGTCGAAACAGGGCACCTGCTCATGGCCACGCCAACGCACAACGAATTCGTCGCCGCGCTGGAAGTCAAGGACCAGCGCAAGCTCTCCCGCATGGTCAACGGCCTCAAGCGCGCCTCGGCTCCGCAGATCCAGCGGGAAAACGAGCTGCAGCTCGACGACCTGGAACAGCAGCCGGTCTGGATGCGCGAGCTGACCAAGCGCGAGGCCCAGATCGCCAAGATGGCCATCGCAGGCAAGACGAATCTGGAAATCGCCAAATTCAACGGCGTCTCGATCCGCACCGTGGAAGGACACCTGTACCAGGTGTATTCCAAGCTCCAGGTTCGCAACCGGCAGGAGCTCACCGCCCTGGACCGCACCAGCCGCCGTACTGCAGGGTTGAGATGAAACAGCAGCAATTGATCACTAGAACCAGGCCAACTGAATACAACCAGCTGCTGCAGATCCTGCAGCGGCCAGGCCCTGCTGGAGTCGTGGTGCTGGGTGAGCTGGGCATGGGCAAGACCAGCCTGGTGGAGGCAGTGCTGGCCACCCCGGGCATCGAGGAGCCGGTGATGAAGCTGCATTGCACGCCGTCATTGAGCACCATTGCGCATGGTGCCTTGTCGCCCTACCTGGGCGCCCTGGAAACTATCGACGAACCGGTGGGCGTGCTGCGCGAGCTGAACCGGAGCCTGTTCTCTGCCCGCGGGCACGCCGCGCCGCATATCGTGGTGGTGGAAGATGCCCAGTTCCTGGACCCGCAGTCCTGCTACCTCCTCTCCCTGCTGGTGGAGAATGCCGAGGTGAAGGTGCTGGCACTGGGCAACGGATCCCTGCAGGCAGGCAGCCCGCTGGCCACGTTGGCCGAGCTTGGTTCCTTCACCACCGTGGCCCTGCAGCGGCTGGACCGCAACGGGGTGCGTGCGGTGGCCGAAGGCGTCATCGGGCGCAGGCTCGGCGCTGGCACGGTGCGCCTGATCGACGTGGTCACCGGAGGGAACCCGCGCTTTGTCGAAGCCTATGCTGCGTCCTGCATGGAGCAGGGCACATTGTTCCATGATGACCGGCTGCCGCAGGACCGCTCGATCCACGAGCCGGTGTGGATCGTAGCCCGTGCCCTGCCGGAAATCGATACCCGGCTGCTGTCGCTGGGCCGTGAGATCACCCGCGGCCTTTCCAGCCAGGAGCGGCGCACCTTGCTGCTGCTGGCCCTGGCTGGCCCGCAGCAACCGGATCTGCTGGAGCAATGCGGGCTGCCGTACGGCCGGCTGGTGAAAACCGGGGAGCTGGTGCTAAATGGCGGTGCGGTCTGCTTGAAATCCAGGCTGATGGAGCGCATCGTCCGGGCGCTGGCCTCGGAGCAGGATACTGCGCAGCTGCATGAGCTGTGGTACGCCGCGGCAGCCGAGCTGGGCAAGGCGCATAGTGCCAGGGAAGTGCTGTGGTGCCTGGAAATCGGAAAGCAAGTGCCCTCCGAGCTGGTCCTGGCATGCGCCGAGCGAACCGCCCGGAACCTGGACTTCACCCTGGCCCTGCGCCTTTGCGAATTGGGCAAGCTATCCCAGCAACATGGTCAAGGAGCGCTGCTCGAAGCGCAGGTGCTGCTGAGCATGGGCCGGCACTATGCCGCACGCGCCCTGCTCCTGCGCCTGATCGACCAGCTGACCGATCTCTCCCTGCTGGGCCAGGCCTATGCCTACCTGGTAGAGGTGACCAGCTGCATCGAAGCGGACGGCGCAGAGCTGGAGCGGATCCTGGATGAATGGCGGCAACGGGCCCAGGGGCATCCGGACGGCGAAGCGGTGGCCGGCTTCATGGCTCTGCAAAGCGCCGGGGCCCAGGCGCTGGATTTCTGGATCAGGGTGAATACACCCCGCGGCCCGCTGCCCAGCGTGGCCGAATTGCAGGACTTCCTTTCGGATCCGCAGCTGCCTGTGCAGGCCAGATTCATCGGGAAGATCATGCTCAGCGACCTTCATAGCTCCGCCGGCAACTGCCAGCAGGCCCTGGAACTGCTGGAGCCGGTGCTGGAGCTGCTCAAGGAGCATGCGCCGCTGCAGGCAATGTACGAAGTGCGGGTGTTCTTCCGCATCGGCTGGAACCTGCTGTACCTGGGCGAATACGAGCGGGCCGAGGCCTTCATCGATTCCTACCGCCAACCCAGGCTCCGCTCCATCCAGCATTACCAGGGAGCCATCTCGCTGCTCGATGGCATCAGCCACCTGCTGCAGGGCAAGGTGCAGCCGGCCTTGGCCAAAATGGCCGAGTCGGTCACCGAGCTGCAGATCGTGGACACCACCCAGTTGCTGGCCTTGGCCAGCAACCTCTACCGGCTGCTGCTGGCGCGCATGGGCATCGATGTGCCCGTGGCCCTGGCTACTGCGCCCGAGGATTTCAGTTCCAGCGGCATGATTTCGCCCTCCGGGCAGCTGGGCGAGGAATCCTCGGAGCAGCGGATCTTTGCCCGGGCTTTTGCCGCGGGCCTGGGCAATCCGTATCAGGGCGAGTCGCTGCAATGCTTCCCGATGGTTGAACGCGAAATCCTGTTCAGCTTGACCAGGCAGCTGGGTGACGAAGAGCTGGCCGAATCAGCGAAGGGGGAAAGGCTGCGGGCCTTGGCCGCCGGCCAGGAAGGTTCGCGCGCTGCGCTGCAGGCGCGCTTGATGGAATTGCGCGGCTCTCGTCTCGGAGAACCCCTGGAGCAGCTGGCGCAGGAGGCCTTGTCCAAGCAGGACTACCTGGTGGTGGTCGAAGCCTGGGCTCGGGCGGCCGAACGCTATGCGCAGGCCGGGGATCAGCGCCGCTGCGGTGCACTGCTGCGCCGGGCGGCCCGGCTGATCGAACAGCAGGGAATGCGCCCGGGGAAGTACATTGACCGCGTTCTGGCGATTACGGAGCTGACCGCCCGTGAAACCGAGATCGTGAACCTCGCCCGGCAAGGCCTGAACAATGCCCAGATAGCCCGGGCCTTGACCGTCTCGCAGCGTACGGTGGAAGGCCACCTCTACCGGGTATTCTCCAAATTGGGGATCACCGAGCGCGCGGAATTGGACCACGCCGGGCTTGAAGCGGGTACAACGCGCAAGTAGCAGGTGCCGGTCTGCGCAATCTTGGGGTAAGTACCACCCGTGCCCCGCCCTGCGCTGGTGGGTAATGTGAAATGCGGGAGCTGGCGAATTACGCAGGAGTTCTTTTTCTCAACGAGTGCGTATCTGTCTGGCAGCGGTCGGTGTTGTGGCGGCGAAGCTCATCCCAGAAACGGGGCCGGCGGCCAGCGAATCCGCGAGGATTACCCCCAGCGCGACCGCCGGTCCCTTCCCGAAAAGGCCCTGTATCGGCAACCCCTCTGCGCCGATGCAGGGTTTTCCCGTTCCCGGCAAAATCTTTCCAAGTAGTAAGCGAGTAGGAACCAAGTGCAACGCGAGTAGTTACGGGCAATGCGGGCGGTCTTTTGGGTGTTCTTCCACTCGTGTATCGGCTGCCATTGCACTTTAGGCTCAAGGTACACAACGGCAATCCGGCTCGTGGGACAGCGTGATTGCCTTGTGTTTTTGGGGAACTCGCTTATTTCTTGGGGGAATACAGATGCATTGCTTTGTGTTGCCGGTCTGCGACCACCCATGCTGCGTCGAATCGCTAGCAAGGGTGGGAACAAGACATGTCGCAAATTAGCAGCAGGCTGCGCGAGGATCGCGTATCGTCGCTGGGCACCTGGACGCTGGCGCGTCCATCAATTATCGGGGTAGCCGGCACCGCCGGGGCCAAGGGCCGCGCCTATCTGCGCCGGCTATTCGGGACTGACTTGTTGGTGATTGCGCTGGTGAGCTCCTTGCCGGCAATCGCCCAAGCCCAGGGCTCGCTTTTGCACCCGCAGCTTGCAGGCAGCACGCACTACTACGTGCTGGCCGGGCTGGTGCTCACCGCAGCCTGGATGATCAGCCTGCGGTCCTTCAAAGCCCATTGCCTGGGCAGCGTCGCGGTGGGGATGCAGGAATACAAGATCATGGTCTATTCGGGCCTGGTGCTTGCCGGCTTCATGGGGGTGCTGATCGTGCTCACCGGCCAGGAGAGTCTGAAGATCTTCCTGCTCCTTTCCTTGCCGCTGGGACTGTCCGCGCTGCTGACCGGCAGGTGGACCTGGCGCCAGTGGCTGGGCTGGCGCAGCCGAAGCGGCTACGCCTTGAGCAATGTGCTGGTGTACGGCCAGCCGGATGACGCTGGATTTGCAGTCCGGCAGATTTCCAAGAAGTCGGGACCTGCCTACCGGGTGGTCGGCGTGCTGATGGACGGAGCGCCAAACCTGGAAGTCGAACGCGCGATCCGGAAAGCCGATCCGACCCTGCCGCTGGCCTATGACACCGGCGGCATCGAGCAGGAAGTCAACCGGTTGCACGCTGATTCGGTGGTAGTCGCAGGGCCCCTGGCTGGAGGCAACGAAGCCTTGCAGCAATTGGGCTGGAAGCTGGAAAGCAGCGGGGCCAAGCTCATCGTGGCCTCCTCGCTCATCGGAGTGGCAAGCCGCCGGGTGCGCACCAGCCCGGTGGATGGGATGCCGTTGCTGCATGTGGAGCTGGCGAAGTTCACCGGGGCACGCTACTTCTTCAAGCGCGGCTTCGATATCGTCTTTTCCGTGCTCGCCTTGCTGGCCATGTCGCCGGTTTTCCTGGTGATCGCCTTGCTGATCCGGCGCGATGGCCCGGGGAAGGTCTTCTACGTCCAAGAACGGGCCGGCCAGGACGGGCGCCCATTCAAGATGATCAAATTCCGCACCATGGTCCAGGATGCCGAAGCGCGCTTGGCCGCCTTGCAAAAGCTGAACCAGGGGGCAGGACCGCTCTTCAAAGTGAAAGACGACCCGCGGATCACCCGCTGCGGCCATTGGCTGCGCAAGCACTCCTTGGACGAGTTGCCGCAGTTCGTCAACGTCCTGCGCGGGGACATGTCGGTGGTGGGACCGCGCCCGGCCTTGTTCACCGAGGTGGAGTCCTACGAAGGGCACACCTGCCGCCGACTGCTGCCCAAGCCCGGGGTGACCGGTTTATGGCAGGTCTCCGGACGATCAAACCTGGAGTGGAAAGAAAGCGTGCGGCTGGATCTGTATTACGCAGAGAACTGGACCGTGCTCAGCGACTTGCGCATCATCTGGCGGACCTTTCGCGTGATGATCGAACCTGATGGAGCCTACTGATGAGTGTTGCACCCGATACCTTGATCCACCCGGCGCTGCGTGTAGCAGTCATCGGCGCCGGCTACTGGGGCCCGAACCTGGCCCGCAATTTCGCGATGAGCACCGAGTGGGAGCTGGTGGCCATCTGCGACATGGATGTGGCCCGCGCCGAAGCCTTGGCACGCAAGACCGGCAACCCGGCCGTGGTCGGCTCGATGGACGAGCTGCTGGCCAGCCACGTCATCGACGCCGTGGCCATTGCCACCCCGGCGCGCACCCACCACCAGATCGCCATGCAGGCCATTGCCGCCGGCAAGCACGTGGTGGTGGAAAAGCCGCTGGCCGACAACAGCGTGCACGGAGCCCAGATGGTCCAGGCCGCAGCCGATGCCCGGACCATTCTCATGGCGGACCACACCTACTGCTACACGCCGGCGGTGCTCAAGATCCGCGACCTGCTGGCCGCCGGGGAGCTGGGGGAGATCCTCTACATCGATTCCACGCGGATCAATCTGGGGCTGGTCCAGCCGGATGTCGATGTCTTCTGGGACCTCGCGCCCCATGACCTGTCCATCCTGGACTTCGTGATTCCCGGTGGATTGAACACCCGCAACGTGACCGCCTTGGGATCGGACCCGCTGCGAGCCGGGAAATCCTGCATCGGCTACCTGTCCATGGAACTGGACAGCGGCATCCTGGCGCATATCAACGTCAACTGGCTCTCTCCGACCAAGATCCGCCAGATGGTCATTGGCGGCAGCAAGAAGACTCTGGTGTGGGATGACCTGAACCCGCAGCAGCGGCTGACGGTCTTCGACCGCGGGGTGGATCTGGAACGCCAGGAAATGATCCGCGCCGACAGCGAAGACCGCAAGGGCGCCACCATTTCCTACCGCCTGGGGGATACCTGGTCGCCGGCGCTGTCGGAATTCGAGCCGCTGGGGCTGATGGTCTCGGAATTCGCCGCCAGCATCAGGGGATCCAGGCCCGCGCCCACCGATGGGCCCTCGGCGTTGCGGGTGCTCAGGGTGCTCGAGGATGCCAGCTTGTCCCTGGCCGCAGGCTCCATCCCGCAAGCCACCAGCAACCGGAAAACACTCGTTATGGGGAACGTACTATGAGCGGAAACATTGAAAACCTGGCCGGGAAGCGATTCCTTGTCACCGGTGGTGCAGGCACCATCGGGTCAGAAATTGTCGACCAGCTCCTGGCCGCAGGCGCCGCGCATGTCGATGTGCTGGATAACCTGGTGCGCGGGCGGCGGAGCAATCTCGCCAACGCGCTGGCCAGCGGGCGGGTGACCCTCTATGTGGGGGATATCGCCGACCGCGTGCTGGTGCGCGAAGTGATGGCGGGCAAGGACATGGTCTTCCACCAGGCGGCCATCCGCATCACCCAGTGCGCCGCGGAACCGCGCCTGGCCGTGGACGTCATGGTCAATGGCACCTTCAATGTGCTCGAAGCCGCGGTGGCGGCCAAGGTCCCGAAGATCGTGGCGGCCTCGAGCGCTTCGGTCTACGGGATGGCCGAGGAATTCCCGACCACAGAACGCCACCACCCATACAATAACGACACGTTGTACGGTGCGGCCAAGACTTTCAACGAAGGGCTGTTCAAGTCTTTCCGCGCCATGTACGGGATCGACTACGTGATGCTGCGCTACTTCAACGTCTACGGGCCGCGCATGGACGTGCACGGCGCCTACACCGAGGTGCTGGTGCGGTGGATGGAACGCATTGCCGATGGCTTGCCGCCGCTGATCTTCGGCGATGGCTCGCAGACCATGGACTTCGTGGTCTCCCAGGACATCGCCCGGGCCAACCTGCTGGCCTCCAGCAGCCCGATCGCCGAGGGGGTCTACAACATTGCCAGCGGCACGGAAACCAGCTTGGCGGAACTGGCCCGGACGCTGCTGGCGGCCATGGATTCGGATCTGCCCATCGAATACGGGCCGGAACGCGCGGTGAACTCGGTAATCCGCCGCCTGGCAGATACCAGCGCAGCGCGTCAGGACCTGGGCTTCGAAGCCCGCATCGGGCTGGAAGAGGGACTGCGGGCGCTCGTGGAATGGTGGAAGCCATTGCGCGAGGAAGTCGCCGCAGGCCGGGGGCTGCACAAGCCAATCGGCGCCAGCAAGTAAGCGGACAACGATTTTTTGGGGGAAGAATCATGGATCGCATCAGCGTGATGAAACCATGGCTGGGAACAGCCGAAATAGACGCCGTAGCCGAGGTCATTGCCTCCGGCTGGGTCGCGCAGGGGCCGCGCACCGCCGCCTTCGAAGAGGCCTTCGCGCAGCACCAGCAGGTGGCGCACGCGGTGGCCACCTCAAGCTGCACCACCGCCTTGCACCTGGCATTGCTGGTGGCCGGGGTGGGGGCCGGCGACGACGTTATCGTCCCGTCCTTCTCCTTCGTGGCCACGGCCAATGCCCCGACCTATGTCGGGGCGCGCCCGGTGTTCGCCGATGTGGACGCCGCCACCGGAAACATCACCGCGCAGGGGGTGCGCACGGTGCTCACGCAGAAGACCACCGCCATCATCGCGGTGGACCAGGGCGGCATGCCGCTGGATTTGGCACCGCTGCGCCAGCTGTGCGACGAGCTGCACCTGGTGCTGATCGAGGACGCGGCCTGCGCGGCAGGATCAACCTACCAAGGGGCCCCTGCCGGGGTCGGCGCCGACGTCTCGGCGTGGTCCTTCCACCCGCGCAAGCTGCTCACTACCGGCGAAGGCGGCATGCTGACCACCGGCAACGCCAGCTGGGCGCAGCGCGCCCGGCAGCTGCGCGAGCATGCCATGGATGTCTCGGCGGCGCAGCGGCACAGCTCCACGCTGGCCCCGCAGGAAAGCTATGGGGAAATCGGCTACAACTTCCGCATGACCGACCTGCAGGCAGCCCTGGGGCTGGTGCAGCTGGGCAAGCTCGATGCGATGGTTGAACGCCGCAGGGCCCTTGCCGCCCGCTACCAGCAGGCCTTCGCAGGCATCCCCGGGCTCAGGTGCGTCACCGATCCGGGGTACGGGACCTCGAACTACCAGTCGTTCTGGCTCGAAGTGGGCCCGGAATTCCCGGTGGACCGCGAGGGGCTGCTGGCGCAGCTGGCTTCCGATGGCATTTCCGCCCGCCGCGGCATCATGGCTTCGCATCTGCAGCCGGCCTACGCCGGGCATTCGGGGACCACCACCGCCTTGCCGGTGACCGAGCGGCTCACCGCGAATACGCTGATCCTGCCGCTCTACCACCAGCTGGACGAGCAGCAGCAAGACCGAGTCATCGCCAGCGTGCTCGCGCAGGCGCTGGCCGCCGCCGGCGGCGAGTGACATGGCCCGGATACTGCTGCTGGCCGCCAGCGGGTTGGCGCGCGAAACCCTGGCCTCGATCGAGTCCACCGGGGACCACGAGGTGGCCGGCGTGCTCGATGACAACACGGCTTTGCACGGGAGCATGATGGGCTCGGTCCGGGTCCTGGGGGGACTCGACATGGCCGCGGGGCGAACCGAGCAATTGCTGCTCTGCGCCGGGCAGGGCCGGCACCGGGCTGCGATCGCCGGCCGGCTGGCATTGGATGACTCGCGCTATGCCACGCATGCGCATGCCTCGGCGTTCCTCGGGGCCGGCACGCGCCTGGCTCCGGGATGCATCGTGCTGGCCGGGTGCGTGGCCACCGCCGATGTGTCCATCGGGCGGCACTGCGTGCTGATGCCCCATGCGATGCTCACCCATGACGACCGGCTGGGCGACTACTCCACCCTGGCCGCCGGGGCCACGCTGGCCGGCAACGTGCAGCTGGGCGACCGGGTGTACATCGGCTCCAACGCCACGGTGCGCGAGAACCTGTCGCTGGGCGCTGATGCGGTGCTGGGCATGGGCTCGGCGCTGCTGCAGGACATCCCGGCCGGCGAGACCTGGGCCGGATCCCCGGCGCGCAAGCTCTACGGCCCCCGGGCCGCGGGCTAGGGGCGCGGCATGGCACCGCGCACCGGGCACGCCACCGTTGGCCCACCACATACTTTCGAAGCAAGGAATTGCGCAATGGCATTGACTGGAACCGCAACGCAGCGGCATATCCCGCTGGTGGACCTCGCAGCGCAGCAGCGCGAGGTCCAAGGCGCCGTGGATGCCGGGCTGGCCCGGATCTTCGCCGAAACCGCGTTCATCGGCGGGGCCGCCGTGTCCGGCTTCGAGCAGCAGTATGCCGCGTTCCTTGGCGGCGGGCATTGCGTGGGCGTGGGCAACGGCACCGACGCGCTGGAGCTGGCGCTGCGCGCCTGCGGCATCGGCCAAGGCGACGAGGTGATCATCCCGGCCAACACCTTCATTGCCACCGCCGAGGCCATCCACCTGGCCGGGGCGCGCGCGGTGCTGGTGGACGTGGATCCGCAGTACCTGCTCATTGATCCGGCGGCCGTCGCCGCGGCCGTAACCAGACGGACCAAGGCCATCATGCCGGTGCACCTCTACGGCCAGAGTGCCTTCGTCGAACAGCTGGAACCGATCGCGCGCTCGTGCGGGGCCAGGATCATCGAGGATGCCGCCCAATCCCAGGGCGCCACCCGCCACGGGCGCAGCGCCGGCACCCTGGGGGATATCGCCGGCACCAGCTTCTACCCGGGCAAGAACCTGGGCGCCGCCGGCGATGCCGGGGCCGTGCTCACCGCTGATGCCCGGCTCGCCGACCGAGTCAGGCTGCTCGCGGCCCATGGCAGCCGGGTCAAGTACGAGCACGAGGTGATCGGGCGCAACTCCCGGCTCGACGCCATCCAGGCGGTGGTGCTCAGCGCCAAGCTGGAACGGCTGGCCGCATGGAACGCCGCGCGCCGGCAGGCCGCCGGGCGCTACGCCGCGCTGCTGGCCGGGCTGCCCGGGGTGCAGCTGCCGGTGCAGGCACCGGGCAACCAGGACGCATGGCACCTGTATGTGGTGCGGGTGCCGGACCGCGACCGGGTTCTGCACCAGCTGAACGCGGCCGGCATCGGAGCGGCAATCCACTATCCGCAGCCGGTGAACCTGACCCAGGCGTTCGCGCACCTGGGCTACCGGGAAGGGGACTTCCCGGTGGCCGAGCGGGCCGCCGCGCGGATCCTTTCCCTGCCGCTGTACCCGCATATCACGCCCGAGCAGCAGCAGCGCGTGGCCGACGCCCTGTCCGGGGCCCTTTAGCCATGGCCGGGGAAGGCGCACTGCGGGAGCCGAAGATCCCGCGGGCCGCGCGCGCCTTGACTTCTTCGGGAGCCTTTGCCTGGTCCTTGGGCAATACGCTGGTTTCGCGCCTGGGCACCCTGGGCATCGGCATTGTGCTGGCCAGGATCCTGGGACCGGAGCAATTCGGCACCTTCGCCATCGCGCTGGTGGCCCTGATGGCTGTGCTCAGCTTCAACGAGCTCGGGGTCAGCCTGGCCATCGTGCGGTGGCCCGGCGATCCGGCAGTGATTGCCCCCACGGTCAATACGATCTCGGTGATCGGCAGTACCATCTTCTGCGCCGTTGCGTGGCTTGCCACCCCGTCCTTCACCGCGCTGATGGGCGATGGCTCGGCCACCTGGGTAGTGAGGCTGCTGATCGTCTCGGTGCTGGTCAATGGGGCGGTGGCGGCCCCGGCCGCTTTGTTGCAAAGGGAATTCGCGGAACGCACCCGGATGGGCATCGACCAGGCCAACGTCTGGGTGGGAGCCATCAGCTCGGTGGTCTTGGCCCTGGCTGGATTCGGGGCGATGGCCCTGGCCATCGGCCGGCTGCTGGGCGGGATCATTTCCGCCATCATGTTCCTCAGGGCCTCGCCGTTGCCCTACCGCTTCGGGTGGGACAAGGCATCGGCCGGGGCGCTGCTGAAATTCGGCTTGCCTTTGGCCGGTTCGAGCATGATCGTCTTCGCCATCGGCTACGCGGACCAGCTGACCACCGGTGCCATGCTCGGGCCGATCGCGTTGGGGCTGTACGTGCTGGCCTTCAATCTCTCCAGCTGGCCGCTGTCGATTGTCTCCCAGCCGCTGCGGCGCGTTGCGCCGGCAACCTTCGCCGCGCTGGCGCAGGATTTCGCCGGGCTGAAGAAATTCATCATCGCCTTATCCAGCATTGTCGCTTGCGCCACGATCCCGGCATTCATTGCGCTGGCAGTGGCGGCCGAGCCGCTGGTCCGCTTCGTCTACGGCGATCCCTGGAGCCAAGCGGCGCCGGTGCTCAGCTGGCTGGTCATTGCCGCGCTGTCCAAGGTCTTCTGCGAACTGGCCTACGACTGCATCGTGGTGATCGGCAGCACCACGGCGATCCTGCGCATCCAGGTCATCGGGCTGCTCGTGCTGATCCCCTCGCTGCTGGCCGGAGCCCGCTTCGGCGGTCTGGCCGGGGTGGCGGCGGCGCAAGCGGCCGTGGCCTTTGCCGTGATGCTGCCCCTGTACCTGTGGAATCTGCGCTCCCTGGGCATCGGGCTGGGCGCATTGTCCGCCCGCCTATGGCTGCCGGTGCTGGCCGGCCTGGGGCTGGGAGCCGCGGGCTGGATGCTGGTGGCGTCCATAGAAAATGCCCTGCTGGGCCTGCTGGCCGTGGGCGGCCTGTGCCTGGCCACCATGGCCGGGCTCATTTACCTGCGCCGAGAGGACCTGGCCAGCCTCCGGGGGATTGCCCGGGCGAAAACGTTGGAGGAAACATCATGAAGATCCTGGTTTACCCGCACGACATGAACCTGGGCGGCAGCCAGCTGAACGCCATCGAGCTGGCAGCGGCCGTCAAGGACCTGGGCTACGATGTGGCGGTTGCCGGGCAGCACGGCAGCCTGCGCGCCAAGGTGGGCGAACTCGGCCTGGAATTCATCGAGCTGCCCGAGCCGGGCCGCCGTCCAAGCCGCAAGGTGGTCAGCGCCCTGGAACAGGCCATCGCCCAGCGCGGCATCGACATCGTCCACGGCTATGAGTGGCCTCCGAGCCTGGAAGCGGAACTGGCGTGCTTCAATGCCCCGGCCACGGCGGTCAGCACCGTGCTGTCGATGTCCGTGGCCCCCTTCATTCCCACGCACACCCCGCTGCTGGTGGGCACGGAGCAGATCGCCGCGGCGGAACGGGAATTCGGACGCGCCCTGGTGGAACTGATGGAACCGCCCATCGACACGCGGCTGAACCGGCCGGGCCTTGAACTGCCGGTGCGCGAGATGTCGCAGCGCTGGGGGATCCACGGCGGCGGGCTGACCATCGCGATCGTCTCGCGGCTGGCCCGCGAAATGAAGCTCGAGGGAATCCTGCGGGCCATCGAGGTCATCGGGCGCATCCCGGGCGGGGAACCGGTGCAGCTGGTGATTGCCGGCGGCGGCCCGGCGGCCGGCGAGGTGGCTGCCGCCGCGGACGAGGCCAACAGGCGCGCCGGCCAGCTGCGCGTGGTGCTCACCGGGGAACTGGAGGATCCGCGCTGGGTCTACCAGAAGGCGGATATCGTCCTGGGCATGGGAGGCTCGATCCTGCGGGCCATGGCCTTCGGCAAGCCGGCGGTGGTCCAGGGCGAAAGCGGGTTCTGGCGCGTTGTGGATGAATCCTCCCTGCCCGGATTCCTCTTCCAGGGGTGGTACGGGGCAGGAGCGGGCAGCGGGCAGGGGGCCGATGCGCTCCAAGCCCAGCTGCGCCCGCTGCTGGCCGATGCGGCGCTGCGCCAGCGCCTGGGCGATTTCGCGCGCCGTGTGGTGGTTGAGCGTTTCTCGCTCCAGGCATCGGCCCGGCGTCAGGTGCAGTTCTACCGCCAGGTGCTGGCCCAGGGCCAGGGGCGCAACCGGCTGGGCGCGGAGTACACCCTGGCCGCCGCCCGCTTTGCCCGGTACAAGTTCTCCCGGCTGGCCGCGCGGATGCGCGGCAGCGTGGCCGCCGACGACTTCAACGCCACGGCTGCCCTGCGTCCGGCCGGGGCATCCGTCCGGCCTCCGGTGCGTGCCTGATGCGCGGGCTGCGCGATGCCATAGTGGTCATCCCGGGAACCCGGTGGGAAGATACCCAGGGCACCGACCACCGCCTGGCCCAGGCCCTGTCGGAGCATTGCCAGGTGCTGTGGGTGGACCCTCCGGTGCCCTTCGCCGGCCCGGCCCGGGTGCTGCGGCCCGCCGGGGCCGGCTTCGCGCATCTGGACCAGCTGCAGGAGTCGATCATCCGCTTGCGCTACCTGGTCGCCCCCGGGTTCACCCGCCCGGGACTGGACCGGCTGGCCAAGGCCCTGCGCGATGCCGCCATGCTCCGGGCCCAGCGCCGCCTCGGGCTGCGCGTGCAGGCCACCTTGCTGCTCTCGCCGCGCGATGAATTCCCGGCCGGATCCACCGGCGAGCGCTTGCTGCACGTGACCGATGACTGGGTTCAAGGCGCTGCGATGATGGGCCTTGGCCCCCGGCAGGTGCGCCGCCGGCTCGCGAAGAACCTGGCCGCGGCCGACCAGGTCAGCGCCGTGTCCCCGTACCTGGAACAGGTGCTGCACGAGGTGGATTCGAACGCGGTGGTGCAGGTGGTTCCCAATGGGTGCACGGTCCTGCATCCGCAGGGCCAGGGCAGCGGCCCGGCGCCGGAACCGAATGGCAAGGTGGTGCTCCTGGGCCAGCTGAACGAGCGGCTGGATATGGAGGTGCTCAAGCAGCTGGCCGCCTCCGGGCTGCCCATCGAGGTGATCGGCCCGAGGCGTGAGCGCGGCCCGGTGGCCGTAGCAGGCCTGGACCGGTTCCTCGCCGCCGAAAATGTGCACTGGCATGGAGAGGTTGCGCCCGGCGAGGTGCCCGCGCTGCTCGCCGGCGCCATGGTGGGCATCACCCCCTATCTGGACAACGAATTCAACAGGGCCAGCTTCCCGTTGAAGACCTTGGACTACCTTGCTGCCGGGCTCGCCGTGGTCTCCACCGATTCCCCGGCCGTCCGCTGGCTGGACACCCCGTTCATCCGTGTCGCCGGTTCTCCCGAGCATTTCGTGGAGCTCGCAGGCCAGCTCGCGGCCGGCCCCGCGCAGGGTAGCGAACGCCAGCAGCGGATCGATTTCGCCAACGGGCATTCCTGGCAGGCGCGGGCAGCGAGCCTCATCGGAAGGATCAAGGTGCAGTCATGAAAAGCATGTTCGCCCTGGCGCTGGCCGCGGCCTGCGCCCTGGCCCTGGCCGGCTGCACCAGTTCGCAGGCCGAGCCGCCGCCGCCGAGCATCGGGCCCCTGGGCCTGGAGCAGATCCCGTGGGAGGGCGGCCCGGAGTACTGGAAGCAATTTCCCCGGGCCGATGCCGCCGGCTGGGATGACCCGTCGTTCTTCCCGATCGTGGCCTGGTACAACGGGATCTCCAGCCAGGAAGAAGTGGATTTCGACAAGGCCCTGGGAATCAACACGTACATCGGCATGCCGGCCAGCTTCGACGCGGCCTGGCTCGATTCCAACGGCCTGTACTGGATCGGCGGTGCCATCAACGGGACCTTCAATGCCAGCACCCCGAGCTGGGTCGGGTACATCCTCGATGACGAGGTGGACGGCCGGTTCGAGCCCGAAGCCGGACGCGAGCACTTGGCGCAGTTGAGCACCGAGGTGCCCGAAGGGCTGTTCAAGTACGCGAACTTCACCTACATGGTGCTGGAAAACGACATGGCGGCCAGCGACTCGCAGAAGTACGTCAACGGCTACACCGACGTGGTGTCGGTGGACAAGTACTGGTACACCATCCCGCATTGCGCGGCCGAACCCTATCGCGATGTCTCCCTGGTTCCGGTCAAGCAGGACTCCTGCCGGACGGCCTCCAGCTACGGGCAGACCATGGACGCGCTGCGCCAACGCGATGCCCAGGACGGGAAGCTGCAGCCGCTGTGGCAGTTCGTGGAGAACATGGGCGGAACCGACAACGAGGCCGCCTTCGATGGCTACATCGGCGCCGGGCAATTGCGCGGCGCGGTGATGAACTCGGTGATCCATGAGGCCCGCGGCATCCTGTACTTCAACCAGGCGCTTTCCGGGCCGTGCAAGGGCGGCAACGTCTTCCGCATGGCGCAGGTGCATGTGGGGTACTGCGGTGCCCGGCAGGTTGACGCCGCGCGCATCGTCAACAACCAGATCCACCAGCTGGCGCAGGTGATCAACACCCAGTCCCTGGCTTTCGAATTCAATGCCCGAGCAGACACCATGCTCAAGGTGCACCAGGGGCATGCGTATGTCTTTGCCATGCCGGTCCCGGGTGCCGAGCCGGGCCAGCTGCAGCTCCAGCTGCCGGAAGGGATTTCCGGCAGAACAGTTGAAGTGCTTTTCGAGGATCGGCAGATCCCGGTGGAAAACGGGGCCTTCGTTGATTCCTTCGACCACGAGTACAGCTACCACGTCTACAAGGTGAAGCTATGAAACCGACTATCGACCACATCATCCTGACCCGGTTCAATCTCCCCTCCAAGGGGGTGGAGAGCCTGGCCCGCGCCCAGGATGGCTGGCTGCGCAGCCGGCAGGAGCTGTTCGAGAAGTACTGCCTTCCCAGCATCCGGCAGCAGACGCGCAAGGATTTCACCTGGGTGATCTATTTCGATCCGCACAGCCCGCAGTGGCTCAAGGAGCGCATCGGGCAGCTGGGCGCGGACCGGAGCTTCATCCCGGTGTTCCGCGAATCGGTTTCGCCAGCAGAGCTGCTCTACGACCTCAGGGCCGCCGGTGCGGGATCCCGTGAGGTCCTGTTGACCACGAACCTGGACAACGATGACGGACTGTGCCTGGACTTTGTCCAGAGGGTGCAAGATGCCGTGTCCGATGCGGGCCCCGCGGCGCTGTATATCGGCCAGGGGCTGATCCAGCGCGGGCACCGGTTGTACCTGCGCCAGGACCCGTTCAACGCCTTCTGCTCGGTGGCCGCCCCGTGGAGCGAGCCTGAAACCTGCTGGATGGACTGGCACAACAGGCTTTCGGAGCATCTGCCCGTCATCGGCATTGGCGGGAAGCCCGGCTGGCTGCAGGTGATCCACGGCTCCAATGTCAGCAACCGCGTTCGCGGACGGCGGGTGGGGCCGGGGGCCTACGCACGGGACTTTGCCGGCGGCCTGCACGATGCCGCCGCGCCGCGGGGCTGGGAGAGCCTGGGCGAGCGATTCATCTTGCGTCCTGCCCGCGTGCTCAAGGAGGTTCTGCGCCGCAGCGCCAAGGAGGCGATCATCGCCCTGGGCGGCCGGGACCTGCTGGGACGGGCCAAGGAATGGGCAGGGAAATATTCTCCTGCCCGGCGCTGAGCCCGGATCCATTGATCTACTGTCCAACAGCCCGGACAATGGGCTGCAGGTGCAGGCTTGGGGAAGCCGGCACCGGGTGAAAACAAAAAATTGGGGGAAACAATGTTTTTACGTGATCTGCTTTTCAGCTGCCTCAGACGCTGGTACATCCTGGTCTTGGGGCTGGTGCTTACCGGCTTGGGCAGCTACTACATTTTCAATGCCATCGAGCCGACCTATGAGGCCGAGGGCAGCGTGGTGCTCATTCCGCCCAAGGTCGCGGTGACGGTGGGGGACAATCCGTACCTCTACCTCGGAGGGCTGGACCAGGCGCTGGGCGTGCTCCAGGTGAAGACCACCTCCCCGGAAGTCATTACTCCGATCGTGGAGAAGTACCAGGGAGCTGAAGTCGCCATTGCCAAGGATGCGACCACTTCCGGTCCCATCGCGGCGATCACCGTGACTGCCGACACGGCCGAGGACACCATATCCCTGCTCGAGGACACCCTGGCTTCGATTCCCGCCACGCTCAAAACCCTGCAGGCCGAGTTGGACGTGCCGGAGAATTCGGTGATCACCTCCATGGCGTTGTCCAAGGACCAGGTGCCGGAGCCGAACAGCAAACGGCAGATCCAGTTCACGGCTTTCGTTGCGCTGGGCGGCATCAGCGCCTCCTTGCTGGGCGCCGGACTGCTCGATCGCATGCTGCTGGCATTGAAGAAGCGCCGTGCCCTGCGGAAGCTGGGAAGGGGAACCGGATCGCTGGCGGTGCACGAAGGTCCAGGAAGCCTGGCGCCAATCCAGCCCCTGAAGTCCTCCGTGCAGCCGGTGGAGCAGGAACCTGGGCACACCGGGTCCGAGACCGGGATGAAGCGTGGAAGCGAACGTGCTCGCCTCAGAGGCTAGCGGGCCGGCCGGGGGCTTGAGGCGGAAGCTGCGCGATTTCGAACCGCGGCCCGTGAAGCGGATCGATGCCACGACGGTGTTGACCGCCTACCTGTTCTTGCTGCTGGCAGTTCCCTCCGACCGGGGGATCGGCCCGCTGGGTGCCGCCGGGTCTCCTTCCACGCTTTTCGCCTTGGCGATGCTGCTGTGGTGGGTCTGGCACCATGTGCGCGGAATCCGTGTCGAGCAGGCGCCCAGGCTGCAGATCATCCGCATTGCCTTGTTCGTCTTCATCGGGATGGTCTTGGCCAGCTACGTCAATTCATCGCAGCTGGCGCTGCCCTTCATCGACAGCAATGGCGCGCTGATGAACCTGATCAAGATCGCCGGCTTCGCCGGGGTGGTGCTGGTGGCCAATGACGGGCTGCGGGACCGCGAGCGGTTCCTGCTCCTGCTCAAGCGGGTGGCCTGGCTGGGCGGCGGCTACGCGCTGCTGGGCCTGGTCCAATTCTTCACCGGCCTGGATTTCGTTGACCAGATCGACATCCCGGGACTGTCTGGTGCCGGGACCGGCGGGGTGGATTCCCGCGCGGGCTTCATCCGCCCCGAAGCGACCGCTCGGCACGCCTTGGAGTATGCCTCGGTGCTTTCGGCGACCTTGCCGGTTGCCCTGACCCTGGCCATATACGGGGCCGGGCAGAAGATGGTGGCCAGATGGCTTCCATCCGCGCTGATCGGCGGCGCGGCGATCCTCTCGGTCACGCGTTCTGCCTTGATCGGCATCGCGGTGGCCATGCTGGTGCTGGTGCCCACCTGGTCCCCGCGGGTGCGCAAGATGGCGTTGATCGCGGGGCTTGCCGGCCTTGGCGTGCTGTACGTGGCGGTCCCGGGGCTTGCCGGAACCATCATGGGCATGTTCTCCGGCCCCGACTCCAGCATCGATTCGCGCACCTCCAGCTACCCGTCGATTGCCGGGTACCTGATGGTTGCCCCGTGGCTGGGGCGCGGACTGGGCACCATGACCGCGGACTACCGGATATTCGACAACCAGTACATCGGCTTGCTCATTGAGCTGGGGGTGCTCGGGGTGCTGGCTTTCATCGCCCTGGTGCTCATCAGCGCCGCCTGCACGATCTTCCGGCCGCGGGAAACGGATCGCAAGATCGCGGCCCTGGGGCCGGCCATTGGCGCCGGGATCCTGGCCGCCGCCCTGCTCAGCGCCTTCTTCGACTCATTCCACTTCCCCCAGGCCATGGGCATGCTTTCGCTGATGCTGGGCCTGGCCGGCGCGCACTGGAACATCTCGCAGGAGCAGGCCGCCGGGCCGCTGGCGGCCGCCGGGCCGGGGGAGCCGCCGCGTTTGACCAAGCGGCGGATCCGCCGTTTGCTGTTCGTGGTGCTGCGCTGGTGGTTTGCCGTGCTGCTGATCCTGGCCGCGTTCATCCCGGCAGGGCTGAACGTCCGTGCTGCCACGGGCGTGTACTACACGAAGTTCGACGTCGTGTTCCAGGCTCCGCCGGGAGCGACCAAGGACAACGCGCTGCGCACCGAGGCCTCATCCACCGTGCACTACGCGGCGCTGGTGCAGCGGATCTACCAGGACAAGCACCGTGAGGCCGATATCCGTCCGGTGCGGGCGCCCTTGTACGGCACCGGCCTGCACGATGCCGAAGCGGTATACCTGCCGGATGCCGGCGGGCAATGGCAAACCAATTTCAACAAGTCCCAGCTCTCCGTGGAGATCGTCAAGAGCACGCCGGAAGCTGCACAGCAGCGGGCCGCCGAGATATCGAAGGAGATCGCCGCGTTGGCCAAGGAACCGCAGCAGGCTGCCGGCATCTGGAAATCCTCGCAGATCACTACCGAACGGGTAGCGCAGACCATTCCCGTGGGCTATGTGGATGTGCGCACCAAGTACGCGTTGGCGGTCCTGCTGGCCCTGGCCCTGGGTACCGCTTTCGCCGGGGCCATGAGCCTGCACAAGTTCGTCTCCTGGCGCCGGTCCCCGGCGTAGGCACGCGAGGGCAAAGCGCTGCACCGCACGGCGGGCCTAGGCAGCCTGCCTGCTGGAATCATCGCGCTCCCACACCGCGCGTGGCCCGGCAGCAGCGGGCTTCTTCGGGACCCGGGCCAAGACCACCATGCCGGCGTACACCAGGGCGTCCCAGGCCGAGAACGGGCCGGAAACCGAAGCCAGCAGCTGGCCCAGGGTCGAACGCGTGCTCGGCTGCGCCGCGTTGGACCGGTGCAGCTCATGCTGCCCCCGGTAGTTCCGGCGCAAGATGGCCAGCAGCGAATGCGCATTGCGCGGGGTCTTCACCTGCACCGGGACGGTGGGCAGCACCGTCTTCTCTGCTGCAGTGAACTGCTGGTCGATGAACAGGTCATCGGCAAGCACCGCGGGAAAATCAGCAAAGCGGGCCCGCCCCTCCCTGCTCAGCCCATAGGCCCCGGCACCCCAGAGCGCCTGGTTGGTGCCGGGAATCCGCCGCCGGGCGCGGTAGAACGACTTGACCAGCCATGAGGCGCCGGTGGTGTCGTAGGCGAAGGCCGGTCGAGCCGAGAGCATTCCCGGCGTGGCCAGGTGCTCGAACACCATGCGCAGGGCGCTGGGCGCGATTTCGATGTCCGCGTCCAGGTACAGCCGCGGGAACCGTGTTGCCTGGGCATCGGCCTTGTTCAGCGCCGCGACCTTGGACGAGGCGGAAGCCTCGATGACCTGGATCCCGTCGAAGCCGCGGGCAATCTGCGCGGTGCCATCGGTGCACCCGTTGCAGGAGACAATGACCTGCACCAGCCCGGCCCGGGCCAGCGGCTGCAATGGCTCCAGGGTCCGGGCGATGACCGCCGCTTCATTGTGCGCCGGGATGATCACCGTGCCAGAAGGGAATTGCCGGGCGGGCTGCACGCCGCCGGTCGCGGCCGGAAGGGTGGCCCAGGACGGCTCATCCACCACCGTGCGCAGGAACCCGCGGCGCTCGGGCTTCCAGCTGCGCAAGGCCTCATGGCCAATGACCGCCGTGCGGAACAGGGCCGCGGTGCGCGCAGGCTGGTGCTTGCGGGCGTAGCGGATCCGGTTGACCGCCATCAGCGACTCCAGCTGCACCGACGCCCCGGAGCCGCCCATCTCATGGGTCATGCGCGCTGCGGGCTCGTACCAGATGCTCGCCCCGGCCTCCCGGGCCCGCTTGAAGTAGTCGGTCTCCTCGGAGTACAAGAAGAATTGCTCATCCCACGGGCCCAGCCGGCGTTCCAGTGCCGAGTCGATGAGCAAGGCGGCCCCGGTGGCCCAGTCGATGCGGTGCGGGTGGGCATAGCTCTCGGGATCGTAGTCGATTTCCGAGCCCCAGCCCGGGCGCTGGGCCAGGCGCTCGCCGAAGAGCGCATCCCCGGCGGCCCTGGCCACGTTCGGCTCGCGGCGCAAGGAGGTGTAGGTCCGTCCGTTGGCTTCCAACAGCCGGGGGACCACGATTCCGGCCTGGCTGTGCCGCAGGCGCTGCAGCAGGCTGCTGATGGCTCCGCGGCCCACGGCCAGATCGGGGTTCAGCACCAGCACCGCGGCGCTGTCCCCGGCGTGCCGGCGGGCCGCATTGATCCCGCCGGCATAGCCCAGATTGGAACCGGTGGGGATGACGATGACATCATCGTGCCCGCTTAGCTGCGCCACCGTGGTGTCCGACGAGCCGTTGTCGGCGATGACCACGCGAAGCCGCAGGCCGCTGGCTTCGGCGCGCAGGCTGCCGATCAGCTGGTCCACCGAATCGGCGTTGTTGTAGGTGACGGCAAGCACCGCCACATCGGCAATACCCCGGCCGGTGGTGAAGCGGCCGGACCCGACCTGGTGCAGCGGCCGTACGGGCCGGGGTGCCTCGGGCAGGGGCTGAACCCGGGTGCCAGGCGCAAGCAGCTGGCTCCGGCGCTGCAGGGCCACCAGGCCCGGAGGGTCATCGAGCAGGTAGCGCCGCGCCAGCCGGCGCGGCTCCAGCCCCAGCCGCCACGCCCATTCCAGTCCGCTGCCAGCGACCCGCTGCGGTGCGCGTCGCACCGTCCCGGCCAGGAAATCCACCACGGCACCGAAGGCCAGCAGGACGCTGGCGCCGGTCAGCGCGCCGTAGGAAGCCATCCACAGTTCCTGGCGCGGCTTGCCCAGGCCCACCACGAGGATCTCGGTGCCGCTTGCACGGATCTGCTCGGCCAGGCGCAGCGAGCGGCCCTCGTCCTCGATGTCTTGGCGCTGTGGTGCCCAGAACCCGCAGACCTGCAGCTTAGGGCGGCGCTGCGCCAGCTGCACGGCCAGTTCCGCCTGGATGGCTGGCTGCCCGCCAAGGAATCCCACCCGCAGCCCGCGGGCTGCGGCCTCATCGAGGATCGGACCGATCAGGTCGCTGCCGGCAAGGCGCGGCCAGCGCCGCCCGGTCAGCTGCTTGGCGCGCAGCACCAGCGGCGCTCCGTCCAGCAGGTTCAGCCATTGCATGGCCGGGGCATCGAACGCGTCGGGAAGGCAGCGCAAGGACCAGGTGGGGTGCAGCGAATCGCCCAGCGTCCCCTGCCAGCGCCCGCCGTGGCCGAATTGCACGATATGGTCCAGATTTGCCGAGACCACGGACAGTGCCGCCGGCCGGGAATCGGCTTCCCGCCTGACGTGCAGCGCGTGGTTGATGATGCGGTGCACGGCCTCATCCTGGGCCAGCAAATCCACCACGATTCCGGCGAGGTCGGCGCGGTCAGCTGCGTCAGTCATGATCATCCCTGGATTGCTTGCGGATGCCGGTGCGCGTCCGGCGTGGCCTGCCGCGCACCGGCAAGGAAAGGAAAAAGAAGTACGGTACGGCCCGGGCGGCCGGGCTCAGGCCGAGGCCATGGAGCCGGTTCCCAGCTGCTCGTAGCGCTCGCCGGTGGCAGGGCACTGCCAGCAGCCGTCCTTGAATTCAAGGCGCTGCCCGGAGGTTCCCACCCAGCCGATTTGCCGTGCCGGCACTCCGGCCACCAGGGCGTGGGCCGGCACGTCGCGGTTGACCACCGCTCCGGCGGCGACCATGGCCCACTGGCCGATGTCCACCGGCGCGATGCACACCGCGCGGGCGCCAATGGATGCGCCTTGGCCGATGGTCACCGCCACGGCCTGCCAATCCCCGTTTGCCTTGCGGCTCCCGTCGGGATTGATGGCCCGGGGAAACAGGTCATTGGTCAGCACGGCGGCCGGGCCGATGAACACGCCATCGCCCAGCCGGGCCGGCTCGTAGACCAGCGCATAATTTTGTATTTTGCAGTTCCTGCCCAGGACCGCGCCGGGCCCGATGTAGGCGCCCCGGCCGATATTGCAGTTCTCCCCGAGGACTGCCCCTTCGCGGACCTGGGCCAAATGCCAGATGCTGCTGCCTTGGCCGATGTCCGCCGACGGCGAGACATCGGCAGTCTGCTCGATGCGAGTCATGAAATTTCCCCCAAGAATCCGGTCCGCGAAGAACGGCGCGGGAAGCGGACCCCAATGCCGCATCCCTGTTGAATTGAGCATAAGTCCTGGAGACTGGCACGGAATTGATCAGCGCAGAACGAGGGTACAGGCAAGGCAGCCAATCCGCCGAAGCAAGTAGATCTCGAGTAGCGCAGCTTCCGTACCGCGCTTATATCTTCCTTCTTGGAGGTATAGCCTAGTGAGCAGGTCATCCCGTATTTCTTCGATACCGGATGGGTGCTGGGGGAAAGCATGAAAAGCAAGGTTCTGGCCACGATCATCCTGGGTGCCGCCGCGATACTCCTCGTGGCCGCCCTGGCCCTGGATTTCGGCGGGCCGAAACCCACCGCGGGCCAGCAATCGCCGGCCACGACGG
Organism: Glutamicibacter sp. NPDC087673; assembly: GCF_044743255.1. Taxonomy (NCBI): domain Bacteria; kingdom Bacillati; phylum Actinomycetota; class Actinomycetes; order Micrococcales; family Micrococcaceae; genus Glutamicibacter; species Glutamicibacter sp. NPDC087673. The sequence continues at coordinate 313,250 of NZ_JBIUWB010000006.1, forward strand.
ATCCTGTGGCCACCAGCCCCGCAGCCCAGCCCACGGACGGCCCGGCAACTGCCGAAGCCGCCAAGCCAAGCAGCGACGCCAAGAAGGCACCGGTGGCGGAACCGTCCGCGCCGAAGCCCGAAGCAACACGTCCCTCCTGGGACCCGCAGCCCAGCGCCACGGAATCCCGGCTGGAAGTGCCCGAAGCAGCCAAGCCCTCGCAATTCGCCTTGCCCGATACCCCGAAGCGCGAGCCGTTGCTGGAGACGGCCCCGAAGTCCTCGGTGGCCGAGGGCAAGCTGGTCAAGGGATTCCCGAAGTCCGCCGTCCCGGTGCCCAAGTCCACCTCCATCGTGCAGTCCTCGGTGCAGAACCAGGCCAAGAAGGTGCTTGTCGGTGTCGAGGCACGCAGCAGCGACAGCGTGGATGAGGTGCTGGCCTTCTACGCCAAGCACTTCGAGAAGCTCAACTGGCTGACCACCCAAAGCGCGCCGGCCGAGGGGACCACCCAGCTCTCCGGATCCTACGGGGCCGAATCCGCCACGGTGACCGTGCGCCAGCTGCCCACCGGGGCCACCTCCATCGTTGCCGCGGGCATCTTCGAAGTCCAGGAGTAGCAGGTGTACCTGAGCCTTTCCGACTGGAAATCCGGAAAAGCCGCCGGGGCGCAGCGTGCCGCAACGGTGGCCTTCAAGGCTTCGCCCACGGTCATCGCCCTGGGGCTGGTGAGCATGCTGACCGATATCTCCTCCGAGTCGGTAGCTGCCATCCTGCCGCTGTACATCACCGGGGCCCTGGGGATGTCCATGGTGGCCTACGGCTTCTTCGAGGGCATGAACCAGTCCATCAGCTCGGTGGTGCGCATCGGCGCCGGCTACGCCGCGGATCGCAGCAACCGGCCCAAGCCGATCGCCACCGCCGGCTACGGCCTGTCGATGCTCGCCCGTGCCGGGCTGCTATTCGCCACCGGGTTCGGCGGCATCCTGGGGGCGATCGGCCTTGACCGGATCGGCAAGGGGATCCGGACCGCACCGCGCGATGCGATGATCCGGGCCGCGTCGCAGCCCGAGCATTTGGCCCGCTCTTTCGGGCTCCACCGGCTGCTGGACACGCTCGGCGCGACCTTCGGCCCGTTGCTGGCCTTCCTCGTGCTGGTGCTGGTTCCCGGGGACTACCGGATGGTGTTCGTGGTGTCCTTGGCCGCCGCGGTGCTCGGGGTGGCGGTGCTGGCCCTGCTGGTGCCCAACAGCAAGCTCGTGGATTCCGGACCCGCCGCCGCGGACCAGCCGGATGCCACCGTGGCGGCGGGCAAGCCGAAACTGCGCGAACTGGCCCGCGGTCCGCTGGGCAGGGTGCTGCTGGCCGCCGGGTTCCTGGGGTTGCTGACCATTGGCGACGGCTTCGTGTACCTGGCATTGATGGAGCACGGACAGCTCGATGCCCTGTGGTTCCCGCTGCTTTTCGTCGGCTCGAATCTCTTCTTCCTGTCGCTGGCCCTCCCGCTGGGCAGGCTGGCGGACCGGACCTCGCGGGCGGCGATCTTCGTCCTGGGGCATCTGGCGCTGGCCCTGGCCTACGCGTGCGCGGCCGCCGGCGGCTCCTGGCTGTTCCTGCTTGGCGCGCTGGCCCTGCTGGGCACCTTCTATGCGGCTACCGACGGGGTGCTCGCCGCCCTGGCCGGCCAGCTGGCCCCGGCCGGATCCACCTCGAGCGCCATCGGGGCCGCGCAGACGGTGGTGGCAGTGGCCCGGCTGCTGGCGTCCTCCGGCTTCGGAGTGCTGTGGATCCTGCTGGGCAGCACCACCGCCATGCTCATCGCGGCAGTGCTGTTGCTGCTGCTTATTCCCCTTGCCTGGCGGCTGCTGGCTGGCCGCGGCAAGCCTGCGGGGAATGCGGTGGCCCCATGACACCTGCGCATTCCCGGTTCCCGGCCAAGAGCAGGTGGCTGGCCCTGGTAGTGATCGCGGTGCTGGTGCTGGGGTTCGTCGCCATCTACGCGGTCCAGGCCTACGGCCGATACCAGGCACGCACCACCGGCGCCTCGGCGGCGGCGATCACCGGCCAACTAGCGGCAGCTGACCGGATCATCTTCCGCAATACCGCCCTGGGCGAAGGCTACGGGCAAGTGGCCTCCGTGGCCTTGGCAGAACCGTCGGGGCCGCGCCAGCTCTCGCAGCAGGCCTGCGACCGGGTGGACGCCACGAGCACGTACCTGTCCTGCCTGCGCACCAAGCGCGGCATCCCCACCACCTTCCATGCCACGGTCTTCAATGCCCAGCAGCAACCGGTGGAACAGCATCCCCTGTCCGGCGTGCCCAGCCGCACCCGCATAACCGATGGCGGGCTGGTGGCCACCACCGCGTTCGTCACGGGGCATTCCTATGCCGCGGGCCAGTTCTCCACCGAGACCACTATTAGATCCGTGGGCGGGCCGGACTATGGAAACCTCGAGGACTTTTCCATGGATATCCAAGGCGAGCCGCTGACCGCCATTGACCGCAATGTGTGGGGCGTGAGCTTCATATCCGAGAAGGAGTTCTATGCCACGGTGGCCTCGGGCAACCAGACCTGGCTGGCCAAGGGGGACCTGGACAGCCGGAGCCTGGTGTCGGTGGCATCCAACGCCGAGTGCCCCTCGGTGTCGCCGGACGGATCCAAGATGGCGTACAAGAAGCGCCGCGCCCAGCCGGGGCTCGCGCACTGGGATATTGCCGTCCTGGACCTGGAAACCCGCAAGGAGACCGTCATCGGACTGGAACACGGCTTCGATGACCAGTTGGAGTGGCTGGATGAAGGGACCTTGCTCTTCGGCATGCCGCGGGCTGGCGCACCCGGGGACAGCGATGTCTTCAGCATCAAGGCCCAGGCCAACGCCACGCCGCAGCTGTTCATTGAGCATGCGTGGTCGCCCTCCGTGGTTCGCGCCGCCCAGTAGCCATGCCTAGACCCCGGGCGGCAGGGCGGCCAGGCAGCACTCAGGGAGTCGGGCCCGCCGTGCTCGGACTGGCAGTTCCCATTCCTGGCCCGGAGCTGCCCGGGGATTGGGCCGGCGCTGTGGAAGAAGCCGGGGCGCCGGTGGACGGCTCGGCCGTTGGGCTGCCCGGTTCGCTGGGAGTACTGGTTGCGCCCGGTGCCGGCTCTTGCGTCGCTGGCGGGCTGGGCGAGTCAGATGGGTCTGCAGTGGTGGAGGAGCTGGAATCAGGTGGGACGGTGGATGCCGAAGCATCTTCCGTCGCGCTGCTTGGGGCCGGTGCGGCCGCCTCTGGTACCTCGTAGAGCACGTCCACGAAGTAGTTCGTGTTGTTCCAGGAACTGCCGGGCATGGTGCCCGCACCGTAGCGGAAGACGCCGTTGGAGCCTTCCAGCCTCAGCCCGGCCGTGGATTTGCCCTGGGCTAACTCTCCCGGTGAGTGGACGTACCCGCCGTGGGGCGCCTGGTAGGAAATGGTGAATTCGGTGCCTTGGGCGATATCCAGCGGTGTTCCCAGGTAGGCGGTGTGCCAGCCCTGCTCGCTGGTGGCATCGAAGCTGGCGCTGCCTAGCTGGCTGCCGTCGGCATCCCAGATGGTGCCGGTGCGCGCCGAAGCACCCAGCGGGCCCTGGTAATAGCGCAGGGCATGAATCCGCAGGTCCTGTTCGGCCACCATGCGCAGGCCCAGTTCCACCGCTGCATTATCGCCCGGATCCAGCACGCTGGGCTGGGAATCCAATCCAAGGAAGGATGCTGTCGGGGCGTTGGCGCCGACGGTGCTGAAGGTCCAGGGGGCCATGACTTGTTGCGCAGTTCCGTCGCCGAGCAGGTTCTGGGCATCTACGGTGATAACGCTGGCCTCGGGAAGCCCGGTGTCGGCGGTGAAGGTCAAGGTCTTGCCGCCATTGCTGGCCGCAGTGGATCCGGGAATCGCCGAACCGCTGGCGCTGGCCATGATCTCCGCCTGGCTGCTGACCGGCTGGTTGAATTCCAGGGAGATCGTGCTGCCGGTGGCTACCTCGGCCTGCCCGGCCGCCGGGGTGCGGCCGGCCAGTGCCAGGGGCTCCGCTTCCGGTTGGAAGCTGACATCGACCAGGTAGCTGGTGGACACCGTGGAGGCCGGGAATCCTTCACCGTAGCCGTAGTGCCCCGCGGAGCTGGTGGTTTTCAATGCGCCGACCTGCAGGGCGCTTCCCAGGGCCCCGGGCGAGGCCGGGTACACGCCGTTGCTGCGGTAGGCGGCAACGTATTCGGTATCCGGGTCTATGGCGACCGGCGCGTCGAAGGCCGCGTACTGCCAGCCGGAGACCGGGATGTCCGGGAACTGCAGCTGCGCTATGGCTTCTCCGGTGGAGGAATAGAGCCAGCCGTCAAGTGCGCCGGTTTCCCCGACGCTGCGGTAGAACTCCAGGCCGAGGATTTGCCCGGCGGTATCCGTGGAAAAACGTGTTCCCAAGGTGACCGGGACGCCGTCAAAGATGGCGGGAACCGCCGGCAAGTCCAGGCGGCTGAACAATCCGCAGGGGCAGGCCTCAGGATCTTGCGCCGCGTCCGGCTGGATGCGGAAGGACCACGGCTCCACGCTGGCCTCTTGGCCTCCGGCAGTCTTGATGTTCTGGGCCGAGATGGTGATGATGGCATCGGCCGGGAACGGTTCATCTGCGGTGAAGGAGAGCATGGTGCCGTTCTCCTCCAGCGTGGTGGCCCCGGCAATGGCGTCCTGCCCGTTGGCCACCGATAGCGTGCCGGCCGCATCGATCTTCTGGTTGAAGCTCATCGTGATCTTGGCATCTGGAGCAACGCCGGAGGACTGGGCGGCGGGGGACAGGGCGGTCACTTCCAGCGGCGCGGCGGTGGGGCTGGGATCAGTTGTAGCTGTCGGAGACGGGCCCGGAGTGCTGGCGCCATCTGCGGTGGTGTAGGCGAGGTCAACGAAGTAGTTGCTCGAATTCCATGAACTGGCTGGGACGCTGCCGGAGCCATAGGTGAACAAGCCATTGGATCCGGAAAGGGCCAGCTCCGCATTCGACTTGCCGTCGGCGAAGTCAGCGGAGGTGTACACATAGCCGCCGCTGGGTGCCTGGTAGGAGACGATGAACTCGCTGCCCTCGACCATGGCCAGCGGTGTTGGAAGGTAGGCGGTGTGCCAGCCCTCGGCTGCAGCGGATTCGAAGGCAACCGAGGCCAGCTTGGTTCCTTGGGCATCCCAGATGGCGCCGGTATGCTCGCCTTGGCCCAGCGGCCCCTGGTAGTAGCGCAGCGCGTGGATCGCGATGTCCTTCCGGGCGGTGAATTTCAGCCCCAGTTCCACCGCGGCATTGTCGCCAGGATCCGTATTGGCCGGCACCTGCCCGCCCAGGAAGGTGCTCAGCGCAGTGCCCTGCCCGGCGGTGCGGAAGCTCCAGGCGGGAATCGCGGCATCCCAGGATTGGGTGCCGGAGATCCCGGTGGGCGCCACGGTGACCACCGTGGCCTCGGGCAACGGCGCGTCCGGGGTGAAGCTCAGCGTGGTCCCGTCCGCATCCAGGGCCGAGCTGCCGGCCACCGGGCCGCCAGGGGTGCTGACCTCCAGCGCTGCCCCGGATTCCAGCGGTTCGCTGAAGGCCGCCGAGATCTGCGTGTCGACCGGGACATCGTTCTTCCCCGGCGACGGGGTTTGCGCGGTGAGGCCCACGGGCGCTGCCTGCGGGGTGAAGCTGACATCCACCAGGTAGCTGGCCGAGACCCGGGTTCCGGGGAATTCCTCGGCGTAGCTGTACTGACCGGCGTTGCCGGTGGTCTGCAGCGGCCCGGCCGTGGTCGGCTGGCCGAAACTGCCGGGAGTCACCGGATAGATGCCATTGCTGCGGTAGGCGGCGACATACTCGGTACCGGCCTTGATGGACACCGGCGAATCGAACTGCGCATACTGCCAGCCCGTGGCCGAATCATCGGGGAACTGCACCTGGGCAATGGCACTGCCGGTAGCCGAGTAGAGCCAGCCGGTATGCGAGCCGGATTCCCCCGGGGAACGGTAGAACTTCAACCCGTTGAGCACCCCGTCGGTATCGGCGCTGAAGCGGGTGCCCAGGGTGACCGGGGTTCCGTCGTTGACCGCAGGATCAGCCGGGATTTCCTGGTCGTTGTAGAACCCGCACGGGCAGGCCGAAGGATCCTCGGGCACCGGCAGCATGGTGCGGAAGGACCACGTATTGCCACGGGCCACGTCATTTCCGGTCAGGTCCTTGGCCGCCAGCACCACGGTATAGGCCTCGCCTTCTGCCAGCGAAGCGTCCGGGGTGAAAGTGGCTCGGCGGGTGGTCTGGTCATAGGCGCTCTGCCCGGCGACTTCCTGCCCGGAAGAATTCTTCACGGTGATGCCCACCGAAGCAGGATCGCTTTGCTTCGACAAGGTGGCGCCGATAGCGGTGGCCACCGGGACGCTGCGGGCGGTATTCAGCGGGGTCTGCCCGTAGGCGCTGAGCTCGATGGACGCACCGGTTTCAAAGAGGACATCCACATAGTAGTTGCTGCGGTCCCACGCGGTGGTGGGGAACCCGGCAGAGCTGCTGTAGAGGCCGGCGGACGGGGTGCCGAAGCCGCCGGCCACCTTGACCGGGGAAGCATCCACGCCGCGGTAGGCGAAGTCCTGCAGCTGCATGGCGTAATGGCCCTGGGGCGCATAGTAGGACGCGACAAATTCCTGGCCGGCCTGCACCTCCACCGGATTGCTGAACATGGCAGTCTGCCAGCCTTCGGCGCTTTCGTTGGAGAATGTGGCGGTGGCCAGGGCGGTGCCGTTCAGGTTCCACAGCGTCCCGGTGTGCGTGCCGGTATTGGCCTTGGACTTGTAGAATCTCACCCCGGTGATATAGCCGTCATTGGCTGCGGTAAAGCGCAGGCCCAGCTCCACCGAGGAGCCGTCGCCGGAATCCGGGGTCTGTGGCGTGAACTGGCCATAGGCGCTGTACGGGCCGGTGACCTCATAGGGGACCGGGGTTCCCGTCTGCGGGTAATTCCCCGAATCATCGACTGCGCGCACCAGCAAATCCTGCTCACCGGTGCCCATTTGCACCGCGTCGATGGACCATTGCGTGGTGCCTTGCGCCAGCTTCCAGGATTGCCCGGCGTCGAAGGAATATTCGACGGCCGCGACTTGCCCCTGGCCGTCGCTGGCCGTTCCCTTCACCGAGACCTGGTCGCCAAAGCCCACGGCGCTCGCCGGTGCCTCGGTGACCTGGACGGTAGGCGGCTGCAGGTCCTTGGGCGCGTCTGGGTAGGCCAGCTCGCCCATCAGCGTGGAGGGCAGGGCATCCATATCGGCCAGCAGGTTCACCTCTGCCTGCTGCATCCGGGGGTCTTCCTCAGCGCCATTTCCGTCATGCCATTGGTCCAGGCCCCAGGTCCATTGCACCGAACCTGCCGAGAAGACGCTGGCTCCACTGGCCGCCTTGTAGAGCGTGAGGTGGTGCATGGTGGTTCCCGGCGCCACCTGGTTGCCGAAATCCTGCAGGTACTCGGGGATCTCGCCCGTGGTGGTGGACAGGTGGATGAGCCCGGGCGGGCGGAAGCCGTTGGGCAGGTCCTCGTTGGACTCGTAGCCCACGGTGTGCGGAGCCAGCTCGGTAGTGCTGCCGGGGTCCTGGCCGCCCAATTCGGTGTCACGCCACAGGCGCATCTTTCCTTCTTGGCTATTGACGGTGACCGGAAGATCTCCGGAGTTCACCATATAGGCCGTTCCGGTCAAGCCGTTCTCGGGCAATCCTCCGCCTTGGCCTGGCGAGGCGAAACGCGGGTCGCGCCAGGTGCCGGTCCATTCGGTGGACGGGTCAATCTTGGAATTGGACCAGGTCTCCTTGTAGCTGACCAGGGTCCGGTAGTCATTTCCTCCCGTGTTAGAAGGCTCGTATCGGGTCCGCCAGTACACCTCATTGCCGGAGAGGAACTGCAGGTTCACCCCGGCATCCCGGGCGGCTTCCACATTTGCCCGTTGGGCGCCGGACCAGTATTCGTCATGGCCAACCGAGAGGAAGGCATTGTGGTTTGCCAGCAGGTCGCCGTGCCGGTCCGTATCCACTCCGGAGAAGTAGCTCACGTCATAGCCGTTGCGTTCCAGGAAGCGGACCATCGGGTATTCGGCACCGAAGTAGAAGTCCCTGGATTCAATGCCGCCGCGGGTGGCGAAGGGGCGGTTGTAGCTGATCTTGAAGGCGCGCCCATTGGCCGCACCCGAATAGAAGTCGGATCCGCCATAGAGGTTGTAGGCATGCCAGGTGGGATCCGAGGTCTGGAAGAGCACGTCCGAGGTACTGGCTTCATCGCGGACTACGAAGGTGATGTGGCTTGAGCCCCCGTTGTCGCTGCGGGTGAGCTTGGCAAGATAGACGCCGGAGACCGCATCGGCCGGGACATTCCAGCTCGCCGAAACCTTCCAGGTGCCGCAGTCGGTGAGTTCGGTGGAGGGCTCGGTCAGGCACTCTGGCTGATTCTGCGGCAACGGGACGCTGGGGGAGATCGAGGTGATCTTCCGCGCTCCCAATCCCTGGTACCAGCCGGTGCGGTAGATATCGATGGTGTAGTCCGGCGCATCGGTATCGATCTTGAAATCGACCGGCGAGCCGACATTGACGCTGATGTCGGTGGCGAAACCCTGGATCGAACTGTCTCCTGCGCCCTGGATATCCCATTCGGTCCAGGGAGCACCCGGCTTGGAGTTCTCGCACACGATGGGATTATCAGCTGGCTGGCAGGGATCGGCAGCTCGGGCGGGCAGAGCAACGAGCAAGGAAAATACCAAGCCCGCAAAAGCTGCGCCGGCAATGGATATCAGCAGCATGCGACGGGCGCTGGAAAGCGGTAATTCCTTGACATGAAGATCCGCCGCGCTCATTCCATCCCCTTGGAGAGAACCCGTTTTCAACGGGAAAATCAACAGCGCGGCAAGCAAGTAGGCCACACCTGATCCCAGAATATGGACTGCCTGCATCAGCCAGATAGCGGTTACACGGAAAACGAGAGTATCTAGGGTGTGGCTCTGGAGTGAAGGCCAACTAAGCGGTGCGGACGCTGCCTGCGCAGATTCAAGTCCTGGACGGGCAACGGAAGCCTCGACCGAAGACCAGGCGCACCACGCTGGAACAGGCAGGAGGGTCCATCGGGTGATGGCCACGTCGTCGGGCTGCGAACCATCCTGCTTCAGGTTTGGCCTGGTCCCTTCTCCCAAACGGAGACGGGGTATGGGCCGTCAAGCGCCAATGCGCGCCAAAGCCATCCCCCAAGACCGCACCGCCGAAGATGCCAGAATGTGGATTCGCGATTCCCCAGACACTCGGTGCGTTGCATGCTGCAGTGTGTCTTGGACAGGTATTCCCGCCGGAAAGTAATGCGTTCACGAATAGGCGGGAATGTGTTCCGAGGGCGAGAGTGCTATTTGGTGGATGAACGCTACCGCAAGTGCTGGCGGCCATTGAGAGGATCTGGGAATCAACTGGTTCTATGTGGCGTATCCCGGACCGTAATAAACCTGGCGGCAGACGGCAGGTTGGCCTTGGATGCGGAATTTCGCAAGAATATTCGCTGATGCCAGGATAGCGCTCGTCAGAGTCTATCGAATAAGTGAAAGTTTTCACAAAGTCGGCTTTTCCCTGCGTAACATGCATGAATTCGAGGGAAAACGGGGGATGCATAGCGCTACTCTGGAAATGTAGGCAGTGGAAAATAGCTGCCTCCATGCAAGCATCAGCCCAAGAAATCGCAAAGGTGCCACACCCGTGTCTGACAACAAGCCAATCGTACTTCTGGCCGAACAACTCTCCCCAGCAACCGTTGCTGCTCTCGGCCCCGACTTTGAAATTCGTCAGACCGACGGAGCTGACCGCTCCCAGCTGCTCGAAGCCATTGCCGAGGTAGATGCAATCCTCGTTCGCTCCGCAACCCAGGTGGATGCCGAAGCTATCGCCGCAGCAAAGAACCTGAAGGTTATCGCCCGTGCCGGCGTGGGCCTGGATAACGTAGACATCAAGGCAGCCACCCAGGCTGGCGTCATGGTGGTCAACGCTCCAACCTCCAACATCATCTCCGCGGCTGAATTGACCGTGGGCCACATCGTGTCCCTGGCACGTCGCATTCCTGCTGCCAACGCATCGCTGAAGAACGGCGAATGGAAGCGCAGCGCCTACACCGGCGTTGAACTCTTCGAGAAGAAAGCCGGCATTATCGGACTGGGCCGCATCGGTGCACTGGTTGCTGCGCGCCTGCAGGGCTTCGGCATGGAGATCGTTGCATACGACCCATACGTCACCCCTGCCCGTGCCGCACAGCTGGGCGTCACCCTGCTGACCTTGGACGAGCTGTTGGCTGAGGCCGACTTCATCACCATCCATATGCCAAAGACCCCGGAAACCCTGGGCATGCTGGGCAAGGATGCCTTCACCAAGATGAAGAAGTCCGCATACGTGGTCAACGTGGCCCGTGGCGGTCTGGTGGATCAAGACGCGCTTTACGAAGCATTGAAGAATGAAGAGATTGCAGGCGCCGGCATCGACGTGTTCGTCAAGGAGCCAAGCACCGATCTTCCATTCTTCGAATTCGAGAACGTCACCGTCACCCCGCACCTGGGCGCTTCAACCGATGAAGCACAGGAAAAGGCTGGCGTCTCGGTAGCCAAGTCGGTTCGCCTGGCGCTGGCCGGCGAACTGGTCCCGGATGCTGTGAACGTTGCTGGCGGCGTCATCGATGAGAACGTGCGCCCTGGCATCCCGCTGATTGAGAAGCTGGGCCGTATCTTCAACGCATTGACTTCCGGCTCCCTCACCAGCATTGACGTTGAAGTTGCCGGAGAGATCGCCGCACTGGATGTCAAGGCTCTGGAGCTCTCGGCACTCAAGGGCGTCTTCATGGACGTAGTTTCGGATCAGGTCTCCTACGTGAACGCGCCGGTCTTGGCTGAGCAGCGTGGTGTTGCTACCCGTCTGATCACCACCCCCGATTCGCCTGAGTACCGCAACCAGCTGACCATCAAGGGGTCCACCAATGAGGGCACCCAGCTTGCTGTGGCGGGCACCTTGACCGGGCCTAAGCAGATCGAGAAGCTCGTAGGGATCAACGGCCACGAAATCGAAATCCCTATTTCGGATCACATGATTGTCGTTCGCTACGCGGATCGTCCAGGTGTCGTTGGCTCGCTGGGCAACGTGCTGGGGGAGCAGGGCGTCAACATTGCCGGTATGCAGGTATCGCGTGATGAGAAGAAGTCTGAAGCCTTGGCAGTCATCAACATTGATTCGGCACTGCCGCAGGGCGTTCTGGATGTTGTGGGTGCGGCGATTGGTGCGAGCGTCGCGCGAGAGATCGACTTGGCAGACGCCTAAACATGACATTGTAAAACAACTGATGCACAGGAACTGGAAAAGGCTTGGCAACAAAACTTACTCGGTAGGTTGCCAAGTCTTTTGCTTTAATCACGATACGATTTTACAAGGAAATCTAAGCGAGTCTCTCGGAAAGCTACCGAATGGGTAAAGGGAATTAGAAAATGAACGAAGTATACGTTTGGGATAACTTGGACGAGTTTGAAGATAACGTGAGCAGTTTGACGGGAATCCACTCAGTAGCTTTCGACGATGGGTCATCGATTGAACTTGAAATTAGTGGGCCGGTATTTGACACGAGAACTAGATCGATAATTGTGTTATTTAGCGGTGCGCGGCGCATGAACGAATCATTAGCATGGCCTGTAAAGGCATTTACTCGAATTCTTGAGAGCAATCTGCCAGTTGTACAAATCGCGGATCCGCTATTGAAGTCCAACCCAGAACTCGAATTAGCTTGGTTTACGGGTAAACCTGAAGACAATTTTAACGATTATCTAGTGGATCTTATTAAGTCCCTCCAACGGACGACCGGCAAAGAAATACTATTTGCCGGTGGAAATGGAGGAGGATATGCGGCGCTAGAATTTGGAAGAAAATTCAAAGGGAAATCAAGCGTTCTTACTTGGGATGCTCATACAGATATTTACGAATCTCCCGCTAAATTCGTGAAGCCATATTTGCGCGCCATAATTGGTGTTTCGAATGCGACACTGAGACGTGAAGACTGGAAAGACTTTTGCAAAAAAAGAACTGAACAAAGTATTCGAACATCCGTTAGATCGCTCGAAACGTTTACCACACCGAGAAGAATGAACCGTCCCGGAAATCATGCCGCCGTCTTATGTGCAGCTGCGTCGGGTAACGAGCCTGTCATTTCATCATAGTAGACTCGCTCAAATTCCTCT